>NZ_JASOYM010000003.1:0-688585 GCF_030226665.1 Paenibacillus sp. UMB7766-LJ446
ATGGCCCCTGGCGCTGCGCTGCGCAGCAGCAGCGCACAGGCACGGCTGCGCCCCAGCGCGAGGCAAGCCTCGCAGTAGGCGCACGCCGCCAGGCCGCAGGCAGCGCAGGGCACGCGCTGCCCGGCAAAGCTGCCGCATCGGCGGCAGCGGGGCGCGCTGTGCGCGCGACCAAGCCACGCGATGCGTTGCCGCCGCGTGGCAGGCCCTTCCAGGGCGGCTGCTATGCTCAGCCGCCCCCATAGGTGCGCGAGCTGCGCAGCCGCCCGCCAAACCGAGGCAAGCTGCGGCGCCGTATCCGCCAGCAGCGCCTCTGCCTCGGCCGCCAGCAATTGGCGGCCGCGAAGCCGCTCAGCCAGCAGGGCCGCGCCCCGCTCCAGCTGAGCCCACTCCCCCGCGGGATATGGCTCTGCCATCCCGCCTACCTCCGCAACTCTTACAGCGGCAATCCCCACATTCCCCGCCATCTCTGCCCTAGCCTCCAGTTCCCCGGAGGCCCGCTCGTACCCTTCCAGTTTCCGTCGCATATATACCTGCCAATGACGTTCGACCCACTGATTCATTTCCTTCTCCGATTCAAAATTCTCTACCATCCATGAAGCCTGACTTAAAGGCAACTCCCTGCCTAGCAGCAACCACTTCAACACCTGCTGTCCACTTACACCCTCTAGCCACCACGCCGCATCCACTCGGATATCCAGTGATAGAATCATCTTCCACCCTTCTCTCACTCGACACACATATAAACCAACCTTCATCTGCTCTCCTCCCTCAGCTTCAATATCCCGAAACGCAAAAAAGCACATGCCAACCCGACTTTTCGTCGGAGCATGTGCTTCATGTCATTCCAATCAAAACATATCCATTTGTACTACCACTATATCAATCGTGGAGTGGTGTTACAAGTTATTGTAATTCCAAACCCTCTTCCTTGTATCCTTTTACCAATTCTCTATTAACGATAATCTTTCTTTGAATACGCGAAACTTTTTCCAATCCGTACCGTCTATACTTTTAACTTAAGAGTTCTGATTTCAAAAAGCTTCTGATTGTTAACTAAAGAAGAACAGAAACCCTGCAATAACCATACATTGCATAAAAACCCATATTTAATTTATCAGCAAGCTTGGCTACAATGACAAAAAAAGACTACAGCATACGCTGTAATCTTTAACCTCGAACTTCTGAAATCCAAGCTTAACTTGGCAAGCAGGTATGACTACATTAAAAGTACTGTCTGACTGATGACATTCTTTAGCCGGTCTGTCTCAGCATTTCGTACGAATAGTGATTTCAACCCGAAAAAAGCAACTACTGCTTCGGCTCACGCAAATCGATAAGGCGAATAGAACGATTCCCTGTCTGATTCCCCTGCTCCATATCGGAAGGGACAGCAGACAAATAGGATAACTCCATCCCTTGCCTATGCATAAGCTTTTCAATGATTCGAACCGTTTCGGCTTCCGTACGATCAGCGACAACCGTCAATGTGAAGCTCTTTCCACGGTAAAATAATTCCCGGCAAAGCGCTCTTACAATACCTTCAATCCGCTGCTCCTGATTGGAAGGAATGAGCAGAATCTGCTCGTAGCCTTCGGGGTCCGGACGAGAAAGATGGCGCTGGTGCATGGCATGAACGGCCATTGCCGCCAGGAAGTATATGAGCAGAATCATAGTCAGATGAGCAACCATGGCAACTGCACCTCCTCGGAAGGTCATGCTCACCCATGGCGAACATCCCTGTATACAGCAGTATATGCTGCATCCCCTGAAGGGTTACACTTGCAAATCCCGAACGCTCATATTCCATTCTGATCGACACTGGACGAAGAAGACAGGCCAGGTCGTTCACTCATTCATGCCGAAGCTTAACGTAAGTTCTACACAGCTTCACACTTTGATCATTTGCTGTAATAAAGTCCATTAACCCGCTAACCAGTCCAATATCTTGGAATGGGCGCGAGTAAACAGAAGCCTATATTTGTTAACAACACACTACATCATTACAATTGTATATTAGAGCGTAACCCAACCATATTTGATCGAGTTGATAACCGCTTGCGTACGATCGTCTACTTCCATCTTCTGCAGAATACTGCTGACATGGTTTTTTACTGTCTTTTCACTGATGAACAGGAACTCACCAATCATTTTATTGCTCTTACCTTCAGCCATCAGACGCAACACTTCAGCCTCACGACGAGTAAGCGGATTGTTGTCGCCCGCGACAAATTTAACGCCTGCCTCTTTCGAAGCTCCCTCACTCATTGCCCCTGTCTCATTAAGATACGTCATACGACGCAACTGCATGATCAGTTTGCCCGTTACTTTAGGGTGGATGAATGCATGCCCTTCATGAACGGAACGAATCGCATTAATCAGGGACTCGGCCTCCATATCTTTCAGCAGATATCCATTAGCGCCTTTCCGCAGCGTCTCGAACACGTAGCTCTCATCATCATGAATAGACAAGATAATGACTTTGACATCCGGGAACAGCTCACGCAATTTCTCCGTTGCTTCAACCCCGTTTTCTACCGGCATGTTGATGTCCATCAATACGATATCCGGTTTATCCTGATTACAGAATTCGAGCACCTGAATTCCATCGCCGCATTCGCCGATGACCTCAATGTCGTCCTCCATATTTAAAATGCGTTTCAAACCTTCACGGAACAGCTGATGATCATCAGCCAAAAGAACTTTAATTGATGTCTTTCCAGTATCACGGTTTTCCATCCTGCTACTCCTTTCCCTTATCCACGTTTGTCGGGATATGAATCACTATTTTGGTTCCTTGATTTTCCGCGGATTCGATCTCTATTCTTCCTTCTAACAGTTCAACCCGCTCTCTCATCCCAATCAGACCGAAGTGGGTATGATCCTTGCTCTTCTTCGCAAGAAGCTCCGGTTTGAATCCATGCCCATTGTCCTGCACGACAATTTTGACGAGCTGAGCCTGGTATGTAATTTCCACTACAACATAAGTGGGATAAGCATGCTTTGCAGCATTGGACAGACCTTCCTGCACGAGGCGGTAGATCGCTGCCTCCATTGCGGAAGACAAACGGTGTTCCTTGCCTCTCGTTTCAAAAAGCGAGCGGATTTTTGTTTTTTCTTCAAAATCCTGCACGTACTTCCGAAGCGTCGGAATCAATCCCAGGTCATCCAGTGCCATAGGACGCAAATTGAAAATAACTTTTCTCATTTCTCCAAGACTCGAACGAACCTGGCCTTTCAAATCTACTATTTCGGCCTGGACCATCTTAAAATCCTGCTTTATGAGCATTCTTTCTACAATTTCCGTCCTAAGCACTAGATTTGCGAGCATCTGTGCAGGTCCGTCATGGATCTCACGGGCAATACGTTTCCGCTCTTCTTCCTGGGCCAAAATTATTTTCAAACCAATCATTTGTCGATTTTTGGCGGATTCGATAATACGGGTCACTTGACCCAACTCACCCGACAGATACTCCAGTACAACCCCCATCTGGGAACCGATCGTCTCGGCGCGCTCCACCGAAGCTTCCACATTTTTGGCACGCTTCTGCAGATCATCCCGACGGGCTTTCAGATACATTTCCTTTTCACGGTAAATCATCAGATCCAGCTGTAACTGCGTCGCTTTTTCATACGCCTGCTTGATATCATGCTCGGAATAACGGACGAAGTCACGGCTAACCTCGGTTAGCCGGATCCGGGAGCGGCGGTAGTTCAGCTCCAATTGATCTACTTTCTCGATCGTTTCCGCCGTCTCCTTCAGAACCGACTTCAACTCCTCGTTCAGCGTTTTCAGCTCATTACGGGTTGAGTCCATAATCTCAAACATTTGATATTTACTGTTTTCCATGACTTGAATGGCGTTTTTTATGACGCGGTCTATGGCATCGGCTTGTAAATCCACGTTTGTTCGACTCCATTTCTATCGTTTCCGGTATATATCATACCATATCACGATGAGATGGTAACGGTCTTCGTGTTCTGTTCCCATTTTACAGTCAGTCCAAGCTGCTCCGAAACGAGTCTGAGAGGTACTAAAGTCCTACCACCCGATACGTAAGGTGCGACTGTTGCGCTTTGTCTTTTACCATTAATAATGAATTCTTTCTGACCTACAACCAGATCGATTAGCTTACCACCACGCACAACAGTAATCCGTTGATTTTTGCTGTCCCAGCTCGCCTGTCCGCCAAAAGCATCCAATACATGCTTGATTGGAACATAAGTTGTTCCATTTTTCAGTACAGGTGCGGCGTCGATTGCCTTTTTCGTTCCGTTCACCGTCATGGATTTCTGTCCAAGCACCAGCGAAGCAGTTCCTGTAGGCAACCCTACTTCACTGGATTTGGATGGCATGGTGAAAGCAAGGTTGTCAAAAGCAACCGTGCCTGTCTTCGCACGCTCATCCTGACCTTCTTCCACATTCACCACATACACCCGTTTCAGCTTCGCCGGATAAGCAATGTTCAGCCCATTCAGGTCCACGTTCAGCTTTTTCCAACCGTCCCAATCAATCGCTTTAGCGAGGTCGGCATATACCGTTTTTCCACTGGCATCAGTAAATTCAGCACGCAGCCAGTTCAAGCTCTTATCTCCCATAACATCCATAGACATCGATGTAGCTGTCGCAGATACCTCTTTGCCAGTGGAACCGTTTAGTTGGGCATAAGCATACATTTTACCTATTCCCACGGTCATGTCATAGCTCAGCTGCAGCACCTTGGAGCCCGCTTTTTCACCTGTTCCGGCTGTCACGGAAGCCGATCCGGTTACACCTGCTGCGTTGGTGGTGAAGTTGATCGGGTAGCTTACATTTTCGAAATTCTCCCATATCGTTTCACTTGCTGCAGCGGAGAGCACAACCACCGTGCTGTAGCCGTCGTAACGACCGATTGCATAACCAACCTGAGCACCGGAATTCACAGAAGATACGGTTAATTGGTCTGCAGCCACTTTACCTTTGAAACCGATAAATTCCCATGTCAGCGAGTCCGCCGGAACCGTTACACTTTGTCCGTCTTTGGTCTTCGCCGTCACCGGAATGGAGATCGTTGTGCCCGCTTGGAGCGATCCCAGTCCAGATCCTGCTGTCAGTGAAGCCAGTTCACTGCCACCGAGCACGGTAACTTTAATGGAAGATGAAGCACCGTTACTTGTTGCGGTGAGCGTCGCTGTGCCTGGTTTCACACCTTTGATCGTTCCATTGCTTACACTCACGATGCCGTTGTTGCTCGATTTCCACGTCATCTTGATATCGCCTGTCGCAATCGGGTTATAGTAGGTGTCATATCCTTTGGCTGTATACTTGCCCTCTTGCCCTACCAGCAACGTTTGACTGCCACTCACGGCAAAGCCCTTCAGCTTACCTTCTGGAGCCGTAGAGAACACGCCCAGCGTGTTTACAACCTGACGCTGCTCTGTACCGTACTCCGTGTTGAACGTAAGCCCTGCTGTCTCCTCGCCGAGCGGACGAGTTACCATCGTTGTGGAGCCGCCTCCGTCCAGATTCATGCCTTTCCATACACCAATGCTGGTCATGAAGGATTGCAGTTCAGTCAGCGACATGCCGCTGCTATTACTGTTTTTCTCCGCTGCAATAATGTAGACATATCGACCATCCTGAGAATACCCTACTGCCGTTCTGGCACGAATACCACCGATCCCGGAAGCTACAATATCGCGGGAAAACGTAGCCGCCTTGCCACCATTCACCAGAATGGTATGACCGCCAATCATCATTTGCAGGTTGCTCGGATCAACAGTTTCCCCGGTTGTTTTGGCTTTTAGCTTGTAATCCGCATTCAGCGTCTGCCCAACCGCCAGGTGAGTCATAATCCATGTCGCAGCCGTTCCATGCGCACGCAAAATATACCCATCTTCCGGCACCGTCATGTCTAACGCCTTTTTATCGGAAATCTGGGTAATTACACCGTTCTGCACAAGTACCTCAGTTGGTGTGGTCGAAGGATCATTCGGCCGCTTCGTGGACGTCCAAGCCGGTGTATAAATATACATCGAATTGGCATGGCTGTACTTGACCGAACCCGATTCGACCGTGTAATCCTCCTTATTTATCCCACGCAAAGCAAACGTCGAACCATCGTCTGCCTTCACGGTGCCATCGAATGAATATTCATCAATCATCGGCTTGCCGTCTTTGGTTACGGTAAGGGCATACATGCCTGACAATTCCGATGGTGTAGATACGAGGACCCCGTCCGAGACCTGTCCACCGATAGGAGCAAGTTCCCCGGATACATTGAAATAATCGCCGTTCACGGCGGCTACTGCTCCGTTTTCCTTAGCCATGCCACCCGTGCTTTGTTTACTGTTCAGATTGCCGCCCTTGCCTGTCATGACGTCCAGCTTCACATAGGGATTCTGCAAATCCACTTGAATGACGTCTGCCAGTACGTTCACCTTCGAGCCGGAACGTGTTGTTGTATAACTGTATTTCATCAACTTCGCACCCGAAGTCAGAATTTCTTCACTTAATTTGCTTGTCGTTGTAGATGCCGCAGCGGCTACTGACTGCCATGAACTTCCCGACCACACCTGTTGTCCCGCTCCCAGAACCGGTGCAATCCAGATCACGCCTGCCAGCGTCACAATCGCCCATTTCTTCGCCTTGCTGCCCTTAACGTCGTTCAGCCGTTTCCCTTGTTTCCCCAGCATGTTTGAAACGTCTCTCCCATCTTGTATATCAATCTTAGATATCACGATCTCTACCACGTGGCAGCAGATAGCGAGATTTCTAGTATACTCTTCTATTAATAGACTACTTTTTGTGGAAAAAGTTACGCCCGGAGCCTGAATTCAGGTATTTATTGGTTGAGTATCTGATTATGTTTTACGTGTAATTTCTCATTTCAATAGAAAAAAGACTTCAGAAGCACAAGGTTGCCCTGTACTATTGAAGTCCTTCAATTATTTATAAATTCTTATAACAACAATGTCTCTTATAGATAGCCCAACTTGTTCAGTACACGCTTCAACATCACCGCTGCTTGTGCACGAGTAGCATTACCTTGAGGGACAAATGTTTTGGACGTCATTCCTTGGATGATTCCTTCTTGCACTGCTTTGGCGACAGAATCCTTGGATTGGATTTTGTTGCTATCCTTGAATTTCGATAATGTGGAGGCCGCTGAAGATTGCAGTGATACCGTTTTTCCACCATAATTCATGGCCCGAACCATCATAATGGACATCTGTTCACGGGTAATCGCACTATCCGGCTTGAAGGTACCATCGGTATTTCCTGTAATAATACCTGCTTCTGCCGCAGCACCTATATAGGCACTTGTAAGATCACCACCACGAATATCGCGGAAACGACGTGCAGCTGTCTGATCTCCCTTTAACCCAAGTCCTTTGGCTACCAATTCAGCAAATTCTGCACGCGTAATCGTTTGATTGGGTCCGTAGAAGGAACCATTCGTTGCACCGATAATCCATTTGGACGACAACTCTTTAATGACAGCACCGGCCCAATGACTGGCCGTATCCTGATAGCTTACGGCATGAGTTACAGGGACCACGGTTTGATTACCGTTTATCTGTCCTTTAATGACTACTCCTGTTGTCGTATTTGCGAACGTATGAGGTACATTTGCGAGAATTAGTGTAATCGGATCAATATAAGTAAACCCGGATGTCACAGTAGGTGTGTTCACAGGTAGCTGCATCGACAGTTGGCTTTTAAAATTCTGTTCTACCCGCTGATTCGTATTCCCGTTAAACGCAGATAGGTAGATATCTGTAACATTTCCAAGTTTCTGCGCCCCTGCACTTGCCAACATCCCATCTATGGTTCCTGAATTTGATACAGGTACGGTTTCGAGCTGCACATACAAGTAGGAGGCATCTGTGCTGGTTGTATTCCCACCTACACTTTGACTCATTGTGGATACATTCAAATTGTTCAAAGGAACTGTCCACAGACGATCCCCATACTTGATACCGATTGAACCTGTCCGATTACTTGTTACAGCCTGAGCCAGTGTATTGAGTGGAAATCCTACATAGGCGGAAGATTCACTGGCAGGGACCTCAAATACAACAGGCTGTGCCGTTTTTCCAGATGTTGCTGCGTACTGGAAGGCCTGCAAAAGCTTGGTCGCATCCACATTAAATTGACGAGTGGAACGGTTATTTCGTGACATCATGGAGGCAGTAGCAGCCGTATCACTGCTCATGACGAGCAATGCCTGTCCATAGCTTGATGCATCCTGTTCAGTTAGCCAAGAAGGGCGACTGTTTGTCGTCTGGCTACCTGTGGAACTGCCATTTTGCTGCAATGCAAGCGGTCCAAATGCTGCAATAGTGTTATTTAACGCATCCCGTAATGGCACAGCACCTGGAGTATAGCTGACGGTGCCTGTCTGGCCCGCTGTCGCCGAGTTCGAAAGGCTCAAAGTCACAATTGAACCCGATATGGAAGCGTTCAGAACATTCGTTGTTGTTCCTCCAAGCTGCACGCTAAACTGGGAAGCAGTTAATGCTGTTTGTGCCTGAAGCGTATCCCGGAAGTTAATATATACTTTGTCTCCCTGCAAGGTAGCCGAAAGTATTTTTCCATTTCCATAGGTGAAAGTAACCGGAGCCAGGTTAACATAGCCTGCAGGGTTGCCGTTTAGATCGGTTAACCGCAAGGTACCCGGTACATAAGAAAACGTAACGTTCTGAGTACTTGAAACCGTGTTTGCCAGCGTCAAAGTAATCAGGTCATCTTCTATATCTGTATCATTGACATAGACGGCTTTTCCGTCTACCAAAACCGAATATTGGCTCTTGAGCGGTTTGTTGTTCCGGCTCAGCGGCTCGTTGTATCTGATCCACATCTTCGTACCACTTACTTCTGCACTCTTGAATTCAGGTGGTTTCGTGTCGATACTGTTACGTACATAGAACCCGTTGAATCCAGCTAGGGCCTGACCACGACTGTCTTTCACTGGCCACGTTCCTGGTGCATAGGATACTTGTACCACTTCACCATTTTGGATCGAACGGCTGAGATTTAGTGTTACTATCGAACTGTTATTGGTAGAAATACTGCTAATACCCACCCCTGATCCATCTGCTGTCACACTGAATTGTCTTACCGCATCACTGGAGCTTATATAGACTGTCTCTGGATAGTAAAGGGTAATGGTATTGTAATAAGCGTTACCTTCACGAGGCTTGGACATGATGGAATCTAGACTATTCTCCACATCTCTAGCTGAAAATGCTGCTGCTGCATTGAGAGATAAATCCTGAATTTTGCGTGTTCCTGTTCCCGGAGCGTACGCAATTCTAACCACTTGTCCAACTGCTACACCGGTATCTAATACGACATAAACGCTATCTCCTGAAACGTAAGAGGTACTCACATTCCGGTTCTCCCCATTTACTGTAACCGTGAAGCTGGAGGCAAATGGGTCAAGGCTGGAGAGCAACTCATCATAGGTCAATCGAATGATTGAGTTGCTATACATTTTCGCTGTCTTGAGTACAGGAGCCGTTGTATCTACCGTCAGAGTTCTAACTGTCCACGATGTTGCTCCATTCAAGCCTGTAAACAGGTTGCCCGCTTGATCCCGGAATACATTGGCAGGAATATCAATGGTATACGTTGTATTGCTGGTGAGACTCGTTTGCGGGATAATACGCAATTGTCTAGGGTTGGACGTATTAATTAACGTAGTGGAGGCCACAATTCCGCCATTTGCGTTTTTCACCGTAGCCGAGCTTGTAAAATTACGGTCCAGCTCCTTGTTGAACGTTAAGGTGAATTCACCGGACAGCGATACTCCCGTTGCTCCATTCGAAGGCGAAAGGCTGGATACTGTTAGTGCTGTCGGGTCAGATATGACATTGAATCCCCAAGTCGTCCGCTGAATGGTGCTCATATCATTGTTCAGATCATCACGCAAAAATCCTTCCGGCACTTCTATGTAAATCGTGCTGTTGCTCGCCCAATTGTTCACAGGATCAACGGTTACCGTCTTTCTGTCCGTATTGAAGCTAATCCGTGACGAATTGGCATCTATCTCTTCCACTAGTGTACTGCCACGATAGATCTGCATCTTGCCCGCTCCCACCTTCATCGCCCGGTCAAATGTGAGCTGAATATTAGCTGAGGCAGTTACATTCGTAGCAGCATTAAGAGGCGACTGAGCTTTTACCTGTGCAGAACCAACTCCAGCCGTTCGAAATGTCCACTCCTTGTTTAATCCCTCCACCGACTGACCATCGCCGTAAACAAAAGATTGACTGCCAATCATGACATAGAATGATCCACCAGGCAGAGATGCGGGAAGCTGAATACGTACATTTCTCCCCAAATCTGCATCGGCAACCGCATCATCTGCTAAGACTGTAACTGCTTCATCCGTTACGGGAACTTCTGTAACGATGGAGTCATCCTGTACCCGGCGTACAGAGATTTTCTCTATCGTAGCAGCGACTTTTTTTACCGGTTTGATGAATTCAATTGTTAGTGGTGCTGATCCACTCGCCTGTTGTTCGTTTAAAGCAGGAGTCGTCGAGCTAATTCCCTTCCCTGTAAGATCGGCTGCATAAGCGATACTTCCTCCTACCCATCCGGTCAACCAACCTTGTGCAACTAACATACCGATCATAAGACTAATCAATCCCTTACGGGCCCATTTATTCACAAACACCCATCCTTCCTCCTCATTTCATTATCCTCATATCTGATATACAGACCTCTATATGTATGTCGGTCAGAGAAGAGATTTCGTTTAATCATTTGGTAATTATAGGTTGTTTATTTTGGTTAAAGATGCAAAAAAAGCCTCTGGCTCCATAGAGGAACCAAAGGCTTCATGTATATCATATTTGCATTCAAGTTTAACTGTTAACTTAAAGACCTGCTTGCACTTTCAAAATATCTGCTTTGTCCACTTGCTCCCAAGGTACATCCAGATCTGTACGGCCGAAGTGACCATATGCAGCTGTTTGTTTGTAGATTGGGCGACGCAGATCCAGCATACGGATGATACCAGCTGGACGAAGATCGAAGTTGTTACGCACAAGCTCAACCAATTTCTCTTCGCTGACTTTGCCTGTTCCGTATGTATCTACGTTGATCGATACCGGGTTGGCCACACCAATCGCGTAAGCGAGCTGGATTTCCACTTTGTCGGCAAGACCTGCAGCAATAAGGTTTTTCGCTACATAACGAGCTGCATAAGCTGCGGAACGGTCTACTTTTGTTGGATCTTTACCGGAGAACGCGCCACCGCCGTGACGTGCATAACCGCCGTAGGTATCTACGATGATTTTACGTCCAGTCAAGCCCGCATCTCCTTGAGGTCCGCCAATAACGAAACGCCCTGTTGGGTTGATGAAATATTTAGTCTGCTCATCCAGCAATTCAGCTGGAACGACCGGCAGGATTACATGTTCTTTGATGTCTTTTTGAATTTGCTCCAATGTAGTCTCTTCAGCATGCTGAGTAGACACGACGATTGTATCAACACGTACCGGTTTGTCACCGTCGTATTCAATCGTTACTTGAGTTTTACCATCCGGACGAAGATATTCCAATGTACCGTTTTTACGCACTTCAGCCAAGCGGCGAGCGATACGGTGGGATAATGCAATTGGCAAAGGCATGAGTTCAGGTGTTTCGTTGGTTGCAAAACCAAACATTAGACCTTGGTCTCCAGCACCAATGTTCTCTGTCTCGCGAGCCATTTGTTCCGGGTCACGGTTCTCCAGAGCTGCGTTAACGCCTTGTGCAATGTCAGCAGACTGCTCGTTAAGAGAAGTCAGAACTGCACAAGTATTGAAGTCAAAACCGAACTTGGCACGAGTGTACCCAATTTCCTTAATCGTATTACGAACGATGGACGGTATGTCCACGTATTCAGACGCTGAACTGATTTCACCGATGACAAGCACAAGGCCTGTAGCCACGGAAACTTCGCACGCTACACGAGCGTTTGGATCATTCGCCAGGAACGCGTCCAACACGGCGTCCGAAATCTGATCGCAAATTTTATCCGGATGTCCTTCAGTTACAGACTCCGATGTGAATAGATGTCGGCCTTTAATAGACATTGAAGTTTCAACCTCCCATAACCAGTAGTATGGCGATTGCCCGAACAAAACATTTACGTTGATTCGTTCACTGTACCCTCGAAAGCTTTCCGGGCGGAATAAGGACGCAGGGTCCGCAGTTACGAAGATAAGGATTTTTCAGGTAATGGCCTCAACAAAAAATCAACCTTTCCCTAGTGGAAAAGGCTGCGTACCTCAACTGCCATCTTAACGTATTTGTCAAGACGTGTCAAACAAATGGGGATAAGGAAAACACCCTATAAGTGCTGCTCTGCCTGGCGAATCAGCCGTTTCGTAATCTCTCCACCGACCGACCCATTTTCACGGGAAGTCAGATGGCCCCAGCCTTTATACTGTCCATAGGAGTGATCACTCACCTCACCCAGTTCAGAACCAAATTCGGTATCTGCACCAGCAAGGCCTCTACCGCCATATCCCACATTCAGACCAAACTCAGCAGCATTTCATACTTCATCTGATCCAACATCTGACGACTTTCCGGTACCACTCTGCGGTTGCTTCTAGCCATATTCCTGCACCTCCGGTTATTGTTTTTGTACAATTATAGAGTGAGCAGGAACAGTGCTGGCTAGCCGTATTAATGTTTGTTAGAACTGGTTAATCTGAACAAATGAAATGAATAAAAAGTCCGAAAAGTGCTCATCCTATTTCAGAGAATATCCACCACGTACCATGACAGTCAGGCTGTACTTGTTACCATCCAATACCGTTATACCCCGTCCATCTCTTGGAAAAGAGAGCAAGTGATTGGTCGGTGCTGTCTGACCATTCGTCAAGTCAACCCCGTCCGTCAGATCAGCTACACCATTCGTACCTTCACTGACGATCACAGCTTTACCGCTGCGTACGATGAACTCCGCGCCAGATGCACCGATCAGCTGTTGACCTGGCTTTACAGTTACAATCTCAACAGCATCAGAAGCTCCTGATACCAATGGAGGCAGCGTTGTATCTCCACCTGTACTTCCCGAGTTTCCGGTTCCCGTAGATCCGCTGTTGCTACCTGATGTATTTCCAGACCCTGTGTTCGTGCCGCCACCTAGAGCCTTTTGAATTTGTTGATCAACATAACTCTTGGTCACTACCGGATCATCTGCTGTTCCCGGTTGGCTTGTGCCTGCACCTATTGCCGTATTGCTGTATACAGAGCCAACCCACACGCCAACACCAATCGCCAGCGCAGCCAGGGATACTTTCATATAAGGCTTCATGTGATTTATTTTCCTCCTCTGGAAATCTATTAACTTTAACTATAGAGAAAAAGTAGGGATGCGACAAGCAAAACCTCGCTTCCATTTCTCTGGAAACGAGGTTTTGTGGATAAATCACTAATCTCGTAGAAAGATTTCGTTCATCTTGAATCTACAGGTTCTTCCTTTGGAAGCTTGGTCAGATCGTATCCATAGCCTTGTTCCGCAAGACGAATACGTTGTCCCTGGAACTGGTCATATACCGCCAAACGATACGAGCCTCCACGCAGTTTCTCGAAAAAGCTGTCTTCTACACTCCAAGTGAGTGTTTGATTCGTTCCCGCTTTCAGATCGGTTCCCAGGACTAACTCTTTCTCATAAGTTTTACCTGCTTGATCGGTCAGTGCGATAATTAATTTATGTTCGTTCTCGCCCATCTCAATCTCTTCATTGCGAGATAAGCTATAATTCATCTCAACCTGTACGGACGAGCTGCCTGCCAGATATACACGTACACTACTAGCAGAGAGCGAATATGGATAGAGATCAATATTGTTCAGCGTCCCTTGAACACTGATAGAAGTTGGTGGCACTTCGAATGCCAGAGCATTCACATAGGCTGTGGCTTCCCCTTCGCCGATGACAAACTTGCTATCTGCTATGCCTTCACCCACAACCAACCGCATATCCGAGAATGTGACTGACTTCGGAACCTTAGCCCAGAATGTAACAATTGATTTCTGGCCTGGCCCAGGTGAACGCTCAGATTGTTTTGCAGTTGCTCTGTAATATTGACCGTCCGATGTTTTGAAGTAACCCACCAGTTTGCCAAGCCCACTTTGACGCAACGATTTGTTTGTCATTTCGAATTCGGTATATACGATATCAGATGAGGTTCCTGGGTAACGGATCGTTCTACGCACACCCATTTCAGTCTCTTTATCCGCAATGCCAGTTGTATAGGTCTTACCCGTTGCTACGTAGGATACAGGCTGGATCAAACCGGACGTATTTAATGTGATCCACTCATTTGTTTCTTCTTCACTAACCTTTTCGATCAAACTTACTTCCAAACGTCCCATGCGAAGCTCAGAAGGAATTTTAGTCAATAGATAAGCCTCGGTCGTCATACCCGCTCCAAGCAGTTTTCCGCTTTGCGTATAGATTAACTTCTTATCTCCATCAATTTGAGCCGAGTCAATGGTGAACATGGCTTCGAGCTCTGGGAGCTGCACCGTTTTGTTGCCAGCATTACGAATCGTTACTTTCGCAGCCACAATGTCACTATCCGACCATGGTAAACGCTGTAACGATCCCAACGAAACACCAAACGTTCCTTTACTATTTTTAATGACCGTCTCGGTTGTCAAACCGTCTCCAGTGGATACAGATTGCGGAATCGCATATACGCCTACAGGATAGGAGAAAACAAAGCTACTTGTACTCGTTGGAGTCGTTGTATCCGTGCTTTCAGTCTTATCCAAAGGACTCATCGCGTACAGCTTAATTTTGCTTGTGTCCCCATCACCTTGTAAGGTCGCGTTGAGTTTAATCGTTTTAATATCTCCCGGATTAAGCTTTAATGCATCTAATGCCTTGGTTTCAATAGGATAAACCGTTCCGTCAGCAGTTCGTACCTCAAATGTATATGTTGGTACTTTAACAGCTTTCTTGCCTTCGTTCTTAAGTACAAATTGCATATTCAGATCATATTCACCGTCATCAATACGGACCTTTGCTGACTCAAGCAATGTAGATAATCGTTGTCCCTCAACAGATATGATATTGGGTTGATTTGCAGCCACCTCTACATTCGTAGCTTTACTTGCCTCAGGCAGCTGCAACGCAGCAACAGGTAAGACCGTCTTCTCTTCACCCTGCTCCTCCACCAGCAACAGCTCAGACTTTTGCAGCTTTACCGAAGTGGGGAGAGAAGCCATCAGACTGAGTGCCTTATTAGCCTGAGCCTGAATGCTAACGCTTGTACTATCCTTGTCTGGCGTCAACGGGTAGTTCGTACCACTTGGCGTACGTAAGATCCATTTGATATTCGGATTTTCAAGTAATTTGTAACTAATATTGTTTAAATTCACGCCAATTTTGACATACTGATTCTTATCTTCACCTGGGAACACTTTAATACCAGACACTTTCACCTTCACTGCAGAATCACTTAGACGAACCGTCTTCGGTTTGCCTACGGGTGTAGTAATACTATAGGATGCGGGTACATTAAACTTACCCAGCGTACGTTCATAGTTAGATTGACTGAAATCCCATTTTACGATGAGAAAGTTCAGATCACTCAGCTTCACTTCGCGACCAACTTTCATAACATAGGTCAACTCAACCGTTGATCCAGGCGCAACCGTTTTCTTCTCCTGATCTTTCGCAATCAGTTTGGGTGAGAATAGAGTCCCTCCCTTGGTCTTTACCTTGCTCCAGTAATCGAGCATCATCATCGGGGTACTGTCATTGTTCTTGTACGTCAATGTATACGTAACAACGTTTCCATCATCCTGAGATAAGATGTTCACATCTGTTAATCTCACGGAGCTACGTGCCGTTACCTTTACAGGGGACAAATTACTCAGTGTATGTACGACTTTGTTCGTTGATGTTGTTTTCTTAGATGCACTGCTATTTGAACTGGTGGCAGACGTTTTATTCGTTGTACTCGCTGCCATTGCAATGCCAGCTGTTGAACTGATCAACAAAGCACTTGCGAGCAAGCTCACAACCATTTTCTTTTGATCCACTTCCAAACCTCCCATAAGTTGCTTGTTGCTTTATAGTATAAACGTTTTGAGAGAGGAGAAAGTTACGATGTTGTTAAAATGAAAAAAAGAGAGGATTCCAATTGGAATCCTCTCTTAAAGACCTAGACTAATTAGTTAGTAGTCCAGATAGTTCCTGCAGCAGCGTAAGTGTAAACTTTTGCTACATATTTGTTACCAACAGCATCTGTCAATGCTGTAGCATCATTATGATGTGTAATTGTGCTGTTATCTACTGCATCAGCAACTGTAAATGTAACTGTTTTAGCAGTTGCATCATAAATTGCTGAAGTAATAGTTACGCCACCTGCTGGTGTGAAAGCAGTTTTAACGTCAGTGTTATTAGCAACAGCTGTACCATTGATGTAAAGACCTTCACTAAATGTAGCTACAACAGTAGTAGCATTGTTAGTAGTGCCAGTTGTTGCTGGCAGAGTTGCAGTAGGAGCAGTAACATCTAACACTTTAACTTCTACTTCACTTGCAGTGGAAGAAGCTACTACTGTTCCGTTAGCATCTTTCAAGAATCTAGGATTCGGGATAGATACTTCTGCAATACCAGCTTGACTAGCAGTGAAGCTAATAGTTACAACGCCATTTGTGACAGATTCAACTTTATAATCTTTATTAGGAACCAAAGTTCCATTATCATTTTTGATAACAAAATCAGTTGCAATGTTATCAAGGTCAGCAGGAGCAGCTACAAGGTTCTCATTAAATGTAACTTGCAGGTTTCCGTTAGCAAGACCTTTAATAGTATCTACAGTAGCTGGGATGCTATCAGTTACAGTTTTGGAACCATTAGCAATCACTTCACCAGCTGAAGTGGAAGTTGTAGCATTAGTTTTAACATCTACTGTTACAGCAACTCCTGCACCAAATGTACCATTTTCATTCAACTTAGTGGAATCAGCAAGAGTCAAAACAACTTTTTTAGCGTCACTTGCCAATGTAGCATTGATTACGCTCAGCTCAGTTGAACCAGCTTTAACTGTGAAGTCAGAAGCAGTAACTGTGCTTGAGAGCAAAGCTTTATTGAATGCAACTTCAATTTTGTTAGTTGCTGTAGCAGCTGCAGCATTATAAGCAACAGCAGTAGCATTAACTACATTGAGGTTACCAGAAGTAAGATCTTTCAGGTAGTTACCCGCAACGTCTTTTACAAGACGAACGTTAACTTGTTGAACATTTGCAACTTGAATGTTGGATGGGAAACCAAGAATAGCGGATTTACCATCGGAAGAAACATTAATGTTCACTGAGGAAGGAAGAACTTGCCATCCATCAGTTGAGTTAACATAGTAGGAGTATTTGGCACGGTCAGTAATTGCTCCGTCTCCAGATACAGCCATAGCTTCGTTGAAGGAAACTGTGATTGTGTTGTTAGTTACGTTTCTAACAACAGTTGTTCCATCAATTTCTGGCGCTGTGCTATCTTTTGCAGTCAGTTCTTTAGAATAAGGAAGAATTACATTTTTCAATGTAGTGTTGTCGTTAACACCAGTAATGTTCAAAGTGTAAGCTTTTCCTGCTGTCAGTGCAGTAGCAAGAGTAACTGTTACAGTTTTAGCATCTGCGGAAACCGATGTTGTTTTCAATTTACTTACTTCTTTACCATCTGCATCTTTGATTACAAAGTCGCTAGAAGATACAGAAGCTGCTTCCAATGCTTTAGAGAACTTCACAGTAATTGTTTTAGCATCAGATTTCAACTCAGCATTTACAACTTCTGGACGAGTTTGATCCAATACAGGGTTCACTGCAACTTTAGTATCAGCAGCGATTGTGTTACCAGAGTAATCTTTTACATTAGTCACATAAACATCACTTGCGTACTGCAACTTGTTAGCCCAAGTGAATTTGAAAGTGTCATCGGAAATTTGTTGTACCGATCCAGTAGCGTAGTTCTTAGTAGAACCTTGCAACCAATAGATGTTGGAAGCCAATACTGTATCTGGATCAACTGGCTCGCTGAATTTCAATGTCACTGTTTCGAAAGTAGCACTTTCTACAGCAACTGTTGGAGCAGTTGTATCAGCAACTACATCAAAGCTCAATTCTTTAGCCAAAGACTTGAATCCAGCATAATCTTCAACATTTGTCGCAGTTACTTTGTGTGCACCATCAGAAAGAGCAGTGTACAATTTAACAATTACAGTATTTCCTGTAACTTTAGTTGTACCAACCAAAGTATTTCCGTCTACTTGGAAGTTACCAGGGTTTGCATTTTTAACTGGCTCGCTGAATACCAAACGGATTGTTTTGTTACCCAGAGCTTGTGCACTCTCAACAACAGGCAATGTGGAGTCAACTGGTGTGAACTCTTGGTTAGTTACACTCAGAACTTTGTCTCCAGCTTTGATGTTATTAAAGCTTACTTGGTAAGCCAATTGGTTAGTGAAACCTACATCAGTACTAGTAGTAGCAACATTCAGAGTAACGGATTTTCCGTCAGCAGACAGAACAGCGGATTTAACGTTTTTAGTTGCGCTATGGTTGTCGCGCTCCCAAACTGTGTAGTTATCAGCATCTTCTGCAGTGTTTTTGTCAACTTTACCATCAAAGTTCAGAACTACTTGAGCCAAGTTAGATGCAGTAGCTGTTTCCAACTTAGTAGCTGTAGTTACTACATAAGTAACTTTCTCAGTGAACTCTTTATCTTTGTAAGTGAATTTCACTTCAGTTTCTTTGTTAGCTTCGAGAGCTTTATCCAAAGTTACTTTAACGGATTCACCGTCGCTGATTTTGAAAGTAACAACTTTACCAGCTTCGCTTACTTCATAAGAAGCAACTTTCAAGCTTTGAGCTTGATCAATCGCGTAAGCAGCGCCTACAAGCAATTGACGGGAAGCGTTAGATTGGAAGTTCAAGCTAGTGTCAAGCAGACCAGCGTTGATTGCTGCTTGAACATAACCTTTAGCCCAAGCTGTCGCACTGTTGTTAGTTTCAGTTGGAACTTCGAGGTCCAAAGCGATTGTCAGAACTTTCGCCATTTCTTCGATAGTTACTTTACCGTTGAAGTCAAAGATTTTCTTCTCAACGTTTTTACCTTCCATGATGCCTGCAGCTGTTACTGCTTCGATGTAAGGAGCAGCCCAGTTTTTAGCATTGTAGTTTTTATCGTTGTAAGAATATACACCAGTGATTTCTTTCAGGCCAAGCAATTTAGTGATAACCTTTGCGAACTCAGCGCGAGTCATCTCTTTGTCCAAACCAGCTGTTCCATCTGGGTAACCAGTGAAAACACCTTTTGCTTTCAATGCATCAAACTGTTGTTGTGGCGAAACTGCTGTATCACCGAATGCTACAGATGCAAACATTGAGAATGCCATTGCTGTAGACAGAGCTACGGATAAAATTTTCTTCATAACCTTTTTTTCTCCTCCTTGGGCGTTCATAACATTGGAATTTTCTTTAATAGGGTCGCTCGTGTTCCTCATTCTATTGTCGCACCCCCTTTCCAGAGTCATGAGCAAGTTAATATAAATGATGTCTGTGAGCATATCACAGAAACTTGTAAACGATAATAATAATAGATCCATACGAAAATAGAGTAGTTTCCTAATCCTACCTTACGTATTATACAATGGGTCTTCCATGCCGTAAAGCAATTTTTTCTAATAAATAGACAAGATTCTTCACGAGGTCATTCTTGGTAAGTTCCCCAATGTTTTTGACTCTACATCTTAAACGCAGCAGATTTCAAAAAGTTGCGGATTCAGCAAAAAAAGTTTTGAACTTATTTATGTATTGATACAGTGCGGGTAAATGCGAGGTTCAAAACCTGTAAACCACCAATGATGGAGCAATCTGAAGGAAATTATCTTGTGTCTGGATTGATGGGGACGTTTATTTATACCCGATAACGCGCTGCATGAAGCGACAAATTCTTCTAATTACAAAATAAATAAAAGACATTCCATATGGAATGTCTTTCGTAATACTCTGGTTCTATAACTTAGCGAATTTTCATCGCAAGATCAATAATTTGAGCACGCATATTCGGATCACTGTTCAATCTCAGATACATGTCGTCAATGGGTTGTCTATTTTCCCGGTACGTCTTCTCATGTTTCATCGTGGTGTGAGACCATTCAATTAAGTCATTCTCAGCCAGAACCAAATTGTTATACGCCTCATGGAAGCCAGTCGCCTGTACAAGCCCTTCCATCACTTCTTGGGAAACTTCCTGCGTTTTACGTGTATCTTCTATTTTCTTCTCCAGAATGACTGCTTGTTTCTCGAACTGTGTCTTTGCCTTCATGTAGCCCAGCTGGGCTTTCGAATAAATCGGTTTCATTAGCTAACTTCACCCTCTAGATCATTGTGTATTTACCGTTATTGTATCTTAAACTCTAGCAAATTACAAAAATAGATATTGGTAAAAAACTCTTTTCTTCTATTATAAAAGTGTTCTTTACCAGTGATTATACGGCCATAAAAAGAACCCGCCCTTTTTATCAACAGGGACAGGTCCTCTCCAAATATTCATAACTATACTAGATTAGCTCAACGTTTTAGGGAATAGCTTCGTGCTCTTCTTGAGTAGCTCTACTGCAATTTTGGCAGCTTCCGCACGAGTCATGTTACCTTTCGGATTGAACTGATATTGAGGTTTGGTTGCGCCTGGAATCGTCACAGGGCTTCCTTCCATGATTTTGGCTTTTGTAACCGCCACGATGGCTGGACGTGCATAGAAATCGATAGAGCTTGAATCCAGGAACGATTTTGCCAATGTCGCAGATAACTTGCTGTCATTCGCGGCGAGTTTGGCATTCATGGCCCTTGCGATCATAACTGCTGCTTGTTCACGCGTAACAGGTTGATCTGGTCCAAAGAATCCATCACTAAGCCCTTGCACAATACCTGCACGTGCAGCCGTCTCAATCGCTTCGAATGTCCAGCGATCGGATTTCGTGTTTTCCGAAACATCAGTGAAGGTTGTTTTAGTCGTTTTGATTAATGGAATATCCATACCTCTCACGAGCAATGTAGCAAACTCACCACGTGTCGTTTGATCATCCGCACCGAAGGCATTTGTTCTAAGCGGGTTCATGATGCCTTTGGAATACATCGCATTCAACAAATTACGCGCCCATGGATGGTTTGTGATATCAGGGTAGCTCTGGCTTTGCTTCATAACTTTGTAATAACCAAATTCATCGAACGGTACCGTAATTGTGTGCCCTTTCGTATCTACTACACCACCAATGGATACCCATTTACCTACGTTAGAGTCATCCGAGTAGCGGTATACCGTAATGGTAGAACCTACATCGTCAACAATAGTAGGATCATAGCTCAGAGTTAACGTTCCCCGTTGGGAAGGTGTCAAAATACGCTCCTGCGCATATCTCGTGAACTCTCCATCAATGGAATATGGGGTAATTCCGTTAGTTCCTGCTTTATACCCGTTCGTACCACGATCACCAAGTTCACCCAACCCACCACTAATCCAATATATATCAGATACTTGTGTGAAGTTAGCTGTATTGATTACCGAGGCAAAGAAGCTGGACAACTCGGTAGGTATTCGGATTACGCTTGCACCATTCGTGCTTCTGTCATCCGTATTCACTCCAATGACGTTACCGTAGTCATTTTTACGTTCAACGACCCCGTCTTTTGGATCAGCGATACCAAACAATAGTTTGTTGTCGGGATAGAATTTCACCATACCGCTCGTTGTTGTAGATTGCAGAACTGTTCCTTTCGGGAATGAAAGCATTACATTTTTGTTAAACACCGTATATTTACTGGCCACTTTAGGCGCCATGTATTGAGAATCAATCGCGATGGCACTTGTATAATACACATTAATTGTGTCGTTGATTGTGCCGCCGTCACGAATAATCTGGATCTTAATTGCGTTATCTTTGTCTGCCTTCAGACCTACATAATCCAGCACAAAACGATTGTTCATATCTGTACGCTTTACAGCTGGCTCTTTACCGATTAATACTTGCGTTGCTCCCTCAGCTTCGATGTCGAATCGAACAAAGTTTTTGTTCACAACGATCTTACTGCCTACAGTAGGTTGTGGAGACAAGATACGGTAGGATGATGGCTCACGCACAATCTCAAGCCGCTGGGTTGTTCTAGCACCCGTGCTGTTAATCAGTTCGAGCGTGTATACATGCGTTCCCGGTGCATCAAACTTGAGATTCTGAATCCGGGCGATAAACAAATCACTGTTCCCTGTAATATCATAGCTTGGCAGCCCAGATGTACTAGGTTGGTTCACTTCAAATATTGTCGTTGTGGTCAATTCTTTGGTGAAAATCTTATCTGAGCCAAAATATACATTTACGATCTCGGCTCCGCCACCGTTAATAACAAGATCATAGTTCTCTTCGCTTGTTACATACTTGTCCTCTTTAAACGCAAATTCAGGTGTGACTGAGAAGATCCGTTTCATTTCTTCATCTTCATATTGCGTGATGGGTTTGTTAATAAACTGCTGACGAGAGTCCTTAGGAATCAGCGTAGGCATGAAAGATGTAACCGTCGATTGATTCTGATCGATTACATTGATTTTCAGCGTCGTCGAAATCGTAATAGGAAGCTTATTCGCATCCTCATCCGTAGCACGAATGAGAATCGTGTTCTCACCGTAGACAATCGGCCCCTGCTTTAATACAGGCAGGTCTACAATGAATGTGCCGTCATCTGCAGGGAATTTGTCCGTTGTAGTAAACTTTTTACCATTTACAAGTACTTCAGCAACAAAGTTAGTACCACCTATCGTTTTAAATCCAATAAAACGTCCCTTTAACGTAAGCTTTTGGTCATTTTTTTTAGAATTGAATGTATATGTCTGTCCGTTTTGAAGGCTCTCTACATAAATAGAACTTGCAGTTACATAGGAGATTTTCACAACTTTGGGCAAGTTGGTTGGACTTCCGTAATAGAAACGAACCTGCTGCTCGCCTCCAAGGAAGCCAGAAATTTTATATACTTTTTGATTGTTTGTCAGTTTCATCTTATCCGTGTTATCAACTGGTGTAATGGTAAGCTTGGTTGTACCTGTTGGCAGATACTCACCCACTAGATCCCCAGTGATCTGTTCACTGGACTCCACGAGGATGAAGAACTCATTACTCTGCAACTTGGTTCCGTCCAGTTTTGTTTGAGAATCAATGGCCTCACCCGCTTTGTAATCAGGCAAATAATAGATCTCGGTGATATCCTGTGCTCCTGCAGAGTAAGTGTAACTCGCGTTGTAGCCCGCACTGAAATTACCGTAAGCAAGACGAACACGCAAAGTTTGTTCCTTTTTAGGGGTTATCCCATCCGCCGCGAGCTCCAGATTGTAAGGTGTGGTTACCTGAAATTTGACCAATCGATATTCAATGGTAACACCATCTGATCCTGTAATAAGGATTTCATCCTCAGGGGTAGTCGTAAAGATAAAATTAGCTGGTTGTGTCAAATTCCCATTGGAAAGAGTAATCTCACCATTTGTTGGACTAAATGGCTGGGCACTCGCTGAATATGGAAGCAGCACCTGCCCAGTCAAGGTTGCTGTTGTTTGACTTGTACCTGTAAAGGTTGGATTGCTACCTAGAATAGATTTGTCCTGTCCACCTAATTGCACTTTCAAATCCGTAAAGGGTTGATCTTTATCGAAATAATAAATAGAACGTTCTGTTTCTATAGCATTGGATGCGCTTGAAATCTTAAATTTCAAGTTATTTAGTCCAGCCTTCAAGGCAAGCTGAGGTAGGAAAAATGATCCGTCCTGCAGCATGGAAGCATTGATTTCATCGCCTCCGTTCACTTTCACGCTAACGAGCGTGGAGTTCTGCACTTTACCTTGAATAGATACACGCTGTGTATCTACAACCGTATTAGAACCCTCATTCAAGTTATAGGATTTGTTTCCACCTGTAGCAGAACTGTCCGTGTACACTTGAAAGCTCTCAATAAAAGGAGCCTGATCGTACAATACATAGAATGTATCAGAACGTTCTACTGACCCTTGGTTCCCTAGAAAAGTGATTCTATTAAATCCTGGAAACAGATTCAGACTGTTCGCTGTGAATTTATTATTACCACTTGGATCAGCAGTCACTGCTGTTGTAATTGATTTTGTAGAGTCTGCGACCCATTTACTCTCCGAGCCGCTAGTAACCAGATTTAGCTGTTCAACTTTTACCTTCAAACTGGTATTCGATACAAAAGCGTAAGAACCAGTGATTGTAATGGATGAAGTTGAGGTTGTATATGCATTCGAACGTGTCAGGAAAGCCTTGGTTGCATCTGGCACGATAGTCAGCGCAGCAGTCTCCCTTAACGTTCTAAGATCTGGTGTAAAATACGTGGTATACGCGTTAGATCCTGTCGTCGTGTCACCGTCCGCAGCCGAAGCAACGGCCCCACCGAACAGACCTTGTGGGAACAATGAGAACACCATAGCGACCAACATGATCCATGCCAACGGCCGTTTCTTTTGTTGCATTACGTATCATCTCTCCTCTTTTTAAGTCAGTTACCGTTATATATCGGCCGAAAGGTTCCAATTATTTAGTAAAAACAGCAAAATAAACAAAAAACCTTGTCCATGAAGGACAAGGTTTGGGTGGAAAGAATATTCAATAATATCAGTAAACGAGCGTTTCTATTTAGGATTTCGAGCGGGTTTCCGGGTTCATCTTGACGCGCATACGCATCAGGAAGTTAATGACCGGCCTTCTGGTTTTGCTTACAAGTCCGATGACTTCTGCTCCGACCTGGAGGAAGAACATCATGATACAGATCACGACGAACGTCACCCAGTTGGCTTCGAACATCGCAGCGGAAGATTGGATAATCGCCAGTACACCGAAGAATGCGGCAATACCGTAGATGATCAGTACCGTCTGACGGTGACTGAATCCAAGCTCACGCAGGCAGTGATGCAAGTGACCTTTATCCGGTGAGAAAATCGGCTTCCGTTGTACCGCACGGCGAATGATCGCGAAGAAGGTATCCGAGAGTGGCACACCGATAATGATCAGCGGCGTAATGAAGGACACAACAGCAATTTGTTTAAATCCGAGCATGGACAGCATCGCCAGAGAGAAACCAAGGAATAGTGATCCCGTATCCCCCATGAAGATCTTGGCTGGGTGGAAGTTGAAGAACAAGAATCCAACAATACTACCGAGAAGCACAAGGCACATCAAGGCAATCATCATGTTTCCCATCAGGAAGGACATCACGGCAATGGTACCAATAGCAATACCGGATACACCGGCGGCCAGACCATCCAGACCATCAATCAGGTTAATCGCATTTGTTACACCAACAATCCAGAGGATCGTCAGCGGAATAGACACCCAAGCTTCCAATGAAGAGTATGCATCCTGAAAAGGAATGTTGACGAAGTCTACGCGAATATTGAATCCGAATACGACTACAGCAGCAGCTATAATTTGTCCAAGCAGCTTCACTTTGGCTGACAGTTCAAAACGATCATCCAACGCACCAATCAGTACGATGATCGAGCCACCAATCAGAAAAGCACTGACAAAGCTCATGTCTCTTGTAGTAAACCATGATGACACAAAAGGAAGCAATGCGGCAACTGTAATAATAAAGGCCAGGAAAATTCCTAAACCACCAAGGCGCGGCATAATCCGAGTGTGCACTTTACGTGCATTCGGCGTATCCATTGCTCCGATTCTGACTGCGAACTTTTTGACAAGTGGTGTCAGGGCAAGAGCCAGTCCCATTGACACGATAAATCCAATGATAAAGATCGCTACCATTTGAACATTCGACCCCCAATTATAATACCGTAAGAAATTATAAATCCCCTGATCTCTTTTTATATATAAAAATGTTTTGTTAGTTATTTTGAAAACTTGTTACACGATAACGAAGAGGGCAAGGAAAACCTGTAGAAGCGAAGCGTTCGCCTTTATCACCTGATTTCACCCTCATAAAGGGTAATAAAAGAAATCTGGGGATAACAGCGATCGAAAGGTTGCCTTGCTATCGTAGTTGCTCAGTGTAACGTTTTAATTCAAGCAGTACGACACATGTAATCCGGAATGAATTATACGCTGATCACAGGCGAAATGCCAACCTCAATTTTTAGCAAAAACGTGCATTTTACGCGTAATAGCCTAATTTTAACGGACTTTAGTCACGTTTTCTTTGTCCCGCATCACTTTGATGGCGAATTTCGGAAGCGCAAGCATTCGGCCAGCCCGGCTAGGTTCGCGAAGCAGACGGTAAAACCATTCCAGTCTTAACTTTTGGAACACTTTAGGTGCACGTTTGGTTCTCCCCGATATCACATCAAAACTGCCTCCAACCCCCATGGTTACGGGAACTTGAAGCACGTCTTTGTACTTGTGAATCCAAGGTTCCTGCGTATCTGCCCCACGTGCAACAAACAGAAGATCAGGTGCAGCTTCACGGATGGAAGCGACAACCTGCTCGTCCTCAGCCGGACCAAAATAACCGTCACGATAACCTACAATTCGAATCGCCGGATATTGCTCTTGTAACCGAACTGCCGTTTCTTGAATCACCTCGGGTGTAGAACCGAGCAGATACACGCCCCACCGATAGTTTTCTCCAACCCGCAGCAATTCATGTAAAAGCTCAAATCCAGGCACCCGTTCTGCCACAGGCTCCCCACAATAATTGGCAGCCCATACAACGCCTGTTCCATCGGGAACAATCATTTCAGCAGACTGCATAACCTGCATCATTGCCGGATTCTCCAGCGCGGCCATGACCATGATCGGATTGGCTGTAATGACTTGGTGTGGCTGCTTCGTGAGCACTGCTTGGCGCAGAACCTCCACCGTTTCTTTCATCGTTAGTTTGGAAAAAGGAATACCATAGATCGAAACGGTAGGTATTGGTCCGGTCTGATTCATCTTATTTCACCCTTTGCGGCCTAAATATTTAATAATTTGCTGTGCAGGCACTCTGGCCTCCTGCTTCAATTCGGTAATGCTTTCTTCATGTTCCTTCAACCACTGTGAACGCTGATCCAACAGGTGAGCCACCGTTTTCGCCAGTTTATCCGCATCCAGAGCTTCTGTACTGCCCACGGATTCACTATCCAAACGCAGCATGAACTGATCAATCTTCGGATCATACGAAATACCAACGGGTGGGACATACTGTGAAGCTGCATAGATCAGACTGTGCAGACGCATGCCGATAACGACATCACAATTACTAACTTCCTGCAGCATCAGCTGTGGATCAGTGAGATCCTTGGTAATGCTAACTTCGCTGCCCTTGTTACCCAAATCACCGAGCATTTCCATGACAAACCGTGAAGCCTGCTCATCATTAGGCAAGTGAAATGGCATAAAGCGCAAGTGAACGGCCTTTTTGGAGCATAGCTTCTTCAAACCAGCAGCAATGGCTGTAAGCTCTTTACGATCCGATTCCCAGAAACGCACGGAAATGCCGATCACCGGGAGTTTAGTATGAATGCTTGCTCCCTTAGCATTAACCACGATCTTCTCGGTAGAAGTTGTTTGCTCAGTAGATTTTTCAGATGATTCTTCAAAAGGAGTTTCAGCTGAGTTTGAACGTTCGATATTCGGTTTCACAGAACTTGCTTCTTCCGTTTTAGCCTCAGGCAGTGGCAGACCCATCACCGGATCAGGGACCACATGAATCTGATTCCACTGCAATCCGAGCCCACGCAAATATTCAGCGGATTGTTCATCACGCACAGATACATAATTGCAGGCCTTGAAGACCGATCGGATCATTGGATTAAAAATTTTGCGATTTACAGGTCCAATACCCTGCGCATAGATAAATGTTGGCTTTTTCAACCATTGGGCCAGTTTGATGACACCCAAGTAGTAAGGGATGGATTTCAGTCCGGTTGCATCCTGCAGCAGACTTCCTCCTCCGCTAATTAAACCGTCACTTTCCTTGATCGCTTCGCGAACCTCCTTCAACTTCATCCGATGTACTGAACGTACACCGTACATTGAAGTGGTCGACTCCGGGTCACCGGAGAGCACAATCGGCTCAATCGTGACGTTCGATCTGTGGCTCTCCTCTTCCAGCGCGGTCAAGATTGACTTAAGTACCGCTTCGTCTCCGCTGTTGTTGAATCCGTAATATCCCGAGATGACTAACTTTTGAGAAGTGGTGACCATTTTTTCCAACATCCTTCCGCTACTTGCCACACACCCACAGCAACGATACCGAAGATTAAGCCAAGTCCCAATCCCATCACTCCACGAATGAGTGACAACACAGCTGGCGTATGGATATGCGCGAACGTATCCACCATGGACAATTGTCCAATTGCTGCAATAATGAGCACAAAGATGACTTTACGATATTTTAAAGCGGCGAACACGCCAACGATAAACAGCGGGTGTCCCAGCATAAATTCTTTGAATCTTGGCCGCACGCCGAACGTATCTTCCAGCGTTGTACGCAGGAACATCTCGAATGGTGTAACCGAACCCGAGTTGCCTGTACGGCTCAAATAATAGTACCCGACCACAGCAGCAACCAATGCCAATACAACCATTAATACGTTAATCGGTGTACGCAGAATCTCCTTAATTTGTTTAATGGAGAACGTACCCGAACCACGGTAAAACAAAATATAAATCGCAACAAGCCCCATCGGTGCAAAGTGTAACAGACTCACGCCTCGGAACTGGTTGATCACCAGACTGTACGTGATGCTGTTCAGCAATGCGATGACAAAAGGCACCGCCAGGAACGAAAGAATCGACGTTCTTACATATAAGACTATCGTTTGTGCCAATCGACGACCCGCTGAAGCGTCAGGCTGACGCTGTTGCTGATAGTTCACTGTACGAACCGCGAGCACCATCGCAATGGTCGGCGCGCTAATTGCGACCAGCAAGGCAATTCCTTGCTCCAGCAACGTCGGTTTGAGCAAGAACAATCCGGCACTGCCCACCAGAGCCAGAGCAAATACCAGCAATGTAAGCAGTGGTACAAAATAGGAGACCATAAGCGTAATCATTGCGATTGCACCAATCAGGGCAACCAGCTTGGCATAACGCTGAATGGAAGAATCTTTAACGGTGAAAGCTTCAGCTTGTCCCAGTTCAAAGCCGTGTTTTCCCATACGCTCAATCGCATGACCGGGCTCACCCAAACTGTTGATCAGATTATCAATTGGATTGGTGATCATGGCTTTGGCCGTATTCCGACTTGGCGAAGCATTCATATAGAGCATACGAATGTTGCGGTCTTTGGTAGCCAAAACAAAACGGTCAGCAATGGTGTCTACATCCAGATTGGCATCCCCGTCACTTAAGGAATACAGACGAGTTACATTGTAGTCAATTTTATAGGAGAGAGTCTCAAAACCGGATTGCGGTTTCTTCAAATTCTCAATAGCCGCTAGACCAATATGGTGCTTATTCAGCAACTGAGCGAACATATCAAGACTCTTCATCTCTGCATTATCATTGTACCCTTTCACAGCATCGCCATCAAACAAGATGCGCTTTACCCCATTCTCTTCGAAGAAGGTAAGCAGGCGTTCCATGGATTCCTGATTGTAAGGAACACTATCTGCGATCCTTGGCAAAATGTAAAATCCTTTATCACGCAGCATCTTCACGGCAACTGGATCTGGCTGCAAAGGCTGCATGTTCGCATTCTCCGGTGGAGTCTGCAATATTAAGCCGCTACGACCTTCATATTCCCATGGAACCACAGGAATCTCCCGATCGGCGAACGTTTGTTCAATGATAGGAGTATACGTTTGTGCATATTCCTCGTTGGTGAACAGCACATACGTGTAATTATCGTTAGAAGGAATGACATTTTTAGTCATGTTAGCAATATCCTGCCCGTTATACACCATCAGACGGCGGGACTTCTTCAACTCATCCAGTGTACTTTCGAACACCGCCATGGTTGTCACTCCGGCATCTTTCAAACGAGTCAGCTGCTCATTCATGAAGTCTTGCGGATGGGCCTGATAAGCCGAAATATCCAATAGACCCCGATAATTGAAGACAAGCTCCACCTTTTTGGCGGAAGATTCCGTCTGTACCCGATCACTGATGACAGGGATGGAAGCAATCAAACCGATAATGACAACAATCCACAGCCACTTCCGGGAAGCGGTATTCCAATAAAGCCATTTTTGACGCACTACATGTACCTCCTCAAGTGTTGGAACCAAATACACGTTCAGCTCATGATTTTCATTGCAATATAGTTAATAAATACCGGATACACACAGCTTGTGTTAACCAACGTGCATCTATCCGCAATTCATTCAAAATAGACGTAGACATTCACCCTTTTTACCTAAAAGAAAAGCCCCTCCGCCAACCAACCTTACGGTGCGGAGAGGCTTTCTCATGTTCTTGCTCAGTACTGCATTCGTATTTATTGTGCGTCTACACGCGTCATCACTGTAGTCGCCAGACGATCGATACGGCTTTCGGCGTCTTCCAGACTCTCTCCGCGCACGGCGAAGTACACTTTAATCTTCGGTTCTGTTCCCGAAGGACGCAGGCAGAACCATGATCCGTCTGCCAAAATATATTTCAGAACGTTCTCTTTAGGCAAGCCATCCAAGCCAAGGGAGTAATCCAGCACGTCTTGTACAGCGATGCCGGCTACTTCTTGTGGCGGATTGGAACGCCAGTCGGTCATTTTCGCCTGAATTTGAGCTACGCCATCCTTGCCTTTCAGCGTACGCGACTCCAGCTTCTCCAGGAAATATCCGAATTGGCTGTACAGCTCTTGCAGGACATCATAGAGAGTTTTGCCTTGGTTTTTATAATAAGCAGCTGCTTCAGCAATCAGCATTGCAGCCAGAACTGCATCCTTGTCACGTGCGTAGCTGCCTGCAAGGTAGCCATAGCTTTCTTCATAACCGAACAAGAACGTATGACTGCCGGTTGCTTCGAACTGGTTCATTTTTTCACCGATATATTTGAAGCCTGTCAGGGTGTTCATTACTTCTGCACCGTAATGCTCGGCAATGACCGCTCCCATCTCGCTGGTTACAATCGTTTTGACAACCGCGCTGTTTTTCGGCAGTTTACCTGTCTCTTGCAAGCGGCTTAACACATAATGCACCATGATGGCTCCGGATTGGTTACCCGAGAGTACGAAATACTTGCCATCATTGTTTTTAACTACCGCACCCATGCGGTCTGCATCCGGATCTGTACCGATCAGAATGTCCGCACCCACGGATTCACCCAGCTTCATTGCGAGTGTGAACGCTTCGCGTTCTTCCGGGTTAGGGGATTTCACAGTTGAAAATTCAGCGTCTGGCTGTTCTTGTTCTGCCACAATGTGAACCTGCTCGAAACCGATTTGTTCCAACACACGTCTTACAGGCACATTTCCTGTTCCGTGCAGAGGAGTGAAGACGATTTTGAAATCACGGCCGACACCGGATTGAATCAGATCACGACTGAGACTCAGGCTGGCAACTGTATCAACAAATGCCTGATCTTCCTCTTCTCCAAGCCATACGAGCAATCCTTGGGCTTCGGCTTCTTCTTGCGTCAGCTTTTTCACATCCGCGAGGGAAGGAACTTCCTGAATGTATTGGATGACTTTCTCCGCTTCGTGCGGTACCAGTTGGCCACCCTCGTGGTTGTACACTTTGTAGCCATTGTATTCAGGAGGATTATGACTCGCCGTCACCACAATACCGCCGGTTGCTTGCAAATGACGTACACTGAAGGAAAGCTGAGGCGTAGGACGCAGGGAAGTAAACAGCTTAGCCACAATGCCATTCCCAGCCAGAACCAGGGCCGCATCCAGTGTGAACTCAGGTGAGAAATGACGGGAATCATGTGCGATCACTACAGAAGGCTTACCTTCTTTGTCGCCATGCTGCTCCAGCAAATAACGCGCAAACCCTTGCGTTGCACGACCCACGGTATAACGATTCATCCGGTTGCTTCCCGCTCCAATTACACCACGCAATCCACCTGTACCAAACTCCAGATTTCTGTAGAAACGATCTTCCAGCTCTTTCGGCTGATCCTGCAAATCACGAAGCTCCTGTTTCGTCGCTTCATCAATCGAAGCATCCTCCAACCACTGCTGCAATGTTTGTGCTGCTGTTCCGCTTAACTGTTCCATTCCTGCAAACCCCTTCCTTCTATATAAAATTCAATTGAGTTCTGAACTATACAATCATTAGCTTGGGTCAGACAGTGCGAACATGATCTCGCCTTCAGCTACCACTTTGTCGCCCACTCTGGCTGTAGCTTTGCCTTTACCAATGGAACCTTTAAGACGCGTAATTTCCACTTCCAGCATCAACGTATCTCCAGGCACAACTTGTCCACGGAAACGGAAATTATCCAGTCCCGCCAAAAAGCCGATTTTGCCTTTGTTGCCTTCCAGATTAAGAATGGCTACTGCACCAACTTGTGCCAGTGCTTCTGTAATCAACACACCCGGCATAACCGGATACTCTGGAAAATGACCAATGAAGAAAGGTTCGTTAATGGTTACATTTTTTAATCCAACGGCACGTTTGCCATCCTCTAACTCTACAATCTTGTCCACCAGCAAAAATGGGGGACGGTGCGGAATAATTTCTTGAATTTGTTTGATGTCGAGCACAGTGTAATCTCCTCTCAGGGTCATTTATATGAAGTTCTCCATCATGGATTGACGTTAAGCGCAATAGCGGTCGTTACGGTTACGGATCGTTCTTTCGATCGCTGTTGTCCCCGAATTTTCTGATACATTTTAGAGTGGTCTAAAATTCGGTGACAAAGGCGAGCGCTTCGCTTCTTCTGAACGATTCCGTTCCCTCCACTTACTTTAGTGCGGAAGTCGTCAACCCCAACATGATCAAGTCGATGCTCATATAAATGTGGTTTTCATTTAATTGTGTATGAAAAGCATATTTTCAGTTAACACTAGTTATATCCTTCATGACTGCAGTAGTGAAGGTTAAGATAAGGGGTCTCTCTTCGCGATGACGAAAGTCTTTCGCAGGGGAGGCCTCTTTTGCCGTGAAACGTCATCCATCATTATACTGTTTTCAACGCCAAAAAGAAAACTCCTGCCTGCGCAGGAGTTTTCGCATATATCGTTCATCTACGGAGCGAACACCAAATCATATACATGTACCCATGTACTCCACTGCAATACGGAACCGATATCCTGTTTGCCCAGTACCACGTAGCCAGCCACCAATCCGCCAGCGAGGGCAAGAACAAGCAAGACCGGAACCAGAAACCATCTTGCGATGCGCCATCCACTCTTCTTCTTCTTGACTTTCGTCTTATCCGGCTTGCTGTTCTGCTGCTGTGTATCTGTCATCACATTCACCTTTTATGCTCTCATATTGTTGGCAAGACCCGCCATGGAATCACTGGATGTCAGCGCACGTGCCGCCAGTTGGTAAGTTCGCTGTCCTTGCATCAGCAAAGCCATCTCCTGGGTCAAGTCCACGTTGGATTGTTCAATGTAGCCTGCACGAATCATAGCTGTCGCTTCACGTGTAGCAGCATTGGCTCCAAATACATCATTTTCAGTTAGACCGGCATCGAGACCAAACAAGTTATCTGCATACTGCACAAGCCCTTCCGGACGCTCGATATCTACGAGTTGCAGTTGGGCACCAATCGTTGCATTGGCTTCATTGCCACGACGGATCAACAGATTGCCTTTTTCATCAAAAGCAACCTTGCTGTTATTCGGTGCCGTAATGCGATTACCTTGACGATCCAATGCAAAATGGCCTTCCCCGTTGACCAATACCATCATGTCTGGTGCATTGGGATTCGTTTTGGGTCTTGTATCAGGGACAAAATGGAATGCGCCTTGACGCGTCCACATTTTCTCACCATTTGCTTCAACGGCAAACATCGCATTGCCTTCAATCGCCAGATCGGTAGGATTTCCTGTCTCATTGAGCGTACCCTGAGTCATATCCTTTGTCACATCCGCTAAACGTACGCCAAACCCGAGATTATATCCCATTGGGGTTGAGCGTCCATCCAGCTTGTACTTATCCGGTTGCTGCTGCACTCGGGTCAGTACATCCTCGAAGGCTGCTTGCTTACTCTTATAGCCTGCCGTATTCACGTTGGCAATATTATCGGAAATGACATCCAGACGCTGCTGTATTCCGGTCATGGAGACCATTGCACTAATCATGGAATTATTCATTCGGTGGTTACCCTCCCTGTTTTCACCCTCCCAAACCCTCCCTGGTAGGGAGGGCCCCAGATGGCGCTGCCCTCTGGACTCCCGAAACAGGCGGAGTAGGTAAGTAAGGTACGATCTTGCTAAGTGACGGTGGTATGTGTGCGCCGCGACTGCCCAGGAACGATTCACGCCATGGTTTCCTATGGCTGAATCGTTCCTGGGCACGCTCTTTATGCGACGGGTAGCTCCGCGTGGTCTCTCCTTGCTTTGCTTCGCAAAGGACTGTCGAGACCGTCGCTACGCTAAGGGTACTGCTGCGCAATCCTCGCATAGGCTCGGCTGCGTTCAGGCTTTGCGCTCCGCGTGGTCTCTCCTTGCTTTGCTTCGCAAAGGACTGTCGAGACCGTCGCTGCGCTGAGGGTACTGCTGCGCAATCCTCGCATAGGCTCGGCTGCGTTTAGGCTTTGCGCTCCGCGGGTCTCTCCTTGCTTTGCTTCGCAAAGGGCTGTCGAGACCGTCGCTGCGCTTGGATTACCGCTTCGCGTGAGCCTCTCTGCTTTGCTGCGCAAAGGGCGTTTGGCTCTCCGCTACGCGGTTATATTGGTATGTTGGCGTTATACACGCCCAACTTCATTAACGGCTTTATCCAGACTGCGGTCGTAGAATTGTACGACCTTCTGGTTCGCTTCATACGCACGGAACGCAGCGTTCATATCCACAGTTGCCTGTGATGCATCCACATTGGAACCTTCCAGGTAGCCCTGACGGATCTGCACATTATCACCTGCAGCCAGCATACGAGCCGTTGCTCCATTCTGATCATTCAGGCTGAAATTGCCATCACCTTGACGTACCAATTGGTTCGGTTGATCGATGACGCTGATTCCCAATGTAACTCCTGTGGGGACACCCGTCTCTGCATTGACAAGACGACCTTGCTCATCCACTTTAAATTGGTCTACTGAACCTGTCAACACAACGGGTTGTCCATTATTATCCAACACCTGTGATCCCGTTGAGCTGAGCAGCTGTCCTGTTCCTGTAACCTCGAAGTGACCATCACGTGTATATCTTGTGTTGCCTTCTGCATCCTGTACTGTAAAATACGCTTGAGGCTGGTAGGTTACCGTACCATCAGCCCGTACAAATTTGCCTGAACCGTCAAACGAGACAGGTTGCCCTGTCTGTGGATCATTTACGGCCAGATTGGACGAAATGGAAAAATCACTCTTTTGCCCAGTCTCCATAATGGCTCCCTGCAAATTCATGGACAAACTTTCTTCCGCGAACACACCCGTGTTCAGCTTGCCCAGCCGCTTCGTCGGAAGATTGGCATCTCCGCCTACCAACGTAATGAGCATTTCCGGAAAAGAACGGCTTACGCTGTTCACTTGTTTATATCCCGTTGTGTTCATATTTACGATATTCTGCGTTGCGGTGTCATGGCGGCGTTGCTGCGTAATCATTCCCGCCGTAGCGGTGTACAGACCTCTTAACATGTATTAACCCCTCTCCTCAAGCGCTTGTCCTGCATAACAGGATAACTGCTTGTCCGTTCTTCTCCCGAGCATGGGCGAACCTTTGCTTTTTATATCGGCAGATTAGAACTTTTTCTTAACCACCTGATCCAAATTATTCAACATAATGCCTGTACCTTTGACGACACAATGCATCGGATCCTCTGCAACCCATACCGGTACATGCAATTCATTGGACAACAGTTCATCCAATCCGTTCAGCAAAGCACCCCCGCCTGTCAACACGACACCTCGGTCAATAATATCTGCCGACAATTCCGGCGGTGTCCGCTCCAATACCGACTTGGCTGCAACGATGATGGATTGCACGGAATCCCATAGCGCTTCCTGCACTTCATTTCCCGACACCGTTACGGTAACAGGCAACCCGGATACCATATCCCGTCCGCGAATGTCCATCTCCGTCTGACGTCCACCCGGATGTACGGAACCAATCGCAATTTTGAGATCCTCGGCTGTACGTTCACCGATCATGAGCTTGTATTTGGCTTTGATAAACTTGGTAATCGCTTCGTCGAACTTGTCCCCTGCGACTTTAATAGAAGAGGCGGTGACTACGTCGCCCATAGACAGGACTGCAACGTCAGTCGTTCCGCCGCCGATATCCACGACCATATTGCCGCTCGGCTGAAAAATATCCATTCCCGCACCGATCGCTGCCGCTTTCGGCTCTTCTTCCAGAAATACTTCTTTGGCACCGCTGCGCTCAGCAGCTTCACGGATAGCCTTCTGCTCCACGGAAGTAATGTTGGTTGGTGCACAAATCAAAATACGCGGGCGGCTGTGCCAGCTTCTTGCTCCCACACGATTAATGAAATGTCTAAGCATTGCTTCCGTAATTTCGAAGTCCGCAATAACACCGTCACGCAGCGGTCTAATGGCAACAATGTTACCTGGAGTACGCCCCACCATACGACGCGCTTCTTCCCCAACAGCAAGGACCCGCTTCGTATCGCTTTCAATGGTCACGACGGAAGGTTCATCGAGGACAACCCCACTTCCTTTCACGTGAATAAGCACGTTCGCCGTGCCAAGATCAATACCGATATCCTTGCTAAACATAAAAGAGCCCCCAAAGTGATATTATTTGGTCAGCGTATCCTGTGAAAAAGAGTCCCTTATCACGTCACCGCTCGTTCGACAAAGTGCAACATATATATGTAAAAATCGGGCTGATAAGATGTCATAATTCGATCCTGTACCAGCTTTTAACATATCATACTTCAGGGGAGGGATTCAATGCATGTGTGAGCTTTTTGGCCTACGTCTTTTCACAGGTCCTTACGATTTAGCCGAAGCCAGCACCTCGCGTTTTTTACCGCTTGTTTTTTTGTATTTAATTTTGGTCGCTTCACCGCCCCGCAAATGACGGATGGACTTGTGATACTCCAGAATGTGTTTCACCTGGTCAGCAAGATCAGGGTTAATTTCCGGCAGACGCTCCGTCAGATCCTTATGCACAGTACTCTTTGACACGCCGAATTCCTTGGCAATGGTACGGACCGTATTCCTCGTCTCAACAATGCAGCGACCAATTTTTATGGTCCGTTCCTTGATGTAATCGTGCACGCTCCCGCCTCCCTACTGTGTGGATAGTTTGGTACATTATATGAGGAGCATGCCTATATATTCGCGGTTTAAAGGTGTGACAAGCTTCGAAGGTCCCATTATTTTCTGAAAAGCACAAAAAGAGCAGAGGAGAATTCCCTCTGCCCGTCATGTTGCTGCGATAAAAATCATTTATTTTTCCGGGAGATATCCTTGCGGGTTAACCGGTTGTCCGTCTTCGTAAACTTCAAAGTGAAGGTGGTTGCCCAGCGTTTTTTCCAGTTCATTAACGCCAGCCGATGCAATTGCATCTCCTTGCTTCACTTCATCATCCTGTTTTACTTTGACGTCAGCCAAGCTTTGGTATACGGTTTTGAGGTTATCACTGTGTGTGATTTCCACAACTTGACCTGTCAGCGGATTTTGTTCGACCCGGGTCACTTTTCCGCCGAGTGCTGCTTTGACTTCAAACGTTTTGTTATCCCCGCGTGCCAGATCTACACCCGTGTTCGGAATAAATGTGTCATTGTACTGCACCATCGCTGCTTCATGTTCCTCCGTAGACGCTTCGTTGTCATAGAAAGGTTTAACTACCGAAACTTCTGAAGGAACCGCTACCGGCCATACAAAATTCTCCGACTTTGCAACAACTTCCACACTTTCCTGCTCTCCGTTTACCGCTGTTCCTTCTGTACCCGATGCGCCTGTTTCTACTACCCCACTCGTAGGATCCGAGTTCAGCGTTTTTTCGCCTGTGCCCTGATAGACCCACACTAAGGTTAGTATAATGCCTGCTGCTGCGATGTAGGCTGCCGGGAAGACCCAACGTTTGGACATTGCTCTTCTCCATGAAGAGGGCTGGCTAGCCGGTACTCCTTGAGTTGTTTTAGGAGTTTCTTCTTGGACTGTTTTTTTGTTTTGTTCATTCATCATGATCACCTCAGTAACAAGTGTTACCGGGTGCAACTCTTTTATACACGCGCGACTCTAATTATTTTCACAAAGCTTTCAAAGAGTGCTATATATGCGGGAATGTGCTCAGTGTGTGCGCCGCTTTGGGCCAGAAAACCTTTCGACCGGCTGTTACTCCCTGATTTCTTCTATCACCTTCTTCAAAGGGGAAATCCGGTAGTAAAGGCGGACACTTCGTTTCTACAGGCCTTTTCTGTCCCCTCCGCTCTCCATACGCTCGACACTCTCCGCATATATAGCCGAGTCTTGAAGGCTCCGGAAAGGGCGCGGTAGAGAAAACCTGGATTGGCTGTAATGGCCAATCCTTCTATGAAATGAGTTGGTAAAATCAATTTAACGTGATTATAGGTAGGTTGAGATTAGCTATATAGGCGATATAAGACGTCTGAGACCGTGAGAGTGTTTCCGGTAGAGTAGCCAGAAGCGAAAGAGCAGGGAGGCAGAGGCCGCTCTAATGGTTATTTCTATCGCACAACAATTCGGGAGCTATATACTGCAGGAAAACTTCCTAACAACACTGTGCATTTTATTGACAAAAGAACACTATTCCGGTAAATAACATTTCATCATGCCCTTTTACTGAAAACATCTAACGAACCTGATCAGCCCTATTGCTGCATTTCACATCCGTTGGGTCATATAACGAATCTCAGAAACGTTATTCTCTGGATTACTGGGATATTTCGGTATAATTGCGGCTTTTCTGCGGAATTAGCTTCTCTGAGATTCGTTAGAATTTCTATCGTTCAACATAAGGCCTAATAAGATGACTGAGATTCGTTAGCCTTCCAACGGGATGATGGAGAGCCTACATAGATCACTGTTCACCTGCTGCTTATCTCCTTATCCATTCGTTTCAGTTTCCTACTTCGATGCCAGCATCTTGGATGCCTGTCCGAAGGAGATACCGGTGTAGTAGTGTTTGAGAATCTGGGTCGCGGTGTGACCCTCCTGTGCCATGCCGTTGGCTCCCCACTGGCTCATACCAACCCCGTGACCGTATCCATAGGTTGTAAGCTGAACCTCATCCCCGTCTGTCTTCCAACTGAACTGGCTGGATCTCAGCCCAAGCAGCTTTCGAACCTCTGGGCCGCTAAACGTTTTTCCTGCAATCTGTATCTCCTTAATCCGATGGCCCTTTGTAGTAGATAATACATCCATCCATGAGCCACTCTGCTGAGCTGTAACCGGGATGGAGCTCGCCCCGAGATTCAACTTCTGGAGAATCTCACTGCGCTTCATTGTGATCGTTTCTTCAAAGCCTGGAGCCAGGTTTTTATCCCACGGACTACTTACACTTTGCAGGTAAGGTACAGGGTTGCCCCATACATCCTCTGCATTTTCCGTATATCCATTACTTGTGGAGAAAAAGGAAGCGGTAATCGCCTTGCCCTGATATGTCATGACGGCATCCTTGCTTTCACGAACAGCCTGCTGCAGCTTCTCCCATTCCTTCGCTTTCCCCAGGCGCGTCCAGTCCGCTTTTACTTGTTCTGGTGGTATAAACACCTGATGACTCACCGTATCCGTCACATCGGCTTCTCCTGAAGGTACACCGCTTGTATCGTTTGCCGCCAGCCTTCTTACGATAAATGTCCTGGCTGCAATGGCCTGCGCCTTTAGAGCTTCCAATCTGAACTCAGCTGGCATCTCGGCAGCGACCACTCCCGTAACATAATCTTCAAGTGGCAGGTTCATCGTCGTACCGGTTGCAGACAGGTACACCCTCACCTTAGGTTCTGGGTAGGTTACGGGCACCGCTGGCGAAGGTGCTGGAGTCGTTATACTGCCTGTACCAGGTGGGACAGGGATCGGTTTAACAGGATCATTCGCTCGCGGCCAGACCAGAATAGCGGGGATCAGCAACGCGAGAGCCAGTACTGCAGAAACAGCCGCTGCCGGCTGCCAGCGAGTGTTGTTCATGCCCCATCTGCGGCCTCGGCCAAACGTACGCATTCGGCGGCGCTTCACACGACGAAACTGGTCCAATTCAATGACGGGCATGTGTACCCGCATTGCAGCTTGCCCGGCTGACTCCTGTTTCGGCCCAGGCCGTCTAGGAGATGTTCGTATCGTTTCTTCTGGGACAGTTCTGATGTTCGTTGAAGCAAGCTTGTCTTTTTCCACACCGAAACCAGCATTCTCTTCAGGTTCCTTCACTTGTGGACGAGGGACAAGAGGTACCTTAACCTGCACACGGGCTTCTTTCATTTTAATATAACCCTCCGTTGTCCATGGCCGGTCAAAGCGCCGGTCCTTTTGTTCAAATCCATAGTTTAGGGTATGAGCCTGCCCGATCTGATAGAACCTGATTTAAGAGAAACGAAGGCATACTATATGTGGTTACTTCCAACTTACTTATGTTATGTATTATTCAAAAACGTTGAGCTGTCGCGGTATTCCGTTACATAGGGCAGGTCCTCTCCCTCCAAAAGCATGCTCTTTCATTCTGTTCAGAATTGGTACAGAATATGATGTTATGCTATATAAGTTAGGACCAGCTATTAATAGAATCAGGTACTGATTCAGTGGATCGTAGAACATAAAAAAAGCCAAGCCAGATGGCTTAGCTTTTGATTTTAAATTCGTTGACGGGAGATGCTCTCGTAACCACAATTCACAGTGAGGTGTGATTGATCCTACGCAGAGCGACCATCATCCTAGTGGACGTTAAGCCCAGGTCGGTTGTACTTTGAACATCGGTACTTCTTCCCCGACTTTTTCGTTCGATGCTTTAACTGCATCCAGCTTAGGCTCTTCCACCGAAATACGATAAATGTCGGCTCCGAGTCCGTTAAGCTTCTCAGCGAGATGGACGTAGCCACGGTCGATGTGATGAACACCGCCTACTTCTGTTGTACCTTCAGCAACAAGACCCGCAATAATGAGTGCGGCACCCGCACGCAAATCGGTAGCTGTTACTTTGGCACCCTTCAGCTTGGCATTGCCCGTGATGATGGATGAACGTCCTTCAACTTTGATCTCCGCATTCATCAACTGGAATTCATCCACATGCATGAAGCGATTCTCAAAAACAGTCTCTGTCACAACACTGGTTCCCTCAGAGGCAAGCAAGAGTGCCATCATCTGGGATTGCATATCGGTAGGGAAGCCTGGGTATGGTAATGTTTTCACATCCACAGCCTTGAGCGGACGATCCGCAATAACGCGAACGCCATTCTCGTCAGGATGAATTGTTACACCCATCTCTTCCATCTTCGCAATAACAGAACCCAAATGGTCTGAAATCGCACCTTCGATATACACATCGCCACCGGAGATTGCAGCAGCAGCCATGTAGGTACCGGCTTCAACCCGATCCGGAATTACCGTGTGCTTCACACCAGACAGTTTCTCCACACCTTCGATGCGGATGACTCCTGTTCCGGCACCCCGCACTTTGGCACCCATTCCGTTCAGGAAATTGGCTAGATCCACAATCTCTGGCTCTTTTGCCGCGTTCTCCAGAACAGTTACGCCTTCAGCCAATGTTGCAGCCATCATAATATTTTGAGTGGCACCAACGGAAGCCACATCCAGATAAATTTTCGCGCCACGCAACCGTCCTTGGCTGCGAGCTTCTATATAGCCTTGGCCCAAGCTGATCTCAGCGCCCATGGCTTCAAAACCTTTCAAATGCTGATCAATTGGCCGTGTACCGATGGCACATCCACCAGGAAGTGAAATTCTTGTATGACCCATACGCGTCAACAATGGCCCCATGACCAGAAAAGACGCCCGCATTTTACTTACCCATTCATACGGTGCCTCACAGGAAGTAAGTTTCTCCGCATTTACGGTAATCACTTCGTCCCGGTATGTAACACCCGCTCCCAGCGATTCCAACACCTTGTTAATCGTCATCACATCGTCTAGAGGAGGAGCGTCAATAATAACGCTTTGTCCTTCTTCCCCTAAGAGAGAGGCAGCGATGATCGGAAGAACAGAATTTTTAGCGCCGCTAACTTTGACACTTCCGGTCAACCTTTTGCCACCGCGGACGATAAATTTGCTCATCATGGTTCCCTCCGCGCTTTTATTCCCTTTTCTTCATTCCGGAATACGTGAGCCCTTCTGTAATAGAAAAGACTGTTGCTGTGTGTGGAATTTCGACATAACCTGGCAAATAATGCCCTTGATGTCTATTCAGAAAAGAATTGGTTTATGATCCATATCGATGATACCACGTGCATTGCATGATGCCTTCCGACTTGTAAATGTAATGCCTACAGGCCAGCAAGCATCTGAACAGACAGATTGGGATGATTATTAGCCGGATTCAACCGGATATCCCGTTTATAACCACAAAATAAGTGAACAATTGTGAATTCCCTAACTTCCATCATAACATTGTTGAATTGTACGATACAAGCATTTTTACATAAAACATCTCAAATTCATCCAATTACACGTCACACTTTTTACTTAATTTCTTTTGCCGACAACTCATACTCTAATTGTTAACACAATTAATCGATGTTATTCGACATTGAACTGCTTGAAGAACCTAACAGATGATTAACCAACCATCTCGACATTAAAACAAATTGCGCAACATTTGTGTCCATGACAAATAGTCAATGACAAAACCTGAAACAGCGTGCCCCAGTATAATGGCCAACAATAGGTGTAACAGTCTTCCCTGTGCTCCTCGTGGCTGCCTGATAATTAAATCCAGCTTGAGATTCTGCAAAGCCCACCACGCCAACGCTATACATAAAAGAGAGACGATAATTGAGACTAAGCCATTCGTACTTAATGTCTGGTTCAACTGATTCGTCAGGTCAGTATCCATATATTCATTACCTCCACATTTGTTGCAGCGATCAGCATAATTATGCCTGACATTCATAACTTGTTAGAACAATGGAATGACTTGAACACAACATACTGAGTTTACTGTCGGACTTACTCCTGTTATTCAGGAAATCTGGATGCCCAATCACGGAGCAGCAACTACTTGGCTGTGAATGACTATGGAATTCATCAACGCAGCTTCCTGCATCTGCTGACTCTATGGAATATAGGCTCTTTCATCATACATTGTCAATTACATTGATTTCCACTTAGATCATATTTTAAATTCAAAATGCCGGGATTTTGTGACTAAAACGACATAAAAGAGCGTTATTTCGATATCGATCCTGTCATTTCCTCGGAAATAATTTGGAATTTCGTCGTTAAAAATGGTTCCAACAGTGATCATTATCGCCACGACTTTAGTCCTACATTCTATTCAACTGCCCATAAACGGTGAATACAATTAACTTTATTTACCGTTAAATTTCGTGCTTCAGCTGAAGATTTCATCCATATATTTTACTGTAACTGGAAAAGATGACGCTCTGAAAACTCAAAAAAGCCCGGCAGACTAAGCCGCCAGGCTCCAATGAACAGTCTATTTGCCGTATACGTTGATCCGGTTAACCGCTTTTTGCAGAGCAATCTCTGCCCGGCGGTGATCAAAATGGTCCTGATTGCTTTGGCTACCAAGACGGCGTTCTGCCCGCTCTTTCGCCGCACGCGCACGGTCCACATCGATATGTTCCGGGAATTCGGCACTTTCTGCGAGGACAACAACCTTATCCTTACGGACTTCGATAAAACCGCCGCCAATAGCGACGCGTTTATTCTCTTTTCCGTTTTTGATATAGATTGGTGCGATTTGCAAAGGTGTAACCATAGGGATATGACCTGGCAGAATGCCCAGCTCCCCTTCAATGCCACGAGCTGTGATACTATCCACTTGTTCTGAATATACCAGACGCTCAGGCGTTACAATTTCCAACAAAAAGGTGCTCAATTCCATCCCTCCTGAAACTATCCGATAGCTCGCTTCATAAGGACAATCTTGGATTCAGATTATACCAGTGTTTTAGCTTTCTCCACTGCCTCTTCAATCGTACCCACGAAGAGGAAAGCTGCTTCCGGAAGATCGTCGTGCTTGCCTTCGAGAATTTCTTTAAAGCTGCGCACCGTTTCTTTAACCGGAACGTATTTACCCGGAATACCGTTAAATGCTTCAGCAACGTGGAAAGGCTGGGACAAGAAACGTTGAATCTTACGAGCACGGTAAACGAGCGCTCTGTCTTCCTCACTCAGCTCGTCCATACCCAGAATCGCAATAATGTCTTGCAATTCATTGTAACGAGCCAAGATGCGTTTAACGCCTTGAGCTACGTTGTAATGTTCTTCGCCTACAACTTCAGGGGACAAGATCCGGGAGCTGGATGCCAGCGGATCTACCGCAGGGTAGATACCCATCTCGGAAATTTTACGTTCCAGGTTCGTCGTTGCATCCAAGTGGGCAAACGTCGTTGCTGGAGCCGGGTCAGTATAGTCATCCGCAGGCACGTAGATGGCCTGGATGGACGTTACAGAACCTTTTTTAGTCGAAGTGATCCGTTCTTGCAGTTGACCCATTTCCGTTGCCAGCGTTGGTTGGTAACCTACCGCGGAAGGCATACGTCCGAGCAAGGCAGATACTTCTGAACCTGCTTGGGTGAAACGGAAGATGTTATCGATAAAGAGCAACACGTCACGGCCTTCTTCATCACGGAAGTATTCCGCCATGGTCAGACCTGTGAGGGCTACACGAAGACGTGCGCCTGGAGGCTCGTTCATTTGTCCGAAGACCATTGCTGTTTTGTTGATAACGCCGGAATCACTCATCTCGTGATACAAGTCATTACCTTCACGTGTACGCTCCCCAACACCTGCGAATACAGAGATACCACCGTGCTCTTGTGCGATGTTGTTGATCAACTCCTGAATCGTTACGGTTTTACCTACGCCGGCACCACCGAAGAGACCGATTTTACCACCTTTGGCGTAAGGAGCCAGCAAGTCGATAACTTTGATTCCTGTCTCCAGCATTTCAGCCTGGGTAGTCAGTTCATCAAATGCAGGAGCCGAGCGGTGAATCGGATTTTTATGTGCAGCAGCTACAGTGCCGCCAGTATCAATAGCTTCGCCGAGTACGTTAAATACACGACCCAGTGTCGCTTCCCCGACTGGTACAGAGATTGGAGCTCCTGTATCTACGGCTTCCATACCACGAACGAGTCCATCCGTGGAGGACATCGCGATACAACGTACCCGGTTGTCACCCAGATGCTTTGAAGCTTCGAGTGTAAGATTCACACTTACGCCGCTTTCGCTTACTGTAGTGATCGTAATGGCATTGAGGATTTCCGGCAGACCGCCGCGATCAAACTCGACGTCAACAACCGGACCCATGATGCTCACAACGCGTCCTTTGTTCATCTTAACGTTCCCCTCCTACAAGCCTGCTAGTTTTGCAGAAATAATGTTCCGTTCTCTCTTATCTCTGCACTGCAAGCCTTCATTAATAAAAAACGGTTAGCCTTGTGCTGCGTTGGCACCTGCCACAATTTCCGTAATCTCCTGCGTAATAGCCGCTTGACGGGCACGGTTATACGTCAATGACAAGTCGTTAATGAGTTTGGATGCATTTTTGGTTGCATTACCCATCGCCGTCATTTTCGCTCCCAGCTCACTCGCCTTACCGTTCAGAAGTGCACCATAGATCAGCGTTTCCGCATAACGAGGTAGCAAAACTTCCAGTACAGCTTCCGCTGAAGGCTCATATTCGTAGCTTGCCGTCGGTCCTTCCGCAGCAGTTACCTCAGGTGTCTCCATCGGAAGAAGGCGCTCTACCGTAGGAATCTGGGTCAACGCATTCACAAAGCGGTTATAACAAATGTACAACTCATCAAATTTAGCCAGCTCAAACCCTTGAACAGCCTCGTGGGCAATGGATTTGATATCTGCAAATGCTGGTGAATCGGATAGATCCGTTGTAACGGATGCCATCGCAATTTCGCGCCGTCTGAAATAATCGCGTCCTTTACGCCCAATGACGAATAATTCGTAATCATCCTGAGAATTGTGGCGCTCTTTGAGCGTCAGATTGACCTGACGCAAAACGTTGGCATTGTATCCGCCCGCAAGGCCGCGGTCCGATGTAATGATCAGATACGCTGTCTTTTTAACCGGACGGCTCTCCAGCATCGGATGCTGAATACCTTGCGTGCTTGAAGCAATACTAGCCACAACTTCTTTCAGTTTCTCCGAATAAGGACGGGCTGCCTCAGCTTTCTCCTGCGCTTTACGCAGTTTAGCGGCAGCTACCATCTCCATTGCTTTGGTGATCTGCTTGGTGCTTTGTACGCTTTTAATTTGCCGCTTTATTTCGCGCATGCCTTTTGCCATGATTTCACCACCTTAAAGTTTTGACGAAGTCAAAACTACATCGTAAGCACAACCCTACTTTGACAACGTCAAAGTTACTTCGTAAGCATTCACTAGTTTTGACGAAGTCAAAACTACATCGTAAGCACAACCCTACTTTGACAACGTCAAAGTTACTTCGTAAGCCTATCAAAACTTGGACAGCGTCAAAGTTTTGCATGCAGACATGCGGAATCGGTTAGACAACTCCGCAGCTGCATATCATCTATTTAGACGGAGACAGCAAAGCTCTTTCTGAACTTCTCGATAGCACCCTTCAGCGCATTCTCATTGTCTGCAGTCAATTCTTTGGTATCACGGATGGATTGAAGAATCTCAGGATGGCTGCTCTCCATGAACGCGAGGAATTCGTGCTCAAAACGAGTCACATCACCTGTAGGAATTTCATCCAGGAATCCTTTAACCGCTGTGTACAAGCTGACTACCTGTTGTTCTACAGGCAGAGGCTGGTTCACACCCTGCTTCAGAATTTCCATCATACGAGCACCACGATTCAGGCGGGCCTGAGTCGCTTTGTCCAGATCGGAACCGAACTGGGAGAACGCTTGAAGCTCACGATATTGAGCGAGGTCAAGACGCAGGGAACCTGCAACCTTTTTCATCGCTTTGATCTGAGCAGAACCACCAACCCGGGATACGGAAATACCTACGTTGATCGCAGGACGTTGTCCAGCATTGAACAGGTCAGCTTCAAGGAAGATTTGTCCGTCCGTGATGGAGATTACGTTCGTCGGGATATATGCAGATACGTCGGAAGCTTGTGTTTCAATAAACGGCAGTGCTGTTAAAGAACCACCACCAAGTTCATCATTCAGCTTCGCAGCACGCTCCAGCAAACGGGAGTGCAGATAGAAAACGTCACCTGGATATGCTTCACGGCCCGGAGGACGACGAAGCAGCAAGGAGAGCTCACGGTATGCGGAAGCTTGTTTGGTCAAATCATCATAAATGACCAGAACGTGCTCACCTTTGTACATAAAGTACTCACCCATCGAACAACCGGAATACGGTGCGATGTACAAGAGCGGTGATGGGTCGGATGCTGCCGCAGTTACAACAATTGTGTACTCCATAGCGCCTTTACGACGAAGAGTTTCCACAACTTGTGCAACTGTAGATTGTTTTTGACCGATAGCAACATAGATACATTTCATGCCGCTGCCTTTTTGGTTCAGGATGGCATCGATCGCGATCGATGTTTTACCTGTTTGACGGTCACCGATGATCAACTCACGTTGTCCACGACCGATTGGAACCATGGCATCAATCGCTTTGATTCCTGTTTGCATTGGCTCATGAACCGATTTACGATCCATTACGCCTGGTGCTTTACCTTCAACCGGACGGAATTCTGTTGTTGCGATTGGCCCTTTGCCATCCACAGGAATACCGAGCGGATTAACAACGCGTCCAATCAATGCTTCGCCAACTGGCACTTGCATGATTTGACCGGTACGTTTAACTTGGTCGCCTTCACGAATATCATAGTAAGGTCCCAGGATAACGACACCGACATTGCTCTCTTCCACGTTCATGGCGAGTCCCATAACACCGCTTGGGAATTCAACCAACTCATTGGACATAACGTTCTCAAGTCCGTATACACGAGCGATACCGTCACCGACTTCAATAACCGTTCCGACTTCGACTACATCGATATCGGTCTTGTATTGTTCGATTTGGCTCTTAATTAATGTACTGATTTCTTCTGGTTTGATACTCAAGTGTCCTCACCCCAATCTACTGTACTCGTCTGTTAAAAGACTGCTCAAGACGTTCGAGCTTGCCAGCCAAGCTGCCGTCATAGATCGTATCGCCAATGGCGACCTTCAATCCGCCCAGCAGAGTCGGATCAACAATATTCTCGATACGAATCTTTTTATTCACACGGCCACCGAATTCACGGGCTACCGCTTCTTTTTCTTCATCATTCAATGCATAAGTCGAGTAGACGCGCGCATCAGCTATGCCGAGCGACTCGCCTTGGATCTTCAAATAATCATTCAGCAAAGCTTCCAGCAATTCAACGCGTCCGCGCTCAATCAACAGCAGCACGGTGCGAAGGACAGGTTCGGATACCTTGCCATCAAGGCTTGAATGAAGCACATTCTGCTTGGCTTCATCAGAGATGTTCGGAGATACGATAAATTTTTCAATATCAGCATCCCCGGTCAATGCACTAACAACCGCACGCAGTTCCTGTTCAACTTCAAGTACCTGCTGTTGCTGAAGAGCAACTTCGAACAATGCTTTCGCATAACGCTTGGCAACTATCGTATCGCGGCTCATTGTCGGCCTCCTACCTCATTGAGGTATTGGTTCACAAGTTCCTCTTGTGCAGGACCGTTCTCAACTTCTTTTTTGATCAATTTGGAAGCAATTTGAACGGAAGCTGTACCCAGTTCGCTGCGAAGCGCTGCGACCGCTTTGTTCTTCTCACTCTCGATCTCACGTACAGCATCGTCTTTGAGACGATTAGCTTCTGCTTTCGCATCAGCCAGAATCGATTCGGCTTGTTTGCCGCCCGTTTGTTTGGATTGTTCAATAATGTCGTAAGCATCTTTGCGCGCTTGCTCCAGAGCTTGTTTTTGTTCCTCCACATAGGCAATGGCCTGTTCCCGAGTCTGAGCAGCCTCATTCATCTGCGTCATCACGAGTTCACGACGTTTTTCCATAATGGAGAACAAAGGACCGAAAGCATAACGGCTAAGCAGCCAATATAAAATTACAAATGCAATCATCGCAAGAAGCGTATTTTCCCATATGAAACTCAATCTGTTCACTCCTTCCTGGAGGTATCCTTGAAACGTCATCCGTTAGAACGGACATTACCTAAAAAGAAGGCGCGGATGGCTATGGCCTTCCCCGCCAAACCTGTATCGATTTAATTAAGCCATACCGTAGAACATGAACGCCAATACCACACCGATGATCGGCAATACCTCGATCAGACCTACACCGATAAACATTGTTGTTTGAAGAGTGGATTTTGCTTCCGGTTGACGGGCAATCCCTTCCACCGTTTTGCTGATTACCATACCGTTACCAATACCTGCGCCAAACGCGCCCAGTCCTGCAACAATTGCTGCTGCGATTAATGCCATTGCTCCCATTTGTATATCCTCCTTAAAATGTTAAATCGAATTTTTTATTGTTCAGCCTGGTGAAGAAATCTTCGTAGGGCTTGAAACTTAATGTTCGTCATGCGTCTCGATGCTTTGTGAAATGTACACCATCATCAAGATTACAAAAACAAATGCCTGGATTGCGCCGATAAAGATACTAAAGCCCTGCCACACCATAAGCAACGGAATCGCTGCAATGGCACCAAACACTTTGAATGTGGTCAGCTTCAGGATCGTTGTAATCAGTACCTCGCCCGCGAAAATATTCGCGAACAAACGCATTCCGTGTGTTAGCAGCTTGGATGCCGTCTCAATCAGGTTGATCGGCAAGAACAAGGCGAACGGTTTAAGATAATGTTGCAGATATCCTCTTGTGTTACGGAACAATCCCAGTCCATGAGACACCAGGAATGCTACGAGTGCCAATCCCATCGTTACAGACAAGTCAGCTGTCGGTGATTTCCACCAGGCCAGCTCAACGTGCGGGTGTGCTTCAGGGTCCTTGGCATGCGCTTCTTCAAACGCGTCCACTGCCGTAACAATCGGTTGACCGAACACCTGCGCATGTTCTGCGCTATCCACCGCGGTTACAGCCTGAAACGGAAGACCGAGCATGTTACCTACAAAAATGAACATAATCATGGAAAGAGCGAGAGAGATAAAATGTTTCCCTTTCTTCATGTCCATTGTGCTGGAAATCAGATTGCGGACGAATTCTACTGCCCACTCCATAAAATTTTGCAGCTTGCCGGGATTTTCAACGGATAATCTCCGTGTTGCCAGTACAGCAAAAATAAAAACAAGTGCACCTGTTACAACCAGCATCAACAGAACCGATAGATCCAGCCGAAATCCGCCAAGCATAATAATTGGAGCTTCATGCATATTTTTCTCACCCCTTTCTCGACTTGAAAGCTGCAGCACCTAACATCATTCTGCTCTGCGGGAATAGACGATCCCTATAATCAGTAAGGAAAATTGTGCAAGGACCAGACCGCCTGCAACCGCATATGTATTGAAGTACTGCGGAAAGCGCATCGATATGAAAATACCGAGCACTGCGAGTGCCGCTCTTGTCAAAAATCCCAGGTTCACACGCTTCAAGTTACCTTCTGCCGCATCATCCGACATTTTCCTTACTTTGTAGCCCAGGTAAAATGCATTGATCCAGCTAATTCCTGTACCCAGGGCCAGTCCCAAAGCAATTGTCTCCACACGTGGCATAAAGGCCGCAGCGAGAAAACAAATCATAAGAAAGTACATGATGAAAACAGTCATCATTCTGCGGTATCTGGTTAGTTCACTCATCACTTTCCCCCATGAATTTTTTCGCGATAAAGTAGATGCTTACACCGCCCGCCGCCAAGAAAAAGAGAACGCTTACGGCGATCCATATTCCGTTACCTCCGATGGTCTTGTCCAACCAGGAGCCAGCGTAATATCCGGCAACAGCGAGAATGGCAATCTCGATTCCAAAAGCTGTAACGAGCCCCATTGCTTTCCACACATTATCATCATGGTTACGGGATGAATTTGGTTTGTTCGAATCGGCCATTTTCCACGCCACCCTTGCAATCCCAGTTAATTTTACTGAATGATGAGAGCCTTTGTCAATTGAATGATTTTAGTGTTTTAAAGGGGAAAACGACGGGATTATAGGCCCTCAGAGCCCATAAACCCGCGTAAACCGTACAGTTTAACTGTATGCTGTACCCTTTATAAATCCGTCAGAAAAAATGAATTATTTTTTGAATTTTCTGTGAAATGATTCCGGACGTTCACTATTCACACCAAAATGATGCAAAATCGCATTGACAATTCTTTCCGAAGCATGTCCATCTCCATAAGGATTGGCAGCTTGACTCATGCTTGCATACATTGTTTCGTCTGTAAGCAGAGCTCTGGTCCGCTCATATACACGTTCCTCTTCGGTACCCACCAGCTCCAGTGTTCCAGCCTCAATTCCCTCCGGACGCTCCGTTGTGTCCCGCAGGACGAGAACAGGCACACCAAACGAAGGTGCTTCTTCCTGCAATCCGCCTGAATCTGTCAGAATCAAGTGCGTATGCGGGTAAAAGTTATGCAAATCCACCACGTCTAGTGGATCAATAAGTTGAATACGGGGGTGATTCCCCAAAATCGCGTGAGCCGGCTCCTTCACAGCAGGACTTGGATGCACCGGGTACACGATGGCAATATCCTCAAACTCGTCGGCAATCCGTTTGACAGCCTGGAAAATGTTACGGTGAGGCTCGCCTTGGGATTCACGGCGGTGAGCTGTCATCAGCACAAGACGCTTGCCCTGTGCCCAATCGAGTACCTGATGTGTGTAATCCTGCCGTACTGTATATTGAAACACATCTGTTACCGTATTGCCTGTGACATACGTACTAGACTCCGGTTTATTTTCTTTGGCAAGGTTGGAAGACGACCAGTCCGTAGGCGCAAAATGCAAATCAGCAAGCACCCCGGTTAACTGACGGTTCATTTCTTCCGGGTATGGAGAGAGCTTGTTCCACGTCCGGAGGCCCGCTTCCACATGCCCCACCTGGATCTGTTGCAGGAACGCAGCATAGCTGGCTACAAACGTTGTCAGCGTATCCCCGTGAACCAATACGATATCCGGCTTTGCTTCACGCAAAACCGGCTCCAGACCTCCCAGCACACGAATCGTAATTTCATTCAGCGTCTGGCGGTCTTTCATCACATCGAGATCATAGTCCGGATGAATATCGAATACTTCAAGAACCTGATCCAGCATCTGACGATGCTGTGCAGTAACGCAAACGATCGATTCAATAGATTCGGGATGTTTCTGCAGTTCCAAAATAAGCGGAGCCATCTTGATGGCTTCCGGGCGCACCCCGAATATTGTCATGACTTTAATTTTCTTGGACATTGAAGCAAAGCCCCTTTTCTATTCAGCATGCAATATGCTTATTTAGTTCCGTACAGACGGTCTCCTGCATCTCCCAGTCCGGGAACGATATAGCCGTGATCATCCAGACGATCATCCAGCGCAGCGACGTAGATGTCTACATCCGGATGGGCTTCCTGAACGGCTTTGACTCCTTCAGGAGCTGCAACCAGATTCATCATTTTGATTTGTGTGCAGCCGCGTTTTTTGAGCACGTCAATAGCAGCAATGGCAGAACCACCCGTTGCCAGCATCGGATCGATGACAATCAGTTGACGCTCAGTTACGTCTGTAGGCAGCTTAGTGTAATATTCTACCGGTTGCAGTGTTTCAGGGTCACGGAACAGACCAACATGTCCAACTTTTGCAGCTGGCAACAATTTTACAACACCATCCAGCATGCCGAGTCCTGCGCGCAGAATTGGTACCAGTCCGAGCATACGTCCAGAAATAACTTTACCTTGTGTTGCAGCTACAGGAGTCTGTACATCAATCGTCTCCAGCTCAACGTCTCTTGTAATCTCGTAAGCCATCAACGTTGCTACTTCATCCACCAATTCACGAAAATCTTTCGTATTCGTACGCATGTCGCGTATAAACGTCAGTTTGTGTTGAATCAAAGGGTGATCACATATTACTAATTTTCCCATCTAATTTGTCCCTCCGGTATGTTCTTCATGTTCAGCATTACCAAATATGCCTAATCATCATTCATAGGCCCCGATAAATCCTGTATATTATATCATCACCCACACCGAATTACACCATCAAAGGGCACCTAATCATTACAGAAAACCGAATCCTACAAAAACAGGACCGGAAAAATGAGTCTTCCGGTCCTGTTTGCTCGTGCTGTTATATCATTGAGTAGGTAAAAATTATAAATACAAGTGATGCTCCGCAAACAGATTGCACCTTCGATCGCTGTTATCCCCAGATTTTTTTTGATTCCCCTTAAATAAGGAGAAAATCAGGGGATAAAGGCGAGCGCTTCGCTTCTCCGGTTGCATTCTGCCAGCTTCGTCTTTTGTATTCCAATTTATAAAAACTCAAAAGAAAGCAGCATGAGCAATGTTTTTTAGTATTTAAGGTCAGTGTAGAGTGGGAATTGGTCTGTCAGTGCAGTCACTTCCGCACGGGCTTCGTCCAATTTCGCTGTATCTTTAGGGTTTTTCAATGTTTTAGCAATAATTTTACCAATCGCCACCATCGCTTCTTCGTTCATACCACGGGAAGTCGCCGCAGGTGTACCGATCCGGATACCACTTGTTACAAACGGGCTGGTCGGATCAAACGGAATGGCATTTTTGTTCACGGTAATACCGATGGAATCAAGTACATGCTCAGCTTCCTTACCTGTGATATTCACGCTGCGTGTGTCGATCAGCATCAAGTGGTTGTCTGTACCACCGGATACGATGTTCAATCCTTCAGCAATCAACGTTTCAGCCAGCACCTGTGCATTTTTCACCACATTTTGTGCATATGTTTTGAACGAAGGTTGCAGTGCTTCACCGAAGGCTACCGCTTTGGAAGCAATCACGTGCATCAGAGGTCCACCTTGGGAACCTGGGAATACCGCTTTATCAATCGCTGCTGCCCATGCTTTGCGGCACAGAATCATACCACCACGAGGTCCACGCAGCGTTTTGTGTGTTGTTGTTGTTACGAAATGCGCATGTGGAACCGGGCTTGGATGCAATCCGGCAGCTACCAGTCCTGCAATATGAGCCATATCCACCATGAACAAAGCGCCTACATCATTGGCGATGGAAGCAAGCTTTTCAAAATCAATGATACGCGGATATGCACTTGCACCTGCAACGATCATGCGAGGACGATGTTTGAATGCAGCTTTGCGCACTTCATCGTAATCAATCAGGAACGTATCTTCTTGTACACCATAAGCCACGAAATTGTACAGCAAGCCGGAAGCATTAACCGGGCTACCATGTGTGAGGTGTCCGCCATGCGCAAGGTTCATGCCCAGTACAGTGTCACCTGGTTTCAAAGCCGCAAGATATACTGCCATGTTCGCTTGTGCACCGGAGTGAGGCTGAACATTCACATGTTCTGCTCCAAACAGTTCTTTGGCACGGTCACGTGCAATGTCCTCAACGATATCGACATGTTCACAACCACCGTAGTAACGTTTACCTGGATAGCCTTCAGCGTATTTGTTCGTAAGTACAGATCCAAGAGCCTCGATAACCGCTTCGCTTACGATGTTCTCGGATGCGATCAGCTCGATGTTGTTCTGTTGACGTTTCAGTTCAAGATTCATCGCTTCCAGTACTGCCGGGTCATTCTTGCGCAATTGTTCCATGATTAAATTCCTCCCAGTTTATAAGTGAATTGGTTGAATAAAAATTAGTCACAAAATGTCGAATCCGGTTGCTCTTCCATGCGATACACTGCGCGCTCGCCACCAATCAACTTGGGACGGGTCAACGCTGTAGTTACACGGGCATCACCAATGTAGCGGAGTGCTGTACGGTAAGGTACTGCCACATGCCGCAAGTGCATGCCAATCATCGTCTCGCCAATATCCAGTCCCGCATGGGCCTGCACATGTTCAGCCAGGCATGGATCGGTCAGCGAGCGATACGCTGCGGATGCCATGGAACCACCTGCTTTGGGCACAGGTACTGCACCCACTTCAGTCAATCCAAGACGTGTAAGCAGAGAACGCTCCATAACCAGTGCGCGGTTCAGGTGCTCACAACATTGGAATACAACATCAAAACCGAACTCCTGCTGCACCTCGCGTATACCCGCAAGAAGCTGCTGCGCCACTTCAACTGCACCGCTTGTACCAATCCGTTTGCCTGCGACTTCACTTGTACTTGTACCGATCACAACAATCTGTCCAGATCCAAGCTGTCCGGCAAGCGCCAGTTCACGCAGTATGGATGCAGTCTGTTCATGCAATCCGGGTTGTTCCGAATCTAATTCAATAGTCATCCTATCGCCTCCCGATAAAATCATGCCCGGCTTCCTCTTGGCTGCCCTTCGTATTCTTGCATGGCATTTCAGGTACTATTATAGCGAATAATCAGATGAAAGACGAAAAAAAGAGCAGTCTGCGGGTAACGCAGAATTGCTCTTTTGCCCAGGCGACCGGCCGTTTGTTCCGGTGCTCCATTGTGGTTGTGCCCACTTCGTCGCCAGTTACACCGGATCCCTGTTTTCCCATTCATCATAAAACAACCTGCGTTTAAAATCAACGACTAATTTACATCCCATGTCCGCTTTAATATGGCTTCCAATTACTCCAACTTGTCCAAAAGTCTGTCGAGCGCGGTCCGAATCTCTGCCGCAGCAATGTTGTAATCGTCGCGACTGCCGCCAAACGGGTCCGAAATGTCAAAGCTCGGAATGCGCTGCCTAATCTCGATCGCCCGCTCACGTTCAGATGCCAAAATCTCCTGACCGAGCGCACGTTTCATCTCCAATGTCGCGAACAGGCTGTCCAGTTCCTGAAGATCACTCAGAACTTGCTCGTCATTTTCGACGTATTCTTTCAAAGTATATGTCTTGTGTACCGAGTCAGGAAAAACCTGAATAACATGCTGTTTATGACTGCGTGTCAATGTGAGAATCAGATCGGCCCAGCCAACCAGGTTCGCGCTAAGAAGCGTCGAATGAGGTGGTCCCTCCACGTTGTGATCCCTTAATACGGCCTCCGCATGACGGGAAATCGGCATGCCCGTTGTTGCGGCTACACCTGCGGAACGAACGTCCACTTGAATGCCCCGCTCAGACGCCAGTTTACGTAAAAGTCCCTCCGCCATGGGGCTGCGGCAGGTATTCCCTGTACATACAAACAAAATATGTTTCATTGTGGTTAGCCTCCCCATTTTGCATATGTTGTCGAATCATGTTGAAACCCCATCTGATCCAATGAACCTCATACCTATATATTGAAGACTGCACTAGGCTGTAATTATAGTTAACGTTATATTTTAAAATATAAACAATAGTCCAAAAGCGAGCAAGATTGCTCCGCCGACCGCTTCTCCATAATCCCCCATGTTCTGGCTCACACGCCGTCCCAACAGCAGACCCATAACGGACATTAATCCACCGCATACGCCAAAAGCCAGCACTGTTAACACCAAATCACTGCTGAACATGCCGAGCGAGACTCCAACGGAGAATGAATCCACACTGACACTCAGAGAGAATAGAATCACACCGAGCAGAGAGCGATGATCCACCAGTTTGGTGTCTCCCTCCCGGAAAGCGTTCAAAATCATATGGGCACCGAGCAGGACCAGCAAACCGCCAGCTGCATACGTCGTAATGTCACCAAGCAGGGAACTGACGTATTTGCCCGTATACATGCCGATGAGCGGCATGATGATGTGAAACAAGGCCGTTACGGTACTGATTCGCAATACGTCTCTCAGACGAATGCCCTTCATGCCAATCCCGATGCCGAGTGAGAACGCGTCGAGTCCGAGTGCGACTGCCATGATCAAAATGGTTACCAACTGCCCTACATGGGCAGACACATCCCACATCCCCATACCCCCAAGTCACGTAAAGGTTCTTGTACACCATATGCGGACAAGGACCTAAACATAACCTGAGGAGATTTTTTGCATTCGTAGCATTCAAAAAAAAGAGATTGCTGGTCGTGGTGTGTAGAGGGAGAAGAAAATACATGCCTGACGAAGCCGTGGAAAAGGGGGCTATCGGTTACCGACCTGTATGAGTCGGTGACCTGCCGCCTTGAGCAGCCGGTTCATGACGGCTGCTCCCAGCCCTTCGCGCGAGCAGGCTTCAGCCACAATATATGTGGCTCCCTGCTCATCGCAGCTGCGCAGCACGGCGTACAGCCGGCGCGCTGCCTCCTCCAGCTCGCTGGCTTCGCCCAGCGAGAACACGGCATCGGCGCGGTACTGCTCCGCGTGCTCGGCGAACGCCAGCACTGCGGTGCGCTCCCCGCGCTGCGCCGCCTCTGCGAGGGCGGCGCTGATCCAGGCCGCCACCGCTGCGGGCGGCCCCTCCACCACGCACAGCGCACCTGTGGGCGCGTAGTGCGTGTACTTCATGCCCGGCGAGCGCGGCGCCGGGCTGTCATCGCCACCGGGCCCCTCGGCGAGCAGCGCCGGGTCCGTGGCGACACGGGCGGCAACGGCGGACAGCTGTTCCGCCGTAATGCCGCCAGGGCGCAGGATGGTGACGGTACCGTCGTCACCGACCTGCACTACCGTGGACTCGACGCCCACCCCAGTGGGGCCGCCGTCCACGATGCCGCCGATGCGGCCTGCCAGATCCTCGCGCACATGTGCGGCGAGTGTCGGGCTTGGCCGCCCGGAGCGGTTGGCGCTCGGCGCGGCGACCGGGCATTCCGCCGCCGCGATCAACTGCAAGGCCACCGGATGGTCCGGCATACGCACGGCCACCGTATCCAAACCGGCGGTAACCCGCGGGGATACCGCCCCTGGCCTAACCGGCAGCACAAGCGTAAGCGGCCCCGGCCAGAAGGCCGCCATGAGGGCCTCCGCTGTGCTATTCACTTCCGTGACCAGTGAATCCAGCTGGTCACGCTGTGCAATATGCACAATCAGCGGATTGTCTGAAGGCCGCCCCTTGGCTGCAAATACAGCCTCCACCGCTGCTGTTCTGCGAGCGTCAGCGCCCAGACCGTATACCGTCTCGGTCGGGAAGGCTACAGTCTGCCCTTGACGAAGACAGGCTGCGGCATCCTGCAAGTCAGCGAGGGCCTGTTTATACGTACTTCCTTTGGCCACATCTTCCGTGTTCTCATTGGTTACCAGTATATTGACGTCCCACATGCTCGTAACCATTTCCTCTATACTTCCATCTTTATCCATGTCATTCATGAAAGACTGATGCAATTGTTCGTTCTCTCTAGTCATATATCCATCATTCCTAAACTTCAGTAGGGTAGTTAATGCAAGAAAACGCGCTTGCGCGCTGCCTTCTTCGCTTAAATTGCTGATTCCTGTAATTATAACATATCTGCTCTGTCCAAGGATGGAGTCAGAATTCTATCTAGCGATTAACATCAAGTGGTTTTTGACTCGAACCATAATAAAGCAAAAGGGCACTTCCCTGAATCGAAGCCCCCTGATAAAGCCTATGTCTAGCAGCATGTTATGCAAACAATCCCGTTACCCAGTCCCACAATTTGACGGCCATATCCCACAGGAAGAAACGCGCTTCCGGTGTTGCTGCCTGTACAGATGCTTGTGCATCCCCAGGCTCAGAAGCAGCAGCAGATGCTGTTGCAGGCTTCGCAAGTGCATCACCTGTGCCTGCATCTATGAAGCATAACGGTGGAAACAGCACACACCACCAGTTTTGCCCTTCACCTTTTCCCAGTGTTATCCGTACTGCTTCGTAATCTCCAGCAGGATATACGGTACCCCCATATAATTTGGTTGGAAAAGGAACAACCCCGAGTTCCACCTGATACGAATAGGTTAAGCCACGATTGGCAAGCTCTTCTCCCACACGATCCTCAATTTCAGATAAATGCTGACGAATGACCCCACGTGCTTCATCCAGGCTTTGCGGATTCTCCAGTTGAGTTACCCACTCACCCATCTGAGCAACGACCGCGTCACGAATCTCGCGTTTGACCAGCTGATCTCCCGCTGCATCCGAGTTTGCCAGAATACGCAAGCGAATGGATTGTTCTGGAATTGCTGTGGCCGCCACAGCTGCATCGGTTTTCTGACCTTCCCACATCATTATGATCATCATAAGACATACAATAATAAGTCCAATTTGTTTCACGATTCTTCTGCTCATTCCGTTCTCCCCCTCGGCCCCTGTAACTCTCTCATGTCTATCAGTATGCCCGGAAGAGACCGAAGTAAACCTGCTAGAGTACAAATCTACTAAAATTTTAATAGGATGGACAGACTTAAAACGAAAGGACCGTTAGCACACCTTATGTCTGACGAAAATCAAAGAAGCGCCTGCCCATGGAACACTTGTCGGCTGGCACTTCCTTGATCCATCCCAATTCTAGCCTACCCTTTTGTTATCAACTTGGCTTGCTGCATGGAGCTCTTGCTTCTCAGTTACTTATTCACCCGAAAAGCTTCCCATGCCCCGCCAACCGAATTGCGGCTCGCTACAAGCTTACCGCCATTATTCAAATCACAGGTCACATACAAGTTATTGGCGAGGGCTTGCAATGCGATTGTTCCATCACCCAAATCCACACGATTGAACTTCTCCCATTGCTGAATGGTTGTGGCTTTGGCGATCAGAGCACCACCCTCGTTAACATCTGCTGTGACATATTTATTATTGATTTTGGATTTGAGGGACACCGTTCCATCGGAGTTCGTGATCCATTCAAAAAGCTCCCAGTCTCCTGCCGTTGTCCGATTGGCGATAAGCTGGTCATTGCCCTGATTCTCGGCGGAGACAATTTGCTGATTCGCTTGTGCAACCAAATACGCGTACCCGCTTGGATTTGGCGGCTGCACCGAACCACCACCTGTAACCTCTGAATATACGGCCTGAAGCAGCGCACCAGATCGGTCATTGCTGTACTCCCAGAACATGATACCACCCAGATTGCTGTTTTTCACATATTGTACCTTCAGGCTGAGCGATTGCGGATCGTCATAGGAGATAAAGGTATTCCCATTAAACAGATATGGAGCTTGGGCACTGCTGTCCCAATACCGTGTATATCCGTTTTTATTCAAATATTGGCTGACAATCGTGTTGTAATCGGGTTCAAATCCACCGGAACCAGGTCTGTCCAGACCATTATTTGAATTCTGGACACCAGTCCAGGCCCGGCCGTAAAAGGCTCCACCAATGACCAGCTTGTTCGCGGGAACACCGCTGTTTCTGAATAGATTGACCGCAGACGTTACACTAATATCTCTACCGGACAAGTTCGTATGATGACCTGTGGTTGCATCCCAGGTTCCATGAAAATCGTAAGTCATCAGATTGATCCAATCCAGCAATGGCGTGATATTATTGATTTCCACACCGTTCAGATAACTACTGCTCGCTCCGGCGGCAATAGTCAGCAGATATTGCTTTCCATTAATTTGTCCTTGAGCATTCAGCTTCTCACGAACCTTCGAGAGCAGTTGTGTGAAATTTTGTTTATCTTGTGGTCGTGCAGTTGTACCGGCAGCAGGGTTAGTAGGATATTCCCAATCCAAATCGACGCCATCCAGATTATTGGAGGTTACCAGTTGCACAATACTGTCGGCAAACGTTGTACGTGAGGCGTCTGTTAGCGCGGCGTCAGAGAAACCGTTAGCTCCCCAGCCACCGACAGACAATAACACCTTCAGGTCAGGGTTTCTGGATTTTAATCCAACCATGAGCTGCAGTTTGGTACGATCTGTATTGGTAATCGTCGCTTTGCCCTTGGAGATGAGCGCGAAGGAGTAATTGATATGAGAGAGCTGCTCTGCCTTAATATCATTCGCGGTCCAATTGGCCCACCCCGCTACATAAGCAATGATTTTCTTCGGGAGTGGAGCAGCCCCTGCCTTCTTGGCAGGACCAATGACAATCGTTGAAGCTATTAATGCAAAAGATAAAAACAAGAGCATAAACACTTTTATGATCGATGGGGCCTTACCAACTCGATTAAAATTCATTTTTGAACGCTCCTTCGGGGTTTAAATTTTTAAATTCAGCAGCGTGGCCTATGGCTTGTACCCCACTTCACAGGAGGGCCGCGTCCCGCCATTCTCACCTCTTCCTTCATCAACGCCGCTGTGCATCCATACCTGTACGTGTTAACGCACATAGCTTCTCATCCTTTCTGCTTCAAATCAGAGAGAACCAAAACAAAAGTAAGCGTTTGCAATTAGATTGAAATCGATTTCACTTTTGAAGAATAAAAGAGCCATCGGATGTTCTGCACAGAACCAATAGATTTTGTAGAATAGCAAACAAGCTATGATAAGAATCAATTATTGAACATTGACCTGGGAGGTATAAAGAATATAGGAATCTCCAGTTAAGCTGACTTATTCTGATGATTTAGGGAAGAGTACACCAACGAATGACGAATACATTCGACTTAGCATGACTGAGTGCTGGGTGGGGGAGTTGTTTAATACCCATAGTTAACGTATTTATTACTGTCTGTCGTGCTGGGTTAAGGGTCTGTTAAAATACGTTTTAAATCTAGTTAAAATTAGGATAATATAGAATTGAAATATTTGTCAATAAAAATTAAATTTGGTATTCATCTGAAATTCAAAGATTACTTTACTTTTAAAACAAAAAAAAGATCATCACCTAGCTGCGCAGGCAAAGATCGGATAACAAACAAATCATATAGGGCTCCATTACATACTCCAACATCCTCTGAATGGGATGATGGATGTCCATGGCAGAATTGAATCATACCAAAGTTCAAAGTTACGCTGTTGTCTTTTCCTTTTTGACCAACCTCCATAAGCGTTCCAGTAAGGTAGGTTTCTGTTCTCCCATAAATAGCTCGTCCTCGTCTTCCTGACCATACAATTTAATGCTCATTACAAGCCCGATACATGCCATATTAATGAGCAACGAGGTTCCTCCGTAGCTTATAAACGGCAGTGTAATGCCCGTAAGCGGCATCAGTCCGAGGAAAGCACCAATATTTTCAAACACCTGATATAACAGCATGCCGATAATACCTACAATCACCACAGGCCCTGCCCGGTCTCTACAGTGGAAGGCGATTAACACCATACGATGGATGAGGATAAAATACAGTAAGAGCAGAACAGAGCCGCCTACAAAACCAAACTCCTCGGCAATAACCACAAAAATGGAATCCGAATATGTATACGGTACACGCCCCGATTGAACGGAAGTTCCCTGCATGTAACCTTTGCCTGTTATGCCTCCCGAGCCTATCGCGAGACCCGCATTTTTCGTATGCCAGGAGGCCTTCGACGTTGCTTTATCCGGTACAAGCCAGGGATCAATTCGCTCGGCCCAATGCTCCCGGTTCGCCTTTTCCAGAAAGGTAAAAATCTCATCGTGATACGACGTATATGCTTTGACGAATCCAAAAAAGGTGATCCCCACAATAGCAAGAGCAATTAATGCATGAGACAGCTTGATATTCCCAATCCATAACACAGCAACCAGAATCACGATATATCCGAGGGCGTTGCCCAGGTCATTCTGAATCATTACGAGTGCAAAGGGAACGAACGTCCATAAACCAATAGGCACGATGTCTTTCCAGAAACGAAGCGTAGAATTTTTTCTTTTGACCAATACATGCGCCAGAAACAGAATCAGGATCATCTTGAACAACTCTGCCGGTTGAAAAGAAAGATATTCATTAATCTTAATCCAGCCATTCGCATTATTGATCGTGCCACCTACAAAGTTGACAAGAATCAGCAGGATGATCCCCACACCGTAAATATAAAATGCATATTGGATATACAGTTTATAATTGACCAATCCAATACCAATGATGGCTACGAATCCAATCCCGTAAAACAGCAAGGTTTTGATATGATGATTCCCAAGTTTCGGATCGGACTGAATGGCACTGTACACCGTAAATACACTCATAACCATAAGCAGCAGCAACACAAACAGAATAACCCCGTCCATCTTCTTCAGCATTCTCAGCATGTTCGCACCACATATCCTCCTGAGGCTCAACAACCCATTAATTTTTTCCAGTAGTCTTCAATATTACCATTGTATAGAATTGGAAGACAAATTGGAAACCTGCCAAACAAAATAACGAAAAACCCTGAAACCCACAGATCTATCTCGCTCCTATCTGTTGATTCAGGGTTAACTTATATCGTATTCTCTTCGGAAAGGGTTCTTCTTTGGATAAAAATTATTGCTCCTGCTGTGATGATTTGCGTCTAAATAACTTCAATACCAGTTCCGTAATACTCGGTTGTTCTGCGGAACCCAGAATATCCTCGTTCTCTTCCGTATGCACCTTGATACTCATCACAAGTCCCATACTAAGCATGTTGAGGACAAGCGAGGTTCCCCCGAAACTGATGAACGGGAGTGTAATCCCTGTGAGTGGCATTAGACCAATAAACGGACCTATATTGACAAAGATCTGGTAAAGCAGCATCGCTATAATGCCAACTATCAGATATGGCCCTGCCCTATCCTTACATTCCAGCGCAATCAGCACCAGCCTGTGAATGAGGATAAAGTAGAGCAACAGCAGGACCGACGCTCCGACAAAACCAAATTCTTCGCCGATCTGTACAAAGATGGAATCCGCATAGGCCAGCGGCACCCGATTCGACTGAATGGTGGTACCTTCCAAGTATCCTTTACCGCTAATACCTCCAGAGCCTATAGCCAACTTGGCATTGTAGGTTTGCCAGAGAACATCTCTGGACGTCTGCTCCGGCACAAGCCAGGGATCGAAACGATCTGCCCAGTGTGAGCGACCAATATCTTTCAGGAATTTTACGATTTCATCATGATAATGAATATACGCTTGTGTACCAGCAATCAAAGCCGTTACCGCTATGACAAAACCGATTAGGGCATGCGTGAATTTGATATTGCCTATCCATAGAAGCCCCACCAGGATGACAACATAACTCAGCGCATTTCCTAAGTCATTTTGAAGCAAGACGAGCAGCAACGGAGGAAGCACACAGAGTGAGATCGGGATGACATCACGTCCAAAAAACAACGGCCTGTTTTTCTTCCTCGCCAGAAGCGCTGACAGGAAGACAATCAGACATAGCTTGAACAGCTCGGCAGGCTGCAAGCTCAGGCCAAATATGGATAACCATCCTTGAGCCCCGTAGTATTCCTTACCGATAAACATAACAAGAATAAGCAGTATCATGCCCACGCCATAAATGTATAGGTAATTTTTAATGATCAATTTGTAGTTAATCATGGACATTCCGAAAAACACAATAAAACCGATAATGTAAAAAATTACTGCTTTCTGGGGATAAGCCTCCCACTTCGGTCGGCCGAAGGTGGTACTATAAATCGACAAAATACTAATAGCCATCAGAATGAGCAATATAAAAACAATTGTATAGTCTATTTTCTTGAATTTGTGCAGCATGTAGTTATGTTCCTCCAAGCATTCAGCAATCTTCGGTATATCTCATTGTAGAGGATTTCACGGCAAAAAGAAAACCCGTGGAACCTTACATTTTCGTCACCTGTTCCGAAGTACGAACACCCAATACATGCCGTTCAATGCCTGCAAGGTCTGGCACGACGATAATTTCCGGCCAATATCCGGCCGATTCAAGCAGAGCTGCGATGTCCCCGGCCTGTCCCTGACCCAGCTCAAAACCAATGATCTGCGGCGGTGCAGGTAGCAGCGCAAGCTGCTCCAGCATGATTCGGTACGGCCCCAGTCCATCCGGGCCGCCGTCCAGTGCCGTGCGCGGCTCATGATCGCGCACCTCAGGCTGCAACCCGGCGATATCTGCCGCCGGGATGTAGGGCGGGTTGGACACCAGGATGTCCACCCGTGCCCCGGCGAACGGGGCCAGCAGATCGCCTTCGCGGAAGTCGATCTGTACCCCGTTCGCGGCCGCGTTCCGCGCGGCCACTTGCAGGGCTGCCGCCGAGATATCTCCGGCGCCTACCTGCCAGCGCGGGCGCTGCGAAGCCATCGTCACTGCGATGGCGCCGCTGCCCGTGCCAATGTCGACGGCGAGCGGAGCGCCGCCGGGAAACACGCGGTCGGCTTCGCGCAGCACAGCCTCGACCAGCAGCTCGGTCTCCGGCCGCGGGATCAGCACGGCCGGCGTGACCTCGAACGGCAGCCCATAGAACTCCTGGCTGCCGATAATGTACTGCGCCGGCTCACCCGCAGCCTTGCGTGTGACGGCGTCTTCCCAGCGGCTGCGAAGCTCGCTGGGAAAGGGCTCCGGCTGCATCATGTAATACTCGGCCCCTTCGCGGCCGAGTACATGTTCAAGCAGCAGCCGGGCATTGTTGTGCGGCTCGTACACGCCGCACTTCTCCAAAAAAGAGGAAGCCTCCACGAAGGCTTCCCGACAGCTCTGTTCCGGCGTCATGACAAACTGCGCGCGGGTCACAGATTATTCTCCTCTATCCATCATATCCGTCTGCTCAGCAATCGTCAGTGCAGACACGATATCCGCAATCTCACCATTCATAATTTGATCCAGCTTGTGCATCGTCAATCCGATCCGGTGATCCGTAACACGGCTCTGTGGGAAGTTATAGGTACGAATCCGCTCACTGCGATCACCTGTACCTACTTTGCTCTTCCGCTCACTCGAAATTTTTGCTTCTTCTTCCTGACGCATCATATCGAAGATACGCGTACGCAGAACCTGCAATGCTTTTTCCTTATTCGAGTTCTGGGACTTACCATCCTGACACGTCGCCACAATACCTGTTGGAACGTGAGTTACCCGTACAGCCGATTTCGTCGTATTAACCGATTGTCCACCGGCACCACTGGAACAGAACGTATCTACACGGATATCTTTATCGTGAATTTCAATATCGAAATCTTCGGCTTCAGGCATAACCGCTACTGTCGAAGTAGACGTATGAATCCGTCCGCCCGATTCGGTTGTAGGAATACGTTGCACACGGTGTGCACCACTTTCGTATTTCAGTTTGCTGTATGCACCACGTCCATTGATGAGGAAAACAACCTCTTTAAAGCCACCCAAGTCGTTCGTATTCACGTCCATCAGCTCCACACGCCAGCCTTGCGTATCAGCAAAACGTGTGTACATCCGGTACAAATCCGCTGCAAACAGCGCCGCTTCATCTCCACCAGCCGCTCCGCGAATTTCAACGATGACGTTTTTATCATCATTCGGGTCTTTTGGCAGCATGAGAACACGAATCAGATCGTCCAGTTCTTTCTGGCGAGTGCTCAGTTCATCGATTTCCATTTTGACCATTTCACGCATCTCGTCGTCCAGCTTCTCGCCCTGCATTTCTTTTGCAGCTTCGAGATCCTGGCTTACCTGTTTGTACTCATTGTACGCTTCATAGGTAGGCTGGAGATCCGATTGTTCTTTGGAATATTCCCGCAGCTTCTTGTTGTCACTTGCTACATCCGGGTCACACAGCAATTCGCTGAGTTTCTCGTAACGGTCGGCTAACGCCTGTAATTTATCAAACATATATAGTCACCTCACGCATTATTTTCGTTCCAGCATTCATCATTCATTCGATCCTGATAGGCATTCATTTCATGCATCATCAGACCATTTATATTTCACAAGGCACGGAATTCACAGAAATCCCTGACTGAAAGATTCATTTTATGATCGACGTATAACATCGCTACAACGTCATCAAATCCTTTACTTTTAAGTTATATAAAAGAAATCGCGTACCCGGTTGAAAACCCGCTTCAACTCATTAAGCCGAGCGTGAAATTTAACATAGGTATACGACTCTTAATTATAGCATATTCTTATGCTTCTGGATAGCAATAGTTCACCGGGCAGACAACCATATTACTTTTATCACTAAGGCGAAACATAATGTATTCCCGTTATAATGTCTCATTTCCGCCTCCCTTGGCTTGCCTCGTTTTTATTATATCCACCAATGGCAAACAATCCAGCATAAGTAACGATCTGCAGCAGGATTAGAATATAAAAAAGCCCTGCGATCTTCACGGGAAGACAACAGGGCTTTTGTTAACGTTATATCTAGTTGTAGATTGAATATGAACTAAACGTTGAAGCGGAAGTGCATAACATCGCCGTCGTTGACAACATACTCTTTACCTTCAAGACGAAGCTGTCCACGCTCTTTGGCACCGTTCATGGAACCGGCTGCAACCAGATCGTCGTAGGAAACGACTTCTGCCCGGATGAATCCACGCTCAAAGTCCGTGTGAATAACACCCGCTGCGCCTGGTGCTTTCGTACCCTTGCGAATCGTCCATGCACGAACTTCTTGTACGCCTGCTGTGAAGTACGTGTACAGACCCAGCAATTTGTAAGCGGCTTTGATCAACAGGTTCAGACCGGAATCCTCGATACCGAGTTCTTCCAGGAACATTTGTTTATCTTCGCCTTCCAGCTCGGAGATCTCTTCTTCCACTTTTGCACTGATCGGCACAACTTCTGCATTTTCAGCAGCTGCAAATTCTCTTACTTTTTGCACATAGGCATTGTTCGCCACATCGCCGATTTCGTCCTCAGCTACATTGGCTGCGTACAGAACAGGCTTCAGGGTAAGCAGGTGCAGATCGCGCACGATCAGACGCTCGACATCCGTAAGCTCCATGCTGCGTGCTGGCTTGTCTTCGTACAGAACAGCCTTCACTTTCTCCAGTACTTCCACTTCTTGAGCAGCTGATTTGTTGCCGCCCTTCATGTTTTTCTTGGAGCGATCGATTTTTTTCTCGACACTCTCGATATCGGCCAGGATCAACTCCAGATTGATCGTCTGGATGTCGCTTACCGGATCAATTTTGCCATCGACGTGTGTGATGTTCTCGTCTACAAAGCAGCGTACCACGTGTACAATCGCGTCTACTTCACGAATGTGGGCAAGGAACTTGTTACCAAGACCTTCGCCTTTGCTCGCACCACGAACAAGACCTGCAATATCTACAAATTCAAACGCCGTTGGTACCGTTTTTTTCGGTACAACGAGTTCTGTCAATTTGTCCAAACGCTCGTCCGGCACTTCAACGATCCCCACGTTAGGGTCAATCGTACAGAACGGATAGTTTGCCGATTCGGCACCAGCTTGTGTAATTGCGTTAAACAGTGTGGATTTACCAACGTTAGGCAAGCCCACGATTCCAGCTTTCAAAGCCATGTATATGACAACTCCTCATTGATTACTTGTTCGGTATGGATAATCCTATACATTATATATGACAAACCCCAAGGCATCAAGGAACTTCGCCAATTCGACCAGAGCACCATCCGCTTCCCGAAATCCCCGGTTCTGCGGGTGATTCGTTTTGCGTAGATCATACGTCTGGCTTAGATTATCCGTTTTTAGGTTTACCCTTTGATTTCCTTATACATCGTCAGATCGGTTACCTCATACCCCATCTTGCGATACAGGCTGCTTGCCCGCACATTATGTCCAAACACATGCAGACCAATGCGATCCACGCCAAGACTCAATGTTTCAATCTCAAGTGCCTCCATCGTCTCTGTACCATATCCCTTGCCCCGATAGGCTTCTTCGACCACAATGTCCAGCAAAAACGCGTCCTTGCCACGGCGGTTATCCGTAACGTTAAACCAGATATAACCCACATTCCCGTCCACTTCATGCACCAAATTATAGAGGTAAGCACCCGGTGTATTCAGCCCTTCAGGCAAATATTTGTCGTAGGATGCCTCTGCAAGTCCCTGCGCCTCTTCCGCAGCCCAAGTACCCGCTTCCACTTTCTCTTCTGCAAAATCTTTAATCGAACGAATAAGGAAATTAGCATATTCTTCTTGATTCATTGGGTTTAGCTTCATCAGGATATCCCTCCAAATTAATAGATATGTATACAATTATGGTGATGTATTCACTGCCCAACCCTATCTAACATTTGTTATCCTATTCAACAAAAAGAAGATTATGGTATAATCACTGAAGCAACAGAAAGGCTAATATGGGCGGTCTCGGCTAACCTCTCGGAAGGGAGGTGATGCCCCGTGGAAGTATACCAAGCGATGACGCTAATGATTTCATTTGCGACTCTTGTTGTCTTGATACTTACAAACAAACGGAAATAGACCGCCCTCGGCAAAAGGAAGCGGTCTATTTTTAGGCTTTCATTCTAAATCCGGAGCCGAACCGCCCTTAAAAGCGGCTGTTGCAGCGGGGAGTCGTGTTGGTATCACGGCTCTCTTTGCATTTTATACATCTTCTACCCTTATTATAACACGCATTTTAATGTGCAGTCTATAATTGAGGCCCCCTCTTCCCACGTTAACAGCTAAATTTCTATACAACATTTGCTTACCTCAGTCTGTTTATACCTATATATTAAGAAAGGAGCAGATAACTTATGAATACACGTCGTCCCTTTTCAAAATGGAAAATAATCATCCTATCCATAGCGATTCTCTTCATTGGTTTAGTTATTTCTATGGGTTACCAGGCGCTGGACCCGTTTAGACATTTAAGGATCACGATTCATAATCAGTCCGACTATGATCTTTCAAATATTACAGCACGTGTGAGCAGCGGCATTGATTCGTTCAATACAAACAATGAGGGTACTATACACACCTTAAAGAAAGGTGTAGCCAGCGGTGAAAAAATGAAGTTCGCTCCGCAGTTGCGACTTTCCGGTGAAGCATCCATCTATCTGGAGTTCACGGACAGCCGTGGTAAAATCTATACCGAAACGGTATGCGGTTATACCGAATATTTGTCTGGCAACTCCTATGTGACTATAACCAACGAAATGATTACTGTAAAAGAAGAATGTATGTAATAACGTACTTCGCTCCATGTACTATGTTAAAATATAGGGGCGAGCGACCCGCCAAAGTTTCTCGCCCAAAGTCGATTGGATTAACCCATCGGCTTTTTTATTTTAACTTGATTGTATTGATTAATTAGATCATCTAGGACCATAGATTGCTTTATAACATGAGGATGAAGCAGATATCCATTATAGTCCATCTTTAGTTGATAAAGCTTTTGTCTCGCAGCTTCGATCTGCAACTTGAGCTTACCACAATCCATATTCATCCCTCCCTGTTGTAACATTTTAGTCCGTTCTGCTAATTAGTAGGAAATCAGGCGAACTCCAACACCTTTTAGTCATAATATTTGTGGCAATGTAATTGGGCATCATTATCCTGAACACGGCAAAAAGACACCCTCACAAAAAAATGCCCTTCACAGCAGGCGCCTAGATCTAGTCTGCTTGAGGGAGCATTGCCAAGAAAGGGTGTAGTTTGAGGAAAAATTTATTAACCTCCAAGTTCGATTACTTCTTAATTAGATTTATGTTTTTTTATTTAACTTGTCCAGATTATATAGTCTCTGAATCTTCTCTATAAGCGCTGCTGCACTTGGCTTAACCCCACGTCCAGTTGTAAAGTACTGAAAATCTTCAAACAGACCTAAACAGTCAAGCAAACCATCTTTATTCATATTTTCAATCGCAAATTCCATACCCCTGCGGATAAATTCAACACCTCTATCATAGTCCATATGCGTTAGATAATACGTTCCTAATCCCGCCAGCAAAATACCATATTGATCATTCGTATACTGTTCATTAATTTTTCCGATTCGGCTGCTCTGTTCCTTATAAACAAAATAAGGCTCATACTCTTCAAGAACTGAATCAATATTCATATCATAGCGGTTCGCTGCAGTCACAATTGCACACAATGCAGGAAAAACCTCTTTTTTCCTATTAGAGATGTAATTTAAATAGTCTTGAATTACATCTGTCTCACCTGACAATATTTTAAACAGATAGTAATTTCCCTCTGCCCATTCTCGAAACTGATGAATAACAACCATTTCTTCTTCGCTAGGATCTTTAATCAAGCTACAATCGGCATACATAGAAACATACTGAAACGCCTTTTCATATTCTTCATATTGATAACAAACCTCAGCGAGTGCCAGATAAGAGTATAACACGTAAAAAACAATCTTCTTTTTGGTCTTCGTTTCTACTTCTCTTTTAGTTTTCTTTAGCTCATATTGGATTATTGCTTTTACCTGTAACTGTTCAGCATACCCCTTCACCCTATCCCATCTACGTAAGGAAGCATATACATTGATTAAGTCGTTCAATCCATCAAACTGATAAGGTTCGTCAAGACGATCTACAAATAACTCAAATTGTGTTGCTAGGGAAAGATTATTTATCTGATCATTGGAGAGCCCTATCGTGAACAGGCGATACTGACTTAAAGCCAAACGTTCCGAATGTTGCATTTTCTCGCTTTCAGCTACACAGCGATATAGAGGTTTTGATGCCTCCAGCTTCCCTTCATGATATAACTGCTCGGCCAACTCGAACAACAGGGAGGCATAAGATAGATTATCTATCATTTTACCAACAATTTTTTCCATATACTCTATCTTGCCAAGTTCCGCACACCGGTACAGAAAGGGTCTAAGTCGTCGCCAATCCGGGCTTATAAGCACCAAAAATTCATTTATGTATAATTCATATAAATAACCTTCAGACAGACCCATACGCGCAGTAAGTTGATCCAACTGTTTCATGCCTATTGGACGAAGTCCTTTCAACGTCCCACTCAACGTTCCAGAGTTAATCCCCGATATCTCTGAAAAACGACTAAGAGTCATATTGTTGCTCTTTAAGTAGTCTTCTAAATAATCACGTATTGTGGTTACTGAGTTCAAGGGGTCACCGCCTTTAAGCAAAAGTTAAGCCAGCTCAATAAAATTATACTATATTTTTGAATTTAATATCAATATTTTACTTGTAAATAATTTACTTTTGGTATAATGATAATTATCTTCAATTTTCGATGGTTGTACAGAATGGCTCCAATGGTGATAGGAAATTTCATTTATCTCCATCAATATAAAAATGATCTATATGTTCAACCTTCTGTACATGCTGAAGCCATAATTTACCTTAATTCACAAAAAATATATAGCGTTCATTCAGGACACATCCTTGGAAATATACAATTCTCGATCTTGTTCAAAGGGGCCGAGTACAATCGAAGCAAGTTCAAATCACTTGAGTTAAAGACATAATGAAACATTTAACGTTAGATTATGATTAAAGTGAAAGGCGGAATTGCTATGTCTATAAAATAAGATTAGGCTATACTTTAGATGAAGCTGGCGTCACAAAAAATGTACTAGCAAGGGAAGCAAAAGTTAGACCTAACCTCATATATGATTTGTGCGAAGGAAAAACAAAAAGGCTTGATTTAGATACCTTAAATAATATCGTGAACACTCTTCGGGCAATGACAGGGAATGGGCTATATAGTTCACCTTCTACTTTCAAAGAGAAACCAAAAAACCGTCCATTATTACTTTGGACGGTTTTTTTGGTGTTACTGCTCTGACTTCTGATTATGTAAAAACGAGCATGAGAAATGTATGACGCTTTAAGAATTTAATTATATTGGCGCTCCATACGGAGTGCGACTACATTGATGATCAGTTTGTGATGACAGCATCAGTTATTTCAATCCACGCACTCCATACAGAGTGCGACATGAGAGGCAGCTTGCGGAGGTCCCGACCTTGGTATTTCAATCCACTCACTCCATACAGTGTGCGACGTTAACAGAAAAAAAGAACGTGCAGATCCTTTGGAATTTCAATCCACTCACTCCATACAGAGTGCGACTCACCAAGCAATGACGCAGCTGCTGTATGCGTGATATTTCAATCCACTCACTCCATACAGAGTGCGACGTTGACCGTACAGATGTCCCGACAACTGTAACCGGTATTTCAATCCACTCACTCCATACAGAGTGCGACAGCGAAAACACACGTAATAAAGTTGCAAAATTTAGACATTATTACGTGTTTCCAATAATTACAACAAATCTTATTTACATTTATGATAAAAAACAGCCTAAATTGAACATTGGTGTTGCCAAAAGGTCACAAAAAAGTCGTTTTCGACAAACTTCGAGGTGCGAATCCCCCAGGGAAATCGTGTGAGCTTAGGGTTCGTACCTCTATTTCATTCCTCCATCTAACGCCGTTGCACCAGACGTGGCGTACCCTGCAAATCCTCGATCCGCCCTGCGCCAATCCCGAACATCACAGTACGCAGTTCGAATTCGACTTGCTCCAGACGTTGATCCAGCGCTTCTTCCGAAGATACTGCGGATTCGAGCAAAGATCGACCGAATCCGGCCAGATCCGCACCAAGCGCAAGTGCTTTGGCTGCATCCACACCGTTATATAGTCCACCGCTGCCAATCAGAACACCATCCGGGTTCAGCGCTCTCACTTCCTGAATGCACTCCGCTGTCGGAATGCCCCAGTCTGCAAAGGCTTCCGCTGCCGCACGACGTACCGGATTGGAATTCCGGAACTTCTCGACTTGCACCCAACTGGTGCCACCTGCTCCAGCTACATCGATAAAGGCCACACCTGCTTCGTATAATCGCTGCGCCGTAACTCCATCGATGCCAAAGCCCACTTCCTTCACACCAACAGGCACATCCAATTGACGGCATAACTCTTCGATTCGATGAAGTAATCCGCTAAAATCTGTATTGCCTTCAGGCTGGAAAATTTCCTGCAAACTGTTCAGATGAAGCACGAGCATGTCCGCACCAGCAATATCCACTGCCCGCTGGAAATCTGCAGTGCAGAAGCCGTAATTCAGCTGCACCGCACCGAGGTTCGCAATGACCGGAATGTCCGGTGCCCAGCGCCGTACATCAAAGGTAGTGGCCAGTTCAGGCTGTTCCACTGCAGCCCGGATCGAACCTACGCCAAGCGCCCAGCCTCTGGCGTTCGCTACACGCGCCAGCCGTTCGTTGATGGCGCCCGTGGTTTTGCTTCCGCCCGTCATCGAGCTGATGAGCAGGGGTGTACGCACATTTTTGCCCATAAAAAAAGTGTCCAGACTTACATCATCAAAATTCAGTTCAGGTAACGGGTTATGACGAAAAGCATACCGCTCCATTCCACTGGTTACTCCTTCTCCTGCAACATTCTCCTCAAGACAGAGGCGCACATGCTCCAGCTTCCGTTCTCCCGTAGCCACCTCGGGAAGCAGCCGTTCGCCGGCTCGCTCTTGTTCATTCATGATGAGACCTCCTTATGTGAGAACAGTGCTGATGGACAGGATAATTGCCAGTTCCGGCTATGTTCCGTTTAGGGTTTCGCCCAATGCAGCAGTGAGATTCTCGGAAATAGTTCTTACTTATTATGTAACGTACAATTGATATGAATTGGATCTATATTATAAATGATTTTCATGCACAACGCGTCAACTCTACCCAGTATAACGTTCTGACCCCGCTATGGAAAGGGTGCCCCGAAACCCGATAATATCTTGAATTCCGAGGGTCCACCTTATATTTGCTATGAAAATATATGGAAGCTAAATCAGCCATTCTGTTATATGAAATCCTCACCCACATCTTACCGTCCGATTTCAGATGCAAGCTGCGCCCCTACAAGCTGCCCGGATAACGTCACAATCGGTGTCCCGCCCCCCGGATGCGTCGTTCCGCCTACGTACCATAGCCCTTGCACATCCTTGCTTTTGTTGCCGGGACGCATGAAGGTCTGCTTCACCGAGTTGGATGAAATATCGTAGATTGACCATTTCCACCGACTCGCTCCTGCCGCTCCAGTATAGTTATTGCTGATTCGGTATCATGCCACTCAAAAAAATGACCCACTGGTCAAAATACGTAAATAAGAATTAAATGCAAAAAACACCCCTCGCGCTCTTGCGTCAAAGGATGTCCTGTATACACGAACCTATACAATTTATTTTTAGACTCATTTCAGAAGCATGCCACTCAATAGCTTAATCCGGACGGCCGCTCTGTGAAATACTCACGTTCCATCCACGATTGCCAATCCGCTGAATTTTCGGGCATAATCCATTGTGGGTAACGGGCGTTCTCTGCACGCTCATACCCTTTACCTCCAAGTACAAAGCGCATATGCGGGAACTCGTCCGCAATTCGACCCACAAGCAGATCGCACTGCTCAAGGAGTTCGGAGCTGGTAACCGAAAGGCAGACCAATCTGATTTTCTGCTCCCGAATGATTGGGAATATCCCCTCCTCCGGCGTGTTGGCTCCGAGATACAGCACTTCAGCACCATTTTTGCGCATAAACAGCGAGAACAACAATAATCCAACCTGATGATGCTCCCCTTCCGGGCATAACGCCAGAACTTTAGGCAGATGCGGATAGATCGGGAACAGATGGAAAAACTGATAGAAGCGCTGCGAGATCAGCTGTGTCATGAAATGCTCTTGAGCAACTGAAGCTCTGCCCTGTTCCCATGCATCTCCTACCCGAACGAGTATGGGAACCAGCACATGATAAAACATCGAATCATATCCGTACATGGTGAAGCCAAAATCAATCAGCCCATTGGCCCGTTCCCCCTGGAAATTGTATAACGAGTCATAGATCTGATCGGCTATACGTACATATGCCTCTTCCAACGTGGGTACGGGGGCCGTTAACGGCGTAGGCATAGCAGCTTCAGGAGGTGGGTTGGTTTTGTTCACCTTAAGCATACGAACCGCTTCGGAGATATTGGTCTGATGCTGTTCTACCTGTTCTTTCAACCAGCGCAGATCGGCAACATTCTCATCCGTGTATAAGCGATAACCCGATTCCGTCCGCTCAGGGGTGACCGCACTATATCGATTCTCCCAAGCCCGGAGGGTTACCGTTGGAATACCCAGCATGGCAGCGACTTGTTTGATGGAATACACCTTATTACCCACTTTCTTTCCTGAAATAGCTCCAATTCACAGGTTAAAAACGAAGCCTGGTCCCGTCATTGTCAGGTATATGAAAATCCGAACATTCTACAAAAACAATACGCTTATTATACACAACAGTCATATTACTGTCGATGCATCCGTCCTATTCTTGGATCTCGATCTACCTCATAAATGAAATAATGCTTCAGGCTCTCTGCGTCAACGTTGTCATTCGGGTGGTAATAGAAGTCAGCAAGTTCAGAAAGGGGAGTTATTGTTGTTTTCTAATCGCCGCAAGACATCAGACCGCAAGTCTTCACGCGGCAAATTTCCATACATACGAACAGGTCTCGTACTATTGGTGCTATGGCTCATTGCCGTCATGCTCTACCAGACCTATAAACCGTTACCATCCGGCATTTCTTATGAAAGTCCGGAATACCGTGTGGATCAGGTACAATTTCTGCATGATCTGACCTATCCCTCCGCTGATGGACAGATGGAGCATGAACAGCAGATCTTCCAGCGCATGCTTCAGGTTGTTGAGGACGCGGAACAGTTCGTGGTGGTTGATATGTTTTTATTCAATAACTACCAGCACAAGGGTCAGCAATTTCCACCCATCAGCACCGAGTTTACGGAAACCCTGGTTGCCAAAAAACTTCAGAAACCGGATATGGACATCTGGTTCATTACGGATGAAGTGAACACCAACTATAACTCTGCACCCAACCCGTTACTGGAGCAGATGAAACAGGCCGGAATTCACGTGGTCATTACAGATGTGGACCCTTTACGCGACTCCACCCCTGTCTACTCCGCTGTGTGGCGCACCTTCTTCCAGTGGTTTGGACAATCCGGGAAAGGCTGGATTCCGAACCTGATGGCATCCGATGGTCCGGATGTCACTGTACGTTCCTACCTTAAATTGCTCAATGTGAAGGCCAACCATCGCAAAGTTGTGGTCAACGAGAAGACGGCTATTCTCTCTTCAGGCAATATTCATGACGCCAGTGCCTACCACTCCAACATTGCTTATGAAATAACCGGACCGATCATTGGAGATATCCTTGAGTCGGAGCAGGCTGTGCTGAATTTCTCGGGTGGAGGAAAGCTCCCATCCTATACAGCTCCTCCCACAGATCCGAATAAGGGGGATTTGCGAATTCGCTATCTGACCGAGGGCAAAGTGAATGACGCCGTGCTAAACGAGATTAATCAAACGGTAAAAGGTGATACCCTGTGGATGGGCATGTTCTACATCGCTTCACCCAAAGTATTGGACGCCCTGCTTGAAGCCTCGAAACGGGGAACCGAAATAAGGCTAGTGCTCGATCCGAACGAAAATGCCTTTGGTCAAGAGAAGACCGGCATTCCCAATCGCCCTGTAGCTGCGGAGTTGCATGATAAATCGGATGGCAAAATCAAGATTCGCTGGTACAACACAACCAAGGAGCAATATCATACCAAGATGATGTACATTGCCAAAGCTACCGGAGATCATATCGTTCTTGGAGGATCGACCAACTTCACTCCCAGAAACATGAATGATTATAATCTGGAAAATGATCTATGGGTTGCTGCGCCACCAGATAACTCATTTACTCGAGATATCGCCGCTTATTTTGACCGCATATGGAATAATGAAGATGCCGAGTTCACCCTGAACCTGGATGAATTTCAGGAAAAGACTACATTTTTGAAAGAAATCGTATATAAGCTGCAGCTGATTTTAGGTTTAACAACCTTCTAATTGAAAACGAAATTCCAAGCATAAACCCGCCTGTACACTATCGTGCAGGCGTTTTTTTGTGCCTTGACAGGGAATGTAAAATGTGAAAATATAGTTTACCTAACGACCGTTAGGAAGGTGATATTAATGACTGCACATTCGATTCGGGATGCAGCCCTGTTCCATTTTGCAAGAGATGGATATGAAGGGGCCTCCTTAAGAGCTATTGCTGACGAAGTCGGGATTAAAAAACCGTCCATATATGCACATTTCAGCGGCAAGGATGACCTGTTTTTGCACACCCTTGCGCATGCGTTCAAGGATGTTCAGCGTCGAACGCTGGAATACTTCCGTGATCACGCCGATCTCCCTCTGGAGCAAAGGTTGAAGGGTTTGCTGATATGGTTTGAGCAAGAGTATAACTGTAACGCTTCTGCCCGCTTTATGCTGCGTATGTGCTACTTCCCGCCGCTTTCGCTATACAGTGAAGTCATGGATATGGTGTACCCGTTTCTGGACGGTATGGAGCGGTCACTGTCACGACTGCTGCAAAGGGCGACGCGTAAGGGAGAACTACAGGCTGTTCCGGCGGAACTAGCTGCGATTGCTTTTATGACTTTTCTCGATGGCATCACGGTTGAGATTATCTATGGAAGTTCACGTCGATACAGAAGACGGATTGAAGCTTCCTGGCCTGTCTACTGGCATGGCATTCATCATCTGAAACAAGAGGCACGGTCCGTTGTGCCGAAAGGAGATTCATCATCATGAACCGCAACTGGTTATATGTATTTATCGGAGGACTCATTGAGATTGTATGGGTAAGTGGGCTGAAACACGCCTCCAATGTGTGGGAATGGGCTTTGACGGCCCTGGCCATCATCCTCAGCTTTGGATTAATCATTGCTGCTTCCAAAAGATTGCCTGTGGGTACGGTATATGCCGTATTTACGGGGATTGGTACCGCTGGTACGGTACTGACCGAAATGCTGCTATTTGGTGAAGCATTCTCGCTTGCCAAGGTTTTGCTCATCGGCTTGTTGCTATGTGGTGTGGTCGGACTGAAACTGGTCACGGATCAACAATCGGCAAAAGGAGGTGAAGCATAATGGCTTGGATAGCAATTGTGGGTGCAGGCATATGTGAAATTTTTGGTGTCATCGGCATTAATGGTGCTTCTTCCCGGAAGGGCTGGCCTTATATCGTGCTCATGCTCGTATCCTTCGCGATCAGCTTCTCTCTGTTATCCTATGCGATGACCTCCATTCCCATGGGCACAGCGTATGCGGTATGGACTGGAATCGGCACGGTGGGCAGTACGTTAACAGGTATGTTCCTGTTCGGTGAGCGGAAGGAAGCCAAGCGGCTGCTCTTTATAGCCATGATTTTGGTGGCGGCAATTGGATTGAAACTGATTACGTAAAAGTTATCGGCTTCGTACTCTCCGTTATCAGCGATTTTTAGAGATTTTTAACTTCACTTCAATAATCTCATATAAATTAATGATTAAAAAAGACGACTTCAATCAGGAAGTCGTCTTTTTGGGATATGATGTAAATAGGAAACCACCCTACACTCTGTTACGTAAGAAAGGATGTCGTGATGATGAAGAAATGGTTCGCGCGCATGGGTTCTTTTACCGGATACATATTCCTGGTCGCTGTGGGAGCCTTTTATCTGATTGCTCTTGCAGCCATTATTCTTCTAGCTATTTATGTCTTTAAGGGCGGAACCTGAAATAGATCATTTTGAACTCATCAACCTTAGTCTGCTCGTCCAACCTTGATACTCGTGATTATCCTACCTATTGCAATGAATATATCGTCGCTCGTTATCAGCTACTATCTTGTCTACATGACGCAGGAAATATGCTCCAGACCCCTTATGTTATCCCTTCTTCTTTTTCCATTTCTCTCCCATTTGAATTCCATTGTCCATATCGTTTATACTTGGTTTGACCCTAAAGTCAATTCAAGAACTCGAAAGTTCCGCAGGTGAGGTGAATGTATCGTTAATGAACCCTATCCATGAAATGAATGAAAAGAAAAAGCTCATTATTACCACAGCACTCAAGCTGTTCTCAGCCAAAGGCAGTGCTGCAACTTCGATGCAGGAGATTGCAGAGATATGCGGGATGTCGAAAGGCAGCCTCTACCTTATGTTCAAATCCAAAGAGGAATTAGAGGCCAGTACGATGGAGTACTGCATATTCACACTCATGGATGAAATGTCACAGATTGAACATGAAACGGGGCTCACTTCAAGAGAACGTCTGCATAAGCAGATTGAAACACTGCTTGTCCATGTATCCGAGCTGAAGGAATTTTTACGCGTGCAAATGCGCAGCATGATGATGGATGAAGAGCAGCATCGCAAGGAAAAGTGCAACCCGCAGCACAAGGATTTGGAGATCCGTACCCTGCACTGGTTTAAGGGCAAACTGGAGGATCTGTACGGACCGGAGATTGAACCCTATACCATAGACCTTATTTTGCTTACACATGGTCTGTTCCTCTCCTACGTCAAAATCTGGTTTACGGAAATGCCTTCCCTTACCGTATCCAAGATGGCAAGCAACATGCTGCAAACGATCGATTATGCAGCTCGCGGATTGCTAGATCAACGCCCTGCTCCTTTGGTTCCTTTGGAACATTGGCCCGCATGGAGCAGCGATTCAGATACAGATTCCACAGTGATGCGTCATCCCATTCACATCATCAAACAGATGAAGGATATCATCACTTCGGATATGCCTCCAGGGCAATTACGCAACGATGCATTGGAGACCATCGCCATCCTGAGACAGGAGATGATGGAATTCACACCGCGACGTGCCATTATTCTGGGCATGATGCACAATCTGGATCACATTCCTGTCATCCAGCCATTGCACTCCGAGCTTCAGCACATTATGGATGCCATGTATAGCCGGTTTATCCAGGCTGACTCGTCACAACAATAAAGAAATACAGGGAGAACAGAGAGGAGAAGAAACCACCGTATGAAAGGGATTATCAATTTTTCACTGAACAACAAGTTTGCGATCTGGATTCTGACCATCATCGTTTCCTTCGCCGGTTTGTACAGCGGACTGACGATGAAACAGGAGACCATTCCAAACATCAATGTGCCATTCCTGAATGTTACGGCCATTGATCCAGGGGCTGCTCCGGAAGGTATTGTGGAGGATGTCACCAAGCCATTGGAACAGACCTTAAGAAATGTTGAGGGAATTAAGACACTCACCTCCACCTCCATGGAGAATGCCTCTTCCATTACTCTCGAATTTGATTATGGTACCGATCTGAACAACGCTACAGCAGCGGTACGCGAAGCACTGAATGAGGTGCAGCTGCCTGACGGCGTACAGAAACCAACCATCTCCAAATTCAGTATCAACTCCTTCCCGGTTGTCTCGCTCAGCTTGTCCGACAAGGACGGCGGCGATCTGGAACAACTGACTCGACTGGTTGAAACGGATATCCAGCCTGCACTCGAAGATATTGACGGAGTAGCTCAAGTTCAAGTATCCGGTCAGTATGTCAAGGAAGTTCAACTGAAGTTTGACCAGAAAAAAATGAATGAACTAGGCTTGACTGAAGACACAGTCAACGGCATCGTTCAAGGTTCTTCTGTACGTGTACCACTGGGACTGTTCGAACTGGATAAAGCACAGAAAGCTGTTGTTGTTGACGGCAATATCATCGATCTGGATGATCTGAAAAATCTCGCTATTCCGGTTGTACCAAGCGGTGCGGGAGCAGGCAGTGGCTCAGCCACAGCACCACAAGGCGCCGACGCACAAGCTGGCGGAGCAGCTCAAGGTTCTGCACAAATTTCTGACCAGGCTGCAGGACAAACCGCTGGCGGAAATGCCAGTGTAGGTAGCAATGCTGCCGCTAACGCCCCTGGAATTCCAACGGTTAAATTAAGCGAGATCGCCAAAATTGAAGTCATTGGTCAGGCGGAATCCATTTCCCGGACAGACGGTAAGGAATCCATCGGGATTTCCATCGTCAAGTCCAATGATGCCAACACGGTTGATGTCGTCAAGGCGGTTAAAGACAAAGCGGAAGAGTTGCAGACGCAGTTCAAAAACGCCGAGTTGACTGTTTTGCTCGACCAGGGTAAACCGATCCAGGACTCCGTAAACACGATGTTGTTCAAAGCGATGTTTGGTGCTTTGTTCGCCATTTTGATCATTCTGTTGTTCCTGCGTGATATTCGTTCCACCATTATTTCTATTATTTCCATCCCGCTCTCCTTGCTCATTGCATTGACAGCACTGAATATGATGGACATTACACTGAACATGATGACACTGGGTGCCATGACGGTTGCGATTGGACGGGTTGTCGATGACTCCATTGTCGTTATCGAGAATATCTATCGCAGACTGACACTCCAGGGTGAAAAACTCAAAGGCAGTGATTTGATCCGGGAAGCCACCCGGGAAATGTTCATTCCGATCCTTTCTTCCACGATCGTAACCATTGCGGTATTCCTGCCGCTCGCACTGGTGAGTGGTATGGTCGGTGAGCTGTTCATGCCATTTGCCCTGACCATGGTCTTTGCCTTGCTGGCATCCCTGATTGTGGCTGTTACGATTGTACCTATGCTGGCACATACGTTGTTCCGCAAAGGTCTGAAGAACAAAAAGAATCATGATGAAAAACCAGGCAAGATGGCGGAAGGTTACAAACGCCTTCTGAACTGGACATTGTCACACAAACTCGTTACGGTCGGCGTCGCTGTATTGCTGCTGGTCGGCAGTTTGTTCCTGTACCCGTTCATCGGTGCAAGTTTCCTGCCGGAACAACAGGATAAATATGTGACCATTACGTACAGCCCGGAAACTGGAGCTTTGCGTGAAGACGTTGAGAAAGAAGCGCTTGTAGCTGAGAAGTGGTTGCTGACACAGCCGGGTCTGGAGAAAATGCAATACTCTATCGGCGGAAGTAATCCACTGAGCAGCATGGGTGGCGGAAGCTCCAACTCTGCCCTGTTCTATATTGAATACAACGAAGATACGAAAGATTTCACCCAAGTGAAAGAACAGCTTGTGGAAGGTCTGAAAAAGGAAGTAACTGTAGGAACCTGGAGCGAGCTTGACATGTCCGGGGGTCTGGGAGGCAGCAGCTTGAGCCTTTCTATCTATGGTGACAATGTAGATCAGATCAAACCTGTTTCGGATGAAATCCTGAAACTGGTTGAAGCAGATACCGAATCCTTTGAAAAAGCGGACACCACACTTTCCGATACCTACGGGCAGTACACGCTCGTCGCGGATCAGGAGAAACTGAGCTCGCTGGGTCTGACTGCAGGCCAACTAGCCATGGCGCTTAGCCCTGCACGAGAACGTCCTGTGCTCACGGAAGTGGATATCGACAACAAAACGTATAAAGTATATGTAGAGACAGACAAAAAGTCTTTCAACAGCATTGCTGATATTGAAAACGAAAAAGTGACTTCGCCGCTCGGCATCGAAGTACCTATCAAAGATGTCGCGAAAGTGGAAGAAGGCACCTCGCCGAACTCCATCATGCGTATTGACGGTAAAGTCGTCGTTCAAGTGTCAGCCAACATTCTGGCATCCGATGTGCAAAAAGCTTCATCCAACTTGCAGGCGAACATCGATAAGCTCGATCTGCCTGATGGTGTTGAAGTGAAATTTGGCGGTACAACTGAACAAATCAATGACACGTTTACGCAACTTGGACTTGCGATGGTAGCTGCCATTGCGATTGTATACTTTGTGCTCGTTGTTACATTCGGCGGCGGACTGGCGCCATTCGCCATCCTGTTCTCTCTGCCGTTTACCATCATTGGTATTATGGTCGGCCTGTTCGTGGCTGGCGGTACGCTTGATGTATCTGCCATGATGGGTGGACTGATGCTTATCGGGATCGTGGTCACCAATGCCATCGTCCTGATCGACCGTGTTATTCACAAGGAAAAAGAGGGTATGCCTACCCGTGAAGCCTTGCTGGAAGCCGGTGCAACACGTCTGCGTCCAATTCTGATGACAGCTCTGGCTACCATTGGTGCCTTGCTGCCACTGGTTACTGGACTCGAAGAAAGCGCAGGGATCATCTCGAAAGGTCTCGGCATTACCGTAATCGGCGGTCTGATCAGCTCCACGCTTCTGACGCTGGTTATCGTGCCAATCGTGTATGAGTTCCTGATGAAGTTCAAAAAGAAAAGAATCGAAGATTAATCGACACCTTCTGTTGATCGAATTAGATCACCATTCAGAATTAAGATGAGCTTCTAACTTAGAACACCCCTTAGTCCACATTAGAATGATTTGTACATTCTGATATCCGGCTAAGGGGTGTTTTACATTTACCTTGGTAACACATGAACACAGAAAAACCCTCTCCAAACAAAGACGCATAATCATTTGCATTTATTGGATAAATATTCGGAAAATATGACATATACCCTCGTATTCTTGTTGATTTTCTTGTATAAACATTGATAACAGCATTTTGTATCATTCCATTCAACTCTTTGGATTGATACAAAATGCTTATATAGAAGGACGTGAAATCCCGTTCGATACGGTGTCTGGCTTCGGAATATGAAGGCGGTCTCATCCATTCCGGTCCATCGCCCATACTGGCTGGAAAATCGCGTTTCCGCACAGTTTCGCAAAGGAATTTTAAAATCAGAAAGCGGGGTGGTCCGTATGTTTGATTGGTTGGGATGGAGAAAAGGGTGGCCGCTGTGGCGGTCGTATCGATTGAATGCAGCTATTCAGCAGGATGTGGAGGAAATCTTTGAAGGGATCGCGGAGACAAGGCGGCAGCTTTTGATGGATTGGGCTGAGGAGCAGTGGAATCATCTGGACCGATTGCTTCAGCAAGTACGGTCCGTTCAGCCGCAGGGTGTGCTGCAAGGCAAGGAAGATGTAAAGGCATTGGACATATGGTTCGCTGCAAGTTATACCCGCGCTTCTGATAGTACTGAGATTTTTATGCTGAACGAGCAAAACCAGGTTGTATTTTCTACATATAAGAAACATATTGGACAAGTCTACGAAGATGGAGCTTTGATGGGTCCCGGGCTGCGTTATACCCAAGCAAATGGCAGCGGTCAGAAGTGTCTGTATGGCCCCTATTCTGATCCACTCACACTAGAAATCGGACCCCGTTCTTCTACTTTTCACGATGATGTAACCTTGATGTTTATCGTACCAATCATGGAAAATAGCCGCTGCATCGGCACCCTGTGCAATCGTGTGCCAAATGATGTATTGGGCGATCTGATCCAGCGAGAATCAGGCCACATCTACCCCGATTCCGGGGACAATTATCTCTTCATGGCCGAATCAAGATTGCGCCCCGAACTGCAGCCCGGAACCGCCTTGTCCCGCAGCCGCTTCGAGGATCATACGTTCACCCATGGGGAGAATCTGAAAGACGGTGTAACCACCGAATGGGGCGTTGTATCCGTTAATGAGCATACCGAATTGGAACTGATGTTTACTGATCCCTCCACCAACGATCTGCATCCCGGTGTAGCAAATACCATTCGAAATGGCTCCAATCTGTTTGTAGCTTACCCGGGCTATTCGGATTATCGACATATTTCGGTTATTGGCAAAGGCATCACGTTCCAGCTTCCCCACTGTCCAGATCTGTGGGGCATGATGTGTGAGGGCGATCTGGAGGAAGTGTATCGGATACGCAGCATGGGGTGGCGTCAATTCAAGCAGCACAGCATGTACATCCTGTTGTCAGGCATTGCGGGAGCGGCACTTGTATATGCGCTGACTGGAAGCGCATGGAGCGCAGCAGCCATCGCTGCCTTCAACGTCATTTATGGATTCCTGACTGCAAACCAGCTGCAACGAAAACAAGTTCGACGGGTTCAAGAGGATTTGCGCCGCATCAGCCGATTTATTCGAATTAACGCCGAAGGCAAGGGGGATCTGACCCAGCGTCTGGATACATCCGTTTTTGCCCAGGATGAATCGGGTGAACTGGCAAAATGGATAAACAACATGATCGACTCTCTTGAAGGAATCATGCTCAAGGTACAGCTTGCCACCGTGGATGTGATGAACAACCAGCACCAAATGCGGGCATCAACGGAGACTACACAAGGGACGACCGAACGTGTAAATCTCAAACTTGGCTCCATGATTCAGGGGATACGCAAACAGCTTGAGGATCTGGATCAGGCCAAAGTAGCTGCCGACGAAATGCGCCTCACCCTGCAGCAGCTTGAAGTGTCTGCCACAGAGCAAATTGACGTTGCTCGCCAGGAAGTGGAACGCATCGGTGATAAAATGACCCAGATCTCGGGAGCCGTATCCGACACCAATCATACGATTCTGTCCTTTATGGCGACCATGCAGGACATCTACCGCGCACTTGCTGTCATTGATGAAATTTCGGCACAGACGAACCTGCTCGCACTGAATGCTTCCATTGAAGCAGCCCATGTTGGCGAACATGGACGCGGATTCGCCGTGGTTGCCGGTGAAATTCGCAAGCTGGCCGAACTATCCCGTTCCTCCACCGAAGATATCCATCAGATTCTGGATAATATCTCTGTAGCGGCAGGCGCAGCTTCACAATCCATCAAGGAAGGCGATCAGGTGCTCGCTGAAGGCACCACGCTCGTTCAGGCTGCTTCCCAGTTACTCCAAAGTGCTACAGCTGAAGAACCTCAACGAACACAGGTTGTGGATCAGGTTGTGGTGTTGATGGAGAACATCGCCGCCATTAGCCACAAAAACCGTTCCACATCTTCCGAAGTAGAAGCCGAGATGATTGAACTAATTAACGACATGCTGCACGTTCAGCATTCATCGCACAATGTAGAAGCCATCACGGTCTTTTTGCAACAACTTGTCGGACAATTCCAGCTGACTCATCCCGATAAAAACGCGATTACCTGACGTCATCATTGACGCGGATTGGAGAAGTAGCTAAAATTTGATGCAACTGTTCGTTTAGACCTTGTCGGTTCATTTTATATAGAAGCTTTCCAATCTGAATCAATGAAAGGGTGGTCTGCATGGAAATGCTCCAGGATTCTTTTGGCAGAATACATGACTACATCCGTATTTCGGTTACGGACCGCTGTAATTTGCGTTGTGTGTACTGTATGCCCGAGGAAGGCATGGAATTTGCCCCGCATGACCAAATTATGAGCTATGAGGAAATTGCCCAGGTGCTCAAAGTGTTGGCTCCTATGGGAATGCGCAAAGTCCGCCTGACCGGAGGCGAGCCGCTGGTACGGAAAGATTTGCATAGACTCGTAAGTATGATCTCGGCCATTGACGGGATTGAAGATATTGCTTTGACGACCAATGCATTGCTGCTGGACAAACAGGCGCGAGCTCTGAAAGACGCCGGACTGAACCGGATTAACATCAGTCTGGATTCCCTGCAGGCGTTCCGTTTCTCCATGATTACTCGCGGCGGGGATGTAAACAAGGTACTGAAAGGCATAGAAGCTGCCACGGCCGTTGGACTTGCTCCGATCAAGCTGAATGTCGTCTTAATGAAAGGCATCAATGATGATGAGATTAAGGATTTCATTGCCATGACCATAGATCAGCCACTGCACGTGCGCTTCATTGAATACATGCCGATTGGGCAGGCTTCCGATTCATGGCGCAAATCGTACTTGCCGCTGGAGGCTGTCACGGATGTATGTGCAGAAGCGGGTTGGACGGTGGAAAGTACAGCGGGGCCGGCAGGGAATGGCCCATCTCGGAATATGAAAATTGCCGGTTCACATGGTACATTCGGATTGATTCATCCGGTGAGTGACCACTTCTGTGACAACTGTAACCGTCTTCGCCTTACAGCAGACGGGCATATCAAAGCATGTTTGTACTGGTCGGATGAATACAATGTTCGCCGCTTCGTGGATGATCCCGATGCCATGGCAGCACTCTTTCTCAAGGCTCTTGGCACTAAACCGAAGAACCATGAAATGGCACTGGCATTGGAGCAAAAAATGCAAAGTCATACGCCGACGGTACGACGCATGTCCCAAATCGGCGGATAAACAGGCATTTTACTCCCGAATACATGCGTAATGATACTCATCTGCATGTATCTGAACAATCCAATATCCATAAACAACATGACCTGCTTTACGTAACTTTTGTGTGGATCATCGTTATACCCCAAGCTGCTGAAGGACCCAAGGCCCTCAGCAGTTTATTTGTCACTTCATCATCCCATGGCCTAATAAGGTCAATTGATCTTCCTGATTTCATGATTAAAATAAAATTAATCTCTCCATGCCCTCGCCGGGTCTTCAGGAATGCAGCAATTGTGACGATGTATATACCATACATCAAGATTATACGTACCCATAAATAGGAGTTGATTCGATTGAATATTGTTGAAGCACTTGTGGCAGCAAGCCCGTATTTTAAAATCATGCTTAAGGAAAATGATTTGATGATTGCTGTTACCGATATGGAGCAGTTCCGGTATTACGTACGAAGCGAAGATCTCGATCTGGGCATTCAAGCCGGAGATCCCGTCTCGCTGGACGATCCTACTTTGCGCCGGGCACTTATAGATGGTGAGACTTCAGCCAATCGTATCGATGCCAAGTTTTATGGTACTCCTATCAACTCGGCAGCCACCCCGCTTCGCGATGAAGCAGGCCATATCGTTGGTGCCCTTGCAATTGGATTTTCACTCAAAAACGAGGAACAACTGGAGCATCTCACCGAACTGATCGGCGGCATCAGTGGCAGATTGACGGAAATGGTGCAGACCGTAGCTGCCCAATCCCAGCAGCTGACCGCTTCATCTTCGCAAATTTTGGACAACACACGGATGGCCGTACAAAACTCCAGTGAAGTCACCAAAGTCGCTTCCTTCATTCGTGAAATTTCGGAGCAGACGAACCTGCTGGGTCTGAATGCTGCTATTGAGGCGGCACGAGCAGGAGAAGCAGGAGCCGGATTTGGCGTCGTTGCTACCGAGGTACGCAAATTGTCGACCGGTACCAAAGAAGCCACAGTGAACATCGAACGTTCCTTGAAGGAAGTACAGCATTCCATTCGTCAGATGGAACAGGAGATTACATCCATCGCCCAATCCAGCAACCAGCAAGCCGAGCTCGTCACCGAGTTCAGCGAGGTGATTGATCAGCTGAACAATGCATCCACGGATCTCAAAGCATTCATTGAATCCATGCTGTTAAAGGCGGAATAATATAGTAGACTCATTTTTTGGCGCATAACGCAAGCATTTAAACAATCCCCGCACGTTTAACGTGAGGGGATTCTTTTCTATTTTCTAATTCAATACCCGTCCCAAACATTCCACTCCATTACGAGAAGTCCAGCTTCCACAGCATCATGCCCGCCATGCCGACCATGACCACAGTGGACAACCGATTGAAGAAAACACTGACCCGACCTGTACGATCTGTTCTCCCAATAAGTCTGCCTGCACCTGCAAGCCCCAGAAACCAAATCCATGATACCGCTGCCGCCGTTATGGCAAAATAAATGCGTGCCTGTCCATCATACTGAAGTGAACTGGTGCCGATCACGGCCACCGTGTCCAGCAAGGCATGCGGATTAAGCAAGGAAACGGAAGCAGCAAAGGCAATCTGCCGTCCCGCAGACAGCACTGCTGCTGAACCATTCGCAGGCCCGGATGACCTCCAAATGCTCCATGCCATATAGAACAAAAATAGACTCCCTCCTGCATACAATACAGTCGCCAGCAGCGGCCATTGCAGCAAGATTAGCGACACCCCTCCGACCGCTGCACCAATCAACAGCGTATCACTGAGCCCTGCAGTTAGTATCGCTGGCAGCGCCCGCGTATAACTTCGCTGACTCATGCCCTGATTGAAAATAAACACATTTTGTACACCGAGTGGCAAGATCAGGCCAAACGCCAGCACCACCGCGTGAATAATTACACCCATCGTTCATCCCCCTCATATATGTCTCCATATTAAATGGGATAACGCCAGACGTAACCAACCACTTGGATGGCATTGAACCCAACCAAATGATATAGTGTTCAAAATAAGAGTAAACGGAATAACATCACTCATCCCCTAAAGGAGGCCAACCTAGCACATGAATCGTTCCGATACTCGATTTGGGGGTGGCTGGAAGCCTGACCTCTCCCATTCCTTACCACTTTACCGACAGATTGAGCTCTACATCCGCGAGAAAATTACGGCCGGGGAATGGACAGCAGGCTACCGGCTTCCTTCACAACGGATGTTGGCTCAATCCATGGGTGTGAACCGCAGCACGCTGGTCACTGCATTGGAAAATCTGGCCGCCGCAGGCATGATTGAAGGCAGACATGGCGGCGGAACCTATGTCTGTGGCTCCGGCTGGCATGCGCTGGCTCATGGAGCCCTGCCCAACTGGGAGGAAGCCATCGAAGAAGGCTGGTATTACCCCAATCTGCCAGAGGTACAGCAGATTAACCGTGCTGAGTTCCAGCCAGGCATTATCAGGCTTGGAACAGGTGAGCTTGCCCCCGAGCTGATGCCCCAGCAGGCTTTTAACGACATCCTCCATGCTCTATCCCGTCGTTCTCGGACACTAAACTATCTCGAACCTCAGGGTAGTCTGGAGCTCCGACAGGCTTTATCCGTTTACTTGCAAGCAAGTGGCGTGCAAGCCTCCCCTGACTCCATTTTGATCGTATCCGGCTCACTCCAGGCGCTGCACCTTATTTCAGTTGGACTCCTGCCCCGCGGATCGGCGGTCCTGCTGGAGAAGCCATCCTATCTGTACTCCATTCATGCCTTTCAATCCGCCGGGTTGAAAATGAGCGGCATTCCGATGGATGCCGAAGGATTGCACATTCCACGTCTGGAAGATGCCGTCCAGAATGCAACCAACAAAGATAGCATCTCGCTGCTCTATACGATTCCGAGCTTCCACAATCCTACCGGCTCTGTCATGAGTGACAGCCGCCGGGAAGAGCTGCTCGCCACAGCGCGGAACACCGGCATCTCCATATTGGAGGATGCCGCCTACAGCGACCTGTGGCTGGACGAGCCCCCGCCGCCATCGCTGAAGGCGCGCGACAAGGAAGGACGGGTGCTTCATATGGGCACCCTGTCCAAAGCGGTCAGCCCCGGTCTGCGCCTCGGCTGGCTGGTTGGCCCGGAGCCGGTCATCCGTCGCCTCGCAGACATCAAGATGCAGACGGATTATGGCACCAGCTCCCTCGCTCAAGAGGCTGCTGCGCTCTGGTTTGCCGATGGATACCATGCGCAGCATATGGATCGTCTAAGACCAGAACTTCGTAGACGCAGAGAGTTCATGCTTGATCTTCTGCAACGCCATTTCAGTGAACTTGCTGAGTGGAGCATACCCGCCGGGGGCTTCTATATCTGGCTCCGATTTACGGTTGACCCACTCTCCATTCGCGAACTGTTCCATGCCTGTCTGGACAAGCATGTGCTGATTCACCCGGGTTATCTCTATGACCGCCTGGATGCAGACCACATTCGTCTGTCCTACGCCTATGCTTCACCGGATGAGATGGAGCGAGGACTCTACTTGCTGGCACAGGCAGTCAAAAAGCTGATGACATGATGAAATGAATAAAAAGAAACAAACCGTCTTGACCGGAAGGAATGACATCCCTCAGATCAAGGCGGTTTGTTTGAGTTTTAGTATAAATGAGACAGATAAGTCCAGGTCGCAGGTTTTCCTTATCCTTTTACCGCACCCTCTGCAATGCCCTCCATGATGAACTTTTGGAAGAACGCATAGATGAGAACCACCGGGATCGCGGTAAGTACCAGGGAAGACAGAATCAGCGGCCATTCCTTGTTGTATTCGCCAAACAGCATGTTGGTGGACAGAATCAGCGTATAACGATTCACATCCGTCAGCATGAGCAGTGGCAGCAGGAAGTCATTCCAGATCCACAGGAAGTCCAAGATGGCGATGGTGACTGTAATTGGCAGCAACAGTGGGAAGATAATCTGGAAGAACGTCTGGAACTCATTACATCCATCCATCTGTGCCGACTCTTCCAATTCACGCGGGATGGACTTAACAAACCCGTGATACAGGAAGATCGCCATGTTCACACCAAGTCCGATATAGATCAGGGCCAGTCCGTATGTGCTTCCTTGGACGTGAAGTCCTTTGGCAACCCGTGTCAGCGGAATCATGATCGAGTGAAAAGGGACGAGCATGGAAGCCACGAACAGGAAGAAAATCAGGTTGCTCAATCTGCCCGAGGTACGCGACAGCTTGTATCCGGCCAATGAAGCGCAGAATACGATACCGCCGATGCCCAGGAAGGATACGATTGCCGAATTCAAGGAGCTGCCCAGCAGGTTGATTTTGTTAAACGCATCCGAATAGTTCTCCCAGTGAAATGTCGTAGGGAGCGCAATAAAGGACTGAAACATTTCGCCTTGTGTTTTGAATGAGTTCACAATCGCCATGTAGATTGGCAGCATTGCGACGAGGGAGCCCAGCACCAGCAGCAGTCGAATCAGATAGCTGTTAATTCGTTGCATCCTCATGCTTCCACCTCTTTCTTCTTCATCACCGTAATCTGAATGAGCGTGAAGATGAGCACGATGACGAATAACACAACCGACTTGGCACTGGCATATCCGTATCTAAAATTGTTGGAGAATGCCTCTTCATAGATATTCATTGTAATGACCTGAGTGGCTCTGCCCGGACCGCCACCTGTCAGACCGTAGACGACTTCAAATACTTTGAAGGCTCCGTTCAGTGTCAGGAAGAAACAGATCGTCACGGCATGCGTAATCATCGGCAATACGACATTACGTAGTACCTGGAACGCGTTGGCTCCATCGATAACTGCCGCTTCCTTCAGACTTTTCGGTACACCCTGGAGTGCTGCCAGATAGATGATCATCATATACCCCACACCATTCCAGAGCGATACGATCAGGATGGAGTAGAATGAAAATTTAGGATCACCCAGCCACTGCTGATCCAGAAAGGACACGGCCAGCTTCTCGGCCAGCTGCGGCAGCACCTGGGAGAAGATGAATGTCCACATAAAAGCGCTGATGATCGTACTGATCATGTTCGGCATGAAGAACAGGGTCCGGAATAACCCCTTGCTGCGCGTCCGTGTCTCAATGAACACGGCGAGCAGCAAGGCAATTCCGTTTTGCAGAATCAGCATAAACACCACATATTTCAGCGTGAACCACAGGGAATTCAGAAAGTCGGGATCTTCCTTGAACAGTTCCACGAAGTTCCCCAGACCAATAAAACTGTAATCCCGGTTTAGACCATTCCAGTCCGTCAAGCTGTAGAACAAACCGCTAAATGTGGGATACAGCAGGAAAATGGCATAGATGACAAAGGCAGGCGCAGTGAACGCGAGCAGCGACAGATACTTCTTGAACACATTCGTAGCCATTGGTTCTCCCCCTTTTCACTCTAAGCAGACTCGTGTAAACGGAGGAACGATGACCGTTCTGCCCAGCCGTTCCATCTGCTTACTTGTTGACTTTGTTGTAGGATTTCCACGCCTTGTCGAGCGCATCAATCACCTGCTGCTGATCCAGTTGTCCAGAGTAGTAACCTTGCAGTGCTTTGCCTGATTCATCCTTAACCGCTTGAGGAATGGATGGATCCTGATACGCTTTGCCTTCGTTAACATATTTCAGGGCATCGTCTACCCATGGGAAGCTTTTGAAGTCATGGATTTTGGCAACCGGATTGAATTTCAGTGCTTCATAGAATGCACTTGAATCCTTGTCATCGAGAACATAGTTTACGAAGTCGAGTGCCACTTCCTTGTTTTTGCTGGAGGAAGATACGGCCAGTGACGTCGATGTGCTCAGATTGATTTTGGTATCATCCGGATTGTCATTGATCGGCAGTGGAGCTACGCCGAAGTTGATGTCCGGGTTGGACTTCAGGATGGTCTCTGCGAACCAAGGTCCCTGAATCCACATTGCTGCTTTGCCTGTTGCGAAGGCTGCCGAACCATCATCGCCGCCCACTTCGAGCGCTTTCTCTGTTCCATTGGCATTGACGAGATCGAAGATGTCGAACAATGCTTTCATATCCGAGAAGGAACCTTGATCCTGATTCATCTTATCCAAGAAGTCCTTGTGTTCTGACTGAGTCAATGCGCCTACGGTAAGTGGCAGGAAGAGTTGTGGAATCCAGGCTTCTTTGTACGACAGTTCAAACGGTGTGATGTTGGCTGCTTTCAGCTTCTCCACGACCGCTTTCATTTCCGTCAAAGTTGTAGGTACCTCTATCCCCTGCTCTTTGAAAATGTCCTTATTGTACAGGTATCCCCAGGATAACGTTTCCAAAGGAACGGCCACGACTTTACCCGAAGCATCCGTTACGGAAGGTTTAACAGAATCAAGTAATTTATCGACAAAAGGCTGACCCGAAAGGTCTTCCAGATAACCCGCTTTGCTAAACGGTGGAATCTCATTCACCGCATGCAGGGCGAACACGTCCGGTGCATCATTGGAGGCCAGTCGTGTTTTCAGAATCTGCGGCGCATTATCTGCTGGCGGCATCTCCAGCTGCACGTTGACTTCAATATTTTTTTCGGCTTTCTCCTTGGCTTTGAACTGTTCTATATATTTATCGTAATGTTCTTTCAGCCGCGGCTGTGCAATGAATACTTTGAGGGATACCGTACTGCCTGATGCAGCTCCCTCCGTCGAACCATCCGTACCCGCATTGGAGCCGCAGCCTGCGAGCAGAACACTCACAAGTACCGCACTTGCTACGCTTTTCCATACTTTCATCTCTTATGACCTCCCGGTGTAACTGGTTTGTCTTTCATAGGATCATTATATATCACGAAATGAAAGCGCTTCATTGGACAAAATTAGACTCGTTTATTGGATTATTTTAAACCTTAATCCAGTAACCAACTCTCTGGGAATGAATTATTCGGGGCTGTTACCTGACATACGAGGCTGTCCCTTCCGCATCTCGCCAGGGGAAACGCCGAAGTGTTTCTTGAATACCCGGTAAAAGTACGATACATCCTCATAACCTGTCATCTCGGCAATATGTTTGAATGGAATCTGATCATCCAGCACCCATTCCTTCGCTCTTGCCATGCGTAACTGTACGATATAATCGGTCACATTCACGCCGTATTCTTTTTTGAACACCTTGCTGAGATATTCTTTGCTAACAAAAAAGATCTGAGCCAGCTGCTCCAGCGTAATCATCTCCATGCAGTGCTGCTCGATGTGTTGCTTCACCTCATCCAGGTTTAGCTTGTTCTTGAATTTGCGCTGCGCAATTAGCTGCTCTAACGAAGTATAGTAAGGTGCCGATATCCAACCTATCGCCGATGCGATGGACGCCAGAGCCTTCGGCGGCGGGAGCACAGCCGCTACAGGTTGCTCGCATAAACCATTGGAAACACACAGCTCACCCAGCAGGGTCTGCAATTCGTATGCGATTCGCCCAAGCTGTTGAGGTCTTTGAATGCCACTGGTATCAAGCCGTTGCTCCAGCTGTTGGAACAGCTCCCGTAATCCCTGAACGTTCAAGTCGTTAAAACGCAGGCGTGCCTGATGCTGGAACAGCGAGAATTCCCCGGAAAAAGCCGAAGGATACGGTTCCCAGGATTCCGGTCCGGATTCGGTCTTTTCCAATTCTCGTTTACATTTAGCCAGAACGTTATTCAATTCATCGGGATTCACCGGCTTGAGCAGATAATCAGCGGCACGGTGATGAATCGCATGCTTCGCATAATTGAAATCATCATATCCACTGACCACAATCACTTTGATATGCGGATATTGTGCGCTCAGCGTCTGGAGCAGCTCCACACCGTCTCTACCCGGCATACGCATATCTGTAATGATAATATGGGGTTGGTGCTGCTCTACTAGCTGTATCGCCTCTCCGCCATCCTCCGCTTCACCTGCAACCACCATGCCAAGCTCGTCCCACGTGCCCAAATTGCGTAAAATATCTCTGTTCCATGGCTCGTCGTCCACTAAAACCACTCGATAATAATCCTTGTTCACGAGATCTCGCCTCCTGTATGGCAAGGAATTCGAACAGTGACACTGGTCCCCTGTCCTTCCCCACTCTCCATGTTCATGCCGTATTCAGGCCCAAAGTGCATCACGATGCGTGATGCGGCATTGACCAGTCCAATGCTTGTCCCCGAGCTCCACACTCTGTCCCCTTGCTGGGACAGCTTGGACAATCTGGATTGCATCTCGGCCAACCTCTCTTGATCCATACCCAACCCATTATCGGAAATGCGGATGGTTACTTCATAATCCCGTCGGACAACTTCAATGTTCAATTTCCACTCTCCCTGCTTTCTCTCCAGACCATGGACAAATGCATTCTCCACAATCGGCTGCAGGGACAACTTGGGAATGTAGCAGTCACCCAGCCCGCCTTCAATCTCCAGTTTATATTCAAGCCTGCTGGCAAAACGCTGCTTCTGGATGAGCATATAATGTTCCAGTTGATCCAATTCGGACTGCAATGGCACGAGACCATCCGGCGCTCTGACAATATAACGGAACATCTCACTTAATGAACGAATCACTTTGTAGCTGTCTGCCGGCTTCTGTGAGTACACCATGCCTCCAATCATCTGCAACGTATTTTGCAGGAAATGCGGGTGAATCTGGGACTGAAGCGCTTTAAGCTCAGCAGTCTGTTTCTCCAGATTCATCAGATAGTTGTCCCGGATATGTTCCCGGATGCGACTAGCCATACCATGCAGATTTTTCTCCAGTAGGCCAATCTCATCCACCCGACCACTGCGCACCACTTCCTTGTCCTTGATCAGTTGGATGCCCTTCATGGAATTCGCCAGTGTAACAATCGGTTTGGATGTTCGCCATGCCACGAATGCAGCTAACAACACCGAAACTACGGTAGCCAACCCACCCACAACAAGACCATACTTCATCGTTTCCAATGCACTCTCATTGATGACATGGGAAGGAACAATTTTGATCAGCCGCATTCCTGACGGGTCAATGGCATGATAAAATACATATTCCTTGGCTGTTCGAATGAAACCGGAACTGTCCTTCGTAGCTGCAAGTCTTTCCAGCGCTTCTGCTGAAGGCTGTATCTCTTTGTTGGGCTGATAGACCGGACTTCCCGTACTATCCGCGATGTACACCGAATAATCTCCCCGGCTGTCCAGCAATTCCAGCGTCTGATTGAATTCGGCCCATTTGACTTCCAGACTGATTGCACCGATCTGCGCCTGATCCTCGAAACGGTTCATGCTGCGGGTCATATGAAACTTCTCCGCATCATTTGGATCATTAATAATCGTAAAGTCCTTATGCTGCTCAAAAAGCTCATGATATGCCGAAGGAATGTCCGGGACTGATCTGATTCGGCTCTCCATTGAATTGAAGGTGAACAGCGTATCCAGTTCCTTCAGGTATAATTCGACACCAAATACATAGTTGCCAGCCGAATAATAGACACTGTTCAGCATATTGAACACCGCCTTCTGTTCATCGAATCGGCTGGCAGCCGGAGCATCCTGATTCAATGCCAAGTATTGATGCAGCTCATCACTGATCTGAATGGAATAGATGAGATTGTTCATCCGCGCGAATTGTTCACCCAAATAGATGGAGGCCCAATTCATATTCGCACGGTTGGTTTCCATAATCTCTTCTTCCATGGAAGAGCGGGTATTCTCGGCCGCTACAACCGTCATGGCGATGACGGGCAGAATGGCCAGAAACGTCATGGTGAGGATTAATTTGTTGCGAATGCTGCGTTTGAACGGATCAATAAGCTTCCGATATAATTCGGTAAACACGAGGCATCCACTCCTGAGCTATGAGCTAAAATAAGATAAACGCCCCAGCATGAAGCCGAGGGCGCTTTGGTCTTGGTATTCTTTTTATAATCATTGAAAACAGACTTGTCAATTCATTTATGATTTCCCATTATTGCTCAATAATGCAGAACCCCCACGGTTCCAGTTCAATGTTGTGCCCTCCGGACACCGCTGTTCCTGCCAGAAGTTCCGTTCCGTCTCCGTAGGCATTCACGAACGAAGTCGCCTGATCGGAGTAGTTAAAGAAATACCGAATCGTATTGCCTTGCTCATTCACTCCGCTCTTCACGATGATTGGAAATGCCAATTCCTGATCGGTTTCCCATAGTCCGGCTTCCTTCATAACACGCTCCAGCACTTTGCGGATCACCGCGGAGCTGGTATAACATCCAACGTACGTTGCTTTGCCCTTGCCATAGGCATTCTGGGTAATTGCCGCATATTCACCCCAGTGTGGATGATCGTACCAGGCCAGTACTTCAGCGGTTGTTGGTGTAATGAGCTCCATCCAGGTGTGAATCTGATTCTGTTCCTCTCCAACCTCGAACGGATCATCTCGCAGCGACACATTTTTCGGCTCAACGAACAGGTTGTAACGGATGCCACAAGCCTCACTGATCAGTCCAGGCTGGCGGGTAGAGCGAACCTTAATGTGTTCATTGGCGAACCCGCTCTTAAAGGAGTAAACGACATGCCCACCATCCTGTACAAATTGGTTCAGCCTCTCAAGCAAGGCATCGGAAGCTGCGTACAAAGCAGGCACAACAATCACATCATAGCCTTCATAACTCTCAACAGACGGATCAATCAGATCACAGCCTATGTTCATTTTGTATAATTCGTCATACATCCAGCGCACAACGTCATTGTATTTTTTGTTACTGGTAAAATTAAACCCGAACCACTTGATCGACGTCAATGCCTCATTGCTGAACAGCACCGCTACTCGATTTGTTTTCTTCAAATTCACCAGCTGCGGGCTGAGTCTGGCAAAATCCCGGCCGATCGTCTTGGCCTCGTTGTATACCGGATTCGGCTCAAAATCGTGGCTCAGCAATCCTTTCCAATACGTCTCGAACGAATTATGCAAGGAATGCCAGTGCCAATAGGCGACCATGTTGGCTCCGGAGGCCAGATGGCTAAAAGCCTGAAGGCGCAGCTGTCCCGGATAGGGAACCCAGTGCCAGAATGCCTGTGCTTCCGTCTCCAGTACGAGATAGTTCGATTGTTTGGTGGAGCGCGCGACGTCACCGCCGAATGAAATCTCAATGCCGGTCAGGTCATCCTGCGACGGATGATAGATGTCCACACTGGTGATGTCAAAAGGTTTAGATGCGGCAAAATGGTCCACATCCCCTTGAATGCCGTACGAATATCCACGCCAGTCGAAGTCAAAGTTCTGGGTGACAAACTGTCCTTCCTGTTTGTACTCATTTACAATTCCGACCTGCCACGCTAGAAAGTTGGTTACCAGCTGGCGCTGGAATTTGGCAAATTCAGCTCCCAGACTGCCGTTGATTGTACCGACAACTGAAGGGAAGTCCTCCCAGCTATTGATGCGGTTACTCCAATAATCCAAGCCAAATTCCTTGTTCAGATCATCCAGTGAGCTGAACTTGTTACGCATATATTTGACGAATTGCAATTGTACATTATCCCCAGCGGTGTTGTAATGCTTCGTTTCGTTATCCGTCTGATAACCAATCACGGCAGGGTGTTTGCTGACACGGGATATCAGCTTGCGAATGATGCGTTCCGCATAGAACAGGTATGTTGGATGTGTAATGTCCATAATTTGCCGCGCACCATATTTTCCAGGTCCCTGCACGGTCGTTGCCAGAACCTCCGGGTGCTCCTTGACCATCCACGTCGGAACAGCATACGTAGGCGTGCCCACAATGACCTGAATGCCCGCTGCGTGCATGGCATCCAGTACACGATCTACGGAGGAGAAGTCGAAGACGCCACTCTGCGGTTCATGCGTACTCCAGGTTGATTCCGCAATCCGTACCACATTAATGCCCGCATCCTTCATCATCTGAATATCCTTGTCCAATCGCTCGTAAGGCATATATTCATCATAATAGGCTACCCCGTATAATAACTTGTCCATGTTAAAATCCCCTTTTCATCTGGAAGTATGGATCTCTTGTCATTTATACAAAATGAAATAATTCAATTGATAAATGATAACGTTTACATTAATATCTATTGAAGTACATTAGATGCTTAGCCATCAGTTCAAACACTCACCCGTCCTACGATTTCCATCGTTGCCGTTAAACTGATTATAATGAAGTATACTATGGGTGCCGATTGTACAAAGCGAGTAGTTTTTACCCTTTTCCGAGGTGAATCTCATGGATATCCGATCACAGCTTCGAGAAATGCCACATCATACAATGGCTCACTGGCTGCCTATTATCGACTGTAACATTAAATTCTATGGAGCGCACAGCCAACAAGTTCCATACGGTTGGGCGATGCCGGAGGAGTCCCATCCGGGCTTTGAAATGATGCTGATTATAAAGGGTACTCAGGAGAGCGTGATTCACGGGTATACCTATACGGTTGAGGAAGGTTCCATTCTGCTCATTCCACCCGGATTCAAACATACAAACCAATGTGTATCACCGGAGGGTATGACGTATTTCAGCGCTCATTTTAATGTAGATGATCCTGTATTTACCCTGAAGCTGATGTCCCATCACAGCCGAATCTATGAGGCAGGCACTACAGATAACATGCAAATGCGTCCCGTCCTGGAGAACTGGATGAACATGATCAGAACATCGGAGGCATACACTTCCACAGACAAATTTATAATGCAGGCACGTATGTTTGAACTATTTGCCCTGCTGTCCCAGGCTGCGGATAGTGAACCGTTGTCCAACCGATCTGAAGCTTCGTCTAATGCCCCAGCTCCAGCAGCCATGCATTATGCAGGGGCCATCGCAGAAGCCATCAAACAAGCATTCCATACGCAGCTGCGAATCAAGGAGGGCAATGTATCCACCGTCAAAGTGGAGCAGATCATATCCTCGTTTGGCATCAGTCCAGGATATGGGCTGCAGATCTTCCGCAAGGTGTACGGACAATCTCCACGGGCCTATCTGTCCAGCCTGAAGCTGCAGGAAGCCAAAGTATTAATTGAACAGCCGAAGCTCTCTTTGAGTGAAATTGCATGGAAGCTGGGCTATACTCATCTGTCACACTTCAGTCGACAATTCAAGCGATGGACTGGCCAGAGCCCACTTCAGTATCGCAACGCGGTTCAGGATATATTTAATGAATCGGGCCCAGTGCACCAGAGTTCGCGGACCTCTTTGGAATGAGGTAGGTATAAGAGATTGGCTAGATGTTAAATGTGATGATGAATGAACTCATGGTTAGGGCATCCTATCGATTACGAATAAACTCATAGTCTTCCGGGGTATTCATATTGCTCAGCTGAATTGCCACATCATGGACGCCAGCGCTTTCCAGCTCGTCCACGTCGACATATCGGCAGCCCATCTCTTCAAGCCACTCAGTTACTCTTAGTCTGTCACCTATTAAGCGCTGTTCAAGTTCGGGAAGAACACGTTTATGGTAAGCACCCGCAAGCGGATGAACCCGCCCTGCCAATCGCGGAACGATCGCATGATGCTCTTGAGAAGACTCAGTGAGCCTCTTCATGCCTTTGAAAAAGGATAGCTCTAACAGCGGCATATCACAGGCACAAACGAGGTTCCAGTCCGTCTCTGAGGCTTCCAGCGCGGCATGTAGTCCTGCGAGCGGCCCTTTCCCCGGGTAATCATCCTGAACGCAGTCGTAAGGCAATGCGTTGTATGCTGTCGTGTTGTTTCCTGCGGAAACGATTATACGATTCACAGCCGGTGTCATCGCTTGGATAACCTGTTCCAGCACGCTGGAACCATTCCATTCCAATAATGCTTTATTGGAACCCATACGGCGGGATAAGCCGCCTGCCAAAATAATACCTGTCCATTCTAATGTGCTCACAGCCATCCTCCTCGTTCTATAAACGTATTCTATACATTGAATACCCTTTCAACAAATGATACATTGAAGAATATGATCCTGAAAGGAATGGCTCTATTGGACAGATCTGCACCCGGAAGAGGCAACCCCTCTTTGGTTTCGCTGAAACTATATAACTTTTTCATTTATGGAGCCATTTCAATCTTCGCTGGTTTTCTTCAGTTGTATTTGCAGGAAATCGGCATGACCAAATTGGAGATTGGCAGTCTGATGGCGATTGGTCCGTTTGTATCCTTGTTCGCTAATCCGTTCTGGGGCTTCTGGAGCGATAAATCACGCAATATTCGTATTATATTGATGATGATGATGGGCGGCACCTTTGTGCTTGCTCAGACCGTATTCTATGCGCCTACGTATGCTTGGATCTATACAGCCATGATCTTTTTTTATTTTTTTCAAAGTCCTTTGTTTGCTCAAACCAACAGTCTGATTCTCGGTTATATTGATGGAACTACTCAGAAATTTGGTACGTTTCGGCTTTGGGGATCGCTGGGCTGGGCTCTGACCGCTGCAGCTGCCGGGCCGCTCATTGACCGCCTGGGTGCGGGCAGTGTATCGATTGTCTTTGCCTTCATGATTGTCATTGCCTTTATCTTTGCCTTGCTCTTACCCAGACAGCCGATCGCTTCAGATACCCCTGTAGTGAGCTTTCGACGTTTCGGCAGAGTCATGTTTAATCCGTACTTTATGATCTTTATCGGGCTTGGTGTGCTGGTTTCCGTACCCAACGCCATGAACAGTACATTCATGTCATTGTACATCGTTGAAATGGGTGGCGATAAACAGATGGTTGGCTGGGCCATTTTCTCATCATCCATACTTGAAGTCGGTGTGTTCCTGCTCCTGGACCGTTTTCTCAAACGTAAAATGAGCATGCTTCTCGCATCGCTGATATGGATCAGTCTGCTGTTCGCCATCCGCTGGCAGCTCATGGCTCTGGCAAACAATCCGTTAGAGATTGTATTCATCCAGCTCATGCATTCCATTACATTCGGCGGATATTTCTATGTCGGGACCCAGCTGACGATGCTGTTCATTCCAAGGCCTTACCGCTCGTCTGGTCAGGCCGTGTATACGATGGCCTGGGGCGGCATATCCGGTGTCATTGCTGGCTTGTTCGGCGGCTGGTTGTTCCAGAGCTTCGGTGCTGAAGTGATGTATAACATCGGAGTATTCTTCTCCCTGATTGGTGCTGTTGGTTTTGGCATCATGTGGTTCTCGAACCGCCGCAACGGCTATCAGCCAACGGTGCTGACGGAAATGGGTGAGAGGTAATCTTTTGTTGGAAAAGGTTGAACCTTTCAAGATTTACACTGGAGCACTACGAGGACAGAACAACCTTCCGATCGCTGTTATCTCCGAATTTTTTTGATTCCCTTCTATAAGGGTAAAATTCGGAGATAAAGGCGAACGCTCCGCTTCTCCAGCTTTATTCTGTCCTCTCCGTTATGGTGTAAATAAAAAGTTCAAACAATCAAACAAAAGATTAAGAATAGTAGTAATAAAGAGAAAGGCGTCTCCAGGCTTATTGCCCTGGAGACGCCTTTTACGTTTATAGATTTAAGTTTAAGTTTACAGTTTGGGTTTATGCACCTAACCTGAAGCTTGACCTTAAATCTTATACTCTACCTTTGTATCCCATCGCTATGCTTTATCTTATGCTTTTGGCAGTTGGAACGAGCTCTTCAGGGATACAACCCGGTTAAATACGGGACGGCCTGGCTCGGAATGTTTTGGATCCACGCTGAAGTAACCATGACGGAAGAACTGGAATTTATCCTGTGCTTTCGCCTCCTTCATCTCTTGCTCCACATACCCTTGAACAATCTCAAGGGAGTTTGGATTCAATTGATCCAGGAACGTTTTCTCCGGTTGTTCTTCCAAAACTTCATTATCAGCCCCTGCTATTTCCACTTCCACTTCTGCTTCCGGTGCTTCTGCCAAGATTAAAGGCTCATACAGACGGAACTCCGCAGGTACCGCTTGGCTCGCTTCTACCCAGTGGATCGTTCCTTTGACTTTACGGCCTGTGAAGCCGCTGCCGCTCTTCGTCTCCACATCGTAAGTACAATGGATTTCGATCACATTGCCTTCCGCATCCTTGATCACATCATTACATTTGATGAAGTATGCATGCTTCAGACGAACCTCGTTGCCCGGGAACAAACGGAAATATTTATTCGGTGGATTTTCCATGAAATCATCTTGCTCAATGTAAATCTCGCGGGAGAATGGAATTTGGCGATTGCCCATCTCCGGGTTCTCTACATTGTTCTCCGCTTCGAGCCATTCGACTTGCCCTTCAGGGTAATTCGTAATGACCACTTTGAGCGGATGCAGGACAGCCATCGTACGCGGAGCTTTCAGTTTCAGATCTTCACGGACAAAGTGCTCCAGCGTTTGCAGATCAATGACCCCGTAGTTTTTGGAAATGCCTGTCTCGTATACGAAATCACGAATGGCTTCCGGTGTATATCCCCGGCGGCGCAGACCCGAAATCGTTGGCATACGCGGATCATCCCATCCATCCACATGGCCTTCGTCCACAAGCAGTTTCAGCTTCCGTTTGCTTGTCACCATTTGCGACAGGTTCAGGCGGCCAAACTCATATTGATGCGGTTGATTCTCCATCTCACATTCGGCAATAACCCAATCATAGAATGGACGTTGGTCCTCAAACTCCAGGGAGCAGAGGGAATGGGTTACCCCTTCAATGGCATCTTCGAGCGGATGTGCGAAGGCGTACATCGGATAGATGCACCATTTGTCCCCTGTATTGTGATGATGTGCATGAGAAATTCGATAAATGACCGGATCACGCAGGTTGATGTTCGGTGAAGCCATATCAATCTTGGCGCGCAGCACTTTCTCACCGTTCTGGAACTCGCCTGCACGCATCCGGGTGAACAGATCCAGATTCTCTTCTACCGTGCGGTCACGGTATGGGCTGTTTTTGCCCGGCTCGGTTAGCGTTCCACGCATGGCACGGATTTCGTCGGCGCTTTGATCGTCGATGTAGGCTTTGCCTTTTTGAATCAGCAGGACCGCGCGGTTGTACATTTCATCAAAATAATCGGAAGCAAATCGTTTCTCGCTCCACTCGTAGCCAAGCCATTTTACGTCTTCCTGAATCGATTGTACGTATTCCACATCTTCCTTGACCGGATTCGTGTCATCGAAGCGCAGATTCGTCTTGCCGCCAAATTCGCCACCCAGTGCAAAGTTAATCCAGATCGCTTTGGCATGGCCGATATGCAGATAACCGTTCGGTTCCGGAGGAAAACGGGTAATGACTTCCTGGACTTTCCCTGACCGGAGATCTTCGGTAATAATATTTTTGATAAAGTTAGGTGGGGTTGTACGATTGTCCACAGGTATCAAACCTTTCATGAATTGATTGGAACTTTCAGCATTTACAATGCGTTTCATCTAAATATACCTTTAACGAGGGACGAGTTCAATAAATAACGGCACCAAAGTCATGACAGGCTGACACAAGATAGGCCCAAAACCATTTTGACGGGTTCGCGCGAATCATGTAGCATGATATAAAAACAGAATTTAAGGGAGGGTTTCCCATTGAACGCGCTAAAACTGACCAAAGAACAACAGGATGAAGCCATACGCACCATCCAGTCGTATTTCGAAGAGGAACGCGGCGAAGAACTGGGCGATCTGGCAGCTTGGGGTGTGCTGGATCTTTTCATGACCCAGTTGGCTCCCTTCATATATAATCAGGCACTGGGTGACGCCCGTACTACGGTGAATCAACGCATGGCCTCGATGGAAGAAGACCTGTTCGCACTGGAGCGCAAGCTACCGAAGACTTCCCGATAAACCATTATTTCAAAGAAAGAAGGTTGCACTCATGTTTACCTATTCATTGGATGAATATACCGAACTCCGCCCACTTGCGATGGAGCACACCAAACCGTTGTTCGAACTCACAGACCGCTCGCGGGATCAGCTGAGACATTGGTTACCGTGGGTGGACCACGTTACCGAGATTGAGCATACTTCGAATTTTATCAGCAATGCATTGAAACAGGGAGCTGACAACGGTGGTTTCACCGCAGGTGTCTGGCTGAAGGGCGACCTTGCAGGCATCATCGGTTTCCATGAAATTAATTGGACCAACCGTTCGGTAAGCATCGGATACTGGCTTGGTAAAGGCTTTGAAGGTCAAGGCTTGATGACCAGCGCATGCCGCGTTCTGGTAGATTACGCTCTGGTCACTCTGGATCTGAACCGTGTCGAGATTCGCTCTGCTACCAACAACAAGCGAAGCCGGGCCATCCCTGAACGACTTGGATTTGTCCTTGAAGGCGTTATCCGTCAGGCCGAGAAGCTGCCTAAGGGCTATGTTAACCATGCAGTGTATGGCATGCTGCAGCATGAATGGGAACTTTTGCGCTAAATAGACTACATAATCTAATTACATCTTTCGGAGAACATTAATATGCCTCTTGCCTGTGAGATTTTCAAACATGGGTGAGGGGCATTTCTGGTTAGAGGACCAATTTTTAACGCGAATTAAGGTTACATTCAGCCTCTCTTCATGGTTATTGCCTAAGATAACGTTGTGGATTCAATCCACATCAACCTATTGAAGAAAGAAGGATGATCACGCATGAAGAGAACGAAAACATCAAGAACAGTGATGGTAACCAGCACGATGGCTTTGACAATAGCACTGGGCGGAGGGTTGTTTGCACATTCAGTGGCTAATGCAGATCCGGTGGCAAGTGCTTCCGGTCAAACGAAGACCGACAGTGCCTCCTCATCGAATTCACATACATTTAAATCGGCAGATGGGAAGAGAGCTCATGGACAAGGATTTGGCCGCTACTCGGACGAACTGGCCTCCGTCCTTGGAATGACAGCCGACGAGCTAAAAGAAGCCCGTAAAGCAGGCAGCACCATTGCCGAGGTTGCAGCATCCAAAAATGTGGACGTACAGACCGTCATTGATACACTTGTTGCCGCACAAAAAACGGAACTGCAACAGCGTCTCACCGACGGAAAACTTACGCAAACCCAGCTCGATGAGCGTTTGGCTACGCTCACTCAGCGCGTAACGGACCTTGTTAATGGCAATTTGTCGGAAGTTGGTGCAGGCGGACGCGGACGCGGCGGTTTCGGCGGACCGGGAGCAGAGCGTTATACCGAAGAGCTGGCCTCTGTCCTTGGGATTACAACGGACGAGCTGAAGGAAGCTCGTGAAGCGGGCAGCACCATTGCCGAGATTGCAGCTGCCAAAAATGTGGACGTACAGACCGTTATCGATAAACTTGTTGCAGCACAGAAAGCCAATCTGCAACAAAAGCTGACCGATGGAAAACTTACACAAGCTCAGTACGATGAACGTGCTGCCGACATCACTCAACGGGTTACCGACCTTATCAACGGCAAACTGTCCGAAGACCGGGAAGGTCATGGTCATGGGGCAAAACGTGACGGAGAATCCAAAACAACGATTGCTCCCGATTCCGGTAAAGCCGATACATCAGCCAGTAGCAGCAGCAAAGACCCGGCTTAACCATTCGGTCCGGACCTGATAAGTTAGGTATGCACAACCCCTCTGTGCACCTGGTTTAATGTTGTCGACGTGGTGAGGGAAGCCGTTCCCACACACAATGCTTACATCAAATAAAAGCCCCTCCTTCTACACAACACGTAGAGAATAAGGAGGGGCTTTACCTTGTTTTTAAATTTTTTACTTACGTATAACTTAAGATCTTCTGATCCATCTTTTCTTAGAGTGCACGTACCATACCACCATCCACCACAAGGGATGTACCTGTAATGTATGTATTCGCTCCTGATAAGAGGAACACGACCGCCTTGGCAAACTCCTCGGGTTGACCATAACGTCCTAATGGAATTTCTTTACGGAATTGTTCGGCAACCTCTTCCTCACTTATTCCGTTCTGTTCTGCACGCACAGCGTCCAATTCATGTATCCGATCCGTTCCGATTCGACCCGGCGCAACCGTATTGATCAGAATGCCATATGGCGCAAGCTCCTGTGACAAGGTCTTGGCCAATCCAAACACCCCCGTACGGAACGTATTGGACAGAATCAGACCGGGAATGGGCTGCTTCACAGAGGTTGAGGCAATGTTCACGATATGTCCGCCATTCTCCTTCATGTAAGGAAGCGCACCGCGAATCAATCTGACATAGCTAAGTACATTTAATTCAAATGCGCGTTCCCAGTCTTCATCGGTCAGTGACTCAAATGTTCCGGAAGGCGGGCCGCCTGAATTGTTCACCAAAATATCAATCTGACCGAACAATTCACCTGTCTTGCGAATCAGGGCATCAATATCTTCCTTACTTGTCACATCCGTTGCACAATATTCGACACGTCCGCCACCACCAAGCGCCAGCAGCTCCTGCTTCACCCCTGCAAGCTTTTCTTCGCTTCGGCTGGCGAGCATAACGTCAGCACCTTCGGCCGCCAATTGAGCGGCTACAGCTTTGCCCAGTCCTCGACTGGATGCAAGCACCAGTGCCTTTTTACCCCGAAGTCCCATGTCCATTGTTGTTCCTCCTCCTACGCTGTTCTATCCTTTGGCCTGGATGAAATAACTCATAAGAATATCGTCCACATACTTGCCTGCGATATAAAATTCCGATATCAGTCTGCCCTCCGTCACGAATCCGCACTGTGTATAAAACGCAATGGCTCCTGGATTGCTGGATAACACCCGCAGCCTAAGCTTGGTGATCCCTTGTTCAAGGGCATATTGCTTCATGGCATCCATCAGGGCCGTAGCAATACCACAGCGACGATCATGGGGATGAACGGCGATATTAATCTCGTATACATGACGGTTAACAGGCATGCCTGTCGCCGGATGAAAGCCCACATAACCACATACCCGCTCTCCCTGAACGGCAATCAACTGACTGCCTGGAGGGCAATGCTGCAGGTATTGTTGTCTTGATCGCCAGTTGAGCGGCTCAGGAGAGGTATATTTATCCCATACCAGAGCATCCAGCTCCATCAGCTGCGCCGCATCCTTAAGCTCAGATAGCCGAATCATATACGTATGGCTGGTAAGCATAAAAGTTCAACCTTTCGTACATTAGTGATTAACACTGCGAGAAGCAGCGTTCAAAAATAGGGCTTGTTCGGTTCTTATTGAACATTTTGCAGGGTATATCGATGCTAATGCTCCATTGCTATATATTGTAGCATAGCCTCAGGCTTGACTAAAATTTCAATTCGTTGAATGAAATTTCTACTTAACCTTTCCGTAACGTCATCGTTTATACTAATTGGATAATATACTGATTCGATAGGAGGTGCACGTGATGAACATTAAGGAAGCCGCTGACAGACTCGGCATATCGGCGAGAGCCATTCGCTTTTATGAGGAAAAAGGACTGATTCAGCCCGCCAAACAGACGAATAACGGGTATCGCACATATACCGAGAATGATATCTGGCTGCTGCAAACCATTGCAGCCCTGCGTGAAATCGGGATGTCGCTTCAGGATATCACCCAAGCGCTCGGAGAGATTGATCAGGGCAATCAGCAGCGGCTGGAAGAATATCTGGAGCTGCAGCAGGCGGTCATGTATGCCCAGTGGGTCGAGCTAAAGCGCATGCTCGATACGACCCAGCGCATGATTGACCTGAACCGTCAGGATGGGCCGTTGGACGTCACCCATCTGCATGATCTTGCAGACAGTGCACGCCGCCTCAGAGAAGCCCGGCAGAACTGGTATGACCGCTGGAATTATGATAGGCAAGCAGCCATCCATGATCAGCGGGTGCAGGCGTCGAATGACCGTATGCCAAAACCTAATGGTGATGAAGTTCGCAGCCAGAAGAATAGCTGGACAGCACACAAGCCAAACAGCGATACAACGTATCCAGAAGACGCAGGATCGTTCAATATCTATGACAACTATGACGAAGCACTGGAGCAGACAGCAAGCTGGATATTTCCTGTACCCGGCGAGAAAGGTCTCGATATTGGGACTGGCACGGGGAATCTGGCGGGCAAATTGTTAGAACGAGGCGCAACCATGACCGCCATCGATCAATCCCGTGAGATGCTGCGTACATGCCGCACCAAATATCCAGAGATGCATGTAAAGCTTGGCAACTTTCTGGCTTTGCCTTTTGCCGACCAGTCTTTCGATTTTGTCGTATCCAGCTTCGCCTTCCATCATCTGAGCCCAGATCAGCAGCAGTTGGCATTACAGGAGATACAGCGAGTGTTAACCAGACGAGGACGGATTTGCCTGACAGACCTGATGTTTGCGAATACAGCTCATCGCCAGACGTATATCGAACAGGCTGAGGCAGCAGGTCATGAGGACCAATTGCAAACGATAAAAGAACGTCATTTCCCGCTGCTGGACGAGTTGTGCGGCTCGCTAGAGGACGCAGGCTATGTGACGAAGCATGTACGCCATAATACGCTGCTGCACACGTTGCTGGCCGTTCCTTTGCGTTAGAGTGATCATCGTATCGTAGCGGGTTCCTCGGACCCGCCACTGAATCCTTCTCAAATAAAAAAAAGGTCACCCTGCCTGTTAAGGAGGATGACCTTCCACTCTAGTGAAGCTTCGAGCTTGTATTGAATTTACATATAAATTTCAACAATCGTGCGCTCCGAAGCATTACGCGCTTGTTTGAACTCATCCAGCGAGATACGAGCCCCACCTTGACGGTAGCGGTTCACCGTTTGCTCGGTGCGGATATCCTTGCCGTTTACTGTTACACGGTTAACCGAACCTTCGTTCAGATGGTAGACAAACGTTACCGGCTCTCCTGCATATTCGAATTCGAATTGCATACCGTCCAGCTCAGCTGGCAATACCGGGTCAATAACCAGATCCCCGCCTTCCTGACGAATGCCGAGTGCGTTCGAGATCAGTTGGTTCATGTAGATTCCAGGACCGCTGGAGTAGATTCTCCATCCCCCCTTCACCTGTACCGTTCCTTTGCGAAGCTGGTCAAAATGCTCCTGCGCCTCGTACCGCGTGTTGAACTTGCCGTCGGAACTGCTGAAATACGCGTTCGCCTGACGAATCTCCGCATTAGGTACAACTTCGCCGATGCCGACCGGGTTAATCATGGCAAGACCATTCCACACCTGATCCGTCTTACCGAGCTTCGCCATCGCTTCCACGTAACGGATATGCGCATGCACATACTGCAAACCAATCTCACGTCCGAAGTTGGACGCTTGCTCTGCCCGTTTGAAGTGACTGCTCACTCCACCTGCATATTGAGCCGGACGATTCATCAAGCGTACACCATCCGGGCACAGGAACTGCTCACGAATCAATGCATAATGCGACTCAGCCTGTTCTGCATTCAGCAATTCACCGATCATGCTGCGTGTCATCGGCAGAAGGCGGTATTGAATGCCTGTCTCCGTATCTGTTGGGTGAAGCATTAGCTTCGCCTGATCCGCTTCTTCCATGTATACAAAGCCTGGAATCACATCCGTACCCAGCATGTACCGATTAAAGTCTTCACGGATGCCTTGAGCCAGAACGTCCAGCTCCTGTGCAAATGCAGCATCCTTATGCTGCAGCGCCTGTGCAAGCACATTGACAGACTGATAGGTCAATGCAACAGTCCAACTGCTCACCATGTATTGTTTGAGCTGTGCATTGGCTGGCTGGAGTGTATCATCCCAGTCCCCATCCCCATAGGAAGACAGGAATGTGTCGTGCAAGAAGTGTGAGCGGATGTATTCGATCTCTTTTTTCGCGTGATCCAATACAGTTGCCGTTTCTTCCGTGAATCCAAAGCTGTGCTTAACGGTATACGGCACTTTCTCTTCCAGAATCGCATAGTCACGAGTCGCTGTCAGGTAGTCCGCCAGCACTTTCAGCGGCCATACGATGATGTCGCCATGGCTCTCTTCCTGCTGAATTGCAAAGTACTTGTCAAACATGAACCATTGCGGCCAGTTGCCATCATCTTCATATTGGTGGGTATACACCATTTTGATGATATCGCGAACCTGCTCATATTTTTGCGTAGCCATAAAGTATTCAACCGGACCTTGGCATACATCACGTGTGCCCCATGCTGCGCCGCCGTACTGCTCCAATCCGTGAGGCACGGAGTAGTGAACCAGCATGTTGTGTGTGTACCACCAAGCCAGCGCGTTCACTTTGAACAGATCCTCTGCACTTTGGCCTTCACCGCGAGACAAACGGAATCCGTTCATTACGCCTGCGAAGAATTCGCGGTACGCCTGTACTTCCTCTTCAAAAGTAAGGCTGGAGCCTGCTGCTACGGAACCGTCTGCTTCGTTTACTTGACCTTCCAATACGCCTTGTACCTTCAGCGTCCATTCTGCACTCTCTTCCAGACTAAGTGTAACCAGCGATGCAGATCCACTGCGGATACCACTCGCCAGCAGCGTTTCGTCTCCAACATGTACGACTGCACCATCCACCGACATGCGGTATTGCAGATCAGGATACGTTCCTGCACTAATCGCTTGCGGATCAGCCTTGAAGATCAGTGTGCTGCCATCCTGCGTCATATGCAGCGGATACTCGTATTCATTTACATTCATCGTGATTTGGTTGGTTACCAGATAGCGATAAGCTTTGCCACTTGTCGAGCGTACGTTCATGCTCACTTCAGTGGTATGTGCCCCGGTGTAATTCGTCACGATGATGGTATCGGATTCGGTTTTGTAGATCCAACGCACGTAGTTGAATCCAATCTCGAACAGAGAAGGCATGGTCAGCAGACGATACTGTCCGTCCATTTCCACATAAATGCGTTGTCCAGCCGTCTTCGGCACGTTCAATGCGTTGCGGGCATTACTGATCATTTTATTAAAATTGGTGTTACCAATAACGAGTTGTGAGTTGAAAATACCGTACTTATACGACGTCGTCGTAATAACCTGAGCACCAAGCTGCACGTTGCCACCACTCATCAGGATATGGCCGTGCGGACGCTCTACAAGCAATTCTTTCGCTTTCAGGACGATATGTTCATAGCTGCCCGTAAAGAAGGACAACAGCGAGTCACCGCTATGCTCTTCCTGATGACGGTCAGGGAACAGTTCATTAATCTCATCTTGTGTCAAATCAAGCGCAGCAAGCGGTTCACCCAAGAAGGATGACAGTTTCACCTGTTCCAACGTCTCGCCTTGCTGAGCAGTCAATGCTTGTACTTCGTTCCAAGCAGCAGCTACTTCATCCCCGAATTCCAGTGCGGAGATTCCGGCAGGATGATCTGCTTTGGCCAGTCCGTAGAAGACCACTTGAGCTTCCCCGTCCAAGTTAACGCGCTCCGATTGCAACGCTGTGTAGGCAAATTCATATTGGTACGTCTCATTTGCCAGTGTATTACGGCTCAGGCTCTCAGGCTGATTGGTCTCTTTATAGGAAAGACCAAAGAATTGGAATCCGTCTGTGGAGTAGCCGATTGCCTTAGTCAGCGAACCTTGCTGCATGTATGGGAAAGCGCCACCCTGAGGCTGGTTTTGACGGGAACATACCACATATCCCTTCGCTTCATCCTCGAACACCGTATGGTCAATATACTGCGACAGATAGGCCTCATTGCTGCGTACTGCACCTGGATCAGCAAGCCCTACATCCTGTCCATATACCACGTCAACGTTATGTTGTTGTCCTGTGAGCTTCACATCCCAGAACCAGACGCCTTGCGCTGTAGCTGTAAACACGACCTGATAGCCAATGCCTTGTTCTTTGCCTTCAAGCTGCACTGTACCTTCCCAGATCAGTTGATTGCCGGATTGCGCCTGGCTTGTGATCACTTTGCTGTTCGAACGCACACCCAGCAGTGGGAACGAGCTGATTTTCTCCCCCTCGTGTACACGCAGGTACAGGTTATTCAAAGATCCATCGATCTGGTTGCTGAGCAGCTGATTCAACATCGTTGTACCGGACTTGGCCTGATACAGATCCCCACTGTTCAAAAAGGTAAAGGATAAATCCCCGGCAGTCAGCCGAATTGGTTCATTAATCATCGTTGTCATACTCTTCACTCCTTCAATTAGTATAAAATCGAAACGTTTCGATAAATCTAAAAAAGAATAGGGGGCCTCTGCGAAGTGACCTTTGACTGGCCCCTTCGGACGATGATCCCCCTCATTCAACTCTCAATAGAAAAGATTCAAACTACTACAAAGCAGCATTTTAGCAGATCCAGCCTCGGACTGCTCACTTCCTATGCTGGCTGGTTTCCCGATTGCCCTCTACCGCTCGTACAGACTCTCGCTCCACCAGATCAATGGTTAACGTATACGATGGATTCACAGCTTCGCCATTCAGCATCTGGAAGAGCAAATGTCCTGCCAATGAACCCGCTTCATGCTTGGGCTGTCGCACCGTTGTAAGCGGAGGGTGAACATATTCGGACAGTTGAATATCATCAAATCCGATTACCGAAATATCATTCGGTACCGATATGCCGCTCTCTTCAAATGCTTTCAGTCCACCAATCGCCATCTCGTCATTCCCGTAAAATACGGCAGTCGGAAGCTCGCCCTGCATAACCATCATCTTGGTTGCACTATACCCGCCCTCACGTACAAAGTTACCGCTTAGACGCCATTTGGACTTTTCTTCAAGACCCGCTTCCTGCATTGCTCGCAAATACCCTTGATAACGCAGTGCATTATCATAAGAATTGGATGGCCCGCTAATATAGGCGATGGTCTTATGGCCCTTCTGAATAAGGTGACGTGTAGCCAGGTAACCGCCCTGCTCCCCATCTACCAAAACGTTGACCAGATGGTTACTCGTCAGCTGCCGATCCATCACAATGATAGGGAAACGATCTCCCGCAGATTCCACCAGGATATCATCATGGATGTTATGAGCCAGAATAATAGCGCCATCCACTCTTTTTTCTCGCAAGAAACGAACCGCTGTGGAGTCGCGTCCTCCCATAGAGCTGCAAGCAATCAGATCATATCCGTTAGCCAGCGCTACATCCTGAACGCTGCGAATCAATTCGGAGTAATACGGACCCGACAGATCTGTAAGAATCAACGCAATCGTATTCGTCCGGCTCCGCTTCAGATCCATGGCAAAGCCGTTTTTGCGATAATTCAGTTCTCGTGCTGCATCCAGCACTTTTGCCTTGGTCTTGGCACTGACCTTGCTATCTCCGTTCAGCGCATAAGAGGCGGTCGAGAGCGCCACACCTGCCAGCTTTGCCACATCCTTAATCGTTGCCATTCCACGTTCGCTCCTTCTAACTTCTTGTTACCTATCATTTTATACTGTAAATGGTTGCAACAACCACTCATTCCTATTCATTATCCATTAGGAGTTACATCTATTTCCTGTTTATCGAAACGTTTCGAAGTTTTTTCAAAAAAAATCTCTCTTCGCGTCTTTTAAGCATCCCTGCTGTAAAATGTACCCTTTAATCGTAGATATATCTTGGTCGATTGTCAGCATTTCAATAATGGACTCAAGGGAGAAATTCATTATAAATCATAATGAATATGCCTGTAAACCATAAATTGAAACGTTTCGACATTTTTATTATAGTCGGTGTTGATAGCGATTTCAACCTCTTTATCTATTTTTCACAGAAATATGTGAAGGGAAGGATTCGGGGGTCCCCATTACACCTTTGTGGTATTATACTGCATATTAGTCCAATCCTCTATAAGGAGTTCGTTATGTTATGAGCAACCTGGATCTAAGCTTTCATAAATTATCCCTGAACACCCCTGGCCGCTTGCAGCAAATTACAACTGTCCCTCCAGCACTGTTCAGGCTATGTCATCTGGTGCAGCTCCATGATAGAGAAGCCTTCTCCGGTATCGATGAACTGTGGAGCAGCAAGCATGTTCTTTATGTCATCACCTCCGGTCAGGCAAGATTGATCAGTTCGAATGGTCAATTGATGGTAAATACCGGCTCCGCTGTCGTACGCCAAGCTGGAACCCAGCTTCAGCATGAAAGCAAGCGTGGTTCTCTGTCCCCGGTTCAGGGTATTGCAGTGGCCTTTGATTTTGCAGATAGCGAACAAAAGCACTGGCCGTTCGGACATCCTGTTCCCATTACGAGTCGCCTTATTGCCGAGCTGATCTCCGAGTTGGTTCTGTCCAGCTCGAAACGCAATGAATCCGGACCATTCAAACCTCATATGCTGTTCTATCAGTTACTGGATACGTTACTTGATCACGCTGAACGTTTGGCTCATGAAGATCATTCCTGGCTGGACATCGTCATCGCGCACATCCATGAAAAGGTTAATCACTCCTTTACACGGGAGCAATTAGCGAGAGAGGTTAATGTGAGCCCGGAGCATTTTTCACGAGAATTCAAGAAGTACACCGGACTTACGTTTGTGGAGTATGTTACCCGGCTAAGAATCCGAATCGCTCAGGAACAGCTGCTTTTTGCTAATCCGACATTACAGGAACTTGCGCAGTTGACGGGATACAGAGACACCTTTTATCTAAGTCGAAAATTTAAACAAACGGTAGGTTGCGCACCGACCCTCTATCGGAAAACACCAAAAAAAATCGTAAGTCTTACTTACAACTATACTGCGTCCTTACTCGCACTGGGCCATATCCCTCATATGGGTGCCGTCGCGGAATGGATGGAAGAGAAAATAGTTGAATACGGGTCAGAACCATTCATACAGTATTCTGAGCATGAACTTATTAATCATACGGATCTAATCGCAGACACTCATCCCGATGTGATTCTTGGTTATGCACCTCATTCGGGGCTGGATGAATTACGTCAGATCGCACCCACCATTCTGATGCCCTTTGAAGAACTCGACTGGCAGGAGCAATTCATTCATTTGGGACGTATCACGGGCCTGGAAGCGAAAGCTCGTACGCTGTTAGAACGCTATGATATACTTCAGCAAGAGGCCAATCGTACACTGGATCAGATGATGGGCGTACGTGGATCAGCAGTATGTATATTCATGATTGGTGAGAGCGGAGCGTACATCTATGGCCACGGGTGGGGCCGAGCTTCTCATATTTTGTATCATTCGCTGGGCTTCGTCCCTCCTGCACGGATGGAGAAGGATGGCCAGCTGCTCACAGGTTACATCCATGTTCCGTTAACAGAGATTCATTTATATGCCGCAGATCATATTTTTATTGATTATGCCAGGGAATCGTCGGAGCAGAATGCTGTGGACAACCTGTTCGCTCAGGAGTCCTGGAACACCTTGAGTGCCGTTCGTGAAGGGCGACTGTACGAGATTGATGCGGATATGTTTTATGGATTCGACCCGATCTCCGTTATAGAGCAATTACAGCACATCATGCACAAACTCACATCACAATTGTCCATGCATTAGTCATCATAGATGTCCATGTACAAATGTTACGCCATCCTCTATGTTATTAATGAGAATAATAATCATTATTGATTATATACACAGGGGGACAATAATATGTTTGCTGCAAAAAAACGCTTTTCCGGCTTGCTGCTTATGCTCGCCATCATCATGATCCTGGCTGCCTGTAACAGTGGCACGGGTTCCGGCACAACGGAACCAACATCGGCGGGTTCAGAATCGACAACAGATTCGACCGAAACAAATACCAGTTCTTCGGATACTACAAGGATTTATAAGTCATTAAGTGGAGATGTGGAAATTCCCGCTGAACCGAAACGAATTGTTACGGACATGTACGTAAGTGACCTGCTTGCACTGGGTGTGAAACCCGTTGGTGCTGTTCAATATTATCTGGAAAATCCATTCTACGCAGATCAGGTGGAGGGTATAGAGAATATTGGTGACCGGGGTGCTGTATCCCTGGAGAAGGTCGTTGCGTTGGACCCGGATCTGATCATTACCTACTCTGATAAAGCCGAAGAAATTGAGAGTTATCAAAAAATCGCTCCGACCGTGGTCATTCCCTACGGTACGTTTACCAATGTAGAGGATGAAATTCGGGGCTTCGGAGAACTCATGAACAAATCCGAAGAAGCCGAAGCCTGGCTAAAAAAATATGACGAACGTATTGAAGCCGCTCGCGCCAAAGTAAAAGCAGTCATTAAACCTGAGGAGACCTTCTCGATCCTCGAAGTATCTGACAAAAGCTACTATGGTTACGGAGACAACTTTGGTCGTGGTGGACAAGCCGTATATCGCGCTTTGCAACTTGCACCACTCGAAATCACCAAGAAAGAGCTGATGGGCGATACCCAATGGAAAGAGATTTCCCGGGAAGTCGTTGGTGATTATGCGGGAGACCATATCTTCTTAACCGTAGGGGAGAACAATAAAAATTACCAAGGTGACTCTATCTGGCAGTCGCTCCCGGCTGTGAAAAACAATCAGGTGTACGAGCTGGAAGAAGATCGCTACTGGTACTTCGACCCGATTGCAATTCAGGCTCAGGCAGAAGAATTTGCCGATATGATTGTAGAACGCGCACAGCAAAATCGTAAATAACATATGATGAAGGGTTGCGCTCAATTCCTTAGACAGTCCTAACGCTAAAAAGGGATGCCCCCGTCATGTTCATGACTATGGGACATCCCTTTCTTATTCAGATCCTAATCTGTAATAATCACAGCAGGAATAGGGTTTTATTTTTTTACCGCATGGATGAAATGGTTTGTTTCGAAGGCGGACAAGTCATCTGTACGATTGCTGAAATATCGATCCTGGATGTCCTCCGGCGATAGATGCTCATATATGAGTAGTCCTGCATCCGCCAACAACCGCTCCATCTCCTCATACGTGAAGCAGGATTGCATCGGCTCGCCCCCCATTGCAGCCATCTTCACCATATTTTCAACCCGGTTAAACCTTCCTTTTTCCTCAAAGAGATGCTCATCTGCATAATCCAGTACAATGGAGCTCCCCGTTGGAAGATCCGAAAATACATGTCGGAGCAAGTTGGATAGATTTTCTTTGGTCAAATAATACGAAACACCCAGCAGAGTAACCAGCGTCTTCAGCTTCTCCAAACCTCCATTAGTCAAACCTTCATACGAAGGCTTACGGGTAAAATCCATTGGCACAAAATGAAGATTGCCCGGAATGTTCAGCTTGGCCTGATGCAGCCGCTCCCTCTTGAACTGCTGAGTGGCTGGATAATCCACTTCAAATAGTTCCAGCGTGTCCTCCAATTCCGGATGCCTCAAACCAAATGTATCCATCCCTGCGCCAAGAATAACAACCTGCTTCAATCCCAACGTGACTTCATGCATCAGTACATGCTCACAATAGGCAGCCCGGGCCAATGTGATTGGAGATAACTGTACCTGAGTAATCCATTTTAGGATCTTATCCGGGTCATTCTTGCACTGGTGAGTCATCTCCGGGTTGAAAAAATGGATGCCTTGAATCATATTCGCGCGGATATCCGAAAACTCTTGAGGAGTGATAAGCTCTTTGGCTATATAATCATCGAAAATAAGAGGTGTATCGTATTGGCAGTGGTAGGCTCGGCCAAAAGCCGAAATCAGGGATGTAATACTGGACTCATTTTGCTTCATGTTTTATCCTCCCGTACAAACAAAAATAAGATTCCCCCTGGCCAGGAGAACCTTAGTATATACGGAATACATTTATATGTAAATTATAGCATAAAAAGATTTTTTTGTCAATCAAAATTTACGGAAGAGAGAAGACAGATTAAAGTGGCCTGGTGGCTTTCCCCTCCACTTCCACCTGTCTTCTCTCTTCCGTATACCACCTAGCCGAAGAGGCTAAGCGTCCAATCCATACTCCTTCACTTCACGATTGCGGTTCAGCACCGCATGCAGTACAAAACCAAGCACTGCAATACCCGCCGTGACAGTCGCCAGCCATGCTACAGGAATCAATCCTTGTTTGTCGTACATGACGCCCATGGCATACGGCCCGATAACCCGGCCGACCGCACCGATTCCACCGGATATCCCGATGTAGAAGGGTGCCGATCTTCCCGCATGCTCTGAGATAAATGCCGGCGTAGCAGGTGAAATCAGCATTTCACCAAAGGTAGCCAGTACCATCGCAAGCACCATACCCGGATAGCTGTACATCGTGATCATGACGATGTAGGCCATGCCATAGAACACTGCACTTGCCGTCATCTGAGCAGTCGATGTACGGGCCATTGTACGCTTGACCCAACTGGTGAAGGGTTGTCCCACGAAGATGAGTACCCCGTTCAGCGTCCAGAGCAGACCGTACATTCTTTTCTCCATACCCTCGGAAATAATATACGGAGACACACCAGTATTCCAGATGGAATTACCAAAAAGCAGGAACAGCACGCCCAGGCTCATAAATAGATATAATCTGGTGTTGCCCAGCAGCGCCCAGACGCCCGGCCCATCGGGAACCGTTTTGCGCTTGGTCAGATGCACTTCGCCCTGATCCGGTTCTGCCCGCGACAGATAATACCAGAAGAAGATCGCGAATCCAGCCGAAGTCACCCCGTTCAGTACAAAGCTGAGATGGTAGGAAAAATCAGCCAGGAAACCACTGAGCGCCGTACCAATCGCCACACCGATATTGTTGGCGACATAGATCACATTAAACAATTCCCCGCGTCGCTCTGCAAACCGGAAGCCGATAAAGGCTTGAATCGCTGGCAGCGATAATGAACTAAACAGGCCGATCCAGCCCATCGCACATATAAATATAACCCAATACGCGCTGATCCACGGCAGAGCAAACAACCCCACAGCGTTTAACGCCAGTGATCCGATGATCAGCTTCTTGACCCCCACCCGGTGGTACAGTGCACCTCCGAGCAATTGACCGAAGATACCCCCCAGCGACTGAATCAGAATGACAAACCCGGCATTTGCCATCGTGCGCCCAAGCTCATCAAATACATACATTGTGGTCAGCGGCCACATCAAAGCACTGCCTGTCGCATTGACCAGACTAGCCAGCAAAAATATTTTCACTTCTTTTGGATACGTATCCAGCCATCTCATCATCTTGTTTATTCTCCTTAGTACCTTCAAAAAGCATATTGCCATAAAAAATAGACCCTCGCCAGACGGCATGATTAGCCAGAGCGAAGGCCATTTGAATTCTAAATTTTGAATCTTGCTCTACATTCTGCTTTCGATCTACTCTTTACTTTCGGTCTACTCATTGCTTACAATCTATCCATTGTTCATCTTACCTGAAAAGATCCGATCTGCAAGCACATTCATTGACGCTTCACTTCGACAGTGGCCGAGAAGAATGTAGCTCCGTTGCCCATGTCAGACAGTCGATTGGGCGTGAGCGAGTTTGCCCGCTGTTTTTTGCCATTGCCATCCCACCATAAGCCTTGACTAATCACCGTTCCTGGCAGCATGGATTCACTCACCTTGGCGGTTAATTCGATTCGGCCGCGGTCATTCCATACGACCACCGTATCCCCGTCCTCCACCTGTCTGCGAGCGGCGTCCTCCGGGTGCATTTGCAATAGTGGCATCTTCTCCAAGCGTTGATGTTTGGCCGAATTGGCAAAGGTGGAGTTCAGGAAATTATGATTCGGTGGCGACAGAAACATCAGCGGATAAACGTCCGCAGGTCCAGCCGGGTTCTCCCCGTCATACCCTTCCACCAGTGCACTGTACGTAGGTAACGGAGGCAATCCTCGCTGAGCCATTGTTTCCGAATACAGCTCGATTTTCCCTGAAGGTGTGGGCAGCTGATCTAAATATGAATCATGTGGAGACATATCCAGCTTGACGAAATGATGCTGCTTCAGCCCTTCTAATGTTACTCCGTTCATGTAGGGATTGCCCGTACCCTGGAGTGCTTCCTCAATCATCTGTTCCGGTGTCTCACCAAAAATCTCAGGGTCATACCCCATCGCCTGTCCGAGCAAAGAGAACAATTCCATATTGCTCTTGCTCTCACCCAAAGGCGCAATGACCGGCTCTTGCAAATGGACATACTGATGCCAGTAGGACGTATATAGATCTGTCGTTTCAAATGAAGACGTCGCAGGCAGTACAATATCCGCGTACTTCGCCGTATCCGTCAGGAACAGATCATGGACAACCGTGAACAGATCCTCCCGTGCAAAACCTCGCTCCACCCGCTCGGTATCCGGTGCCACCACCAAAGGATTGCTGCAATAAACCATCAACGCCCGAATCGGCTGCTCCGCTTCCAGCAGTGCTTCGCCAATCCGGTTCATGTTCACCACGCGCGGCTCCGGGTTCTGGCGCAGCTCTGGACGCTCCAACGCATCGCTATTGGTGCTCGCGTAGCTATTGGTACGAATCGCGCCACCGCCGCGCTTCAGCCACTGACCTGTAATCGCAGGCAGACAGGCTACGCTGCGCACGTTCATGCCGCCGTTATCGTGATGCTGCAGGCCATTGCCGATATGAATATGGGCGGCCTGTGCGTTGCCATACAGCTCAGCCAGCTTCACGATATCCGCTTCCGGTACGCCTGTAATACGTGCAACACGCTCAGGGGTGTAGCTGCGGACATGATCACGCAGTGCCTCATGGCCGACGGTATACTTTTGCATAAAGTCCTCATCTGTCAGTCCCTGCTCGAACAGAACATGCATTAATCCGAGTGCCAGTGCACTGTCTGTACCCGGGTAGAGTGGAATGAACCAGTCGCCCCATTGGGCGGTCCGATTGCGATGAACGTCGATGACGACGATTTGGGCTCCCTTCTTGCGGGCTTTCTCGGCCAGAACGACCTGATGCATATTGGTGCTGACGATGTTGCCTCCCCACACCAGAATGACATCTGCATGCTCCGTATCTTCGGGAAGTGTTCCCCGGTTCGCACCCATCGTATATTTCCACCCAGTATTTCCGGCCGCGTTACATATCGTCTGTTCCAGTTTGCTCGCGCCTAACGCATTGAAAAATCGACGATCCATGCCATCCACACCCAGAATGCCCATGTTTCCATAGAAGCTGTATGGCAGGATGCTCTCCGGTCCGTAGGTATCTGACAGTGAACTGAATTTCGCCGTAATCTCGCGGATGGCCTCATCCCAGCTGATTCGCTCGAACTGGCCTTCCCCCTTGGCTCCGATGCGTCGCATCGGATATTGCAGCCGCTCCGGGTGATACACCCGCTCCGCCATATTTCGGACCTTGTTACAGATGGCGCCTTTGGTAATCGGATGGTCCGGATTGCCTGCTACCTTCACGATTTTGCCGTTCTCCTTATGAAGCAGCAGGCCGCAAGTATCCGGACAATCGAGCGGGCAAACCGCCGGGAATACGCCATTCTCCTGATCGATCATATACAAGTCCCTCCCCCTTCAAAGCTATCTTCATATCATATCTTCTTCATGGTAATCGCGTAAAGAGAACAGTCTTTTTTCACCGCCACAGCTGCTCGAAATTATTTTAAAAAAATCTTATTTCCCCTTGATTCAATCTCGAAATTCAGGGGTAAATTAAAAATAAGGCATTAGGCTAGTGTTTCCCCACTTCCTCCTCATGCCATATCATGGACCACTCCCGAAATTCGCCATGAACAGGTTTCGTTCCCCCGAACCTTGTCATGGCGAATTTATTTTGTGCAGATATTTCTACATAAAAAAACGACTCCTTTCCCGCTCATCACAGCCGACAGCCATGACTTGAACGAGATCAGAATCGCCTCTCCTGTTTACTTTGCATTCGCCTTTTCACTCGTTTTCGCACTTGTACCACGGTTACAACACTAACTCGGTTACTCGGAAAAATGTCGCTACGCCTGCTTGCTCCACATCGTTCTGGCTTCCGTCTCTACAGGCTGGGCCACCGCCATTTCCACCTCAGGCTGCACTTCCGGCTCATGTTTGCGTAGATACACCATCCAGTAAGCAACCGCCACAAACAGCGCCCCTCCCGCCAGATTACCAAGCCATACCGGAATGAAATTCATGACGTATTGCCCCCACGAATAATGCCCTTCGAAGATCGCCGCAGGAATCAGGAACATGTTGGCGACAACGTGCTGGAATCCAATAGCCACAAAAGCCATCGTTGGGAACCAAATGCCCAGTACTTTTCCGCTCATCGTATCCGATGCATAGGACAACCACACCGCAAGAGCTACCAGCCAGTTACACCCGATCCCGGATATAAAAGCCTGAAGGAAGCTGTCGTCCAGCTTGTGTCCAGCCATATCGACTACTTTGGTCAAGTAGGCACCTTCTGCCGTAAGACCAAGCACATGCCCAAACGCATAGGCCACAAAGATCGCCCCAAGGAAATTACCTATCGTTACTAGGGTGAGATTCTTCAACATGCTGCCTGCGGACAGTTTGCGCGCAATCGTCGCGAGTGGAACGGCCATCATATTACCTGTTAGCAGTTCCCCGCCGCCAATCAGCACTAATATCAAACCTACCGGGAACACAGCTGCACCGATCAAATTAACCAAGCTGCCCCACTCGGCCGGAGCAGAGGCAATGACCCGAATATCCAGCATAAATCCGAGCGCAATAAAAGCGCCTGCCAAAAAACTGAGTATCAATACAGAGGACACCGGATTTTGAGCTTTCTTCATCCCCGTATGCGCCGTATATTGTGCAACCTCAAGAGGTGTTTTTGCTGCCATAACGATCCTCTCCTTCACAGTTCATGAACATCATAAATCAATTTGTATTGTTGATATGTTCATTGTATCGCGAAGGTTTCGAGAGGTTTGTTACTTTTATCACAAAGTCTGAAAACTACATTTTTTAATGCTTCCGTTCTATCTTGTTCGGTCGATCTCAGAAAAAACAAAAAGAAAAGAACTGCCGCAGGATGCGGCAGCTCTCCTATATCTCAGCAGTATCCGTTATACCATTGCTGGTGTTTTTACATCTACTGGAGGCAACGCCTGAAGACCAGCCGAGTTCAGGAAGTTCCACGGTTTGTTGTAATGCGGCTGGAAGAAGAAGTCGATGAAGGCCAACTCATCTACCGTCATGTTGTTCTGAATGCAGACCGAGATCGTATTGATCGACTGTGTCAGATCAGCCTGTGACATAATCTGTGCACCAACAATGCGGCGGGTAGCCTGTTCATAGATCACTTTGAGCAGCAGCTTCTCTGCCGTTGGCATGAACTCCGGACGGTAAGCATCTTCAAGCGTTACCGCTTCAACGACCAGACCTTCGTCAGCAGCAGACGTTTCCGTCATACCTGTGCCTGCAATATTTTGCTCATATATTTTGATACCTGATGTGCCTTGTGTACCCATGTACGGTGTCGTTGGACGAACCAGGTTTCGGGCTACAAGTGTACCCATCCGCACCGCGTTGGTTGCCAGTGGGATGTAAGCTGCTTTGCCCGTTGGGTTGTAATGAATTGCACAGCTGTCTCCAGCAGCAAAGACGTCTTTCTGGCTGGTTTGCATATATTTATCCACGATGATTGCGCCGTTCGGCAGCATATCCACTTGGCCTTTGAGCAGTTCGGTATTTGGACGGAAACCAATGCACAGAATAACGAGGTCTGTTTCAAATTCTCCCTTGGATGTAATGACCTTGTTCACTTTGCCATTCTCTCCGGTGAATTTCTGTACTGTTTGGCCCAAAGCCAGTTTGATACCGCGTCCAGTCAACGTTTCTTCAATGGCATCCGTAAACTCGGGGTCCAGATATTTGTTCAGAATCCGGTCCACGCTATCGATCAGCATAACTTCCTTACCGTTCATTTGAAAAGCCTCCACCAGCTCGATGCCGATGTATCCAGCTCCAACCACAGTAATGCGTTTGGCATCCTTCGCTTTTTCAATGATGGTATTGGAATGGTTGTAGTTTTTGCAAAGTAAAATGTTATCCATATCGATGCCTTCCAGCTTTGGTACAACAGGCCATGAACCTGTGGTTACGATCAGCTTGTCGAACGTATCTTCGAATTCTTCCCCGGTTGTCAGGTTTTTAGCCTGAAGTTTATGACCTGCAGCATCTACTGACGTCACTTCATGAAGCATTTTGGTAACGACACCGAGTTCGGCCAGTTGGTTAGGCGAAGAATAGAACAGTCCGTCCGGATCTTTCACCACACCACCCACATACAGGGCAATACCACATGATAAAAAGGAGATATTGTCATTGCGCTCATACACGGTAATGGTAGCATCCGGGTACAATTTGGCGGTGTTAACGATGGCTGCGGTTCCTGCATGTGTACATCCGATAACTGCGATTTTCATAATAAGGTTCCCCCTTGGAGTATAAATATAAAAGCTTGCTTGCATCTATCTTTACGTTGCTGAATTACTGAAGCTGGATTACAAAATTTTCCTTAACTTCGCTGATTGTCTTGCCTGCTTTGACTACCTCTAATGTTGTGAATTTATTCACTAATTTAACTTGGAAAATGATTGTGAAAACATTCACTATAAACCGGTGTTCTTTGTGATTTATTTCACTTCATGCATTCATTATAATGTGATAATTTTCACATTGCAAGTCTTTTCTCAACTACATTTAAATTTTGTTTTATTTGTCCTTCTTATTTGCCTAACCTTATCATTAATCGTATGAAGCAAAGTATTCCCGAATATTCCGGTGATTATGCCTCCTTGCCCACTCCTAAACTTGAACAAAAAAGGATATCGAAGCAGCTTCCAACGCCGCCAAACGCTGTTATACTATATACCACAGGAAACGGTACCATATTGTACAATTCCATGAATCATCTCCCGAAAGGAAGGATTACACCATGCTGAAGGCCGTTGTGTGTGATGATGAATCCATTGTTATTCAGGGTATGCAAGGAATGATTGACTGGACAAGATACGGAATCGAGCTGATCGGAACCGCAGGAGATGGACTATCGGCACTTCGTATTGTCGAGGAGCTTCGGCCTGACATTATTCTTACCGATATTCGCATGCCCGGATTGAACGGACTTGAACTGATCGAGAGGCTGGCCACAATTCATCCCGATATCGCCTGTATTGTATTCAGCGGCTTCAATGAATTCGAATATGTCAGAAGGGCGATTGGGCTGGGCGTAATTGATTATTTGGAGAAGCCCATCACGATTGAACATGTCGAACAGGCGCTGATGAAAACAGTGGACCGACTCCAGCGTCATCGGAAACTCATTACACTTCAGAGTCAATGGTCAACTGGAAGACAAGAGCTGCTGGAGAAGGCAACGATGGACCTGATGATTATCGGAAGCAGGGCTATCCCAAAATGGAAGGAGCTGTTCGGTCCAGAGGCCGATCAAATTACCGAAATTCGCGTATTCGCCCTGAGTTCACCTGTCTCCACCCCTGCGCCTGATTATCCCGGTTATCGGTGCATCCGTGCCGCGAATGGAGACGAGTACGTTCTGGCTGTGTTCCCTGTATTTCCTGCGGCCCACGGTTATGCGTCTGTGAAGATGAATGAAATGTATGCCAAGCTGTCACCTTTGTCTGATTGCAAACCTCTCGTAATTGGGGCAGGCCATACGTATCTGCTAAATCAAGCACAGCAGAGTTACCAGGAGGCCCGCAAGTCGCTGCGACATGCACGTTTTACCGGGCAGCCATGGGTTGAATATTCGGATATAGTTCAGATGGAAGAGTCCGTTAAGCATGCTTTGACGCAACACATGGACAACCTGGAATTGTGTCTTCGTACCCGTGATCGGCGGGGAACGCTGCTGGCACTGGATGAGTTCGAGGCGTGGACCGAAACTTCGAAGCTTGGACCTGAACCGCTGGAAAAAGAATGGCTCCGGCTCATCTATGTGGCACTGGATACGGCCCGTGAGCACGGCAACGAGCTGATGTGCCGCTCGCCTGCGCATGAACAAATTCAGGACTTCCATACACGGGAAGCTATGTTTGATTGGCTTCGCAAGCAGTTGGACCTCGCTGTCCAGACCACCCCCTCTGAATCACATATCTCATCCAGGCATCCTGCTATTTTGAAAGCGTTATCTTATATCAATGACCATTACGCCTGTGATCTCTCTTTGCAGGAGGTTGCGCAATATGCCGAATTAAATCCGACGTATTTCAGCCTTCTCTTCAAAGAACAAACAGGCACTTCTTATATTAAGTATTTGACTCATCAGCGGATTGATCGCGCCAAGTCCATGCTGTCCAAGGGGTTGCGCGTACATGAAACAGGTGCAAGGGTCGGATATCCGAATTACAGACATTTCACCGAAACATTCAAGAAAGCAACGGGCATGACACCTGGTCAATACAGAAGCAGTTGCGAAGAAGATAGATCTCCACAGGAGAGTGAAAAATGATGAAGCAATGGCTAACGCATACGTTATTCGTGCCACGCATCCAGCGTGTCCGCACCCGTTTTCTGCTCGCCATGATCCTGCTCTCCCTGCCCTCCCTGTTCCTGCTCGGCTTGATTTCCTACAATGTTGCCCGGCATACCCTAGTGGAGATCAGCACGCAGACAAATCGGGAGCAGCTGCGAATGTCAGGTGAGGTGGCCGATCTGTTGTTCAAAACAATAAACAATCTGCATCTGTCCATCGTCATGAACGATGGCATTCAGGATGCATTACGCGGCAGCGGTGCACAGGGCGGCAACCACACCACACCCGGAGTTACTCTCCAGCGTCTTAAAAAGGTATTGAGCAGCAGCTCCATCGACAGCAAGTATATTTCATCCGTCTGCCTGCTTGATCTGGATTTTCGCACGTATTGCGAGGGGCGGTCGGATGAGGCAGGCATTTACGAAATTCCGGGCAAGGATACCGCCATTAAAGCTTCCGACTGGTATTCCCGTGCCGTTACGGGGAAAGGGAAAATCGTATATTATCACTCGGATGTGTTCGGTACCTCGGATGACTCCTTCTCTACAGTCAAGCTGTTCCGGGACGCGGACGATCCGGGGGGACGGACGATCGGGCTTCTTATTATCAATATTTCGGACGGGATCTTCAACAAAATTTTCAGCACCAGCCGCTATGGCTCTTACATGGCTCTGGACATTGCACAGGCTAAGGTCCAGCCCGTATACGGTAGAAGCGACGCGGATTGGGCATCCCAACCAGACTCCTTGCCAGAGGCTATTCAAAAATTGGAGCATGACGGGTTTCTGGTTAACACACATCGAAATGCCGTTACCGGCTGGACGTTCATTCACATGGTCGAATCCAGCGAGCTGCTGAAACAATCCCGTTCAATCGGCTGGGCAACAACACTTATTGCTACGCTGATCGGCATTATAGCCCTTGTCTCCTCCTACACCATATCAGGCACTATTACACGGCCATTGCTGAGATTGAAAAAAATGATGGTGGACTGGACTCTGGGGCAAGGCAAATTCCCTGAACGGTTTGCCCCGGATGAAGTCGGGGTCATTGCCGAAACCTTCAAGATGGTCGCTCGGGAAAGGGACGAGCTGAACGAACGCCTGCTTCAATCAAGACTGAAAGAGCGTGAGGCAGAGCTTCGAGCGCTGCAGTCGCAAATTAAGCCCCACTTTTTATACAACACTCTCGATTCGATCTACTGGATGGCCACGTTGAAGCATGATGCCACGATCGCCCAGATGGCCGTATCCTTGTCCGAAAGCTTCAAGCTCAGCCTGAACAAGGGACAGGAGCGTATTCCGGTGTACAAGGAGCTCAAGCATATTGAGCATTATTTGAATATTCAGCGTATTCGCTTCGGCGAACGGTTCACTTACATTGAAGAGGTGGATGAGGCAATCAAGGGAATGGACATGATGAAGCTAATGCTACAGCCGTTGGTGGAAAATGCGATCTATCACGGGCTTGAGCCCAAAGTAGGAGAAGGCACCGTGCGATTGACGGGAATTCTGGATGAGGGATATATGCTCTTTACTGTTGAGGATAACGGTGTCGGGATGGAGAACCTGTCCTGCATTCAACATGGCTTCGGATTGCGTAACGTACAGGAGCGGCTGGATCTGACCTTTGGCGCAAGCAGCACGTTCCAGGTGGAAAGCAAGGTCGGACATGGAACACGGGTCACGCTGCGCTTCCCCGCTACCTGAAAAAATCAGACACTTATCTAAAAAATAAAGCGCTTACAAATTGTTAATCCCTCCCTTACCATATAAGCATCGGCAGCGCCAACCTGTGCAGCTACTGATAAACTCAACAAGGGGATGAGAATATGTTCAAGAGAAAAACGGGCTCGACACTTCCCGCTGCCAAACGCGGTTATCGCCAGAAGCTCACCGTAATGATCTGCGCTATGTTCCTGCTGACAGCTATGCTGTCCGCTTGCTCCGGTGCAACCGAGAACAGCTCCAGCGATACAAGCGGAAGCTCGAGCAATTCACAGGATCAAGTTACCCTTACCCTGCTCGTGGATAATTCACAGGATGCAGTTAGCCAGGCCAATGCCTACATTGGAGCTTTTCAAGAAAAGAATCCGAATATCAAAATCGAGCTGGAGACTCGACCCGGCGGATCAGAGGGTGACAATATGATCAAAACCCGGCTTGCAACCGGGGATATGACCGACGTGTTTTTCTATAACTCCGGGTCGCTGATGCAGGCGCTGTCGCCCGAGGCAAACCTGCTGGACCTGACGGATGAACCTCTCATGGACAACATTATGGATACCTTCAAACCGGCCGTGACCTATAAAGATCGGATCTATGGCGTGCCCTCCGCCTCCACCACAGCAGGGGGCTGGTTCTATAATAAAAAAATTTACAACCAGCTTAACCTGACGGTACCCAAAACATGGGCCGAGCTGATGGATAACAATCAAAAAATCCAGGCTGCGGGCATCACCCCCGTCATTGGCACATACAAGGATTCCTGGACCTCTCAGTTGGTTGTCCTCGCCGATTATTACAACGTTCAGAACCAGGTACCGGATTTTGCAAACCAGTTTACGTCCCATCAGGCAACAATTGCAGGCACACCTGCTGCGCTGCGCAGCTTCGAGAAGCTTCAGGAATTGCATGACCAGAACTTGATGAACAAGGACTTTCTGGCAACCACCTATGACTCCGGGTTGAAAATGCTGGCTGAAGGCAAAGGCGCCCACTATCCAATGCTGTCCTTTGCCATACCGGCAATGGCCCAGAATTTCCCGGATGAAATGGAGAATATCGGTTTCTTCGCCCAGCCGGGAGATGATGACTCAGCTAATGGCCTGACTATCTGGCTGCCCGGCGGAGCGTACATCTATAAAGAAAGCGAGCATATAGAGGAAGCCAAGAAGTTTCTGGCCTTTATCGCCTCCATAGAAGGAACCGAGACTGTAGCTACCTCATCCTCCCCTACCGGACCTTACCTGATCCAGGGAGCATCGATTCCTGATAGCGTGCCAACGGTCGTCAAGGAAATGCTGCCGTATTTCGATTCCGGGCAGACGGCACCCGCGCTGGAATACCTCTCTCCGGTCAAGGGTCCAAGTCTGGAGCAGATAACCGTTGAGGTCGGAGCTGGCATCAAATCGGCTGCTGAAGGCGCTGCTGCCTATGACAAGGATGTCGAGAAACAGGCCAAGCAGCTTGGTTTGGATGGATGGTAACCGAAATCTTCTGCAAAGCCATAGCCTGGAGTTGGTTTGATAGCGCATCGGCTGATGGCTCTTGGCCTGACAGCGCTCAGGCCGACAACGCTTGGTCGGACAGCCCATGGGCTGACAACGTTTGGATTGACAACGCTATGCAGCCGCCTTGCTGGAGCAAGGCGGCATCCAAATGACCATTGAGGAGAGAGTGTTGTGAATAAAACCGTCAAACAAACGTACTCTTACTGGTTTTTGCTGCCGGCGGCACTCGTCTATCTGGTGATCTTTATTTTGCCAACGATCCTGTCCTTCTTCTTCAGTCTGACACGTTGGAATCTGACAGAATGGGAATTCATCGGGCTGGAAAACTTCGTGACCTTCTTTCAAGAGCAATCCCTGAGCATCGGCCTCAAAAACACATTGATCTACGCCGTGGTCACCTGTGCGCTCAAAGTGATGATCGGCCTTCTGCTTGGGGTGGTGCTGACGTCCAAAATCCGCTCCAAAAACTATCTGCGCTCCGTTATATTTTTCCCGACCCTGATCAGTACCATAGCTGTTGGTATTGCCTTTAGCGCCATGATGCATCCAACAGAGGGGATGATCAACTCGGGACTCGCCATGCTCGGCATAGAGGGCCCGGATTGGCTGGGGAACGTCAAGCTCGCCCTGCTCTCGGTAGCTTTTGTCGATGTATGGAAAGGTCTGGGCTTTGCCACCGTCATCTACATTGCAGGCATTCTCAGCATCCCGGAGGAATACTATGAGGCTCTGCAAATGGATGGAGGAAGCGGCTGGCACAAATTCTGGAACATTATTGTCCCGCTTAGCCGTCCAGCTACGCACTCAGTCATCATCCTGTCCTTTATCGGCGGGCTGCGTTCCTTCGACCTAATCTGGACGATGACCAAGGGAGGCCCCGGGTTCACAACCGATCTTATTGCATCCATCATCTATAAGCAGTACCAGGGGGGCTTCTACGGACTTGCCACAGCAGGCAATGTCATCCTCTTTATCCTGGTCACAATGCTCGCCTTTCCGCTGTATTCCTATATGAACCGAAAGGAGGCCGAACTGTGAAGCTGCATCGCGCTCGCAACTGGATTCTGGAGGCAGCGGGAGTACTGTTCACGATCGTTGCTTTCTGGATTCCGTTCTATTTCATTATCACCAACGCCGCCAAGGACGTGAAAGAGTCCTCACTGCTGAATCTGGCACCGCCCACGGTGTTCCAGTTGTGGGATAACATCCAAACCGTAGTCACGGCCCGCAGCTTCATGCTGCTTCGCGCCTTCATGAACAGCACGATCCTGACCGTTGCTTCCATCGTCATCATCATTATTCTATGCGCCATGGCCGCGTACGTCATCCAGCGCAGACAGGACCGGCTTACACCGCTGTTTAACTTTCTGGTACTGGCAGGACTCATTATTCCTCCAGCCATCGTTCCGACCATCTGGGTGCTGGATGGGCTGGGGCTGTTCAAGACACTTCTCGGACTGATCCTGGTGGAGGTTGCTCTCGGTTTGCCATTTGCCATCATTCTGTACCGGGGGTTCATGACGGCGATTCCGCGGGAATTGGATGAGGCAGCCGTGATCGATGGATGCAGCGGCATAAGGCTGTTCTTCAGCATTATTCTGCCCTTGCTGCAGCCGGTAACGGCAACCGTGATTGTGTTGTCCTCCGTAACCATTTTCAATGATTTTACGAATCCGTTATATTTTCTGCCCGGCTCCAAAAACGCAACCGTCCAGTTGACGATGTACAATTTCCAGAGTCAGTATGTAACGCAGTACAATTTGTTGTTCACGAACATTCTGCTGATCACCCTGCCGCCGCTTGTCCTGTTTCTTTTCTTCAACAGACAGATTGTATCAGGCATGACGGCAGGCTCTGTCAAAGGCTGACCTTCAGTCATTTCATTTTATTCAATACACAATCACCCGAATGATACGGGTCCCGGGAGGAATTATTCATGTCTGATCTTCGTATTGAAGCTTTGACCTGTGAATACAGGGAGCATTGTCTGGGTACAGATGTCCGCCGCCCGCGCTTTAGCTGGATCATACAACCAGGTCGGCGCGGAGTCCTGCAGACAGCCTATCGAATTCAACTGACCGCTGGGGATGACTTTCAGGCTCCCTTGTGGGATACAGGTCATGTGGCCTCATCGGATTCCGTGCATATCGAGTATGCCGGACCAGAGCTTCAGCCGCGAACCGCCTACCAGTTCAGAGTCAAAGTCTGGGATCACACCGGAAGCGAATCGGATTGGAGTAAGCCCGGTCAACTGGAAACCGCTCTGTACAGCTCGAACGCCTGGCAGGCCAAGTGGACCACGCCAGACACTACACAAATTGAACCTGAAGCAGAGCCTGCCTTCCTGCTGCGACGTGAATTCGGCCTGTGTTCATCCTCCCCTGTTGTGTCTGCCCGCGTCTATTCTACCGCCACAGGTCTATATGAGCTGTATATCAACGGCTTCAATGTATCGGAGGATGTGTTTGCGCCGGGCTGGACCAGCTACCATCACCGACAGCAATACCAGACCTACGATGTGACCCATCTGCTCCGTCAGGGAACCAACGCAATGGGTGTCCTACTGGGGGATGGGTGGTACCGGGGCGGGCTCGGATTTGATGGGCGGAACTATATGTATGGGCCACACCGGTCCGTATTGGTTCAATTGCATATCCGCCATGAGGATGGCATGGAATCGGTCGTTGTATCCGACACCGATTGGCGATCATCCCTGGGACCGATATTGTATAGCAACATCTACCATGGGGAAACGTATGATGCCAGGCTGGAGCAGAGCGGCTGGACGGAAGCGGGCTTTGACGATTCGCAATGGGTGGGAACCGAAACGCTGGCTCTGCCCTATGATCAACTGGTTGCCCAAGAAAATGTGCCCACTCGTGTGACAGAGGTCGTGAAGCCCGTTCAATACCTGTTAACACCTGAAGGTGATCATGTGCTCGACATGGGACAGAACATGGTTGGGCGCATTCGGTTACAAGTTCAGGCGCCTGCCGGGACACGGATTGAGCTGCGGCATGCCGAAGTGCTTGATCGGAACGGCAATATCTATTTTGGCAACCTGCGTCCGGCCAGGCAGACGGTGACGTATATTGCCAAAGGTGAAGGTGCGGAAGAATACGCCCCTTACTTTTCGTTCCAGGGATTCCGATACGTCAAGGTTGAGGGATTTCCTGATTCGCAGCAGGGGCTGCCGCTGGACGCGTTTCAGGGAGAAGTCACTCATTCTGACATGGTATCAACCGGAGACTTCTCATGCTCGGATGAGCGGGTAAATCAGCTTCAGCGCAATATCCGCTGGGGGCAAAGAGGCAATTTTCTGGATGTACCTACGGACTGCCCACAGCGGGATGAACGATTGGGCTGGACTGGCGATGCCCAGGTATTCATTGGTACCGCACTGTTTAATTATCACGGCGGATCGTTCTTCACCAAATGGCTCCGAGATGTAAAGGCCGAGCAGCATTTGGATGGCGGCATTCCATTTGTCGTTCCCGACATTGTCGGCGGAGCCAATTCAGCTGCCTGGGGAGATGCGGCTGTCATCTGCCCCTGGACCGTTTATCAATTTTACGGCGATCTTCGGCTGCTTGCAGAACAGTATGACAGCATGAAACGTTGGGTCGAATATATTCGTGCCCAAGGCGAAAACGAATTTCTCTGGAATACTGGCTTCCATTTCGGTGACTGGCTGGGGCTGGATGCCAAGGAGAACAGCTATAAAGGAGCGACGCCGGAGGATCTGATTGCTACCGCCTTCTATGCCCATTCGACACGGCTGGTGCGTGATACCGCAATTGCGCTTGGTCATGAAGAGGATGCACAGCAATACGGCAGATTGCTTGATCATATCGTTCATTCCTATCGAAACGAATATATGACGCCTACAGGTCGAGTCGCCGTCCCTACACAGACAGCGCATGTGCTTACTCTGATGTTTGACCTGGCGGAACCAGCACTACAAAAGCGCGTGGCCGCAGACCTGAACGATCTCATTATTCAAAATGATTATCATCTGACAACCGGGTTTGTCGGAACACCCTATCTGTGCTTTGCTCTCTCAGGCAACGGTTATCACAGCACGGCGGTCCGATTGCTTATGCAGGACAGCTACCCTGGCTGGCTATATTCCGTTTCCAAAGGGGCAACCACGATCTGGGAGCACTGGGACAGCATCAAGGAGGACGGCTCCTTCTGGAGCGATGACATGAATTCCTTCAACCATTATTCCTATGGGGCGGTAGGCGAGTGGATGATTCGCAAAATTGCCGGTCTCGACATGCTTGCCCCAGGCTTCAGGAAAGCACGGATTGAACCGTTATTTGGCGCGAATCTGCTCACACATGCCAGCGCATGGCATCAAACCCCTTACGGTAAGCTGGAATCAGGCTGGCGCATCCTGGGCAAAGAGATGGAAGTGACCGTGACGCTGCCTGTGAATACCACAGGCCGAATCATCCTGAACGGTGCCCGGCTCGCATCCTTGATGGAAGGCGGAAAAGCTGTTGCAGGCAGGGAAGGCATCATTTCAATGGAGGAAACCCTCTCTGGTGTAGAGCTGATTGCAAGTTCGGGAAGCTACAGCTTCATATACGAGTACGGTGACCTGTTTGAGGAATACTACACTGAAAAAACAAGATTAAACGAGCTGCTCATGCATCCTCATGCAAGAGAAGTGGTTGAACGACACGCTCCCCAGCTGTTGACAGGGGCTACCCAGCAGATCGTCCGTACTTCCTCTTTTCGTGAAATTAAGGAAAATGGCATGTTCCAGATGTCACCGGACATACTAGATGCTATTTTGGAGGAACTGTCTGCATCGTCTTCATCATTAAAACATTAAATTCAAAAAAGAGCCTGTCCTCCGAAACTGGAGGCAGGCTTGTTTGTTTCTATGGATGATATCGATTATCCGAGCAGCTTCTCAATCTCTCCCGTCATCGCTTCAGGGGACTCCTTAGGTTCAAAACGACCAACAACCTCACCCTCGCGGTTCACAAGGAACTTGGTGAAATTCCATTGGATGCTGTTGTCTTCACCAACACCAGGTTGCTGCTCACGCAGATACTTGAACAATGGATGAGCATCTTCACCATTTACGTCGACCTTGGCAAATACCGGGAAATTAACGCCGTAGTTGATTTGGCAGAATGATTCTGCTTCTTCACTTGACCCCGGCTCCTGGCCACCAAACTGGTTACAAGGGAACCCAAGCACAACCAAACCTTGATCACGATAGCGATCATAGAGCTTCTGCAATTCACCGTATTGTGGAGTCAGTCCACACTTGCTGGCTGTATTGGCGATGACCAACACTTTGCCTTGATACAGCTCGAGTGGAACTACCTGATTTGCGGTCGTTACCGCCTGATACGAATATACGGACATGACTGATTCCTCCCATGAGTATGATGTAGGTTGGGCTGCTGTATGTACTGTACCGAATAACAATACGGCACACAGCCTGTATCCATATTATAGACCCGAGACGAACAATTACCAAATCTGCGATTAAACCGACCCCAGTTCATACGTGAAGTCTACTTCCACCACCAATATGGACAAGGGCTTTTTGAGCTGGATTTTGCAGCCAAAATAATCATACCGCTCTTGCGGCTCCACCTTGGTCAGTCTCCCCTAGAATGCGAATAAGCCGCGTGCATAATGCACAACGGCTTCGTTCTATCGTTGAGGACCACCTACGGCCCGTTTCATTAAATTCCTGTCGCGTGACGAACACGTTGCTCTGTCCGTCCTCCAGCATGAACCATTACACTGTTCATGACCACTTGTTCTGGAGGTGCGGATTGCTGGCGTTCACCCGCAAGGGCGTATGGCAAGCAGAGCGGTACACCTGAACGTGGATCAATCACGATATCCGCTTCAATGTTGAATACTTCGCGAAGTACATCGGAGTTCATAACCTCTACAGGTGAGCCTGTAGCGATGGCTTTACCTTTTTTAATACCAATCATGTGATGCGCATAACGGGAAGCATGGTTCAAGTCATGCACAACCATAACAATCGTACGATTCGCTGTAGCATTCAGCTGCTCCAGCAATTGCAGTACTTCAAGCTGGTGAGCCATATCCAGGAACGTTGTCGGCTCGTCCAGGAACAGAATATCTGTCTCCTGTGCCAGAGCCATGGCGATCCAGGCACGTTGACGCTGTCCACCGGACAGTTGATCGATTGGACGATCATGGAACTCCGTCATGCCTGTCACTTCGATGGCCCATTCAATCATGCGTTTGTCTTCAGCACGCATCGACCCAAAACCTTTTTGATAAGGGAACCGTCCGTAGGACACCAGTTCGGTTACCGTAAGTCCTTCGGGCGCTGTTGGATTCTGTGGCAAAATCGCAAGCTGCTTGGCTACTTCACGCGTGGACTGCTTATGGATGGACTTCCCGTCGAGCAATACACTACCTGCTTTTGGATTCATGATCCGTGCCATCGTTTTCAGGATGGTGGACTTCCCTGAACCATTGGCTCCAACAAGTGCTGTAATTTTTCCTTGGGGAATTTGAATATTCAGATTATCAACAATCAGTCTTTCCTCATAAGCGATATCCAACTTGGACGTCTCCAGACGAAACATGCGATCATCCCTCTCTCATTTATCCCGGTTATGTATTCCGGCTATGACAACGAAAACGAAATTATAGTTCAGCGTATTTCCGGCGCAACAAGATCTTATACTCTAAAGATACTGATAATCATTATCATTTGTCAACACTAAATACCAAATTCCTTGATGGTTGTGAGCTATTTTTGAAGTGTTTTACTGGAAATGAGTCAGTTTGTCCCCCGTTCATGTGAGAGCTTTTCTCATCGTGTACGTGCATTACATCGCTTTGCGCAAGGTCATTCGTGCCCAACATTTTAATAATGTGTCTGAATTGTGAAAAATAGACCTATATCGCTTCAATTTGTACATGTTTTTCTCCATCGCTTGAACAAAACAAAAATACAGCCCCTACGAATTTACGAGGTGGCTGTATTCTGCATGAATCACCTATTCAAGTAATCTCGCTCAGAGCTTAGGTTCCGGGACGAGGTTGATGACGGTCGTTCCACTCTGAACACTCACGATGTCCTCCAGATCGATATCGGCCGGAAGCTCTACCTGGTGCCCATAAGGATACAGTCGATCTGCTTCGGCAACAGTCAGATTTTCCGCTGAAGACGAACCTGCTCCTGTAGACTGAGATGAATCTGAAGGCGTTTCGCCTGCTGCTCCCTCCGCTGTGCCTTTATCCGTGGAGTCCGTAGCTGCGCCAGTCCCCGTATCCGTTCCTGTGCTCCCTGCTGCTGGATCTGAAGTGGTGCCCTCCGTTATGGCTGAATCTGCCCCCTGCTCGGTTTCTCCGCTCTGCTGAGTGTCATCCGCAGTATGGGTAGAAGAATCCGCGGAGTTTCCTTCAGACGTGCCCTCTGTGCTGTTTCCGGCTGCATCTTCCCCATCCGGCTCCTCGTTACGGTTGAAACTCTCCCATTCTCCCTCAGCATTGAGCTTCTGCGTAGTGCCATCTTTCAAGTTCCATTGGAGAGTGTTCGTTTGCAAAGCGTTGCTGTCGGTTTCGTTTCTGTAACGGATAACCAACCGTGCAGGCGTCTGTGTACCGTCGTCCGCTTGGAATGCCGGAACGAGGTAGGCGATCTGTTCTGCGAGCTGCACCTCCGGTTCAGCAGGAACAACGGGCTCCTGTGTTGGTGGAGGTGATGCCGCTGGCGTCTCCGCCTTATTCCCCATCAAAGCATACGTACCTCCGGCAATACCAAGAATCAGGATAACGATGACCGATAGAAAAAGGTTTTTCCTTTTACCTGTCAGCATGCGTACCAGCGGAGAAGACAACTCTGTTCTGGCGCGGTCGTAGGCAGGCTTCATCGTCTTGCTTGCTCTGGCATAATAGGGCTTGAAAGCCGACTTGGACTTAAAGGCCTCGCGATCGTGGGCCTTGAAATAGGCCACGATTGCATCCGCGTATCCCTTGTGTGCGTTAGATCCGCGAATAAACAAGCGTTGATTCCCCGACCACTCCATAAATTGATACAACACTTCTGTACGTCCTGAATTACTGTAGATAAATTCAATAAGGCCTGGATAATCGAGCTTGTTGCTGCCGCTACCACCCCGATAGAAAGCCAGCGGCAGCGCTTCAAACGCAGTCGTACCTGGATGATCCCGAAGCTCCAAGACTAGCCAGCGGCGCGTCCAGCGCTGGAGTTCATTACGCTCAGCCAAGGAGAGTGCTTCCAGCTCCTCTTCGCTGCGCCCCTCACCGCTTAGCCATGCTCTCGCTGCCAGCATCATGTTTGTACGTGCAGATACATCTGAGCCCTGACGAGCAGCCCAGTCCCGAACCTCGTTTCCATGCAACAAAATATCAATGCTTAACAGCTGTTCACGATTAACCCGCTCCAGATCAAGATCCTGGATCATAAACAAATTAATGACGTAAGCCAGCTTATCGGCAAGTCGGGTTAAATCCTCCTGATATGCCGGTGGTTGGACAGCGGACTCAGGTCCACCTTTCCGGTTAGCGCGGACTGCAGCTCCAGATTGCCCAATCCGGGCGGTAATCCCTGTGTCTACTGAACCTGCGACTGATACACGATCCAATACACTAACCCGCTTAAGTGCCTCATTGGCAGATTGAACAGGGTTGGGCGCTGAGCACAAACGTTCACGCAGCTCGGTTGCAGTCCGTTCCACCAAGAAGCTATTGTGAATGGCAGATGAGTGAGATGTAATCCATCTCTGAATCACTTCCACGACGTCGGCAGCGGATTCCGTGCGTTTCAGCTGATTATCCAGATAGGGCTCGAACAACAGCTTGGTCAGTGATTCGTTCGCCAGCACTTTGTCGAAGAAAGCACGGCTTAACAGGCTGTCCCGATCCAGCAAGCCATACAGTTCCTGCACAGCACGCATTCGTTTCTGCGAACGGGCGTTATTAACACCATAGATGAAATAGTCCACGATTCGAGACTGTACAACTGGCGCAGCGACCCGGAAATACTCTCCGATGCGTGCAGCAACCGAGTCCTCAGGCACATTCTCCCGTTTTACACTGTCAAGCTCACGACTGAGCAATGTAAGGAACAACTCGTTCAAACGTGCACGTTGCCGCGCTCCGCCTTCGGGTTTCAAGTAGGTGAGCAAGCCACTCAGGACATCGCTTTTGTTATTCAGGTATATATCTTCCCTGCCTTGCTCCAGACGATAGAACATCGAAAGTTCCCCGTATGCTTCAATGGAGAATTCTCGTCCCGGTTCCATCCCGGACAGCATCTCATCCGCAAAAGCATAAAATGGATCGGCAGCCGCTGGCTCATGCAGCAGAGACCAGGCAAATTCCGCGTAAGGAAGCTTTGCCACAGATGCATCTGCATGGGTAACTCTGCCCGATACCAGATCAAAGGTGAAATCCTTCTCCGTATTCCGGTCCTTCGGACGCAGAGTGCCTCGCTCCACAAATTGGAGGTGGATGCCTTTCTTCGCCTGCGGCTCCTTGGCAAATGTCATGAAGCCAAGCTGCCGCCGGAACGCGTAAGGTAGCGCCGTAAACAACAAACGCAGCAACCCCTTGGCTCCGGCTGTAACTTCTTCAGCGGGCACATCCAGCGCAATATATACCTTCCGACGTGTCGCTACAGCCTGCATGACGGCGTAGAGCAGACGTTTGAACACCACTTCGTCCATTTTCAAAGCGCCAAGGATCTGGCTTGGAGATGAACCTGGGCCGAAGTCACCAGCCGGGCTTGTGCCGAAGCCCGAGCCTGTCCCTCTGGCAGCCCCCTGTCCCACTCCAGCTGTACGCGGCAATTCAGTAAGCGCAGGCAGTACTGTTCCTTGTTCGATGTCATATGACGTGGCGAACACAGCATCCAGCCAGCCGCCCTGCTTCATCTGCTCTTCCGAGCGTTCAGGAGACAAGACATAGTTATGAGCGAAAAAAGCACTGCGCAGCCCGGTGAAATCAGCGGACTGGTACACATTTTGCCCAAGGATCGTCTCCCCGCTCTCCAGGTGAAGCAGATGAATGGACGGTGGGAACTTCGTTTCATCCTTCTCACTCCGGCCCGTCAGTTCTGCTGGAGCGTCATAGACGCAGTAGGGATGAAGCACTTTTTTGATAAAAGAAGGGTCCAGTCCCGGCGATGCGGCTACCGTATCGAACCCCTCCGTTGTGCGAAACACCCCGCGCCGCTCTCTGGTGTACATCTGCTGTTCAATCGGCGGGGTTATGGAAGAACGCATCATCCCACTCTCCCCTCAATGTACTTCAGCTTGTACAGCAGCCAGAGGAATGGCTCATCGACACGGATTGGACTGACCACACCTTGCAGCTTCATATCCACCGGATTGCTTCCCAGCGCAGATACCGCAAAGTAAGCCGTATCCTTAAAGTACACATCCATCGTGCCTTTGAACGGACGGTCCACCTTCTCGATAAACCGTCGGATCTCCCCATCGATATTCTCGAATTCGGTCAGGTCGAACCAGTCGCGGTGCACCATGTTGCGGAACACATTACTGTTGGATTTGATGTAATCGCCCTCTTCATCCTTGAGGGAATGCAGCATGTCGCTTTTGGTCAATACAACAGCTGTCGGAATATTCGTCTTGGCTTTGTCCTGGTAAGCGATAAAGTCACCGAACATCGTCAGCACCACATCACGCGGCTCATCGTATCTTGGCGTCCACTCGCCTGGCTCATTGCCGAGGTTGATGCGGATTTTGTCCCGGATGGAACGAATCTGGAGCGGGTCCACCATGAACAGAATGCCTGCCGAGTTCTTGATATGCTGCCCGTGGAGTCCCAGATAGTCCTGCTCCACCATACCTTCACCAGCAACGTCAAAGAACACCAGTGTCAGCGGAGCTTTATCTTCATCCTTAAATACAAACTGGAAAATAAACGGCTCCTGCAGCTTCTCCTTCTGCGTGGAATCCAGCAGATCGCCCCGCTCGAACAGCGGTTCTTCATAATCCGCACGGAACCGGCGACTAATCTCCGCATTTAGCGGCATGCAGGCCGCATCAAAGTGATCTGCAGTGTAATGCTGCAATGTATGAATCAATGAAGTCATGTAGACGGATTTTCCCACCTGTGATGCACCTATAATGGAAATGATATTGCTTGGTGCTTTGCCTGCCGTGACAGGCAGCTCGTTATGGCACTGTGGACACAGTCGACGCCGCGTAACGACTCCATACCGATCGTTCAGTCCCATCACAATGTTATCCGAATAGATGCGATGTTCCTCAGGTACATCATGCGGAGCCAGTACGGCCTCCATATCAAACACCGTATCCAGTCCAAACCGTTCGCGATACCGATTCAGCTTCGCATCTTCCCCAAGTGCGTAGTCCTCATCGTCGTCGCGATGATGCGCAGCCCGGAACACAACCTCCTCCGGTGAAAACTTACTGAAGCAATATGGACATACGATATCGTAAAACAACGGCCGCTCCTCCGGCTGCTGTCGCTTCAAAAACCGACTAAAAAAGCTCATAGCCACACCCCTCCCCTGATCAGTTAGACAAAGTTGATTTACACTTGCACTACGATGACAGAGTAACCTTCCAATCGCTGTTATCCCCAGATTTTTTTGATTCCTAACTATCTAATCTGATATAAGCCTATAGGCGGCTCCATACTTTGGTCCGTCCGTGAAGAACAATCTCACGTAATCGTCCTTGGCTACCTCGACGGGTGGCATCTCATTTCTTCCGGGAGCAAAATCACTCACAAAAGGGTACACCGTGCCATCTTCCTTGTTCAACGGAACCCCGCCTTGCTTGCGGACATAACAGAGCGCTTCCTTCGGAACAGGTGCTTCGGCCGTGACGGTCATCAGCACACTTTTTCGTTTCTGAAAAAAACCGCTCTTGTACCGGATGGAAAAGCGAATATCCGCCTTGCCTGCGCTTGCAATCACTGTGTTGTCCCCATCACGCTGACGCACCAGAACTGGCCCGTCTTCCTCCATCTGACAGACATACACTGTGTACCGGATGGCACCAAAACCCGTGATGCGATCCATATATCCATTACTCGCCTTGTATTCTTCTTTCGTGTATAGCTTCAGCTTGCCCTGTGCAGCCTCTTCCCCGGTACGATCATCGCTCATCATATCGAGCTCCAGCCGTTCAACATATACAGCTTCCACACGATCTGGCCAGAGCCAGCGAAGTGTACACTGGCTCTCGTCCACTGCAAGTGTCAGTCTGCGAATCAGGGGCGCTGAAGGTTCTGCATCCGTAAAACGCATCTATCGTCTACCTCCAGACGTTAAAATCCTTTGCTGCGCGTATCTCTTCCCCGCTGTCCGAATCCTTCCGCCGAATTGGCTCCTGTACCAGCCTCGCGGCGCCCACGAGTCTTCCGCGGTGTATTCTCCTTGATTGGAATGATCCAGGTGAACAGGGTTAACACGGCAGATAAGATGAGCATCGCTCCGAATCTTACAAATGCATCACCAACCGCTGATCCGTCCAGACCCCATTCAAGCAGGAGTCCTGCCAATAGACCCGATACGGCACCACCTATACCGAAGCTGACCGCCAAATGGCGGTTATCGAATACCAGCCCAAGCGATATGCCCAGCGCTACGCCAATCAGAAGCAGAGCAGCCACTCGGAAAATAGCCAGATACGTGCTGTGCTCCATCATGCCTGTACGTTCGGTCACCAGTGTACGTTCATCGATCGTATCGTAAATTTGCTGGAATGCCAGATTAAGACCCCCGGAATCCGGTACATCATAGTACGTACCACCCGTCTGCTGTGCAATATGACGCAGCAAGTCGGTTCCGGAAGGGTCTACCAGACTCAGACCCACCGTATTGACGGCAATCTGTTCATTTGCATACTCAGACAAAATGCCGGATGTGTCTACATCACTAAATCCATCCGATAGCAGGATCGCCACCGTACCGCGTTTCGGGTCCTGCTTGCCCTTAATCTGCTCCATCGCTTCGCGCAGCACTGCATCGAAATTGGTGCCGCCCGAGGTCGTCACGATGCCGTCAATCTTGCTGTATACCTCATTTTTGGCCGCTTCACTGTCCATCTGAATGAACGGCTGCAGCAGCTGCGGCTGATCATCAAAGGTAATCACAGCTACCTGTTTATCGCTCTCCATTTGGCTGATCAGCGTTTTGGCTGCTTCAAAGCGGCCGTTATCCGGGTCCGTATCACTCATACTGCCTGAATTATCGATCATCAGTATAATATCTTTGACTTGCTTCGCACCGCCCGGGTTAATCTGATACAGCAATTGCAGGGCAAGTCCGACGACAAAAAGTAGTGCCAGCGTTGCCGGAACAAGCAGTTTCCAGGACAGCCCCAAATATCTTAGCTTCCAGGAAGCTCCGTTCAGCTTTGGCGAGATCATTTCTGCGAGTAAGCAGAACAATCCCACGCTAAGCGCCAGCACACCAAAGTATAGTCCCATCAGCAATAGACGAGGCATTTCTCCAAGCCACTGACGCAGCATGATTTCTCCAGCCGCAAAGCCCACAGCTCCGCCAATGAGGCTGAACAGGACCAGGAGAAGATTGATTTTTCGCTGCATGTTTGCATGCATCCTTTCCAAACCAGCCAAGAGTAGGCTGAATTAATACAAGATGGGCAATCAAAAATGAACGACTCCGTATCCCGGGCGGAAAACAGATCGACGTTGAGCCATGAAGGAACAATGAAAATTGCCCGCCTCATAGTTCAACCCCATCTGTACCTCCCTTCCGTCCATAAGAGACACGGCCTTATGTTTTAGCGCATGGGTGACAGCTTCTCGGCCAGATCGGAGGGATGCAGCTCATAACCATTCTCCGTATACGAATCGTAATACACCCGGCCGTTGCGATACACCATCAGGTCTTCCAGATGGAAGCCTCCCATCAGATTCAGCTTCTCCACACCACTGCTTCGTTCTTCGTATACCACACCCAGTTTATAAATACGTGACGTCTCTTCGGCATGCGCCGCGTAGTCCATGAAGGCACTATGGTGATCACCAAAGAAATATTTTTCTTCATAACGATGTTCCTGCGTATAGTCGAATACCCTTACCCGAACGACCGCCTGCTCCTCCAGTGTACGGTACAATCTGCGGAACAGATCATCACGGGTCAGTACGTTTTTGTCGCCATATGTAATGGTAACATTCGCCCGTAGCAGCAGTTCTTCTTCAAAAGGTACCCGGAGCGGATCTGCTGTAAGCAGCATGGCATGACATACTTCCATCAGACGTTGCAGGAGTCGCTCGTTTCCTTCCGTAGCAAGCCGGTTCATATCCCCCATATAGCGGTCTTCGAACCAAACATCCCGCCCGCGCTTTGCCTCCAAATCGGCGATCAGCGCTTCCGTCACTTTGCCGTAGTATTCCATTACGTTCTGCCCGATGTACGCATCGGCTGCGGCGATGCTCTCTAGAGCGGTCTCACGCAAGGTACGTTCCAGCGCTGCCAGTGTTTCCGTTACCTTCCGACTGAACGTATGCAGATGCTCCATCTCTGTGTCGTAGACACGAAGCAGCTGCAATTCATTCTCCAGACGCAGCAATTCAACCTTGGGTACATACACGCGCTCCAGCAAACAATCGATCAGATTGCGCACGTTTTGTTTGTCACGGAACAATGCCCGTTTGAACGACTGATCCTCTACCCGCTCCTGCTGCCGCTGCTCAAGCAAAGAACGTGCGGATTCAAGCTGCACCGATTTATCCCGGATCAGTCCAAGCAAGGCCTCACGCACACTGCCGAACCCATTGTCACTCCAGGCGGCCCACTGAAAATAGCCAATCTCGGGATGCTCCGTCCGTGAATGCTCGGCTTGGCGACGAAGCGAGCCTTCTGTGCTGCGCTGACGCACTCGTTCCTCGGCAAGACGGACCACGTTATCACGGAAGTACGCCTCTGCCCCATGGCCGAACAGCGCTCTCTCCGCTTCACGCAGTGAGAGCGGCTTTAGTTCCGTGAAGCTGACGTTATGCGTCATAATGCCGCTCATGCCGCTAACCAGGTCCTCATCGGGAAGAATACCTTCCACTTTACGCTCTACCGAAGCCCCGTCCAGTCCAAAGAAGACAAGCTTGTCCTTGATGCTCCACTCGGGTTCCTGCCGCATCCGTTCAAGCAAATAACGATACAGGTGATACAACACCGCAAGTGCAATCGGTTTGTTCGGCCGTCTGATCTCGGCAAAACCTGCACTGGCATAACCATGCTGATCCGAAGTGGTACGAATATTGTTTTTGAACGATGTATTGTTATAGGTGTTGGCTCCAGTGCTTGAAACGGCACCGGAGCTATCAGGCTCCTGCTTCCGGTTCTTTAGCAGACAGATTCGGCAGATGATCTCGGCATTTTCGATCCACCCGCCAGGTACGCCGGTTCCCCGCTCGTTTTTGTCTGACAAAATATATACGAGATCGAACAATGGCGATGCAGGATGCACGACCGGAATAGAGATACCGTCCTCTGTAACCAGCAGATTACCGCTGAACGTATAGTCCAGCCCTTGCATGTAATCCAGTTCCCGCAAAAAAGCGAGTCCTGCTGCACTTGCATATCCAAAGGAATCGACCTGCTCCATCTCGCTGACCAGCACATGCAGATCGGTCTGTACCGACTTGAAGGATTGACCCAATATCGTTTCGGTCAGCTTGGTAAGCTCCGGTAACAACACATTTAATGGATCGTCTGCCCGAGTCACGACCGTCACGTAGATCCGATCGAAAGATGAATACAAACGTCCGTATTCAGCAATCCGATTACTCACCCTTCGCAAGGTGCGATTCAGACCATAGAGGGCCTGATCTGAATCGTGAAAACTGCGATGTACATCCTTACGAAGTGTCTTGGAAGGTCGCCCGGTCTGTGCCCCGGATATCGGAAGCACGTGGCGGGTCACCTGACCGTCATCGAACGAGCTGCGATCCATAGCTTCAGCCGGACGATGCCCAACTGGATAGGTTGATTGACGGTCATCGCTATGTTCACCGCGGTTAAGCTGACCATCGTTATCATTATCATGCTTCATTCGTCCGCTGCTGTCATGGTTCCGATGACGATCATCATCCTGATCTTCCGTCCCAATCTGTACGTACACTACGCCTTCCCCGTTATCCCATTTCAGCCGGTTGATCTCCTGAACAGCAGATACTGCCGGAGCGACCTGATCACCCACGAACAGGAACAGAGCGGGGTAATGGATGCTGCTGCGACCATCACCCAGGCTGCCCTGGCGCTCCTGCTCTGTTGCATACTGGGCTGCATACTTCTCCAGATTACGCTTCAGGGCATTGTTCGAGCTGAACTCCATCCCGGCCGCCATCTTACTTCAGCCTTCTGCGAATGTCATTCAGTTTCGATGACATCGTTCTGTAGAACTGGTAGATGTCTTCCCCGTTCGCCAGTTCCACTCGCTCGTATTCCAGGCGATCACGGGATTCCATGAACAATGCAGCCAGATCATCCACTTTGCTAAGCAGTGGCGTGATATCTTCGGAAGCGGTCAGGTCGTTATCACGACGGGAAGCTTTGCGAAGCAATGTGCTGCGATCCTTCTCCGCCAGTCCACGGAAGTTGCCAAACACTTCATATTCAGCAAAGTTGCGGCTCTTCATCAGGTTCGCGAACGGCTCCCATGCGTCTTCTTCCGGATCACGGTCATAGACATACAGCGCGCCCTTTTTCACGATGGTATCCGTGTAGAGCGCTTCGATGAAGCGGTCATACCACTGCTCCTCGTCCTGGTGCTGGGCGAGAATGCCTTCCAGTTCGGCGACTTTGGCCGAGATGGCGTTCATCTTCGCCAGCTCTTCACGTACCCGCGCGATTAGCTGCGGGGAACGTACCAGGTTTTCTTTGGCCATATCTTCATTAATACTTCCGAAAATGTCCTTCACCGACACCCGTGGCAATCCTTCGGATTGCAGGCGTTTCAGTTCCATAACTGCACGCTTCACTTCACCCAGGTTCGGCGTAGTAGACGTCAGGCGCATGTCGTAGGCACCCAGCTTTGCGGACAAATCGAACGATTCGGTCGTAACAACGGCGTAGCGGTTGCTTGTATTTTCGTCAATCGTTTTGGCTGTAACAATCCTGTATCCAATCGCCTGCTCGAATTCCGTACGCACACGGGCATTGTATTGCTTCACCCGAGCGTTCTCGTACACATCACCCCAGGACTTTTCAGGGATCGGAGATGGCAGATAGGTCCAGTTATTCTTCTCGGTTTGCACCAGATGGCGGCCGATGCCTTCTTTGTCCAAAATGGTACGTTCATAGCTCTCCTCATATACTTTGAGCGGTGTGTACACAAACAGGGGAACCCCGTTGCGAGTGTTCAGCCAGAAGATCCGGTTGCGCACTTCACTTTCCTTGACGGTAAAATGGGATTTGCCCACCGCATTGTTCTGATAGTTGCGAATCCCTCTCAGAATGCCCGGCGCCTGTGCTGGCACCGATACGAATCCCCAGGATGGGAAATGCAGACTGCCTGTGCTGTTGCTCAGATTGAACACCGGAACGGCCTCATCATCCAGTTTGCCTGCAATGAAGCGTTCCACGAATTTCTCGACCGACTCGTCCTGTCCATATTTGATAACTAGGAAGTCCTCCATCGAGCGGGTAATCAGATCCCCGAACTTCTCAGTCAGGAAATCAGAGATGGAGCTGACGATATCGATCTCGTTTTCCTTCACCCACTGGCTGGAGTTCTCCAGCAATTCACGGGAGAAGTCGCGGATCAGGTCATCCGTATCGCGCTTATCCAGCAGTCCATCCACCACACTGACGATATCCGGTACACTTACAACGTTCCAATAGTACGTCTTGTTGCCTTTGTGATCGGACTGTTCTTCGCCGCGTGTGAGAATATCCCCGTTTTTGGAGAAAATCGAGCTGAGCGCGTTCAGCGTTTCGGTAAATACATTATAAATGCGGCTGTTTTCCTGATTCAGCAATTCGTACAAATCCTCATAGAACTCGATCATCTGATCATTGCGTTCCACATCGGCGTGCAGCCAGTACTCATGAATTTTCGCTTCAATATAAGCATTCTTCTTCTTCTCTTTGGAAACAAAAGCACTCTTCGCATCGCCGAGTTTCTCTTCGGACTGCTCCTGAGCGGCCTCAATATCACGCGGAATGCGGAAGGCATTCTCACGCAGGGTTTCAATGTACGACTGAATCATCTTCAGTACACAGAAGCCTTTTTCCGTGTAGATCAGACGGGACACATAGAACGGACCCTGTTCGGGATGCAAAAACATACGCCGGATCTGTTCGGTGAACTGACCCGCAATCTCACCCGGCAGCTGCTTCTTCGCCTTGATATATTCTTCACGGGCACGAGCCAGGAAGTTCTGCTCCAGTTCGGTGTCCATGTTCACCACCTGTGATTTCACCACATTGCCATAGGACAGACGCTCGCTATTCTGGTAACCTGGCAGCGGCTCCGGTACGCGGGCTTCAAAGGACTTGACCACACTTTCGAGATCAATGCCCAGTTTGCGGGCAAACTTCTCGGTATCCTCCTGATTCGGCGCTTTGGAGAACATGGTGCTCATTTTGTCGAACATGCGGTAAGCCAGATAGGTCGTCATCTCTTCAATCGGCAGTACCGCGGAGGATGCACCGATAATGTTGTAATCATAGTTCGCAGGGTAAGCCTTGTTCATCTGCGCAATGTTCGTACGAATGTTGCTAATATAGTCGTGGATGGCAAACTCCTCACCCGACTGCTTTTCCTCACTCGCCATGAAGTTGGTGATGTTCTCGGCGGTGACGTTCATGCAGTAATCGTAGGCGTTTTCCAGCAGTTTGCCTTCCGTATTGGTTGCGGAAATCAGATGACACAGGTTGAACGGCGGCAGCGGTGAATTCACGGTCAGAATATTGCCATATTTCTGGGAGAAACGTTCTCCCCGGCTATCCACGTTCATCCAGTAATCCAGCTCTTTGAGCGCAGCGTAACCATTCTTGCGGATGTACTCACGAGTGTGTTCACTCAAGCTTTTGTTGGAAAGGTTCACATCTGGAGTGAACAGATATCCAAGCGTGTTCACGCGGTCAATCCCGGCAGAGCCATGATCGCGTTCGATAATCCCGCGAACGATATAGGAAATATCCAGGAAGCAACCACTGCCCGTACCACCGGAAAGACCTGTCAGCAGGAACACCATCAGTTTTTTGTTGGTGCCTACGGATAAGGTTTTGATCTTCTTGTCGATCGCCTGAACGACCTGGTTAATCTTCGTAAACAGCAGCAAACGTCCAGCCTGACGCACCCCTGCGGCACCGTTCATGCCATCGGTGATGCTCAGCTCCGGAGACAGCCAGTCCGTAATATACGGCTCCAATACGCTGCGGTTCTGAAGCAGTCCACCAATCTCGGCATTGGACAACAGTACGAATTCATTAATTGGATCGAGTCCGATGCCCTTATACTTTTTGGCGCGATCCTGTTCGTTCGTTTCAAAAGCAAGAAATTCCACGTTGGACGGTTTGTCCATTTTTTTCTTGGATACCGGGTCCTGCGGAAGCTTGAAGCGTCGGTTAATCTGGTATTTAAGACGCAGCAGCGCATCAATACCTGTTCCTCCAAGGCCGATAATCAGAATCGGGTTATCAATCGTATCGACTCTGATTTTCTCGCTGACAATCCCTCCGCCAAGCGATACATCCAGTTGCTGAATATGTTCTCTAACAATCGGTTTCATTCCAAGTCCTCCCTTTCGTCATCTGCAAGTGCAAATGCCTGTTATACCAGATACTCAATTAAAATGGTCTTGTCCGCCTGTTGCAGCGGGATGCTCAGTCGGTCACCGTTCTTCAGTTCAACGCCTGAGCTTGCATCAACGGCACGGCCGGATTTCTCCAACGTTCCGCCTGCGGTATTACGGATTATAATTCGATCCCCATTGCTGGGTGTAAATACATATTTTTCGGTTTCCTTCAATTCAGGGTCCAGCTGTAACAGCTGATGCAGATGGAATCGGCCCCGGAAGGAAGCCAGCTTTTTATATTGCGGATACGACTTGTCTCCTGTGTTTTCATCCCGAATTTCAATAACCATCTGCCCAACAAATCCGCGGTTTTTGCGTTTTAGCCAGCCCATGAGGAACCAGCCTCCAACAGCTACAACGACCAGGGCAATCACGCCAAGAATAACGGGTAACCATGGGAATGCTTTATCCTGTTCGCCAGCAGAAGCCGTAGGTTGATTTCCGCTTCCGGCTGCTCCACCCGCATTGATCGTGATTGGAGCACTTTCCCGGTAGAAGCTGTCCTCTTCTGCACGGATAACAAGCTCATAGTTATGGTTGTCCGGCACTTCAAACGTTCCGGCGAACCCGGTTCCCGTGTTTTCGAGCGGTTGTTCCACACTTTTGCCTGTATCCAGATCGTTTACGACCAATGTCGCCTTCATATCGGCGTACAGGTCATTATCCTGCAGCGGTTGTCCCCCATTCTCCAGCTTGGCTGTCAGATCGACTTTGTCGCCCTTTGTATAGGACTTGGTCTTAATTGGGTCCACGACGAGCTGGAGATCATAGTTGAACAACAGGTTGATATCAATGCTGTCTTTGGGAGCCCCTTTTACCCGAAGTTTCCAGTCGCCTTCCTGGGGTTTAAGCAGCTTCACCAAGGAATAACTCTTGGAAGTCGAGAGCTTGGCTGCATCCGAATTCAGATCCACGGCTTTGCCGGAAGGATCGGTTAATTCGATCTGTACTTGTTTTGAAGACATGATCGAAATATTCGCTTCCAGTACACTGTCGTTCGGTACGTTCACGGTAACTTCCTGATAACTGCCGTTTCCTGTAATGGAGGGCAGCTTCACCACATTCAGTTTGGCATGATCCGCAAAAATTTCACTCAGAATCTGCGGCAGATCATCCGGCGTATCCGTAATGAAGGACTTGCCTCCAGTCTGTTGTGCCAGATCTGCAAGTGCATCCTTGTTCAGTTTACCGTCTGCGTTCAATCCAATCGTATAAACGGGAATCCCTTGATCCTTTGCTTCCTTGACGGCCTTTGCCAGATCCGCATCGGACTGAGCCTGAGTGCGGCCTTTGGTTTTGTTAAAATCATTGTTGCCGTCAGCCAGCAGCACGATCATTGGCGAGTGAGACTTGTCAGCCCCGTGGTTCAGCACATTCACCGCTTCAGCTACTCCGACAGAAATATCGGTATAGGGACCTCGGCCCAGCTGATCAATAAAATCTTTCAGGCTGCTCTTGTCCGCATCGGACTGTATCTCCAGCAATGCCTTTTCCCGCTCCACCTGATCGGTGTAAGCGACAATCCCTACCTTGTCCCCCTGGACCGGCAGCATATCAATAAACATTTTCATGGCTTCATTGCTGATCTTGTCACGGTCACTTGTATTCATTGAATTACTTACATCGGCTACAAGTACCGCATCGATTCCACTTGTCTGTGCCTGAGCCGCTGCAGCATGTGGCAGCAACGCCTGAGGTAGCAGCAGCGTTAGAATTGCCAGCAGAACCAGAGTTCCGCTGAGCCAGCGTATTTTGCTTGTCCGCAGCATTAGGTGTACTCCTTCACGTTTGAGATTAAAATGGGAATAGTTTATTATAGGCGTCAAGCCTTAAGGAAATCTTAACAGTCTACTAATAAATTCTGAAAAGCACCCCTATCTTCAGTTACAGTTTTGTAATGACTGACAAAAATCGACGTTCTTACGTCTTAATCTGTCACTAAAGTTCCAACTATGGAAATATGATATAGTTATTGCCAGTAAACTGCAATATAACGACGCTTGATCCGTAAACATTATCGTTTATAAAATGAATATAAGCATCACACGTTAACGGAGAGGGCAGAAAGGTTGTTCTGCCATCGAAATGACTCGGGTGTGCAAACAATAGTTCATCTTATAATATAAGCAAAATGATCAAGCCATAGAAAGGAACGGATTATGGTTACATACGGATGCCTCGCCATATTGTTTCTTTTTGTCATGATAAAGGGGATTGCGTTCCTGCTTCATCGGCGCAAACCCGTTTCCCGGGAAGATGCAGATCGGACCCTCTACACTATTCTGAATGGCGAGCGTGATTGAGCATGAGTTCTAAACAAGTTGTATCCATCAGGCCTTTTATAAGAACGACGCATGCGTTTCAAAAGTTGCGTGTCTGCAAGCGGTGCGGACAGTATACCTGTCTTTGGGAGGATCAGTGTACCGCCTGTGGGCGGGGCACACTCACTTCAGCCGAAGAAAGCGCCGCTTCCCACGTGAAACGCCGAATTGTACGCGACCTGTTTATCACGGTAATACTAGGTGCGGCTGCTACTTATTTCGGCGAAACGATTGATCAGTCCATGGCAGCGGCCAGCGTCTCCCTGCTGCTCCTCGCTGGACTGATCTTCATGCAAAAGCGATCTTTCCAGATCGAACAGCAGCGAGAATTCAAACGAATGCTTCGTCAGGATGAGGAAGCGATTCGTCAAGGCATTAACCGGAATTGGGCCCTTGTCGCAGAAGCGCGCAAGCAGGATGAAGCGCTCGCCTACGAAATGCTCAGGGAGATCGGCTCACTCGTCTACAACGACCGGATTCGTCTGCAGCAGGTTGCGTTGCTGCAATCCTTCGTGCTGCGCAGCGATATGGATCTGCAGCTCAAGCCTCTGCTGCTGCGCAGCTTCGAGCGGCTGCTCGCTGAATATATCGGTGAAATCGCACGGCTGAAGCCGGAATTAATTCGCGAGGATGCGATCCGGTATGTCGCCACATACGAGGTTAATATTTTGCAGCTACACAACGGCATTCAGATCCTGACAGCTGTCGCCGCCGCGGCTGTACGCAAAAGTAAATATATTGAGTTGTTCCCTAGTCTTATTACCCGCTACGCCCGCTTTATGCCCAAGGATCGTTTCATGCGACTCTATCAAACTCTGGAACTGTATCCGGGTAAGGCACGCGGTGGTCTGGCGGAATCGGTGGGTCGGGTGTATAACGAGAAATATCGGGATTCATACGCAGATGGTCATGTGTAAAGCTGTTGAATATGGACTCGAAACGTAAATTAGTGCAAACTCAATCCCTGTATATAGACGACCTGAAATCCGTTCACCCCTGCATGCGTAATGGAATTACGCGTGACATCGTATCATTTTTATCATATAAGCTTCGACGAAAAAACACCCCATCCTTAGGTCTAGGATGAGGTGTTTTGATGTTTGGAAAATATATGACGTTCTTCCAGACTACCCGCTATGAGTTTTTATCTTTTACCGTCCGCGACGAGAATCGCGGCGGTCGCTCTTGGCTGGACCGCGTCCTGCGGAGTCCGGCCGACCTGCGCGCCCCTGCTTGCTTGGGCCGCCTTCGCTGCCGCGCCCGGAGCTGCGTTTGTCGGCGCTACGGCCGCCCCATCCGCTGCTGCGCTCATCGCTGCTGCGACCTGCACCGCGCCCGCCTTGACTCGCTGTGCTGCGACTGCTGTCGCTGCTGCGCGCGGAACCACGGCCTGCGCTGCGCTCGTCGCCACTGCGGCCGCTACTACGAGCACCGCTGCGTCCACCTTCACCGCCGCGGGAACCACCACGACCGCCACGTCCGCCTTCACTGCGACCAGCGCCGCGACGAGCACTGCCTGTCCCGGCGGAGCGTCCGCCAGAACGTTCTTCATCACCCTGACTGTTGATGGAACGTCTGTTTGCTCCAGTTGATGCTACCGGACCTTCGCTCGTCCACTGGATACGGGAGAGCTTCTGATTGGTGCCTTCCTCAATACGAGCAAGCTCTGGTCTGTCATGCTGTGTTGCAAATGTCACGGCAAGGCCCGTGCCGCCAGCACGACCGGTACGGCCGATCCGGTGGATATAGCTTTCCGCATCATGTGGCATATCGTAGTTGAATACATGCGTTACGCCTTCAACATCCAGTCCGCGTGCCGCAACATCCGTAGCAACAAGGATTTGCAATTTCGCATCCCGGAATGCTTTCATTACGTTCTCACGCTTGGATTGAGACAAATCACCATGAAGTTCATCGCTCGCATAACCTGCTTCACGCAGATCTTCATTCAGCTTGGATGCACGGCGCTTGGTGCGGCAGAAAACAATCGCCAGGTACGGGCGATACGTATCAATCATGCCGCGAAGTGCCTCAAGTTTGCCACGATCCGTACACTCCAGCACCTGCTGACGAATCTGATTGATCGGAATCACAGACTTGGAGGATACCTTCACATCCTCCGGATCTTTCATGTAGTTCTTCGCCAGGTTGCGAATGCCTTTCGGCATCGTTGCTGAGAACAGCATCGTCTGACGTTTGTGTGGCAGTTCACTAAGGATAGTCTCTACATCATCCAAGAAGCCCATGTGCAGCATTTGGTCGGCTTCATCCAACACCAGTTTTTTCACATTGTCCAGCTTCAACGTGCCACGACGCAGATGGTCCAGGAGACGTCCCGGCGTACCAATCACGATCTGTGTACCGTTTTGCAGTTTGCGCAGCTGTTTGTCCACATCCTGTCCGCCGTATACCGCGAGAACATGCAGTTTATCGTCGTTTGCAGTCAGCTTCTTCGCTTCTTCCGTAATTTGCAGCGCCAGCTCACGCGTAGGGGCAATAATCAGTGCTTGCGGCGAGCGGTCGGATACGTTAATTTTCTGAATAATCGGCAGCAAAAAAGCAAGCGTTTTACCTGTACCCGTCTGCGCCTCAGCAATAATATCGCGCCCACCCAGCAATACCGGAATCGAACGTTCCTGTACCGGAGTCGGCACGGCGATGCCCTGTTGTTTCAGGATCTCGCACCATTCCGGGCGAATGCCCAGTTGTTCAAAGTTTGCCAATCGTTACACCTCTGTATATTCATTTAGATAAGTCCATTTCATAATTGCTTTCACTTGGCTTCAATCAAGACTAGTTTTCCGTATATCAATCATGATTATGAAATGAATTTTTTAAAAAGCAATCGGTCCGTTGCTCTTCTTCTCCATACCCTGTAGTTTACACGTTAGTCAAGCAAAACAAAAGGGGATTGAACGTTACTTTCCTGCATTTGTCCACAATTGTCCCTGATCATTGTGTTTAAAGCGTTAACGAATCATGCACACCTTATACTGTGGTGATGGTACCCTTTAAAATTGTAACGAATTCCAGCCACGTTATTCCAGGCTGATTTAGCGAGAAAATGCAGATAACGAAAGAGGCCGTCCCGTCATGTTCCTCCATGACTTGCAGGACAGCCCCTTATCATTCATCCATGTTACTCATCTAAATTCATCCATTTACATATTAAGCTCACTTGTTCATCTGTATAAGTTATTAGGAACCGTGCCCTTGTGCCGTAGCAAATCCGCTCTTCTCAAGCAAACGGGAGCTTTCCTCGTTCAGTCCGCGCAGATGCACCGTTTTGCCCAGCTTCGCATATTTGAATTTCACTTTACCAATGGCAACAACCGCCGTGTTATCCCAAATATGTGAGCCTCCAAAATCAATCGTGATCTCCTCCGGATCTGCCTCGGCATTGAACTCATCGACGAAACGGGAGGATGAACCGAAGAAGAATGGTCCGTAGACTCGATACACCTTCTGCCCTTGTTCCTGATTGGCCTGCACGCGAATCTTGGTCTGTTTCCAGCCAAAATGCAGCACACTGAGCACAACGCCGACCATAACACCAATCGACAGATCATGGGTGTAGACCACAATCGCTACCGTAACGACCATAACAATAGCTTCCGCCCGTGGCACACGCGCAATATTTTTGATGGAGCTCCAGTCAAACGTACCGATGCACACCATAAACATGACGCCGACGAGCGCACCCATCGGCACCTCTTTCACCACACCACTGAGCAATAATAATAATATGGCCAGGAAAGCCCCAGCCGTAAATGTCGATAATCGACCTCGGCCACCAGACTTCACATTAATAACCGACTGTCCAATCATCGCGCAGCCGCCCATGCCACCGAAAAGGCCATTAACAAAGTTGGCAATCCCCTGACCGCGCACTTCCCGGTTTTTGCTGCTCTTGGTTTCGGTCATTTCATCCACAATCGTTGCAGTCAGCAAGGATTCCAGCAAACCTACCAGAGCCAGCGTGAACGAATAAGGCAGCAGAATCATTAGGGTATTAAGGGACCAGTCGATATTGGGCAGATGGAACATCGGCAGGGTACTCGTGAGATTCCCCATATCACCTACGGTTTTGACATCCAGATTCAACAGCGCCGTAATGATCGTCATGATCACAATAGCAATCAAGGGAGCCGGGACGCTTTTGAAAAAACGCGGCAAAATATAAATGATCGCCAGCGTACCCGCTACCATCGCATACATGATCCAATTGGCACCCGTGAAGTGGGTCAGCTGTGCCATAAAGATCAGAATCGCAAGAGCATTCACAAATCCGGTCAGTACCGAGTGGGGCACAAACGTAATAAACCGTCCAACCTTAAAAATCCCCAGAATAAACTGAATGATACCCGTCAAAATCGTAGCGGCAAACAAGTATTCCACGCCATAATCCTTGACGAGTCCGACCATCAACACCGCCATCGCACCCGTTGCCGCCGAAATCATACCTGGCCTTCCGCCCGCAATCGAGATCACAATGGCAATTGTAATGGAAGCGTACAAGCCGACCATCGGATCAACGCCTGCAATGATGGAGAAGGCAATGGCTTCTGGAATAAGGGCCAGCGCTACCGTAATGCCTGCCAGCACGTCACCGCGAATGTTACCAAACCATTGTTGTTTTAACGTATTCATATGACTCTTGCCGTTCCTCCTACGTGTATAACTTCAAATTTGTCTTCGCCTGATTTGCAATGGAACGGTTCGTCACTGATCAACCACGACAGACAGCACAAAACAGCGGGATATCCTCCCACAAAATGAATCTATACGTGCCTGCATTGCATGATTTCCCATGATTCAGCTAAGTTATCCGACATCAGGTCTGAACATGTCATTATCCGTTCCAGTGAGCACCACGTTATTCCATTGCTACTTCCAGGTTTCTTGCCTTCGAGACATCGTGAGCCGATCATAATGCCTCTTGGTTTTCCCCTCTCAGAAAAACCGGGTCCGTTAATGTACTGACCTATTATTATAGACATAGAAAGCGATATGTACTAACACAATTAAACTGAAAAATCAGGAGCAAATCTCGTATTTTCTTAAGCTTGCGTTATTTTACTCCAAGATACTCTTTCTCAAACAAACTTTTCTCAAAAAATCTGTTGCGACTCGACTCTATCCTTTAGCCTGACGGTTTTTCTTTATTAAAAAAATGACCAGATAAATTATAGCTAAGATTCCTGTAGCTGCTAGACAAACCATTATGGCACTCATGGTTATGGTCCTAGCAATGATATAATACGCAAAAATGCCGGTTAAAAACGATAAAATCAAGTTACTAGGCATCTTTTTCAAACAAACCTCACCCTTTCAAAAAAAATAACCCGTAAAGATCCTTTTAAAAAAGTCTCTTTACGGGTCTTATTGTTGTTAAAATCTTCCCGATTTGAATATCGAATACAGCAGGAAGGCCACCATCAGAATCGCCACCAGGAATCCAATCTCAATGACCGGAATATCCCACAGCATGGTTGACTGGTGACTGATCGAAGAACCGATGATCAACCCGACCATAATGATACAAAATGCGAGCAGAACAATACTGAAAGACAGCCGATTACTGACCTGGTCCATTCTTCGCATGAGCGCATCCAGTTCAGGGACACTGATCTCCAGCCTTAGCTTGCCTTTGCTAATGATGGAGGAGAGCTGTCTTAGCTGTCCAGGCAGACCCATGACACTCTCAGCCATATCCGCAGCACTGCGGAACAGACGATTCTTGATCCTTCCGGGATTGAAGCGTTCCTTGATCAGCTTTCGACCAAAGGGTTCTGCCATATCCACAATACTCAACGTAGGATCAAGGTGTTCGACGACGCCCTCCATCGTGAGCAGCGATTTACCCAGCAGCAAAATGTCGGCAGGCATCACAACCCTGTGTCGCTGGGCCACGCCGAACAGGTCATTCAGCGCTTGACCTACGCTAATTTTGGAAAAGGGAATATCGTAGTATTTGCTGCGGAGCTTGTCCAGATCGCTATGAAGCCCACGCAAATCCATATCATCTGGCATCATGCCCAGCTTCTCAATCGCCCGGATCATGCTGTCCGTATCCTTGCGCATCAATCCGATAATGAGCGAAGCCAGATGCTGCTTCATCTCATCACTCAGGCTGCCCACCATACCGAAGTCGATAAAGGCAAGCCGGCCATCCTTCAACACCATCAGATTGCCCGGATGTGGATCAGCATGAAAGAATCCATGAATGAAGATCTGATTCAACAACGAATCCACCAGTCTCTGCGCAATGTTATTCAGATCATGCCCACGCTTAATCAACTCGTCACGATCATTCAGCTTAATGCCTTCGATGTACTCCATCGTGAGCACACGAGAAGAAGTTTGATCCCAGTAGATCAGCGGTATTTTCACTTTGTTATCCTGCTGATATTGCTGTGCAATCTTTTCCGTATTACGACCCTCGATCGTATAATCCAGCTCGGCCATCAGTGCCTGGGCATACTCTTCTACCATTTGCGGGATCTGATATTGCTTCACCCAATCCCAGCGCTTCTCCGCCATGGCTGTCAACTCTCGTAAAATATCCAGATCGCGCTGAACAATACGCGAAATGCCAGGTCGCTGGATTTTAATGGCTACCGCCTCACCGCTCTGAAGTTTGCCCAGATGCACCTGTCCGATACTAGCCGCAGCCACAGGGGTATCCTCGAACCGGGAAAAGATCTCCTCCAGCGGTGTATCCAATTCCTGTTCCAAAATACCCCGTGCCGTCTCCGAGGAAAACGGCGGGACCTGATCCTGCAGCTTCACGAGTTCGCGGATGACAGACTCCGGCAACAAATCCGCCCTTGTGCTTGCGAGTTGCCCCAGCTTGACGAAAGCCGGCCCCAGCTCCTGCAGCACAAGTCTAATGCGCTCACTCAGTGTTTTGGTAGTGGGTGCCTCACGCGACATCCATCGCCGGGGTATGGCCAGCAACTGGAACAAGCCCAGCTCCTCGACCATATAACCGAAGCCATGACGCACCAGCGCCATGGCAATTTCCCGGTATCTGCCGACATGTTTGATTCGCACAGCCATCTACTCGATCTCGTTTCCTTTGAGAGGAGGAACTTCAAGTGGAGCTGGGGATACATCAGGTTGAAGCTGTGGTGTGTGACCCAGTTCCGCAAGTTTTTTCTCAAGGACGGTAACACGCTGTTCCAAACTGGTTACATCACTCTCGGATGGAACGCCCACTTCCTGAAGGACACGCTTGACCTGTTCGTGAATCATTCTCTTGAACTGGCCCTGCTCTTCATCGCCCCGTTCCATCAGCCGTTCGACCAACGCTTTGGATTCACCGGGCGCAAGTTCCCCGCGCTTGACCAGATCATCCACGGTCTTCTCAATTTTCTCCTTGCTTACAACAGTAAGACCGAGCCCTAACGAGATCGCCTTTTTGAACAAATCGCTCATTCTTGTCATCCTCCTCTTCGTTGATCTCTATAGTATACCCCTTAAATCACCTACTCACAAAAGAGACGGTCCGGCTATACGTAACGCGCAGCCCATTTTCCTGCCTGCAAAATTAACTGACGATAGGTTTCATGTGCAAAAGAAGGTACATGATGTCCCGGCATAAGGTAAACTATGCGTCCAACACCATATCTATGTGCCCAAGCTGCGGGCTTCGGCCCTTCTTCGGATTGATACTCAAGCAGAACTTTCGTTTCGGCAAATGAACCGAATTCGAACTGATAAGGCTCTTCTTCCATCGTAAAGCCCGAAATACCTTCAGTCACCGGATGACTCTCCGCCGTTACTGTGAACTCCAGTGGTGCATATGGTGGATGATGCAGGAATTTGGCACCGACCATCTGCTTCAGCTCATAACGATTTTGGAGCGAAATTCCGTTATGTATGATGACCAGTCCACCACCATTACTAACATAGGACAATAAGCCTGCTGTCTGCTGTGGAGAGACTTTCCCCTTCCAATCGTCCATGTAACAGATACACACATCAAATCCGGTTATATTTTCTTGCAGCAGCATGTTGCGATTCTCACTGCATTGCACAGTCATAGTATCGTGAAAAATCCGACTGATCTCCGCGTCCACACCTTGCAGCGGATGCCAGTCCGGATGAGTATAATCACCAAGTAATAACGCTTTTTTACGATGATCCATCATTAAAAACTCCTTTCAAATTACCTATAACAGAATTACCAAGGAAGGGTGTCCCCCTTGTAATCTACATACGTGGGCTGATCTCCCCTAAACTCCTTATGGCGATCAATGAGTGCTGTAATATACTGAGCCGATTGATCTGGCGTAAGATCTGCAGCGGTATTCAATTCCCCGCTCATATAACTCTGTACCCAGCCGGGATGAATCAGCATCACCTGCCCACCCTCATCCTTCAGACCATTATGCACCAGGCGGGCCTGCATATTTAGCGCAGATTTGGACATGCAATAGGCAAACCATCCATCTCGGCTGCACTGCTCAATACTGCCTGCCTCCGAAGATATATCGACAATCAGCTTATTTGTCCCTTGAAGAAGGAGGGGCAGCAGGGCATGAGTCACACGCAATGTCCCCAAGGTATTTACATTGAATACTTCTGCCATCTCCGCCATGTTTAACGGTCCGCGGATATGATCCGTAATACTTCCTAGTATAGCCGCATTATTGATAAGCATATCCAAATGCTCTGTATCCAGCTTAAGTGTCTCCGTGAACAAAGCTACAGATAGATCATCCGCAATGTCCAGTTCGATGGCGCGTAAATGTTTCGGATAGGCATCCGTCAGAAGACGAATCCCTTTGGACTCTTCCATGTCCAATCCTGCCGCATAGACGATATAACCTCTCTTCAGCATCTGCGCCGTCAGAGCCAACCCCAGTCCCCGGGCCGCCCCGGTTACACATACGGTTTTCATCATGCTGTCCCTCCCTCGCAAGCTTAATCTGTCTTTAATTCATTCCACATTATTATCCAAAAACCTTTAATTATGAATGGGTACAAGTAACTTCACGACCAAAGTCTCAGGAGAATCCCTATCCATCAGAGTCGTTCAGCTTATATAAAATGTCCTTCACAGAAACAGGAAACAAAAAAGTTCTGACCCCTATCGTCGGATCAGAACGGAAAACACTTCGTCATCTTAATATACGTTTCATTTAATGTTTCATAATGAGTCTAGGCGGGATCAATATTAAGGCAGAAGCTGAGCCTTGTCCGCAGATCTGGCAGCGTAATAACGCCCCAGTTCAACAATGAGGGCCCCCATCTTCTCATCTTCCGGGACCACAAGCGCCTCAATACCTTCTTCACGCATCGCGTTTGCTGTAACCCTGCCCACCGAAGCGGGCACCACACCTTGACGGAAGGCTTCCTGCATAGGTCCAAGCTTTCCCTTTGACGCTGCATATTCGACCAGAAACCGCACTTGCGGTCCACTTGTAAACGCGACGGCATGCACCTCATGCCGCAAAATTTCATTCAATAGCTGTTCAAGCTCGCCCTCTTCCGGCGGGACGTGGCGATAAGGGAGTACCTGACGAACCTGAGCGCCCTGATCCTCCAGCCATCTGACCAGCTTCGGTGCTGTCTCCCCGTGCAGCTGCAACATTACCTTCTTTCCCGCAAGATCATGAGGTGCGAACTCCCGAATCAACCCGTCTGTGCTGCCATCATCATCCCGCACCAGCGGAGTCAATTTACGCTTTCGCAGTGCATTGACAGTTTTGTACCCTCTTGCTGCAATCATGGAATCCGATAATACGTCCAGCAATTGATCCGCGATTTCCATATCCTCAGCCATATCAAAAATAGCATCCAGTCCCATCCCCGTCGTCAATACCGTCCAGTCTGGCGGGTCCGATATCCAGGATACCAGTCCGTCCCGAATATTACGGTCATCCAGAAAAACAGTTCCCTGTGCAGGTCGGACAAGCGGAATACCGCCCATTTTCTCAACCAGCAAGGACATCTCTTTCGATTTTCGTGGTCCTGTCAGTGCTACGCGTATACCCGCCAAATGTTGAGCCATCTATGTTCCCCCCGTTTATTCAGCCGAATGTCATCAGTCTGACTACAGTATACAGGGTACTTCTTTGGAGGGAAACCGAGTTTCCCCGCTTTTCGGACGTTCATCTATAACGATTTTTGATGGGATATATCAGGAAGGCTGTAATTCTCCACCCTGTGGTCCTTCACGTTTCCCTTTGTCAGACTCATCTCGTTCCTGAGCTGCTTTTTCTTTTTTATCCTCTTTTGGCAGCTGCTTTTGCTTCTGACTATCCGCTGCCCGTTGATCATTCCTGTCTTTTTTGCGGGGGCGAAGGAACACGAAGAGTATGATGGGAAATAACACCTCGAACACAATCCCAATCCATGTCCACTCCCTTGTAAAACGAAAGAGCTCAATCGCATTTTTAAAAAACCAGAAAGCACATACAAGACCTACCAAAGCCACGGGTCCCGTCATCACTTTACCCGAAACTTTTGGGATCATCCGTTTAAGTCCCCAACAGACAAAGTACAGATCAAACGCAATTTTTGTAATTAACGTAGGTAGAGTTGCCGCTGCCAGTGCAAGATCGAACCGGTCAAGGAAATCACTGATTTGCAGCTGCCTTGCCAGCTCATAGGAAGGATATACTAACCTCGATGCAATCGGTACCCCCACCGCCAGGATCGTTTCGGTGATGATCAATATCATTAATAAGGCTGCGATCGTAATGCCCCAAAGGACTGATTTAAAACGAAAGTCACTGCCTTTGACTACAAAAGGTATTGCAATCATCTCTCCGAAAAAGGAGAATATGTACCAGCTTCCCTTGCCAACACCGGCAACATCGATGTCAAAATACGGCATGAGATTATCCATGTTTATTTGCTGAATAAGCATGAAAGGCAATATCAACGAATTTAGCAGAAACAACGTAACATACAGCTCAGACATGCCAATTAAGGATCCTAGCCCTCCCCTTACGATAAAAACAGCCATCACTAACAGGGATACTACAATGATAGATAGAGGCGTTGTTTCTAGCAGTGTGATACTTACGTAATCACCGATGAGACGGATATCACGGGCAAATATAAAGAGAAAAAACAGGATGTACAGCAAGCCTGTCACACGCCCCAAAAAAGGAAAACGTCCCACCAGCGATTCAAACAGATCCTGATTGGGGAATCGGCGCTGAACACGGCTTAACATCCAAAGTGATGCTACCATGACAAAAAACACAGGGATGTAGGATAAATAAGCATGCTGTTCAGCATAGTAAATGGCTTGCGCATGGGGCTGCATCAACGTACCTGTAATACTGAGCAGCATGATGAGCAGCACCAACTGACGACCGGTCACTCCCTGATTCATGCAATACCTCCTTTCTATCTTATCTTTCAAGCTTCGAAATTGGTTGAAGTAGCCTTAAGGTAACGGCAGCCAACGCTGAATCAAATGGGTAAGCCATGTAGTAACAAAGACTGTTTTGCTCAAATGCGTTACATAAAACCAAATCCCGGCGCTGATTACGATCAGACCGTAGGATAACCAGCGATTAATGGCCGCTGCCTGCTTCAAATGTTTGAAATCCATAATAATTACGGCAACGACTACACCCAAATATGTGAACAGCAGCGGCTTAATCATGGACGATATCCTCCTCATGCAATCCAAACGGTTTGTTGATAACCCCTACATTTTCAATAACAATATGTGGCTCCACACTTACTTTCACATCCGGATAAATGTCATCCCAGCGATCCTTTAACTTGTCCCACTCTTTGGGCAATTGCTGATGAATGGAGCGACCCAAACCCAAAATATCGGCAGGATATTTTTTCTGAATCAGCCTTACCCCCTCCAGAATGTCATCTTGGATTTTCTGATGTATTGCTTGATTCAGGTTCTTAATCTCTTGCTCTCGCAGGTCGCCGTAGTTCGACTCGTTGTCTACAACAACTCCCTTGGCATACAGTTTAATCGTCACCGATACTTTTCCATTTTTGATATGAGGATGCAATGAGGAGTTGTTTTCGTTCAGTTTAATAAAAATATCACCACTCCCTCGAGGAGCCTTGACCATAATTTCAGGCTCGTTAGCTTCACCCATAGCCAGTATAAGTGCACCAGCAGGCTCTTTTTCAATCATGCCTATCAGTTTGTCCTTCTTAAAGATAGCGATTCCATCCAACTTGATGTTGGTCTTAACGTCCTTCCAGTTGCCCGGCACATTGTCAACGGTCGTGGCAACAGGTAGAAACGGCTCCACCCCTTCGGAAAGAATCGCATCCGTAAAGGTCTTGAGAGTACGCGGTTTGCGCATATTCAGGAAGCACAATTCCCGCACCATTTCGGAAGGAAACTTCTCAATTGGTGCATCGGTATCCAGTACCTTGTATGCCGGGCCTTTGGTGATAATCGGCAGAGCAGAGAAACGGTTCAACGGGTATCGTGTAAGCAAATCCAGCATAGGAGCAACACCATCACGGGCAAGCGCTTCTCCAATCAGCATGGTACGTCGATGTGCATAATAAAGCTCACGAGAGAGTGCCTTTTGGCTTTCAATAGATGTTCCACGCAGAGTTTTGGCCGTATTGGATAACATGAACCAGGATTTGTCACCACTTGTGCCCCCACCACCACCTTCACTTCCAGAGGAACCAGACTGACCGGGAAGGGCAATTTGCAGACTGGTTCTGTAATTATCCGCTTCCTTATCGATAGCCAGACCAATGACAAAAGCGATATCATTAATCTCCTTCCGATCCCAGCAACCTGATATAAAAATAGTACATAGGAGCATGATGGCCACGGCATGACGTTTGTGGATAAAGAACATGTGTTTACCACCCCTCCTCAGCATCAGGTGAGCCATTAATTTTCTCATTCATACGCTTCTGGTCACGGTGCACCGTTGAGGGACGATGGATCATGTTCCACCAAGGTGTACGAATAACAATATCCTTGGTATCCGTTTTACTGTACGGACTGAGACCGGACAGATAAGGCACACCGAAGGAAGTCATTTGTGTCAAATGCACCGAGATCAACACCAGTCCGAACACAATGCCATACAAGCCAAGCGCTCCGGCAAGCAGCATGATGGGAAAACGCAGCAAACGAACCGTAATGGCAAAATTAAAGCGAGGGATCGTAAACGAAGCAATCCCTGTCATGGATACGATAATAACCATGGGAGCAGAGACGATTCCCGCTTGAACAGCTGCCTGTCCAATGACAAGAGCCCCCAGAATACTGACGGCCTGACCTACCGTTTTGGGCAACCTGACCCCCGCTTCTCGTAAAGCCTCGAAGGACAGCTCCATAATGAGGGCTTCGACCAGTGCTGGGAATGGAATGGCCTCCCTTGCCCCCGCAATACTCAGGATCAGTGTTGTTGGTAACATATCCTGATGGAACGTTGTAATCGCGATATAAAGCGCAGGCAGGAATAACGCGATGGCAACAAACAAAAATCGAATCCACCGCACCAGATTACTGATAAAGAACAGTTCGTAATAGTCCTCACTGGCCTGAAGCATCTGCCACATGGTCACCGGGGCAATAAGGGCAAATGGGCTGCCATCTACAAAAATAGCAAATCGGCCTTCCAACAGGTTGCCAGCTACTGTATCCGGACGTTCGGTATAATGCATCTGCGGAAAAGGGGAATACGGATGATCTTCGATAAGCTCCTCGATATATCCCGTTTCCAGAATGCCGTCGATTTTAATTTTATTGAGACGTTTTTTGACATCCTTAATCAGCTTGGGATCGGCAATGTCATCGATGTAGGTCAGCACTACATTGGTTTTGGTCTCAGTCCCAATCGTCATGCTTAACATCTTAAGCGCAGGTGTTTTGAGCTTGAAACGAAGCAGAGCTGTGTTCACACGCAATGTCTCCGTAAACCCTTCGCGTGGCCCGCGAATAACCGATTCCGTCTGGGGCTCCTCGACACCACGCCGCACGCCGCCCTTGACGTTGAAAAGCCAGGCCTCCTTGCTCCCGTTGATTAACAACAGCGCGGAAGATTCCAGCACTCCATCCGCTGCGGCTGCCCAGGAATCCACTTTTTTCACCTGCGACAAGGCGATTCGTGTGTCATCGAGAGGAGCAACAGGCTCATCGGTTCGTTGCTCAATCAGGCCGCGAATCAGAGGACGGAGCATATGCTCCTGAATATCTGCTGAATTCACGATGCCTTCGATGTACACCAGCAGGCCTTCTACTTCAGGTGTAATCTTGACATTGCGGAATATGACATCCGAACAATCCGAGAAAATGTCTTCCAGTGCCAGCATATGGCTTTCATGTGAGAGGCCTATCGACTGCCGCAAAATAGGGGGAGACGGCAGCCCCAAAGGGACATGCTTCTTTTTCCCCGAATCCCTTGAACCATCTTTCCCTGATGTTTTGTCCGCCATATGCCGCCCTCCGTTCCTGTTTTTTATACAAGGTAGCTTGTGCCAGATCACACGGAATTATGTGGTCTTTTTGTAAAATATCCAATCATTTTTTTTCAATTCAGGCAACAAAAAAAAGGCCCCTGTGTAAATAACAGAGACCTTAGGGGCCTAATCAAAGTATGCAGCAATCTTCATTTACTTATTGGATGCTCTTGTCCACTTCTTTAATCATCTCTTGAATGGATTCCAGACCACCACCGGACAAGTACCAGTAATCCGGGTCAAGATAAACAATGTGTCCATCTTTAAAGGCATTTGTATTTTTGACCAAATCGTTCTCGATCACCTGTTTGGCTGGAGTTGCTTCACCACTACCTGCAACCACCGCACTCCGATCTACCACAAACAGATAATCCGGATTTTTCTCCATAACATACTCAAATGAAACGCTCTGTCCATGGGTGGATACTTCAATATTTGCATCTGCTGGAGTAAAACCGAACACATCATGTATGACACCAAATCGGGAACCTGCACCATACGCACTTAATTTGCCTTCGTTCGTCAGAACAACCAGTGCATTCTTTCCTGCAGCCGTTACTTTATCTTTTAAAGCCTTAACAGAGGTATCAATCGATGCCAGTGCCTCTTCTGCTTCTTTTTCTTTACCAAAGATCTCTCCAAGCGTCTTCACATTCGAAGTCAGGGAGTTCATATAATCTTCTGTATCTACCGCCATATAAATGGTCGGTGCGATCTTGCTCAGCTCTTCATAGGAGTCTTGCAGTCGTCCTGAGATGATAATCAGGTCTGGCTTCATGGCATTTACTTTCTCAAAATCAGCCTCTTTCAGACCGCCAACATTGGTGTACTTTGCATCGTTATACTTTGCCAGATAAGAGGGAACTCCCTCCTGAGGTACACCGGCAACCACTACCCCAAGCTGATCCAATGTATCCAGCACACCATAGTCGAACACAACCACTTTCTCCGGATTCTTCTTCACTGTTGTTTCGCCAAGTTTATGTTTAATGACGATTTCATCACTGGACTGTTCTGCTGCTGCATTCGCTTCTGATCCTGTGCCACTGCTGGCACCTGTATTTTCTGCTGTTTTACTTCCACCACAAGCTGCCAGAACAACCGACAACACCACAAGCAACGTAAACAACCAACCCTTTTTCATAAATAGACACCTCTCGCTCTCTCTATATTGGTTTATTTTTTAAGCAAAATACACACAAATTTTACGCCCATCAATCCATTGCACAGGGATGTGCATGTCATATACTTTCTGCAATACATCCGTATCAATGATGTCCTCCGTTTTACCTTCCTGAACGACACGCCCGTCTTTGAGTGCAACGATATAGTCTGAGTAACAGGAGGCAAAATTGATGTCATGAATGACAATAACAATCGTCTTCCCCAATTCATCCACCATTTTGCGAAGCACCTTCATAATCTGTACGGAATGTTTCATGTCCAAATTGTTCAATGGTTCATCGAGCAGAATATACTCGGTGTTCTGCGCAATAACCATGGCGATGTAAGCCCGCTGCCGCTGTCCACCGCTTAGTTCATCCAAATATTTTTTGCGGAAAGGAGCCAGCTCCATATAATCGATGGCTTCCTGAATCCACTGCCGATCTTCTGCCGTGAGTCTTCCTTGTGAATAAGGAAAACGGCCAAAAGCCACCAGATCCTCCACAGTCAACCTGATATTTATGTGATTGGATTGTTTGAGTACTGAGATTTTTTTGGACAAATCCTTGTTCTTCCAACCTTCGATCTCTTTTCCTTCGATCAGGACTTGTCCTGTATCCTTGCTGATCAGTCTGGTGATCATAGACAACAATGTACTTTTGCCTGCACCATTGGGGCCAATAAATGAAGTGATTTTCCCTTTGGTAATATTCAGTGATACGTCATCCACTACCCGGACGCCGCCGTATTGTTTGGTTACATTTCTGACTTCTACCACGACTTATTCTCCTTTAGCAGTAAATAGATGAAGTACACACCGCCTACAAAATTGATAATGACACTTACTGTCGTAGCAAAGGTAAATACCCGCTCCACAATGAGCTGTCCACCGACTAATGAAACCACTGCGATAATGACCGAACCCCAGATCAGTACTTTATGACGATGTGTCCGGAATAACTGATGCGCCAGATTCACGACCAGCAGCCCCAGGAACATGATTGGGCCGACCAGTGCTGTGGAGATTGACACCAGAACCATCACAACCAGCAATAACCTTTTCACTATGTACTGGTAATCCACGCCAAGATTAATCGCATGATCTTTGCCGAGGGACAGTACGTCGAGATATTTGGTGAATTTCTGTGCATACAGCAAGATCAAAATAATGGCCACCATGGAGATGATCAGCAGATCCGTATTCACATTGTTAAAACTCGCAAACATCTTGCCTTGCAGCACAAGGAACTCATTGGGGTCGATCAGTACCTCCATGAAGGAGGACATGCTCTGAAACAGCGTACCCAGAATAAGGCCAACGAGCAGCAGCAAATAAATATTTCGCCCCCGTTCTCTACGGAACATAAACTGATGCAGGAGTAGAGCAAACAGGGTCATTAACAGGACAGATACCGCAAAGTTAAGATTTTTGTTCACAAAGCTGATATGCGTGCTCCCAAACACAAACACGGCAAAGGTCTGAAACAACATATACAGGGAGTCAAGCCCCATAATGCCAGGCGTAAGAATTCGGTTGTTGGTTATCGTTTGAAAAATGGCAGTGGAGTACGCGATGCAGGCACCCGTGAGCACAATGGCAAGAATCTTTTTCCCTCTGCGAGGCAAAATATAATCCCAGTTGCCCCCGGATTGAATGACCAGAAATACACCAATCAACAGCACTGCGGCTGCAATCAAAATGCCAAACTTCCAGGTATTTGCCGTATACTTCATTCTCATGATCCCTAAGCCTTTCTTCGAAGCAGTAAATACAGGAACAACACGCTGCCCACAACGCCCACAGTCAAACTGATGGACAGCTGATAAGGATAAATAATCAATTGACCCAGAATATCGCAGACCAGGACAAAAATCGCACCGAGCACTGCCGTATGAGGCAATGTATCCCTTAAGTTATCGCCCTTATACAGCGTTACAATATTCGGTACTACAAGACCGAGAAACGGGATTGTACCTACGGTGATAATGACGACAGCTGAAACCATGGCAACCAGAATCAGCCCGAAATTAACCACTTTTCGATAAGCCAGTCCAAGATTGGTTGAGAAATCTTCGCCCATACCCGCAAGTGTAAAACGATTAGCAAACAGATAAACGATAATAAGCAGCGGAATACTGATATAGATCAGTTCATAACGTCCCTTCATAATCGTGGAGAAATCCCCCTGTAGCCATGAGGACATGTTCTGGATCAAATCGTTTTTGTAGGCAAAAAAAGTCGTGACCGAGCTTACAATATTGCCAAACATCAAACCAAGGAGAGCGATGTAAATCGTATCCTTGAATTTAACTTTCTCCAGTATCCGCATAAAGATTAGCGTTCCAGCCAGTGCAAAGGCAAAAGCGACCAGCATTTTTTGCAGTGGAGAAGCACCAGGAAACCACATCAAAGTAACAAGGATACCCAACCTGGCGGAGTCCATTGTTCCGGCCGTTGTTGGAGAAACAAATCGGTTGCGTGTCAGCTGCTGCATGATCAGTCCAATGACACTCATACTGATTCCCGCCACAAGGATGCTGATTAAGCGGGGAAAACGACTGACTTGTAACACCTGAAGCTGGACTGGGGTCAAATGAAAAATATCCATAGGCGAAATGTCTGAATTGCCAATAAACAGGTATACGATAGACAAAAAAGCCAGTCCGATCAACATATAGCCTAACTTCATCTCTCTACTAATCCCCTCACCATTAGCCGTAAACAAATGTAGCTGCTCTACTTCATATAATTTGATATTGATACTCATTATCAATTAAAATAATTATATCGATAATCATTTCGTCATGTCAATCTTCTTCTGCTCTCTTTATCTAAATTTCATAAAACAACCTGAACACATATAATTCAAAATTAATTGTATATAAGGAAAAAGACCTTCCAATTGGAAGGTCCCATTAATGATTCATTTAGTCGGCAAAATAATCTTCAGGAACATAGCGTATCTCAGATTCCGCATATATGGTCAATGTATGGCATTCTCCATCATAATGCACCCGGTCTCCCTGAACGTAATACCAGTGCTTCACCAGGGGTTGACCCTTGCGCTGTACAAAGCGAAACACGTTGAGCTCCTGTCTGAGCTCCATAATGCTGTCCACCACCTGTTGTTCCAGACCCGTAACGGTAAAAACAAATCCCGTTCCCTCTCTTTGATAACGATAGGACAACGAATCGATTTTGCTGTTCACCAGCCCACGCCCAGTCACTGCATGCTTAACCATAAACCATTCCTGCTGCGTCATAAAGTACATCCTCCTTTGGATCTTGGAGTTCCATTCCATTTCGGTAAATTAGGGCAAATCGATTAACATATAGAAGGCGTCCTCGCTTGCATCCAAACTCATCGATGTCGTCTGCTCCACTCGAGCCGTGTCCCCTTCAGTTAACTGATGCTCTCCGTTCAAGCCAAGCTTTCCTTCAATGGCAAAAATGTACATACGGCGATCTTCTGCCTGTTCATATGTTAACGTCTGGCCTTTAGCCAATCGGCCAAGATAGATGGTCATATCCTGTTGAATGGATGCGATACGCGCCCCACCTTCAGGCGATACCACGGGTACAAGTGCTCCCCAAAGTGCGTCTGGATCAAACGAGGTCGTCTCGTAAGACGGCTCCAACCCTCTTGTATATGGCATGAACCAAAGCTGTAATATACGTACTTCTTCGGTATCCGAAGCATTGTGCTCGGTATGAATCATGCCAGTACCTGCTGACATGCGCTGAATTCCACCAAATGATGTAACTGCCACATTGCCCAGGTTATCTTCATGACGCAGTTTCCCATTGAGCACGATGGATACAATCTCCATATCACTATGCGGATGTGCCCCAAAACCACGGCCAGGAGCAATTACATCGTCATTGGCTACCCGCATGGGTCCAAACGCGGTATTCTCCGAGTCCTGGTATTCACCAAAGGAAAAGCTGTGATTGCCGCGCAGCCAGCCCCGGTCGAAGCTGGAGCGGGAATCGGATGGAATGACGTTTATCATAAAGCGCACCCTCCTACAGGTTCTCTTATTTTTTCTTAGTAGCATACTTATTCTCATTGTACCAAATAGATGGGCTTGTCGTCCAAAATAAAAAGCCTTTTCTCGGCTTGAACGGTTCACGCGTCAATTACACGTAATCCGGTTTAGCGAGAAAAGGCTCTATACAGGAGATATGAGATATACCTGCTTATAAAATGAACTTGTTCCATCCCTATTGGATGTTAGACCCGTTATGCACTCACATTCTGGCGAGTGTTGCCTTGTCTGGAGAAGAAATGATCCACCGCCAGAAAACGGCTGCCTGTGAAGAGCATTGTCAATGAACCTGCCAACAGCAGGTAATCAAGCTCGGTACCACTTATGAACGGCTGTCCCACTTTGGCAGTAAGCAGAACGCCTCCCATAACGACGATGAACAATGCAGCAAATACACGGGTTCCCAATCCCAGAATCATGCCTGCACCACCCACCAGCTCAATGATCGCTACAACAGATGCCAGAAATCCGGGAATGCCGATACTTTCAAAGAACCCGACGGTACCGCTAATTCCACCTTCGAATTTACTCCAGCCATGCAATACAAAGATGAGACCAATCATGATCCTTGAGAAAAACAGTCCAATTTCCACACTTCGATTCATATTCATCTTCCTCCTTGGCGTTTAAGTTCAACGTGAAATTCAACCAATGGACCAAACAAACAAGACAGACAGCAGCAGGATTACTGTGGCCGATATGAATACCGCATAACAGGGAAGCGTCAGCGCAACATCCTGTTCCGGGTCTAATAGACGGGATATACGCACATTTACCGAAGTGTCGGCAAAAGATGATTGAATAGCTGTCTCTCTAATTCTCCAATGTTCAGGGCAAGCCCGGATCAGTTTAAGCAGTGCACTACCAATGCCCGCGGCGTTCCCTGTCCGTTCAATCGCTTCATTGTCAGCCAGAATTTCTCTAATGATATTGTAATGTTTTGACGTATGCTTCAACACCGGAATATACGGCATCATGAAGGCGAATACCGACAGCAATGTCGTCTTGAGTGGATCACGATGCCACAGATGATGGACCTCATGATACACAACCGCTCTTTCTTCTTCAGCATCCAGCATAGTGAGCAGCCCCGTGGAAAGTACAATAACGGGTTTCCATAGACCTATCGTAAATGCAACCGGTGACGGCTTGTCCACCACAATGAATCGGGCTTGTTTCAGATGACGGTATCGCGCTTCCAGTTTCCGAGACAGGGTCCCATCCTCCATCGACCGAAGCTTTCGTACCGCTGCACATGTCTTAATCATCCGATCCAGCAGCAACCAGCCTGTACCGGCAAATGTCAGAATCACCAGCGCCATAAGAACATGGCCTACGGATAACCAGCCCAGTCTGCTCATCCAGTGATTGCACAGCCAGAGCAAGTTAAATGGAATATCCCAACCGAATATTTTGTACATCGCGTACATGAACATCTGCATGAACACGAGTAACGGAATGCCAAACCCGACGGTAAACAAGAGCTTCGAGCGGGCCTTCCACATGTCAATCGCTATCCTTTTTCCATTGCTTAATCTTCTGCTCCAGACGCTCTATCAACCCTGCATCTGCTTCATCCAGCGCATCCAGCATATGATTCAGAGCAAGTGCCCCGAACTCATCCACCAATTCATGTGATAATTCCTTGGATTGGTCGTTCATAAACTCCTCCCTGCTCTGCACCGGATGGTACAGTGACGTTCGGCCCTTCTGCGACTTGCGGAGCAGCTCCTTGTCCACGAGGCGATTCATCACCGTCATGACTGTATTGAAATTAACGTCTTTATCTTGTTCAAGTGCGGTTTGCACTTCGCGAATGCTGCTGCCTGGACGCGTCCATAAAATGTCCATGATCTTCGCCTCCAGCGGACCGAAAAATCGATTCAGCCCACGCTCACCCACTTTAAAATTGTGTATTCTCATATGTTCAGACACCCCTCACACTACCCATTGTAGTGCCAACAAACGAGAAGTCAACCTCTATGTCAGCTATTTATTGTAAATAATTTGTAAATATGTTTTCCATTTCAGAATATCATTTCATTGCACAAGGTGGTTTATAGGTAAAAAAAGTCTAAAGACCGGGCAAGCCTGCTATTCTGCAGTCCTACCCGGTCTATTATAAAATCAATTATTCATTTCTGAAAAAGATGAATTTAAGTGCTTTATTTACGATCCTGTGATGGCATAAATGCGGAGATATCTACACCAAGTCCATGAGCCAGACGACCACCGAGCTGTCCGTCTGCCTGGAAGAAGTGACACAAGGCACGTAACTGAGTCTGTTCCGGAACTGCCTTCAGGTCGTTGATCAGATTATCGAGCAAGTGTTGCTGCTCTACCGCCGTGAAGGAACGGAACAATTCCCCTGACTGTGTATAGTTATCGGTCTTCTCAATTTTCTCGCGCGTAACATGACCCTGTAGCGGAGCCTGACTGTCACGGTATTCCGGTGCTTCCACCGGGCTGTTGCCCGAGCTGTTCGGTTCATAGTTTACCGGAGATGGGTCCTGACTCACATTCATGAGTCCATCACGCTGATGATTGCGAACCGGAGCATAAGGGCAGTTCACCGGAATCTGCAAATAGTTCGGTCCGAGCCGGTGGCGCTGTGTATCCGGATAGGAGAACAGGCGACCCTGCAGCAATTTATCTTCGGAAGGCTCAATACCAGGAACCAGAGCGCTTGGAGAGAAGGCTGCTTGCTCCACTTCTGCGAAGAAATTCTGTGGATTACGGTTCAACGTCATCGTTCCGATGGTCTGGAAAGGCAATACGTCTTCCGGCCATGTTTTCGTTGGGTCGAGTGGATCAAAAGCAAAATCATCCATCTGCTCCGGCTTCAGCAATTGAACCTGCAGCTTCCACTGCGGGTATTGACCGTTTTTGATATGATCGTGCAAATCCCGGGTAGCATGGTTGAAATCCTGCCCTTGTACTTCAGCTGCCTCTTGACGAGAGAAGCCTCGTACGCCCTGAGCTGACTCCCACTTGTATTTCACATAATGAACTTGCCCCTGCGCATTGATCCATTTGAAGGCGTGTACTCCGAATCCATCCATTTCACGGTAGCTTGCTGGCGTACCCAGATCGGAGAACAACCAGGTCATCATATGCGTCGACTCTGGTGATAGTGTCATGAAATCCCAGTAGCGTGCAGGGTCCTGGATATTCGTATCCGGCGCAGGCTTCAGGGAATGGACCATATCCGGGAACTTCATAGCATCACGGATGAAGAAGACAGGTAAGTGGTTCCCCACGATATCATAGTTTCCTTCACGGGTATAGAACTTCACGGCAAAACCACGTGGGTCACGCGCTGTCTCCGGGGAACCTGTGCCGTGAATTACCGTGGAGAATCGCACCAATACGTCCGTCTCTGTGCCAGGGTCTTGCAGGAAGTCTGCAGTTGTGTAAGCCTTCATGCTCTGCTCCAGTGTAAATACGCCATGTGCACCGGCACCTCTCGCATGAACGACCCGTTCCGGTATACGCTCACGGTCAAAGTGGGCGATCTTTTCAAGCAGATGATAATCCTCAAGTAATGTCGGGCCTCTTCTTCCTGCGGTACGGGAATTTTGGTTGTCACCTACGGGTGCGCCCTGATTGGTTGTCATGCGTTCTGTCATATCGTTATCCTCCTCATGTTGGTCTCATGCCTGCTGTATATACTCTATTAAAATCATATTCGACATCGCTTTAAATATACATTTAGACTTGATCTAACTGTTAAAATGATTCTAACATGTCCCACTCGCCTCTTGCATGAGGTTCACATGAGATTCAGATGAGTTTCTTGTTCGTTTCATGAATGAAATATGAACATCAACTTTGAGAACGATGAGCATTATTTCATTTCGATTCGATGGGTCTGATTTACGCTATCTAGCGGATATACCCGCATACAATGTGACATGAACAGCATAATCTGCCCACAAAAAAAAGCGGACTAATCCGCCAGGCGGTAGCCCACTCCTCTTACTGTTACTATATATTGAGGCGAAGCCGCGTTATCGCCAAGTTTTTTGCGCAAGCTTTTGATATGAACATCCACTACATTGCTTCCACCCGTAAAATCCGTCTCCCAAATATCGCTGAGCATCTCCTCACGAGAAATGACTGCACCTTTGGCGTCAATCAGCTTCAGCAGCAGATCATACTCTGTCTTGGTCAAATGAATGCGGTCATTATTCCGGTGCACGCTCATCCGCTCACGATCCAGCCATAAATCCTTGAAACCGATACGCTGTCCTTCCTGAGGCAGAAATCCGCGTTTCGGTGCAGCAGGACTATTGCCGATCATGCGCTGCACACGATATAACGCCTCCTGCGGACGTGCTGGCCAAACCAGTAATTCCTCCTGAAGCATCGGGCCACTGGCACTGCCAATCATCTTCTCCCCCACCAAATACAGACAGGGTGTTGCATATTCAGCTTCACGGTTCAGTCGGCTGCTGATGCCGGCAAATGCATCGATGGTTCCAGCAACAGACAGGTCATAGATTAACAGATCGAATACAAGCCGTTCATGCAAATCAGGCTCCCAGCGATGGAATACCAGCACATCGAAGCAGCTATCCGTTAGTGCCTTGACCAGTTCATGTACCTGACCGGGCATCGGACTGATCAGAATGACCCGTCTCGTGATCGGACAATTATCTACGAGGGGAGCTGAATCGGCAAGGGCAGGCTTGACCCGGATCGGCAAACGACGACCGGACAGGTTGATTTTTACTTGACCCGTTTGTTTCTGCATTCTGCGCAGACACCTCCAAAGACCACATGAGCGTGATCAATCGCATACCCGGTTTCCTCCGCAACTTGCTTCATCCATTGCGGAGGAACTTCCGTCATAACTTCATCCACCTTGCCGCATACTTCACACATAATATGTTGATGATCGTCCATGCGGGCATCATAACGACTCGCCGTCTCGCCCAACTTGAGCTCTCGAATCAATTCTTTATCTGTCAAATATCGGAGCGAATTATATACCGTACCATAAGCCAAATTATAACCTTGCTCCACCAGACGATTCATCACGTCTGCTGCGGTTGGATGGTCTTCGGAATGACGGACGACATCGTAAACGGCTTGACGCTGTATCGTCAGATTTAGAGTTCTCACCAGCAATTCTCCTTTATTTACTCATTCAATAGTATATAAGATGACACAGTAATCTACAGACTGCTATGATTCCCAGAAACATCAAAATCAATTTTGATTTAGATTAAGTATAAATCTCATTGTATAATGAAGTCAATATCCGACTAATTTATTCATGAATTGCCATAGCCAAGCCTCTTCACAGCTCCCCCTCTCCTATTTGGGATATTATGGTTCGCTACCGCACTGCTTTTCAGCTAAAATATAGTAATGTGCGCTAAAGGGGGGATGCTGGTTGCTAAGCACATTTTTCGTTAATGTCTGTGTCATGATTACGTTCATGTATGTGTCCGGAATCATCGCCAAATTCTATCGTATCCGTGTGCCCTTTCCCTCAATGCGTGTTCAGATGATCGGTGGTCTGCTGTTCGGGATCTATGGAACGGTACTGATGAATTACTCCTTTCCTTTGAATGAAACGACAATTGTGGATTTGCGTCATTTGGCTATCGTCACAGCAGCCGTATATTTAGGAGGATTCGCTTCGGTCATCTCGGGACTCGTCATTTCCATCCTGCGTATTCTCATGTTTGGAATGTCATCCGCTGCTATCGATGCAGCCTTCGTCATGACAATCATCGGACTGTCCGGTGTATATTTTGCTTATGCTCCTTGGTCGAGATTAACCAAGATTATTACCATGAACCTGCTGGGTATGACGCTGATCTTTGTCATTCTGATGCTCAATACTTCCAGCATGAATTCTTTAATGAAAGTATATCCATTACAGATAACCATTTCCTTTGTCGGTGGGATCTTTATTTATTTCATCGCAGAATTCATTAATAAATCCAATGAAATGTTGTTCCTGCTGGAGCGAAAAGCTTCCACCGACCATCTAACCAACCTAAGTAATCGCAGACAATTTGAGAAATCACTCGAGTTGGAACTGGAACGGGCACGTGAGAACAAGCAAAAACTATCCCTGTTGGTCATTGATATTGACCGGTTCAAAAAAGTAAATGACACCTTCGGCCATTCTTCAGGCGATGCGGTCTTGAAACAGCTCGGGCAATTGCTCATCAAGCATGCCCGCTCGGCCGATATCGTCTCTCGAAACGGAGGCGAGGAATTTGCTATTCTGTTGCTCGATTGTGGTCACGCCACCAGGCTATGGCGATTGCTGAGTCGATCAGGCAAGCGGTGGAGAAGTACCTCTTCGCCCTGCCGGATGGCAATACGATCCGGCTGACCATCTCGATCGGTGTTGCTGTGTTTCCGGATCACTGTGACGACCGGGATGATAACGATTTCTTTGAACAGGCAGATCGTGCATTATATGAAGCCAAGAATACGGGCAGGAATCGAGTCTGTGCCATTCCACTGCCTTCCACCACCCTTTCCGGCCCAAATTCAATCTAGTTTCAAACGCAAAAGGGATGTCCCAGTAGCCATACAGGCTAGCCAGGACATCCCTTTCTTATTTATCAGCGCAAGAGCAGCCTGTGTAGTTTAGCTTGCCTTAAGCTAATATTTGTTCGATTTCTTCAACGATGGCGGCATCCAGCTTCACCCCGGAAGCAGCCGCGTTCTCCTTCACCTGCTCGGGACGGCTTGCGCCTACAAGGGCACTGGACACGTTATTTTGGCGCAGAATCCACGCCAGAGCCAATTGACCGACCTTCAGATCCAGCTTGTCCGCTACTTCAATTAACTGGCGAACCTTCGCGATCCGGTCACCGTTAATTTTCCCTTCATCCCAGCCCAGCTTTGCTGCCCGGCTATTCTCGGGGATATCAGACACCGAGGTGTATTTACCAGTCAAAAGCCCTTGTGCCAGCGGGGAATAGACCACCTGTCCAATTCCTTTGCGCTCACCCAACGGGATGATTTCATTTTCGATGTAACGGTCAAACATGTTGTACACCGGCTGGTTCACCACGATATGATCCAGCAGCAGGCGATCAGCGGTACCCAGCGCCGCTTCCATCTGTGCCGCCGTCCACTGACTCACACCTACGTAGAGCACTTTGCCTTGACGCACCAGATCGTCCAGTGCTCGCAGTGTCTCTTCAATCGGTGTTTCGGTATGATAGCGATGGCAATAATATATGTCTACATAATCAACACCCAGCCGCTGCAAGCTGGCTTCGCATTGTTCCTTAATATGTTTACGGGACAACCCTTGATCATTGGGACCGTCACCCATTTTGCCAAAAACCTTGGTTGCAAGCACATACGAATCACGGGAATACGCTTTCAACGTCTGCCCCAGCAGCTCTTCTGCTGCACCCCGCTCGTACACATTGGCTGTGTCAAAAAAGTTAATACCTTCATCGAATGCGGCTTCAATTGATTTCACCGCGTTTTCACGTTCCACATACCCTCCGTATGTCAGCCAGCTACCCAGGCTGATCTCGCTTACCTTCAGTCCGCTTCCACCCAATCTACGGTATTCCATTGAATGCACATCCTCCTCTAAACTGATTAATGATGAAGTTCCCTTTCTATTGTATCGTATTCGGCTCGGATTAAAAGGGTCTTGGAGCAGAATTTGGGAAATAGTTATGGATGAATATTAAAAAGCTCCGCTGCAAAAGCGGAGCCATCATGCGGGTCACTACATTACGTTTCTTCATTATTTATGAGAGATCCTAGTTTGTCTCAGTTAGCTGTAACGATAAATTGTTCCCATGCTCCGCCCACAGCATTACGATTGGCGTACAGCACGCCCCCGTTGTTCAGATCCGCACTGACATATTTACCGTTCGCAACGGATTTGAAAGCAACCAGTCCCCCGCCCACATCTTCACGGGTAAACTTCTCCCATGTGGATGGATACGTGGCCGATGCGATCAAACGCCCGCCGTTATTCAGATCGGCTTGCACATATTTAATGTTGCTCATCGACAGCAAGGATACCGTTCCATCCGAGTTTTGGATGATTTTGAACCGTTCCCAGTGTCCGGCAGTATCCCGATTGGCAACCAGCGAATCCGCCCCACCGTTCTCTGCGCTGACAAACGTACCGTTGGCATTGGCCTTCAGACTGGACCAGGTCTCTGTAAACGGAGCTGTGCCCGTATGTTTCTTGACTACATTCTGAAATGTGGTATTAGAAGCAAAGTTCGCCGTGGTGAACATGCTCCATTTGGAAGCAATCGTTGCCGCACTGTCCGTATTCAGATTAGGTGCCGGGTTGTTGTTATTATTGTAATAACCCCAGGTTCCGCCCCCTTTGACCTTATAACTCCAGTTCGTCCAAGAAGCATTCAGTGCATTCAGACCGGACAGCCACTTCTCGGTCAGATCATCCTGACCAAACGAGAATTCGCCAGCTAACACCGGAACGTTCCAATTCTTCTGATAGGACGCCATATCCTTCAACCAGCGATCCATCTCTGAATTGGTCAGATCCCAGTTGTTATAATCCGTGAATTGATAGTGATGCGTCTGATACATCACATTCGTCCAGCCATACGTCGTTGGCGGTGAAGCTGCCCACCAGTCGAAGAATGCCGCGATGATGATCATGTGATCCGCATCCTTGGCACGAACCGCTTTGTACATCCGGTCATAGAAATCCATCTTTTGCTTGATTTGAGCTGCATTTTCACCTGTACCCATGGTTACGAGAGGTTCATTGAGCAGGTCATACGCGGCAACGGTTGGATTGCCTTTGTAACGTGTTGCCATCCGTTCCCAGATCTGAATAGTCCAGTTCTGGTATGTAGAGTTGGTCCACAGTTGGTTGGAATTCTCCTGACCGCAGGAATGCCACGGACAGGCTGCTCCCGGTGCCCCGTGCAAATCGAGAATCACATACAGGTTCCGTTTGCCCGCTTCATCAATGAGCCAGTCGAGCTTGCGGAACGTAACCGAATCAGGCTTCATGACACCACTGGTGTTCATAAAATCCTCCCAATAGATCGGCACACGCACAACGTTCATGCCCCAGTTCTTGATGTTATCCAGATCGCCAGCCTGAATCCAGTTGTCCTGATATCCATTGATCAGGCTCTGTGCACCCGATTCTCCAAAACGATTTGTCAAAGTACGTCGCAGTGTGTATTCATCTACCGCCCCGGATGGCGTCATCCATTCTTCCTGCAGCAGCCAGCCACCCAAATTGGTTCCACGCAGGTTTACCACGTTACCTGTACCCGAATTTTTGCGGACAACCGTCCCGTTGGCTTTCAGGAAATCCCCTGATCCAAAAGCCGCTTCGGCCTTCGAAGAACCTACTGCCGAAGCCAGCAGTCCGAGCAGCAGACAGCTGCACAATAGCATGATGGTGCTCTTCTTCAACATAGTTGACGCCTCCCTTGAATGGTCATAGCTTGAAGTATGACTGAACCAGGATGCAGCACTCACGACGGGTAACATAATGCTATAGAAACAGCGGGTCTACAAGTGGCAAGATTCATGGATGCACCGCTATTTATCGCAACGGAGGAGATTCATGAAATCGATTACATTAAATTGAATACAAACCCTCTATTCCTGCACTATCCCCAATTATTGCTTCAATCGGTTATATCTTGTAATCGTTTTCAATTGGAATTATAATGAATTTGAATGAATTGTCAATCACTTATTTGGAGTTGTGAACCATATGGATGTCAAAATCATTGATGTCGCTGCCATCGCAGGTGTATCCCCGGCAACCGTATCACGAGTTATTAATCAGCACAGCAAGGTTAGCACCAAAACCAAAGATAAGGTGATGCGCGCCATCGAGCAATTGGGCTATCACCCCAACGCAGCAGCCAAGAATCTTCGTTCACAGAGAACCATGACGATTGGCGTCATCGTTCCAGATATCAACAATTCCTATTATGCGGAAATAATTAAAGGCATTGAGAACATCGCCTACGCCCGCCATTACAAAGTCATCATATGTGATGCCCATAACCTGAAAGAGCGAGAAGTCGATTATCTTAATTTGCTGCTGGACCGGACGATTGACGGTGTCATCATTATCACTCCCATGCTGGCGGATGAGGAATTATTCAATCTCGCGGACAAGGGGTACCGTATTGGCATCGTTGGCAAATATATCGAACATGATCAGATTCCTTGTATATATACTGACAACGTGAAATTTTCCCAGGAAGTTGTTCAGCATCTGGTTGAGGCCGGACATCAAAATATCGTATTCTTGAACGGTTATCCCGAAGCAATCGACAGCTATGAGCGGCTTGAAGGCTATTTGAAAGCCCTGCGCAATCATCAAATTCCATTTCGTCCCGAACTGATCGAGAATGGGAACTTCAACGAGGAAGGCGGGTACGAGGCCATCAAAAGGCTGTTTAACAAAGGCCTGTCCTTCTCAGCGGTATATGCGGCCAATGATGAAATGGCCCTCGGCGTATATAAGGCATGTACAGAATACGGAATACGTATTCCCGAGCAATTGGCTATCGTAGGTGTGGACAACAATCGAATCAGCAAATACATCCATCCTACGCTAAGTTCGGTGAACCAACCCAAGTATACGATGGGGGCCATTCTGATGGAGAAGATGATTGACATGATGAATACAAATGAATTTCAGGACAAACGCGTATTTAAAGTCGACTCGGAGCTGCTTGTTCGAGGATCGTCTTCCTTCCGAATAACAAATAAAGCGCACCCCTAACAGGTGCGCCTAATTTAATATACTTTTTTCATTTTCTTAATGCACAATGATGCTTAACGCATTCAACAATTCAGCCTGCTTCACCGGCTTGGTCAGGACCGCATCGAAGACTTCCGCTTCATGCGGATCGATATGCATACCATACGGAATCAGCACAATGACCGGTGAATCGGTAACCAGGTGCTTCAGCTTGCGCACAAAATCCACAGCGCCGCCCTCCAGCAGTCCCATATCCACAACGGCCACATCAGGCTTAAAGCCCTCCTCAATCCAGTTGTACGCCTCGGTTGTAACCGAGGTCATATGCACATCCATCTTCCATCTTCGCATCAGGGAGGAGGCCCCTTGCAAAATGTCAGGATCCTTCGCAAGCAACACCTTTTTGCCCCTCAGTCGGTGCTGAATATTGGCAAGCTGAGGCAGTTCCCAATGTTTGCGGAGCGGCAAGCAGATCTCGAATTCTGTTTCCTTGTCTCCCAGGCCGCGCACCTGAATCCGGCCGTTCATAAGGATGGCAAGGTTCTGGCTGACCGCCAAACCGAGATTGGTTCCCACCAGCTTCTGTGTACTTATATTTCCGTCCAAATTGTTAAATGATCTAAGCTTTTTGTCCGAAGACAGCATGCGACCGGTATACTTCACATGAAGTCGAAGCGTCCCCGTTTCCTCTGCATCTCCACCATCCACAGTTGCTGTAACCAACACTGATCCTGTCCGTGTTGAATCTATGGCATACTGAATGACATGGGCTAATAGTTGTCCGATCTTGATTTCATCCCCGACGTAGACCTGAGATACATTCAGATCAAGGTTCAATCCCAGCTCAATGTTCTTGCTAAGCGCAAGTCCCGCATAGAGATAAACGGTATTCTCGATCGTGGCTACCAGATCAAATGGATCATCGTGTACAACTGTTTTGCCTGCATCGTTGATGTTAAAACTCATCATGTTATTTAGCAGTGAGAGCAGAATGTTACCGCTGGTCTCAATCATATTTACATACTCTGTCTGCTCGTCCGACATATCCGGTGTACGCATCAGGTCAGTCAATCCCAAAATGCCGTTCAGTGGATTACGAATCTCGTGGCTCATCAGCGACAGCATCTGTGTCTTAGTCATTGCCTCGGATTCCGCACGTTCCTTTTCTGCCTGCAGCTGCTCCTTTAGTTGCTCCGAATCACTCAGCTTCTGCTCCTGGACCTGCAGTGTATCTTCCAGATCCACGACATACCCCAGGAAAACAGCCATAGCTTTCAGCGTCTTCATATCCGTTTCACTAATCACATAATCGGGATTGTCCATCAGACATATGGTGCCGAACGCTTCGCCTGACCTCCGCAGAATCGGAATGCCCACAAAGAAACGATTGCCCAGTTCGCTCGTTACGTTCATCGATTCCGTAAGTGGATGTTCGCATGTATCCGTGATAACCATACTGCCTTCCTTATCTCTCAATACCAGGCTGCAATATGAAGCTTCAAATGGAAGTGCACTGCCTTTGGCAATCAACAGTTCCTCTCGGTTAAAAGCCTCCATAATAACATTGGTCACGCCATCATTCGTGGCAACAAAGATAGTGTTCACCTTTAATATGCCGCTTAACACGTCAACAATATGGGACGCGGCTTCCTGGATATTTTCATAGAAGCCTCTTGTAATGCTTACCGTTCCCATGACTCACCCCTCTTGTTTTAGCTGCATTTCAAATCCGTATTGCACATGATGATTCCATCGATCAAAGAGGGTTCATATGTTCCGAAACAGCTGTCACAACCTATTCATATATGATTAACACTGTAGGAATCAAAGGGAAACATACCCGAATCCAATTTATTCCACGGACGGGAATCTGCTATGGACGGTATGATTCGATGACAGTAAAGTTAAGCAACCGCTTCCCTGGCAGGTTTTCTGTCCTTATTTCTAGCTTCGTCAACTATACTGACACGGTAATAAGAAATTATACGCTTACCCTCCAGCTTTGGAAACCTTTATCATGCCAGACTAGAAAATCGCCTTGTTCAACGCACCCCTCTTATGTGACGATTATCACACCCAAATAACAAGATATAGTTTATAAATGGATAAAGAAACTCTACATATAGTATTCAATGAATTTACATTATCCCTATACAATCTCATTTTTTAGGAGGAATCTGTTATGAACATGCTTGAGTATGCCTCTCCACCGGCGCCTGATCTGCTATCTGACCTGGGAAGACGAATTATCGGTGCAGAAGACGCTGATACGCTGAGGGAGAATGCCAATCTGAACGGAGACTCGTTCAGCGGCAAGATGAGCAGGCTCGGTTCGGAGACGGCAAAATGGCATGCTCTGCGTCATGTGCTGCCAGAGGACCTTGCTCTAGCTGTGGAGAATGGTGATCTGTATGTACACGATCTGGATCAGTATGCCCTTGGAACGACCAACTGTATCTTCATCCCGTTTGACCGGCTGCTGGCCTCCGGATTTAACACAGGCAACGGTTCGGTTCGTACACCACAAACGATCATGTCTGCCATGGCGCTGGTCGCCATAATTTTTCAATCCCAGCAGAACAGCCAGTATGGCGGCGTATCGGCCAATAAAATCGACTGGGATCTCGCACCTTATGTGAAGCGATCGTTCCGTAAGCATTACCGGAAAGCACAACGGCTGTTTGGGGAAAATGACCGGATTGAGGATGAACAGCTACATCTGAATAGTGATGAAGCGAAGGAGAAATGTCCACGAGCCTTTGCCTTTGCCTGTGAAGAAACGGAACTGGAGACCGAACAGGCTGCGGAATCGCTAATCCATAATCTGAACACCATGAGCAGTCGTGCTGGCGGACAGATTCCGTTTACTTCGCTGAATTACGGACTGTGCACTTCACCCGAAGGCCGGCTTGTCTCCCGGTCGCTGCTGCAAGCGACCATTCGTGGACTCGGTAACGGGGAAACGCCCGTGTTCCCACAGCATATTTTCCAATGCAAACAAGGCATTAACCAATCTGAGGGAGATCCGAATTACGATCTGTTCCGGCTCGCTGTTACCTGCTCCTCCCGACGTATGTATCCGAATTTTGTCAATGTGGATGCTTCCTTCAACATTCCCTATTATCGATCCGAAGATCCCGACACGATCATTGCCACAATGGGATGTCGTACACGCACACTGGCTGATCGCTTCGGACGCAATCGTCAGAGCGGTAAAGGGAACTTGTCCTTTAACACCATCAATCTGGTCAAGCTCGGCATACGATACGGGATCTGCCAGGGAACAAGAGCCATCGCTGACCGGGCCGGCTTCTATATGGCTTTGGAGTCCGTCATGCACAATGCTACGGATGGACTGCTGCACCGTTATCGAATTCAGACTAACCAGCCTGCCAAAGCATCGGACTTCATGATGCGGGAAGGGGTGTGGGAAGGTGGAGAACAATTGGCTCCGAATGAACCGGTGGCTGACCTGCTGAAGCATGGTACGTTATCCCTTGGTTTTATCGGGCTTGCTGAATGTATGACCGCCCTATATGGTCGTCACCATGGACAAGACCTTCATGTACATCGAGAAGCCTTGAATATCATTCGTACGATGAGAGAGTTCTGTGACCGGATGAGTGAGTTGCATAACTTGAATATCACCTTATTCGCTACGCCCGCCGAGGGCCTATCCGGCAAATTCACCAAGCTTGATCGCGAGCGATACGGCAGCATCACGGGGGTCAACGACAGGGAATATTACACCAATTCATTTCACATTCCGGTCTATCATACCCTTCCTGCCTATCGCAAAATTGAATTGGAAGCTCCTTTCCACAAGCTATGTAATGCCGGAGCAATCTCTTATGTCGAACTCGACGGGAATGTACGGGCCAACACCACGGCTTTCCAACGAATCGTGCAATACGCGCTGGCCCAGGATATCGGTTATTTCTCCATTAATCACCCGATTGACCGTTGTCCGGCCTGTGGTTATGAAGGTGTAATCGGAGAGGTATGTCCCGGATGTGAAGCTCATGAAAATCAGGTGCATTTCCAGAGACTGCGCCGGGTGACAGGATACCTGACCGGAGATTACAAAGTACGCTTCAATACGGCAAAGCAAGCGGAAGTACGGGATCGGGTGAAACATCAGTGAATCTATATGGCTATATCCCCGAATCGGTGAATGAGGGAACGGGCCTGCGAGCCGTGTTGTTCATTAGCGGATGCCGACATGCCTGTCCGGGCTGCTTCAGCCCGGACTCCTGGAGCTTCCGTGCGGGTGAACCCTTCACGGAGGAACGGCAGCAGCAGATTTTGCATGAAGTGACCGCGCATCCCTTGCTGGAAGGGGTTACGTTATGCGGAGGTGATCCTTTTTTCTCTGCCGCAGAGTGTGCATCCTGGGTTCGACAGCTTCGTGCGGTACGGCCTGATCTGACGGTATGGGCCTATACGGGATTTGTATATGAGGAACTTGTTGCCGACCCTGCGCGAGCAGAACTATCCCGCCTATGCGACGTTATTATTGATGGACCTTATATTGCAGCTGAGCGTGATGTATCTCTTCCTTATCGCGGCAGTCGCAATCAGCGCATCATTGATGTAGCCGCAACGATGGCTTGCCACACAATCGTTACCATGCAGATGGATGCATGGTAACGATTTTTTTATTGGGTTGAATCCAGCACAACATGTGCTGGATATGTAGTTCATTTTGAAGCTTCATTTTGAGGAGACAAATCTGTCACTAAACCTAGGTTTCATACGGCTCATTTTTATTTCCGATCGGATTAATGATATTTGTTGCAAGCTAGTAGGTTATCGTCTATGATTGGTAGCATAAGAGCAAGTATACGACGATTGCATCATTATATAATCTATCATCTATGCTTGGTCACCAATTTCATAGCTGGAGATGTGTAAGCACATTTCTGCACACGGAAACAGGTGCCGACCGCGCTACAGGCGTGGTCAGGCTTAAAAGGGAAGCACGGTGTAAGTCCGTCGCGGTCCCGCCACTGTAAACGGGGAGTCTGTACATAAACAATCCACTGGTGTATCCACCGGGAAGGACATGTACAAGACCATGATCCGTAAGCCAGGAGACCTGCCTGTTTCGACAGCATCGCATGACCTACGGAAGATAGGGAGGTGTTAGAGCAACCGCTAAAATAACTTATAGCAGGTGTTCTTTCCCATTCTATCTTTGTGCACAGACGTCATTCATGATGCCTGTTTCTCAGGGTATGACATTGGAAGGAATGCCTTTTTTTGATGCTTTCAAATGAAATACAACAACATAGCTTCAACCTGAATGATGAGTTCACCATTATAAATGAGGAGGAATTTTACATGTCGCAATCACAGCAACAACAGGCACAAGTTCTGACAGGCAACCTCGGTTACCCTCGCATCGGTGCGGGACGTGAATGGAAAAAAGCACTGGAGTCCTTCTGGGCTGGCCGAATCGATGAATCCACGCTTCATCAGGAACTGACCACGCTTCGGTTGCAGGATCTGAAGAAACAGCAGGCACAGCAGCTCGATCTGATTCCTGTGGGCGACTTCTCCTACTATGATCATATTCTCGACGTATCCGCAATGTTTGGCGTCGTTCCTGAGCGCTTCAACCATACTGGCGGACCGGTGTCCGTATCTACCTATTACGCCATGGCTCGGGGTAATGACCAGGCAACGGCCTGTGAGATGACCAAGTGGCTGAACACCAACTATCACTACATCGTACCTGAGATACATAATGATACTGCATTTGCTTTGCTTGAAAATAAACCCCTTGCCGCCTATCGCGAAGCGAAGCAGGAGCTTGGGCTGGAAGGTAAACCGGTCGTGGTCGGTCCGTACTCGTATGTACGGTTCGCCAAAGGCTATGACGCGGAACGCTTCGCAGAGATCGTCACACGTCTCGTTCCGGTGTACGCCCAGCTTCTGGCCGAGCTTCAAGCCGAAGGCGTACAGTGGGTACAGATCGACGAGCCTGCTCTGACGCTGGCTGTCTCTTCCGAAGATGAAGCCTTGCTGCAACAGGTGTATGCCGCATTGGCACAAGCCGCACCTGAATTGAAGCTGCTGCTTCAGACGTACTTCGAATCGGTGGAAGCTTATCCGGTCGTGACAGCACTGCCTGTAGCCGGAATCGGCCTGGACCTGGTCCACGGCTATGAAGGCAACCTGGCCAGCCTGCGGGAGCATGGCTTCCCGCAGGATAAATGGTTGGGCGCCGGTGTCATTGACGGGCGCAACATCTGGCGCGCCGATCTCGCAGAGACGGCGAAGCTGCTGGAGCAGGTGGCTGAATTCGCTGCCGAAGGCAAGCTAATCATTCAGCCTTCCTGCAGCCTGTTGCATGTACCGGTGACTGCCGCTCAGGAGAGCGCGCTTGATCCGGTACTGCGCAATGCCCTGGCCTTTGCCGACGAGAAGCTGGAAGAAATAGCGACGCTCGGAACGTTGTTGTCCGGCGGTGCGAAGCAGGCGGACCAGGCAGCGGCTGTGGCTGAAGCCAGCCGCCGCGCCCAGGCGAGCACCGAAGCGGTGCGCCTGCTGAGCGAGTCCGAGTCACGGACACGCCTGAGTGGCGCTCCCGCAGGGGTGCACGCCGACGAGCAGCTGCTTCGCAGCGCGTCATTCCAGGAGCGGCGCGAATTGCAGCAGCAAAAATGGTCGCTCCCGCTGCTGCCAACGACAACGATTGGCAGCTTCCCGCAGACGGCGGAGGTGCGCAAGGCACGCGCCCTGTTCCGCAAAGGCGAATGGAATGCGGAGCAATACGATGCCTATGTGCGTGAACAGATCCAGGAATGGATTACCATTCAGGAGGAAATTGGTCTGGATGTGCTGGTACACGGTGAGTTCGAACGTACCGATATGGTCGAGTTTTTCGGTGAGAAGCTGACTGGATTCGCTTTTACCAAAAATGGCTGGGTACAGTCCTACGGCTCACGCTGTGTAAAACCACCTGTCATTTACGGAGATGTGCTGTTCAATGAACCGATGACGGTGAAAGAAACGGCGTATGCTCAGACACTGACCAGCAAACCGGTAAAAGGCATGCTCACAGGTCCGGTAACGATTCTGAACTGGTCCTTTGTCCGCTCAGATATTCCGCGCAGCGAAGTATCCTATCAGATAGCCCGCGCCATTCGGGACGAGGTTGAAGCGCTGGAGCAAGCAGGCATTGAGATGATTCAGGTCGATGAGCCAGCTCTGCGTGAAGGACTCCCACTCAAACGAAGCAAGTGGGATGAGTACCTGCAATGGGCCGTAGAATCCTTCCGATTGGCAACAGCAACCGTGAAACCAACAACGCAGGTGCATACTCACATGTGCTACTGCGAGTTCGATGATATTATTGAAGCCATCAGCGACCTTGATGCGGATGTGATCTCAATCGAGACATCCCGCAGCCATGGAGAACTGGTAGGCAGTTTTGAGCAAAATACGTATGATAAAGGCATCGGTCTCGGCGTATATGATATCCATAGTCCACGTGTTCCAGGCAAGGACGAGATGTTGAATATGATCGAGCGCGCACTTCAAGTGCTGCCAGCCGATCTGTTCTGGGTGAATCCTGACTGCGGACTGAAAACACGTGGTAAGGCCGAAGTCGTGGATGCATTGAGCATCATGGTAGACGCTGCTCGTACGGCAAGAGAACGGGTAACGGCTGACTCATCAATCTAAATTCGATATTTCGCCACTTAGGCTTTTGGAAAAAGTTGTTTTATTAACAAAAGGGATGTCCCCTAGTCATGAAGATGACAAGGGGACATCCCTTTTTAGCGTTTTTATTTAACGAACTGAGCACTTGCTATTAGAGCTGCAACTTCCATAGGCTGCAGGTTTAACGAATCTCGAAATAGCTGATACGCACTCCTGCTGACAACACAAGGTATACATCTTGTTGACCTGATGCGCCTTGGAGGTCTGCCTTAACCGTGGACCACTGCTGGGCCTTGCCCTGTGCCAGTTCCACGCGTCCTGCCAACGCACCGTCAGGTGCGCCCAGTCGAACTTCCAATACCGCATCTGCCTGTTCTGCCGATACACGAGCTTCAAGCGCTGCTGCACTGCCCAGATCCGCATCTTTGAAGGCAATCCATCCCTGCTCTCCAATCACACGGACAGATGTTCCGCCTTCCTTGCTCTCATCCAGATCCACACCGAAGTATGCATCGTAATTCTCGGCGCGAGTTGCCACTCCAAGGTTACGTGAAGGAATGGTCTCACCTTCTACCGTCAGGTCAGCGACAAGCTGAATATCCGAAGACGATTTCCCTACCATAATGCTGTACGTGCCGCTTTCAACCACATAACGATCACGGGTTACATCCCAGATTGCCAGCTCCTGAACCGGTAACGTGAAGCTGACTTTCACTGTAGCTCCAGCTTCAATATGAAGACGACGGAAGCCTTTTAACGTTTTGAGCGGACGCTTCACACGGGACTGTCCGGCACGCACGTACAATTGCACAACCTCATCACTGGCGATCGTCCCTGTATTGGTCACGTCCACAGTTACCGTAGTTGTGCCTTCAGTTCCAGTTTGGGACGGATTTAACTCCAGATTACTGTATTTAAACGATGCATACGTCAATCCATGTCCGAACGGATACAGTATATCCCCTTCAAAATACTGATACGTGCGTCCAGATTGAATGATATCGTAGTCTCTGATATCAGTCAGCTGATCTGCGGATTGCACCCACGTCATATTCAGGCGGCCTGCTGGCGCATAATCGCCATATAATACGTCAGCCACAGCGTTGCCCAGCTCTTGTCCTGCATGGGAGGTATACAATACAGCCGGGATGTTCTCCTGTACCCAGTTGGATGTGAACGGGTAACTTCCCACGATAACTACAACGGTATTCGGGTTCGCTGCATAAACAGCTTCAACCAGACGCTGCTGGGATTCTGCCAGATCCAGGCTTGGACGGTCAATCTCTTCTTTACCATTCACAAGCGGATTGTTGCCGACAAATACAATCGCTGTCTCCGCTTCCTTCGCAGCTGCTACCGCTTCCTCTAATCCATTCACCACAATATCCTTCTTAAATGTTTCCGTAGCACCGAATGATTTCAACTCTTCGGACACGGCGAACACATCGTTTCCGTCATTGGGTGCCGTTACGGTTTTACCGTTCCAAGTGGTCAGCCCCACGCTTCCGTCCTGTTGTGGCAACAGATGGAATACTTCTTTTACAAACCAGCCATATACTTCATCCGCTGATGCCGTAACCGTCTCTTCATCCGTCGTCAGGTATTTGCCATTACTGTCCGCCTGCAGCGTGTAACTGCCAAATCCCCAGTCACTCAGTGTAAATGTCTCGGCATCTCCTGAAGCAATGATGGATGATTTCTCATCTTCAGCCAGTCCAACAACCTTGCTGCTTGCTGCGGAAGTCAATGTAATACGGTCATTACCATCCTTGAACGTAACCTTGTCGCCGCCTACTTTGGAACTGATTGCTTCAAGCGGGGATACGCTATATGGCATGGTACCTGCATACCAGTCACGATAGACTGTTCCACCCAGTTGACCAATCACAGCCACTTTGCCGGATTTCGTTTTATCCAGCGGCAGTGTGCCTTGATCATTTTTGAGCAATACCACTTGTTCTCTCGCCGCTCTCAATGACAAAGCCTTCGCGTTCTCCGTCATCATCGCTTCTTCGCCAATCGAAGCATATGGATTGCCTTCAGCCGGATCAAATTCACCCAGACGGAAACGCACACGGAACGTATTGAACAACGCCAGATCGATGTCTTCCATCGTGAGCGTACCTTGCTCCAGCCCTTCACGCAGCGCCTGCTTCGACAGATCCGCATCATCGGTAATGCTGTCAATGCCGGCTTTGACGGACTCTACTGTACCTGGGGTGTGGGAATCATAGTATTTATGATCGTTCTTGATGCCCATGACATCCCCTGCATCACTCACGATGAAGCCATCCATGCCCCATTCGCCCTTCACAATCTCGTTTACGAACGGATGCAACAATGCTGGCGTACCATTAATAGAGTTGTACGCGGTCATCATGGACTGCGCCCCACCCTCTTTAAACGGTTTCTCGAACGCTTTCAGGTAATATTCTCGCATGTTGCGTGGATCAATGCTTGATGAACCACTGCCGCGGTCCACCTCATTATTGTTTGCCAGGAAATGCTTCAATGTGGCAACCGCCTTGTAATACTTCGGATGGTCACCCTGAATACCCTTAACCAAAGCTGTGGTCAGCTCGGCCGTAAGTTCCGGATCTTCCCCGTAGGCTTCCTCATTCCGACCCCAGCGCGGATCACGTTCCATATCAACTGTAGGTGCCCACAGCGTCAGACCGTTCACGGCTGGATTGCGTTTGTAGAATACACGTGCCTCGTCCCCGATTACGGAGCCGATCTCTTTCATCAGATCTGCATCCCACGTACACGCCAGCCCTACCGGCTGCGGGAAGGACGTGGCTTCGCCCAGCCAAGCCAGACCGTGAGCTGCTTCTGTGCCGTGTTTGTAAGCTGCGATACCCAGGCGTTCTACTGCTGGTTGGTATTGCAGCATGGATTCGATTTTCTCATCTTCCGACAGGCGGGATACGAGGTCCTTTACACGTGTATCGAGTTCAAGCGTTGTATCCTGGAAAGGATATTTCGTTTGGTTAGTCATGATATGGAATTCTCCTTTGGGCTTTCAATGGTTTATTAAAATGATAGCGAATACATGAACACGACATATTTATGATGTGATTTTAATGTATCCGACCTCATGAATCGAAGATTTAACCTTATAAAACAAGCATTTATTAGTCCGATGTTAACTCTTCTCTTCATTTACTAAAACGATTTCGGTAAACCTATCATATAGCATGTTTAGCAAAAAAAACAGGGGGCTTGCACAGGAAAATGTGAATTTCCCTCAGGAAAGTATGGGGTCAATCGTTTCATTCTGGCACAGTATGGTAATCATGGATAAGAGTAAAATTTTGACGTATTTATGAGCTGAGCATAAGCCCTAATGAACAAATATAAGGAGGAAATCGAGTGAATGATCATCAACAGACCCCGACAGGTTTGCCCTCCATTCCGGAATCCCTGTGGAGAGCCACCAACACATTCAATGAATATCCGAAACTGACAGAAAATACAACTGCGGATGTAGCCATCATTGGTGCAGGCATTGCGGGCATTACGACAGCCTATTTGCTGGCTCAGACGGGTAGGCGTGTGGTTGTGCTTGAAGCCGGAAAAGTACTGGATGGCACAACCGGCCATACCACTGCCAAGGTATCCGCACAGCATGGCGTGATATTTAATGAATTGCTGCATCATTTTGGCGAGGAACAGGCCCGCATGTATTATGAAGGTAATGCTAAAGCCGCCAAGTGGATGCGCGATCTGGTGAAAGAGAAAAAAATCGATTGCCAGTGGGCTGAGGAAGATGCCTATGTCTACATTCAATCCGAGGAAAACCTCAAAAAGCTGGAGATTGAACTGACCGCCTATGGCAAGCTAAATATTCCTGGTGAATGGGTCGATCCACTTCCCATTCCTGTCCCGTCCAGAGCAGGCATTAAGATGCCGGGACAAGCCCGCTTTGACCCGCTCCGTTATTTGCATTACCTGCTGGAATCCGCAGTTAAGCAAGGTGTCCGCATCTTCGAACATACAACAGTTACCGATGTAGAGGAAGACACCTCACTGCATGTGCGGACCTATGAGAATGGTCCATCCGTAACGGCCGAACATGTCGTCGTTGCCTCCCATTTCCCGGTCTACGACCCTGGATTTTATTTTTCAAGGCTGCACGCTGAACGATCCTATGCTGTTATGGTTGAACCTCAGAAGCCTTTCACAGGTGGCATGTATATCTCTGATGATGAACCCTCCCGTTCACTGCGTACTGTCATTCATAAAGGGAAGGAACACATCCTCTTTGGAGGAGAGAATCATAAAACCGGACAGGGCATTTGTACCGTCGGTCATTATGAAAATTTGGAGCGCTATGCAGCCGATACATTCGGCATTCGCAACATCCCATTCCGCTGGTCAGCTCAGGATCTGATTTCCATCGATAAGGTCCCTTATATTGGACCCATTACCGGACGACATGAACGTGTCTATGTGGCTACCGGCTTTGCCAAATGGGGCATGACCACAGGAACGATGGCTGGACATATCCTTACGGACCGGATTACCGGACGCGACAACTCTTACGCAGCGGTATTCGATCCTGCAAGGTTCAAGGTAGACCCTGGTGTGAAAAACTTCCTCGTAGAGAATGTCAATGTAGCCACGGAACTGATCTCTGGCAAAGTCGGCATTATTCACAAGAACACGGGACAACTCGGTAACGATGAAGGAGCCGTCGTTCGCCATGACGGTAAACGGGCCGGCGCCTACAAGGACCCAACTGGCAAACTCTTTCTGGTGGATACCACCTGCACCCATTTGGGTTGTGAAGTGGAATGGAATGCCGGCGAACGTTCCTGGGATTGCCCATGCCACGGATCACGGTACGATTACGCGGGCAAAGTCATCGAAGGCCCTGCCGTTGAAGACCTTACGGTATTGGACGCACAAGAATAAATTAAAGCTGATACCCCCATCACTGTATATCTTCATCCCATAGACCCGGATCGGAATCCGTCCTCAGACGGAAGTAACCGATCCGGGTTTTGCGTATGCTGATTTATAAGTGAATTAGCGAGAAATCGAAGTTAGTCCCATTTGCGGTACACCGTGACACGGAACTATTTTAAAATCACTACCTTGCATTAAACAGTACCGGATGCTATGATGAGTTCACGACTACTGAACAATACACACTAGTGATTGGATAGAGCAACAAGGAGGAACCCAAGTGAATGTTAATATTCAATTCAAAAAAGGGGTGCTGGAACTATGCGTACTCGTGCTGATCAACCGCCAGGATCGTTACGGCTACGAACTGGCTCAAGCGGTATCCCAGCATATTGAAGTGGCGGAAGGTGCATTGTATCCCCTTTTGCGAAGATTGGTCAATGACGGATATTGTACAACTTACCTGCAAGAATCCAGTGAAGGACCACCGCGTAAATACTACAAACTGTCTGATACTGGTCGTGACTATATGAAGACTCTTACGAATGAATGGAATAACTTTGTGCGCAATGTCGCAAATCTTATAGAGGAAGGTACCCCCAATGAATAGACAACAATTCATGCAGGCAATGGAGGTTCATCTGAGACCAATGGACCCGCTGGAACGGGCAGAACTGCTCGCTGATTATGAACAGCATTTTGAGATGGGATTAAGAGAAGGAAGACCGGAAGAAGAAATTGCCAGGGAACTGGGGCATCCGATCGAGATTGCAAAAGAAGCGCTCGGTGATCGGTATGATGCACAGACGCCAGGATCTGATCCGTTCTATGCGCCAACATTCGAAGAAATGCGTCCTCAGCAAAGAGGAAATCGCGCTGCACGCAGCTTCTTCACGGCAATCGGACTTTTTTTCCTGAACATCATGCTGGCGATTCCACTAGGATTGATGCTGTGGTCGGTATGGCTCACAATTGCCAGTCTGTCGCTGCTGGTATTGGCACCGGTCGCTGCAGCAGTGGATTTCTTATATCTTGACCATTTCGAGTATTCTGAGATATTCGTTTCGATTGGAGTATTCGGTATAGGCATTCTATTTGCCCTTTTGACAAAATGGATTTTTAAAGCCTTTAAGCTGATCACTCTTCAATATATAAGATGGAATCAAAAGACGATGAAAGGAGATGTCTAACCATGAGCACCAAAAAGTGGATCGCTTTAGCGATACTATGTATCGGCATCGGCCTGCTCGGAACCTCCATATACGGAGTTCAGTTCGGAGATCAGAGAGAAGCCTACTCCAAACGTTGGGAATTCAAAAACGATGAGCTGCACAACATCATGATGAACTCTAACTTTAGCGCAGATATTGAATTCGTAGTAAGTCCCGATTCCAATGGTTACATTGAAGTGGATGGTAAGTGGGACCCGGCCACAATTGAAGGTTTTAAACAGGCCTCGATCACGGATGGAACCTTTACGTTAAACCAGAAAGGGCGCTCGCGTTTGCAATTTTTCACCCTTTATTGGAATACTCAGCAGCAAACGATCACGGTTGCGCTGCCTGAAGGACATCAGCTGGATGACGTCAACATCGTCTCTACTTCCAGTGATCTGGATCTGAAGGGTCTGCATGCTAAGACCTTGGACCTTAACAACACGTCTGGGAGCATTCACCTTCAGGACATAAATGTACCAACCATTCAACTGGATCTAGCTTCAGGGGACATCAAAGCCACGGCAATTGAGGGAACTATGGAAGTAAAACAAACTTCCGGAAGCTTCACGCTGGATGGCATGAATGGCGATGTAACCCGCAGTGTGCAGTCAGGGGATACCAAAATTATGAAATTAAACGGTGCGGCAAACGTTAAATTCACTTCCGGCAGTGTGAAGATCGAGCAAACATCCTCCGGTTCAATGGATGTATCGGGGCAGTCTGGAGATATTTCCATACAGGCAGCGCCTGATTTTGAAGGTATATTTGACGCACAGGCTATTTCCGGTGATGTGAGTATCCCTGATTCCCCCATGGTAAGCCGTGATGTTATCAAAGCTCGCACCACCTCAGGCAGCATCAAGATCAAGCAATAATGTTAAATTATGATGAAGCAAATATTCGAACTGTGGGTAATATAGTATAATTAAATGCTAGTCCAATTCTAAGGAGGAGTTACCCACATGGAACTTAAAAATAAAACGGCTGTCATTACTGGCGCCGGTAAAGGGATAGGCCGTGCCATTGCTCAGGCACTTGCCAAGGAAGGTGTACATCTCGGACTTATTGCTCGGACGGCCTCCGATCTGGAGGCTCTCCAGCAATCGCTGAGTCAGGAATATGGTGTAAAAGTAACTAGTGCCATTGCGGATATTTCGGATCGCACTCAGGCTGAGGCAGCCGTAGCTGCTATTGAGATGGAGCTTGGCGCGGTGGATATCCTTATCAACAATGCAGGTATCGCAAGCTTCGGCACCTTGCTGGATATGGACCCGGAAGAGTGGGAGCGTATCCTGCATGTCAATGTCATGGGTACATACTATGTAACTCGTGCTGTGCTGCCTAGCATGATCAAGGAAAGCAGTGGCAGCATCATTAATATCGCCTCTACTGCTGGTGAGCGTGGATTCGCAACGGGTTCAGCCTACTGTGCATCCAAATTCGCCCTGCTCGGCATGACCGAATCCCTGATGCAGGAAGTACGTAAATCCAATATCCGGGTTACTGCATTAACACCAAGTACGGTGAACACAGAGCTGGCAACCAATGCCGGACTGAAAGTTGGAGACGAAGACCGCATGATGCAAGCGGAGGACGTAGCTGAACTGGCTTTGGCGACGCTCAAGCTGTCGGACCGTGTATTTGTTAAAGCCGCAGGCATCTGGACAACTAACCCGCAGTAAGCAGGAGTAGTCGAACCATTTATAAAGAACAATGAATGACGGAAGCAACCATTTCTAATGTGCAATCCGTCGCCATCCGGCCGCCCGAGAAACCTCTGGGCGGCCTTTTACATATTCAGCAGCCGCCATCGTGTCCGAATACAATTCATCGCGCTGATTATTCTCTACCCTTATGATTAATGCAGCGTTACTTCTCTCATTTCTCCATTCCATTATCCTCTGCTTATGCGTCCCACAAATGGTCCAGATCCAGCTCCTTGGACACGGCGATCAGCACCACCGCGGGCTCCTCCCCAATATTGGTTACTTCATGGGGAACGATGGCATTCCAGCTAAATGAATCCCCCGCCTCCAGAATCTCTACATCCTCACACTGCTCTGCGCGAATCTTGCCCTGCAGAATCAGGTGACTTTCTTCTCCAGCATGCTTGTTTACCCCCGTTGATGCACCTGCGGGCAGCTCCACAATGGACATCCGCATGGCACCCTTTGCCGTTAGATGCTGTACTTTAATCTGCCCGCTCCCGGCAGTTGTTTCCTTGCGCTCATCCTTGCGCACCACGTTCATCCGTTGTTCTGGTGAGAGCAGCAAGTAAGGCAGTGGAACTTCCAGATAATCCGCGATACTTTCGAGTGTGGCAATGGAAGGTGAGGTTTTGTTATTTTCCACGTTGCTGATAAACCCCTTGGACAGCCCCGTACCTTCGCACATTTGCATGATGGTGATCTGTTTCTGTTTGCGGATCGTACGAATGGCTAGGCCAATATCCATGTTGCAAAACCTCCTCTTCTATAGAAATATCAACTCTTCAATCTATTTTGCGTCAGGTTCATAAAAAACAATCCGGTTGCCAAACGGATCAATCACTGTCATTTCCCTTAGATTCCACGGCGTGTCGGAAATGCCCGGTCTGGAATGTTTGTATTTTTTCCGATTGAGCTTCTCACGTAATGCATCCAGCGCATCCGTCTCCAACCGCAATGCCGCTCCAGGCGTACAATCGCCATGATGTTCGGATAGATGCAATTGAATGGAATCGAGGGAGATCTGCATATATAGCGGCAAGTCTGTCTCAAATCGATGTTCCCAATCCAATCGAAAACCCAGGTAATCCAGGTAAAACTCTTTCGCTTTGTCTTCATCAAATATCCTCAGAATAGGCACGATTCCTTTGATCATCATTATCACGTCCTTGGGAGTAATATGTGCATTACTTTAGCGATCTGCCTGATACAACGTTATTAGATTAATATAGATTTCTTATACGGAACATATTTTCATAATACAAAAAAAATATTGACCCTACAATGGAATCATGATAAATTTTGTTTATCAATAAGAATATTAGTTTTATATAAGTAAACTTTATCTAGATTATCATTTCTTATCAGGTGGTGATTCCATTGAGTTATTCATTGACTTACGAGGTTCGGCTTCCTTCCGATTACAATACAGAACAACACTATCCCGTGATCTTTGCCCTGCATGGCATGGGTTCGGATGAGCAGGATATGCTTCGTTTAATGGAGCCTCTTCAGTCCGATTTTATTATCGTGGCCATAAGGGGGCCCATTGTTCAGGGTAGCGGCTACGCCTATTTTCAGATTAAAAGCATTGGCCATCCCGTCCGGGAATTGTTCGACGCGTCTGTTCAGGGGTTGCAGCAGTTAGTCGCAAACTTGTCCGCCAAATATGCCATAGATCCCGCACGGCGTTATATCGCCGGATTCAGTCAGGGCGCCATTATGGCGATGACACTCTCGCTAATCATGGGAGATGCAATCAAGGGAATTGTAGCTATGAGTGGTTACATTCCGCAATTTGTGAAAGACGAATACAAGGTTCGCCCCAACTCGGATTTATCTGTATTCATATCGCATGGCGATCAGGATCATCTCTTCCCGCTGCAACTTGGCGAGGATAACGCAAGTTTCTTCCGTGAACACACCCATAACGTTACGTATGTTCCATATCGCGGTGGGCACCAAGTCACCCCCGATCTATATCAACAATTTCAACAATGGCTTCGGACGGATGCCAAGCTGGCTGCCGAAGACCTGAAAGGACTGAATTCATAATGATGCCATCCCTGTTTGTCGCTCACGGTGCACCATCACTCGCACTGGAGGAGAATGCGTACACTGAATTTCTGCAAAAGCTCGGACAGGAACTCCCGAAACCCAAAGCAATCGTATTGTTCTCTGCTCACTGGGAATCTACAACCCAATTGGTTTCCTCGGTAGCGAATTACGAGACTATCTATGATTTTGGTGGCTTCCAACCCGAGCTGTATCAGATCAAATACCCGGCACAAGGACATGAAGAGACAACAGCGGAAATTCAGCGTCTGTTCGCGGATGCTGGGATTCCGGTAGAGAGCGACTCCGTTCGTGGTCTGGATCACGGCGCCTGGGTCGTTCTTCGCCTGCTCTATCCGGATGCGGATATCCCGGTTGTTGCTCTGTCTGTAAATCGTTATCTGTCCAGTGAACAGCACTATCGGGTAGGACAGGCGCTCGCCACATTACGTGAGCAGGATGTTCTCGTCATTGGCAGTGGTGGAACGGTACACAATCTGCGTCAGTTAAACTGGGAAAGCGCAGGCGCTGATCCTTGGGCCATGGCGTTTGACAACTGGCTGCATGACAAGCTGGTGAGCTGGGATACAGAATCCCTCTTTGCCTATGACAGGCTCGCACCATCCGCCCAAGCGGCTGTGCCTACGCCAGAGCATTTTGTGCCGCTGCTGCTCGCCATGGGCGCCGGAGACCAGAACAAGCAAGCATCACTCCTGTTCAAAGCCTATCAGTATGGCAACCTGAGCCTGTCTTGCTGGAAATTTGATTGATCATCGATGGATTGGTTTATATAACTCCATATATAAAAATAACCAAACACTCGTGTGAAACTGCACGGGTGTTTGGAGTGATATGACCTTTTTTGCATAATGCTGGGAGCTCTAAAGCAAGCTATAATAACATTTAGTGGAAATGAACAAGCTGTAATGATGGATTACTCTTTCTACACCTATCACATTTTTCTGGGAGGAACATTCGAAGTGGCTGAACAACCAAAGTCTGAGAGCTTGATGTCTCTCGTCAAAAAGGGAAACACCTCCTCGGCCGTAGCCATGGCAGGTAATGCGGTACTTGCACTGTGCAAAGGAGGAGCCTTTCTATTCAGTGGCAGTGGCGCCATGTTCGCCTCGGCGATGCACTCTTTGGCCGATGCCATCAACCAAGGGTTTGTCTTTGTCGGAAGTGTACTGTCCGAGAAAAAACCTACACGCCGCTTTCCAACCGGATTCGGACGGGTCATCAACATTTTCTGTATGATTGCCGTTATCGTTGTGACCATTATGGCCTATGAAACGATTCATGAAGGGATTCACCTCTTACAGCATCCTGCTGGTCATTCGGGCGGTCTCTGGATTAACATCGGTGTGCTGGTGCTTAACATTGTGATCGATGGAGCCATTTTGATCAAAGCGATGAAAGAAATTCTTAAGGAAGCACGCGCTCCCAAAGCGTCAGGCCTGGCCCTGTTCCCTGCTGCAATCAAAAATGTAGGACGTGCCGCGCCGCCAACACGCCTTGTATTTTACGAAGATGTTGTAGCGGTAATCGGTGCGACACTCGCCCTGATTTCTGTTGTTGTCATTGCACTGACCAATTTTGCATTGCTCGATGGAATCGTGACGACCATTATTGGATGCCTGATGATCGCTGTCGCTTTCCGTGTCGGCTATGACAATATGATCGGACTGATTGGTGTAGCGGCTCCACAGGATGTTGAGGACAAAGTATCCCAGACCATTCTGGCCGACACTCATGTTGCAGATATCCAGATGATGCGCATTATTCAGGAAGGCCGTTATTACCACGTCGAGGGTCTGATCGAACTGACCAAAGGATTGAGCCTTGCCGATGCCGATGATATCAAGTTCCGTATTCAGGAGAAGTTAATGACAGATCCCGACATCGCCGATGCAGCCATTTCCATTATCGAAGATGATGGTGTGAACAGTTGGGGCAAGAAGCATTCGGATGTGGTGAAGTGAGGAATTACCCTCTTTTATAAAAGAAAAAGGCCCACTCTTCGCGGAGTGGGCTTCTTCGCGTAGCTAACTTACGTGACATTGGATAGAATTCACTGACTGGGTTGTCATAGGGTTTATTTCCGCCCACCCTGCTTCATCCCCATCTCCATCAATTTATCCAGCCATCTTAGACGGAACGTTTCTGTGGAGCCTTTGATTGGACTGATCTCGATTGCATATTTCGTACCTAGACTTTAGTCTAGGTCCAGTTTAACTCCAAAGACCGAGGATACCCTTTTGCGGTTCATGGTATGCTGTGAATAACGAGAAAACATACTCCATGACCGTTCGGGAATTGATCTTGTATTGAAAAGGAGAGATATCATGGCTAAACGCACCATCCTTGCGCCCGTCCTTATTTTGCTGGGCGTGTACCTGATTTTGAACCAGGGAGGTTCACTCGGTCCAGGTACGATCTTCGCCACATTCTGGCCCACCCTATTTGTGATTCCGCTGGGGCTGTTCTTCCACTGGCTCTACTTCTCCATGATTGGACGAGGAATTGGATTGCTGGTTCCTGGAGGCATCTTGCTTACGGCAGGTGTTGTCAGCCAGATCGCCATGCTCTTTGGCAACTGGAGCACGATGTGGCCTGGCTTCATTCTTGCGGTAGCGGTAGGTCTGTTTGAATTGTATTGGTTCGGTGGCCGTAACAAATGGCTGCTGATTCCGATCAACATTCTGACGGTTATCTCGCTGTTATTCTTCTCCGTCATGTCGATTGGCACGATGCTGGACAGTCTGTCCTTTGTCCAACCGTTCGTGGCGATTGGGCTGATTATGGGCGGGGCGTGGATCATTGTGGGACGCAAAAAGCGCATGTAGATCTTATGTCGTTTACACTAGACCACTGCGGTGACAGAACAACTTTCGATCGCTGTTATCGCCGGATTTTTTGATTCCCCTTAATAAAGGGTAAAATCCGGCGATAAAGGCGAGCGCTTCGCTTCTCCAGTTTGTTCTGTCCCCTCCGTTAACGTGTAAACAAAGATAAGACAACTTCCTGAGCTATTTGCTTTGAAGCAGGGTAAAAATATAGGGGTGCTACTCGTCATTCAAGTGAAATGACGAGCAGCACCCCTATTTATTCTAACGAACTATACACGCACTATTGGCGGTCATTTGCTCCCATTTGAGTTTTAACGAATCAGAGAGACGCTATACGTCTCAATTAAATGCCTTTTATTTGCTATGCATTTTAAATTCGAGGAACAAATCGTTATAATGCGAGAGCATTTTTTTGCCCAGATTATTGTACACTTCCAGCTTGCCTGTGAGCGTCTCATCCGGATAGAATCGCTCATCCTCCGAAATATCCTCTGGCAGCAGCTTCAATGCCTCGGCGTTCGGTGTAGAGTACCCGACATATTCAGCATTACGGGCCGCATGATCCGGGTCCAGCATAAAGTTGATAAACTGATGAGCGCCTTCAATATTACTCGCTGTCTTCGGAATGACCATGTTATCGAACCATAGGTTCGAGCCTTCTTCAGGAACGACGTAATCCAGCTTGTCGTTCTCATCCATAATCTCCGAAGCATCCCCGGACCATACGAGTCCAACCGCTGCTTCTTCGTTCGCCAGCAGCATTTTGATCTCGTCACCGACAATGGCTCTGACGTTAGGCGTCAGGGTGGATAGCTTTTTCAAAGCTTCCTGCAGATGGTCTTCGTTCGTATCGTTCAGCGAATAACCAAGGCTGTTCAGCCCCATGCCAATCACTTCACGGGCACCGTCGAGCAGCAGAATTTGGTTTTTCAAACGTGGGTCCCACAGATCGTTCCAGCTCTCAAACGTTAACCCATCGACCAGTTCAGGATTGTACACAATCCCCACTGTTCCCCAGAAGTAAGGAATGGAGTACTTATTGCCCTCATCGAAGGACAGGTCCATAAACCGTGGGTCGATGTTGCTCAAATTGGGCAGCTTGCTGTGATCCAGTGGAACGAGCAGGTTCTCTTCTTTCATTTTGCTAATCGCATATTCGGAAGGAATCGCCACATCAAACGTGGTTCCGCCCTGCTCAATCTTGGTCAGCATCGCTTCATTCGAATCAAACGTCTGATAGATGACCTTGATGCCTGTCTCTTGCTCAAATTCCTTCAGCAGATCAGGGTCGATATAATCGCCCCAGTTATAGATGGTCAGCGTGTTGCCGCCCGAATACCCCTGACTCTTGTTCAGATACGAGGCCAGAATCATCAGGGCAAAGGCAGCGATGAATACAATCGCAAATGTCCGTACCAGTTGCTTCATGGACGCAGCCCCTTTCCTCCGGGTGGTATCCGTGTTGCACGGCGGTTAATGAAGTAGTACCCAACCACCAGCAGCACCGTCAGCAGGAATAGCAGCGTTGATAGCGCATTGATGGACAATGACACACCTTGCCTTGCTCTTGAATAAATCTCCACCGAAAGTGTGGAGTAGCCGTTACCTGTGACAAAGAATGTTACTGCAAAGTCATCCAGTGAGTATGTCAGGGCCATGAAGAACCCGGCAAAAATACCCGGTTTGACGTATGGAAGCACCACACGAGTCAGGATCTGCCATGATCCCGCACCCAGGTCACGCGCCGCATCCATCAAGGTTGGACTCATCTCCTGAAGCTTCGGCAGTACCATGATGACGACAATCGGCACGCTGAATGCGATATGAGACAACAATACCGAAGTGAATCCAAGTTTGATGCCAATCATGGTGAACAAAATGAGAAATGATGCACCGATGATGACATCCGGACTAACGATCAGCACGTTATTGAGTGACAGCAACGTATTCTTGGTCCGTTTGCGCCGTACATGATAGATCGCCAGTGCCCCTGCCACACCGAGCATCGTCGAGATCGCCGAGGACAGGAGCGCAATAATAAACGTATTCAGTACAATAATCAGCAGCCGGGTATCGGCAAATACCTCCCTGTACCATTCCAATGTAAACCCTTCGAAGCCGCGCATATGACCGCCACTGTTGAAGGAATAGAAGATCAAATACGCGATCGGTGCGTACAGTATGGCGAATACAACGGCCAGATAGACGTTAGACAGCTTTCCGTTTCTTCCCATTACGCACCTCCTTCTTGCCTGACCCGGTCAGGAACATAATGATCGCCATCGCAATAATCAAAAAGACGGCGATCGTCGAGCCCATCCCCCAGTCCTGGGTGACGAGAAAATGCTGCTCAATCGCTGTTCCCAGCGTAATTACCCGGTTCCCCGCAATGAGGCGGGTAATCATGAACAAGGATAATGCCGGAATAAATACGGCCTGACAGCCGGATTTCACTCCGCTGAGTGTCAGCGGAAAGATGACCCGGCGGAACGTCAGCCATGACGATGCCCCAAGATCCCGTGCCGCATAGATCAGCGACGGATTCATCTCTTCCAGCGCGTTGAAGATCGGCAGGATCATGAACGGAATGAAGATGTACACCGAGACAAAGATAAAGCTGAAATCGGTGAACAGAATCTGTTGCGTGCCAATACCCACCACTTCAAGCAGGGAATTGGTCAGGCCATACGTGCCGAACAGGCCGATAAAGGCGTACGCTTTTAACAACAGATTGATCCAGCTTGGCAAAATAATAAGCAGCAGCCATAGCTGCTTGTGCTTCGTACGAGTTAGTAAATACGCCGTCGGATACGAGACCAACAGTGAGAACACCGTGATCAGAAAAGCATACCAGAACGAGCTCAGAGTCATCTGCATGTACACAGGTGTAAAGAACCGGGCATAGTTACCCAGCGTGAAATTGCCCTCCACATCGAAGAACGAGTAATACACCACCAGCAGAACCGGAGCAACTACAAACAACACCATCCATAATACATATGGAATCAGATACGCATTGCGTGTACTCGCCTTAGTCTGCATGAACGGCCTCTTGGTAGGCTTCCAGACGTTTGTCGAACTCTTCTTCCGTCTCGTTAAAGCGCATGACGTGGATCGCTTCCGGGTCAAAATACAGACCAATACGATCGCCTACCACAGCTTTCTTGGTGGAATGAACCAGCCACTCATTGCCTGCGTCATCGTAGGTGGATATTTCGTAATGCACCCCGCGGAACAGCTGGGAGTCCACGTTGACCTGCATTTTGCCCTGTTCCTCGGTCGTAATCTCCATATCCTCTGGACGAATCACAATCTCCACAGGCTCGTCCTTCTGCAACCCCTGATCGACACATTCGTACTGTGCGCCAGCGAATTCCACGACAAAGTCCTGCTTCATTTTGCCGGATACAATGTTCGATTCGCCAATAAAATCAGCCACAAAGCGGTTAATCGGCTCATCATAGATATCATTGGGCGTGCCGCTCTGTTGAATGACGCCCCCGTTCAGGACAAAAATCTCATCCGACATTGCCAAGGCTTCCTCCTGATCATGCGTGACAAAAATAAACGTAATACCCAATCGCTGTTGCAGCTCACGCAGTTCATACTGCATTTCGGTCCGCAGCTTCAGATCGAGTGCAGAGAGTGGCTCGTCCAGCAGCAGAATCTCGGGTTCATTGACAATCGCCCGCGCAATCGCAACACGCTGCCGTTGTCCGCCGGACATCTCGCCAATTTCACGGTTTTCATAACCGGAGAGATTAACGAACTTGAGTGCTTCCAGCACTTTGTCGCGAATATCAGCGCTTTTCATTTTTTTGATCCGCAAACCAAAAGCTACGTTCTCAAATACATTCAAATGTGGAAATAGCGCGTAATCCTGAAATACGGTATTCACCTGCCGCTGGTGGGCCGGCACTTGGTTAATCACTGCACCGTTAAAATAAATACTGCCCTGTGTCGGCTCCGCAAAGCCGGCGATCAAGCGCAATATCGTTGTTTTCCCGCAGCCTGACGGGCCGAGTAGCGTATAAAATTTACCCCGCTCAATCTCGAAGCTGACTTCCTTCAATACGGCTTCATCCTGATCGTATTGCTGAGTCACCCGGTCGAACCGGATAATCGGTTGTTGTTCTGACATGCTTCATTTCGCCCCCTTTAAACTTGAGGTATACCTTGAGCCTGTACACTTCTTTTCATGCATGCTTCATTACAAATCCCATCTATTATATATGATTCAGCTATATCCGCAATGGTTTTGATGTAAACGCCATGTGTTATTTCTTCTTATTCTAACAAATACAGCATACATTACGGGTATATGTCGATATCTACGCATTCAGGTAGAGCTATTGAAGGACGATCAGAGTTCAGTTTATGTGCGAAAGGAGTCTTGTTGGTGGATATTCGCCGTAACCTGCCTTTGCTGATGATCATTTGTTTTCTTAGTCAGATGGGCGGTTTCATGATCCTGCCCCTGTTCCCCTTGTTTATTGAGGAATTCGGCCTGTCTGGCTGGATGATGGGGGTTATTTTTGCACTCTTTTATGTCGGAAAAGTAATTGGCGGGGTGCCCGCTGCGGCACTCTATCGGAAAATCGGGGGCAAGCGGGCACTGATTGCCATGCTGCTGCTTCTCGCTGTCTGTATGGGCGGGTTCGCTGTAACTTCTGCCGCGCTACTATTCGGCCTGTTACGGCTGCTGCAAGGGCTGGCTTCGACCGGGCTTACGGTCGTCGTGCGTTCCATCATCGGGGACGGGAGCAATGTCGATAACCGGGGGCTGTTCAACGGTTATATCAGCAGCAGTGAAGGCGGGGGAATGGTGCTGGGTCCGGTCATCAGCGGCTGGCTCTCGTTGCACTGGCCATTGTCCGTGCCTTTTTTACTCGTTACCGTGTGCTGTCTGATGGCTGTCGTTGCGGCAATGGGGATAAAGTCGGCATCAAAAGCAGATCATGCATCTGAAATTGAGGTGAACGGTCAGACTTTAAGCGAGTCTTCAAGTATTGTAAAACAAACTCAAACGCCTATGGATACGGATTACACCGTTTCTACAGTCAACGATACACCTAGCCCAACCATTCCAGAACCATCCACCGGACTTACCCGGCGGCAACAACTGATTGGCTACGGTACGGTGCATTTTCTGGAGATGAGCGCCTATGCCGTGTTTCTGACTTATTTTGCACTATATGCTGCTCATATCATGCACTGGGACCCGTTTGCGACCAGCCTTGCCTTTACCGTTGCCGGAATCTCTACACTTGCAGCTGCCCCTGTAGCAGGTTACTTGTCTGATCGGATGGGGGATCGCCTGCTGCTCTGCATGTTCGGCATGCTGATGATTGGCATCGAAGTGGTCGTTTTTCTGAGTACATCTTCTTATGTGTGGGTTTACGTGGGCATGCTGATCGGCGGCGTTGGCGGTGCATGTTACATGGATTCGTTCTTTGCGCATATCGGGGATCACATCCCGGACGAGGGCAGGAGCTCCGTCATAGGCAAAATTGTCTCTGCCGCCGAGATTGGCTCGATCGTTTCCCCTCTGGTGGCTGCGCTGCTTGTGGAGTATGGATCGCTGTACACTGTGTTCGTGTTTAATCTGCTTCTGATCGCTGCCGCTATCGCTGTTCAGGCGGTGATGCACAGCCGTTACAGAGCCAAACGGGGGTAAACGAACAAGGGGATGTCTCCTAAGTCATCTACATGACTGGGGACATCCCTTTTTAGCATAATTACTTTCTAACGAACTGAGCATGCGCTATTCGCTTCAATTTCCACTTTGCTGCGTTTTAACGAATCACAGAGGCGTTATTTCCTTGATTTACTGATTATGTCACAGGTTCGGGCGCGTTTATACCGGAATAACGCCACTGAAGTTCGTTAAACTTGGCATTCCACGATAATTCGCCTTTTAAGGTGCGCTCGATTCGTTAGCGTTATAACTTACGAGAGAAACCACTTCCCGAAGAAGCCTCTCGATTATATTTTTCACAGTCTCGTAAACATCAGTGTGCAAACGGGCATTTCATTGGTGGATTCTCCGCCGTAGGCTGGTGATCCCCCACGAGTTGTTGGCTTTCCCAGTCCATCCGTTCAGCTTCTACTTGTTCTGAATCCAGCTTATAGGAATGATCTCCATAGAAAAAGTTCGGCTTCACAATCTCATTGCGGTAGGAGCTGTGGAAAATATGCGTCGTCGCCGGAGACACGGGCGGAATCAGCCAAACCCAATCGCCTGTCAGCTCGCGCCCAGCCTTCTCCTCCCGCTGCTCAAACAAGGCAAATTGCGCTGCCGCCGTGTGGTGATCCACAATGCTCACGCCTGCTTTCTTGAACGAATGCAGCACAGCTACATTCAGCTCTACCAGAGCCCGATCCTTCCACAACGTCGTTTCACTCGACGTATTCAGGCCAAGGGCTACCGCTACCGCAGGCAGTTTGTTATACCGAAACGTATCCGCCAGATTACGCGCACCGATCTCAGTACCCATATACCAGCCGTTGAATGGAGCTGCCGGGTAGGATATACCGCCAATCTCCAGCCGCATATCGGCAATCATCGGCACACCGTACCAGCGCATGCCCAATTCAGCAATCTCGGGACGCTCCGGGTGTTCAATCCTCACTTCCACGATGTCTTCCTCGGGCACTGAATACCACTCTGGAGCTTGCCCCTGTGCCTGTATAATCAAAGGCAGCACATCATATGGTGTGCCTTCCCTCTTCCAACCAAGCGAAATTGCTGTCTTCGTTAGCTCAACGGATGCAGGGTCGCCTACAATACCATCCGTCGTCTCATATCCTGCATAACGAATTAACTGGTGATTCCAGATCCGCACGGGTGCTCCATTCGGTCCATCAGGTGGAAGGATCGTAATCATTGGAATGATCTTACCTCCGTTGGAAGCCGCTCGGATGTGCGTCAGCACAGCATCCGCTGCTGTTCCAACGGTATCTGCGTGCCGTGCATCGATAATGCGCAGTTTATCCCAGAACAGCCGTCCGATGCAGCGGTTGCTGTTCCGCCATGCCATTTTACAACCATGCTCCAGTTCATCCGCAGTATGCACATATGTGCCTGTGTGCTCAATCTCATTCAAAACTGCAACAAGCCGGGCCTGCGCGTCTTCACGCGATTGGCCCAGCTCTTCATAACATCTATATATAAACCGTTCAGCTTCATCCCGCAGTTCTTCCAGGTCTGTCCGCATTATTCACTCCACCAATCTTTACATCTTGAATGCCATCATTATACGGCAAGCACACCGGATTTGTAAGCGAACGGGCACTTTGTTCACGGACTCTACATATGGTTGTCAGCGGATGCAGGGGAACTTAGCTTATTTGCCCAGAAATGCGTTTAACATCCAGACCTCTTTATCCAATGCAGCGGTGAATCCAATCAGCATATCTTCGGTTGCGTTATCCTCGGCTTCGCCCGCTGCTTGAATACCCTGGTTAATTACACCCACCATGGCTCTCAGATCGGCAACTACTGTTTCTACCATGTCTTCAGCCGAGAACTGTCCCTGTGCTTCCTCAACTGGTGACAACCGCAGTTGTTCAGCCATCGTTGCGACCGGGCGTCCACCAATGGCCAATAGGCGTTCTGCGGCTTCGTCCATATTCGCTGTAGCCATGTTATATAACTCTTCGAATTTGGCATGCAGTGTGAAGAAGTGAGGACCTTTGACATACCAGTGGAAGTGGTGCAGTTTGGTGTACAGTACAGACCAGCCTGCGATCAGGCGGTTCAGGACCTCCTGAAGTTCAGTGGCGTGGTTTGCAAAAGTATTGTTTCTAGTCTGGATTGTGCTCATGGAATTTATCCCCTCTCGAATACGATATAGTTTTTATTTTGATAACCTAGTTTAATTTGCTTTCGTTTGTTTAATTTAATTTAGACTTAATCTAAATCTTGTTTTAATTATAACATTGCCCATATCCTTTGTGAAGGCTTTAGACTACTCTTTCAAATGAAGATTCCATGAAGCTGTGCTTCATCTTTGACTCATGTGGAAAGACTCTTCCAACACCTTTACACACAATATCTATACCGCGATTTCCGCTTATATACAATGACAATCCTCACTCCGTATTCAACAACAAAAAAAGCCCTGATCCTCAAACGAGTAATCAGGACTGCACCAATGCACATAGCGCATGCTTTATTGTTGAACCAACTCGGATGTAAGGATACGGCTTACCTCTTCATAACTACGCGCAACATGATGAGGCTGATGCTCTGATTCTGGCAAAGCATTACGATGGTTGAACCAGATCACTTTCCATCCGGCATCCACTGCACCGACAACATCATTGCGCCAAGAATCGCCGATGTAATAACTGGAGCTGGAATCCGATCCCGTCTGCCTGCTTACATGCTCAAACAATCTGCGATCCGGCTTGGCGTAACCAAGTGTACCCGAAATGAAAATCCGTTCCTCTGGGATAAGGTTGAATACTTCCAGCGCTTCAAGCTTCCGCTGTTGATGTTTCCCTTCTCCATTGGTAATTAACCCTACTGTATGCCCTTCTGCAAGAAGTCTCCGTATAAGTTCATATGCCCCCTCAAAGGGCTGGATCCGAAACTGTCTACTTAAATACTGTGCTTGCAATTCTTCAGCCTGTCCCGATTGCAGGGGTAGTCCAAATTCCGCCATGGTCAGCTCAAATCTGCGATGACGCATCCGTTCCACCGCTTCCGGTTCGGGTACAGCAGACAAGTCTTCTTGGGCAGACAGCCAGTCGCTATAATAACGGAAACGATGGTATGCCTCACCATACGGGAAATCGTCTGGCAGACCAAGAACCTCCTGTAGTGCTCCTCTCAGCGGCAGCAAGTGATCATACAAGGTGTCGTCTACATCGAAAAAGATAGCTCTCGTTTTATTTGTTTTTTCCATAATTGCTACTTATCCTCCTGGTGTTGGCTCCAAACATTCTCTTCTTACTATATATGCATTGAGTTGGCCAGTCCAAACAAGTATGCGTGCTTAAACATGATTACCCCGTACTTGGAGTAGCATAAAGATCCATTATATATGTTAAAATAAGGATGAATTATCTATTATCTCAGAGGTGATGCTTATGTTCAATCCGAAAGTCTTCTTCTATTAGTTGTGTCTAAGGCCATGGCTCCCGAAGCCAAAATCTAACCCGGCACAACGGGGATGAAGATGTTTGCACAGGAAGAGATTCAATCTTGGGAAAATGAACAATCGCATAATCAGAAAAACAACAAGAAGTTCATTGATCCAAGAAAAGAGAAGCTCAAAGATTTCCGCAAAGGAATCAAGAGCACTCATTTTAACAAAGAAAGTAAACCGGCTCGTAAACAAGATTATCGTCTGTATAGAACCAAAATGAAACGATTGATGTACACCGAGCAATACGATCTCCTTCACAATTATATACGAACGAGTGGTTGGCTTACTTGGTAAGCAAGCTTTAGAAAAGGTAGCCCTACAGAACTCTCCCTATTGTTATTTGTTATCAGCAGTAAGGCCAGTCTAAAAAGGGCTACCTTCTTTTCATTGAACAATACGACGATTTTTCATATAAGTCATACGATTCAATTGCATAATGCGGGGAGGATTCCTTCATGTGGAAAGATTATTTCAAGGGACTTTCAGAAGAATATACGTTCAGTTCTCCTGCATCGGGAGACGAACTTGCAAAGGTTGAGAGCTTGTTCCATGTCGCTCTGCCCCGTGAACTAAAGGAAATATTGTTGGAAACCAATGGGGTAAAAGCCATTTATGATTTAGGTCTAATATGGCCAATAGACCGAATCAAGAATGAAAACAAACACTATCGGGACGAACACTTCCAAGAATATTATATGCCATTTGATAACTTGGTCTTTTTCGGTGAAAGTGGAATTGGCGATTTATTCGCGTTTCCAGTGACGGGGGATGGAATTTGTAAAGAAGACGTCTTTGTATGGAATCATGAAAATGATAGCCGAAAATGGGTCGCGCCTTCGGTATCCAAATATTTGGAATGGTCGCTAAAAGGAATGATCAAAATCTAGCTCAATGTTCCTCTTGCCAGGCTCAGTACATAGGAATTATGATTTTAAATCCTTGGTCATACAACAATACCCCGTAACGCGACTCATCGTGGCGATACGGGGTATTGGACTTTTCTTTTTATAATACAACTACTCCACGATCAACAATCTAATTGGAGGTACATCACGAAATGTGTGTATTTAAATTAGATGATCAACGGTACAACCTTCCCTGCATTCACATCAATCAGGCCGTGATCCGTAATTTTCAGAGCTGGACTTACCGCCAGGGAATGAGTACTTATCGACATAATCGGGTTATAGTGCACATAGCCAAGAGACAACATCGCTGCACGCAGTTTTTTCACTTGATGGGACACTACCGCCAGCGGTTCCTCCGTCAAAATGCCACCTACAGGGAGTTCGAGATGGGACAATACTTTGCCGTCTTCCACCACACAGAATCCACCCTGGCTCGAAATTACCGTGTTAGCTGCCAAGATCATATCTTCACGATTGCGCCCTACGACCAAAAGGTTGTGGTTGTCATGTGAATATGTTGTCGCAATGGCCCCACGCTTAATCGTGTCTCCACCAATCAAACCATGTGCCCGGTTACCGTTCACACCATAACGTTCAAAGGTCGCAATCTGTCCAAATTCGCTCTCTTCCCAGAGCAGTTCACCATTCGCAGCCTGAACTTGGGCAATATGCTCTTCCACAAAGGTTGAACCGTCCTTCACAATCATAACCCGGCAATTGTTTATCCCATTTTCAGATAACTGCGCGTCTGAGGCTGATGCTTCACTTTTCCCACTCACCTTCGGATCAGACAAACGAATTGCAAAATCCTCGGTTCCCAGCAGATCCAACTGCACACTCTTGTAAAAGTGAGGTGGAAACTGTCCACTGATCCGGTCTTGCTTGTACGGTTCGTAGTCGTCATAAGCTTTACGGCCATTTTTGTATACTTGCTCTACTGCAAGTGTATCTAAGTTGGACAGCAGCACATAATCCGCCACTTTGCCTGGGGCAATGCTACCGCGATCAGTCATTTTCATCCGGGATGCAGGAGTCGAGGTTGCAGCGTAAATTGCATCTTCAGGGCGCATACCCATCCGAATGGCTTTACGCACGATATGATCCAAATGTCCCCGTTCCACCAGCGAATCAGGCATAACATCGTCCGTTACAAAGCAGAAATGCTGAGCAACATCATGCTGAATCAGGTACTCCATAACTTCTGGCGTCATCGATTTTTCCTGAATTTCTATAAACATGCCTGCCGCAATTCGCGCCTGCAAGCCTTCAATACTCTGATGCGTATGATCGGAATCCACGCCCGCATAGATCAGTCGGTGCAGATCCAGCCCAAGCAGTTTCGGTGTATGACCTTCGATCACAAGATCGGGATAGTTCTGGCGAATATGCTGGAGGATCTGGTTGGTCTTGCATTCCGGGTCACGGATGACGTCCACATAGTTCATGATCTCACCGAGACAAATAATCTCTCCAGTAGCCAGAAGCACATCCATGTCTTCAATTTCGATTGAACCGCCCGTTGTTTCCATTGGTGTCGCCGGAACGGAGCTTGGGATAGCGTAGAACATATCCACGGTTGTCTCGCGACTGGCCGACATCATCTCCTGCACACCTTCCAAACCAAACACATTCGCCATCTCATGCGGTTCCGCCACAATGGACGTTACCCCGCAACGGATCAGGCCATGGGAAAAAGTTGCCGGTGTCACCATCGTACTCTCGATGTGCAGATGAATATCAATGAGGCCTGGAATCATGTAACGTCCCCGTGCATCAATCACTTCATCGGCTACAATCATCTCCGGTCCGCCTGACCCGACATACATGAATCTGCCGTCCAGTACAGCCACGTTGTTCATTTCAAATCGTTTATAATAACTGTTATACACATGTACATTCTTAATTAGTTGATCTGCACGCATGGGGCATAATCTCCTTCTTCATGAGCATTTTACAGCGATCCAGAGCGGTAGTTTACGATAGCCAGGTTGAGTGGAAACAGCTATTTTCGATATGCCACATCTGGATTCAACTGATAAAACGCCTCTTTTACTGCTTCTGCTTCTGCTTCCTGCTGCTATTCCACAAGGACAAGCTTATCCTGCGGGAAAATCAGATTCACCCGCTGTCCACTGAGATAAGGTGTCTCCATCTCCTGATTGGCTGTGAAGTCGCCAAGTTCTGTCTCGATGACGTACTGATAACTGCGTCCAAGGTACGTGCTTACTTTGATAATCCCTGGCAATGCATTTGCCATGTCCCCAGAGGTATCTCCACTAACCATCAGATCATCCGGGCGAATCGCACCTTTGCGTGCACCGGGACGTGCCGTTCCGGGATGCGCAGTTGCCGTGAACAAGCGACCACCCGCTTTCAGCGTGATCACCTCTCCTGCATCACTGCGCTCTGCGAATTCAATAAAATTGTGGAATCCAATAAATTGGGCTACAAACTCCGTTGCCGGGTATTTAAAAATCGTCTCCGGGCGGTCGAGCTGCTCGACAACGCCTTTGTTCATAATCGCTACCTGATCGGAGATGGAGAAGCACTCCTCCTGATCATGAGAGACATAAAGCGTCGTAATGCCCAGTTCCTGCTGAATGCGGCGAATCTCCACCCGCATATTGAGTCTCAGGTTGGCATCCAGGTTACTGAGCGGTTCATCGAACAATAGCAAATCCGGTTCAATGACCAGTGCGCGGGCAATTGCCACACGCTGACGCTGACCACCAGACAGTTCTGTTGGAAAACGTTTCTCAAACCCGTTCAGGTTAACCACCTCAAGGATGCGCATCACACGTGACGAGATATCCTTGTCTTTCACCTTGCGCATCCGCAGGCCGAAGGCTACGTTGTCATAGACAGACAGATGCGGGAATAGCGCATAACTCTGAAATACAAATCCGAAATTCCGCTTATTTACCGGAACTTTTGTATAATCCTTGCCGCCGAACATAAACTTGCCCTCTGTTGCTTCCAGGAATCCGGCGATGAGGCGCAGCGTAGTTGTTTTGCCGCAACCGCTCGGTCCGAGCAGGGAGAGCAGCTTACCTTTTTCCAGCTCCAATTGAAAATCCTTCAGGATCGTCTGGTTATCGTAAGCCACCGATACGCGATCCAATGTCAGCAATGCCATAGCGTTCTGCGCCTCCAATTAACGTTTAGTAAAGTATGAGAATCCGCCCATGATCCGTTCGATCACGAACATTAAAAGTCCAGTCAATACCATCAACAGTACGGAAATCGCTGCAATGGTTGGGTCAAAATAATTTTCCACATAGGTCAGCATCTGAATGGGCAATGTGCTTACCCCCGGTCCGGTCATAAACACGGAAATGTCCACGTTGTTGAACGACTCCAGAAACGCAATCAGCACCGCCGCGAGAATACCGGAACGAATGTTGGGCAGCACGATCTGGAAGAACGTTCTAACCCGTCCCGCGCCGAGACTCAGGGCCGCTTCTTCCACTGCAAAATCAAAGCTCGACAGACTCGATGCGATAACGCGAATGATAAATGGCAGCATAATAATGGTGTGACCAATCAGCAGACCCAGATACATCGGCAGGTGATAGATCACGATCAGGTATTTCATCAAAGTAAAACCAAGCACGATTCCCGGAATGAGTACCGGGGACAGGAACAATGCATTCAGCACCGACTTGCCTTTGAAATCGTAACGACTAAGTGCATACGCAGCCGGAACCCCGAGCAACAACGCCAGCAAATTTCCCAGCAGGGAAATGATGATGGACGTCTGGAACGTGCGAAGGAAACCGCCTGTGTTAAAAATATTTTCGTACCAGCGGAGGGAGAAGCCCTCCGGCGGAAATTTGAGTACCGTCCCCGGTTCAAACGAAGTCACCGAGATGATCAGAAGCGGGCCCAGCAGAAAGATAAAGACCAGCAGACTGAACAGGCCCAGCCCGATATGTTTCTCCCGCATATGTCTACCCCTTCGGATTTAAAGTTTTGGCCATTTTGTTCATGACACCGACCACGACAAATGTAATGACAATCATAATCGCGGCAACGACCGAGGCCAGATACCAGTCGTTCAGGGTCATAGCGTTCTGATAGAGGAACGTCGCAATGACGCGCTGTTTGCCTCCCAAAAGTGCAGGCGTCGTATAAGCCGTCAGGCTTCCGACAAAAACAAGTACGGCTCCGATCACAAGCCCTGGCACGGCCAGCGGGAATACCACCCGGCGGAATGCCGTGAAGCGTGATGCACCCAGGCTCTGTGCCGCCTTGAGCAGATCACCATCAATGTTCTCAAGCACACCGACCAGGGAAATGATCATGAGTGGCAGGAACAGATGGGTCAAACCAATCATCATGGCAGCCGGCGTATACAGAATATCCAGCGGCTTGTCCACGATCCCCAGTCCAACGAGGGCGTTGTTGATCAGCCCTTTGCGTCCGAGAATAATCATCCAGCTAAACGAGCGCACAACCGGGCTTGTTAGCAGCGGGAAGATGGCCAGCGCGAGCAGAATGCCTTTGCGGCGCGGCGCTTTCCGTGAAATATAATAAGCTGTCGGGAATCCGAGCACCACGCAGACGATGGTGGTGACCACGCTGACTTGCAGCGTCGTAAGCAATATTTTCAAAAAGTAAGGGTCTCTGAAAAAATGCATGTATCCTTCAAATGTGAAGGAGTTCTCCTGAAAAAATGTCGATCCGATCGTCAGGACAATCGGAATGATCATAAATGCCGCCAAAAATATGAATCCTGGCAGCAATAGCCAGTATACTGATTTCTTCATCGCGGTACTCCTGACTTATAAAATGGTTTTATTCACATGTTAAAATCACAACTTTACACTATCTCACTCCGTGCCAGAAGAATCTTTCGATCGCTGTTATCCCCAGATTTTTTCGATCCTTTAATTAAAGGGTAAAATCCGGGGATAAAGGCGAGCGCTTCGCTTCTACAGCTTTCTTCTGTCACTTCGTTCTTGTGTAAAAAATGAATTTAACGGTCATAGCTACGCATTTAACGCGTTGATAAACAGTTCAAGGAAAGCTTCGGCGTCTACCGTTTCACATACCAGAGTGTTAGACTGTTCGCCCAAACGGTTTTGGAAGTCACACACCATCTGACCATCGCACAGGCGGCTGGCTGTCTCTACATCGACGTAATATGATTTGCGTCCAACCAGTTCCGGGGCAAGTGCAACGCCCACTGCCAGTGGATCATGCAGAGCACAAGCTCGGATGCCGTTCATTTCTTCGTAACGATTGATGTAAATCTCGGTGCTCTGTGCCACATAATCGCGAAGCACGGGATCAGTCAATCGCCGGATGGCTTCTTCATTCAGCAGCGTTTGACGGGTAACATCCAAGCCAACCTGCGTGAGCTTCTGGAAACCTGCATGCAGTACAATGCGTGCGGCTTCGGGATCGGCGTACGTGTTGTACTCCGCAGTAGGTGTAACATTGCCATGTCCACGAACGACGCCACCCATGAAGATGACTTCCTTCAATAATGTAGGCAGTTCAGGACACTTCATCAGAGCCAGCGCGAGATTCGTTAACGGCGCGGTCATAATCAGTGTCAATTCGCCTGGGTATAACTTCGCCTGTTCAATGATAAAGTCCGGGGCAAAGCCTTCATCCGCCTGCTTGGATACGGCCGGATCAGGCAGCGCACCACCCAATCCGTCTTGTCCGTGAACCCGGTGCTCATAATGAGACTTGCGTGTGAGTGGGCCAGCCGCTCCGGCAATGACCGGAATGGAAGGTGCTCCCACCAATTCGAGTATTTTGCATGTGTTATCCGTTGCCTGCTGGAGCGATACGTTCCCACAGACCGTGGTAATTCCGAGAATGTCCAGCTTCCGACTCTTGACGGCCAGCAAGATCGCCAGCGCGTCATCTATACCGGTATCCACATCCAGAATGATGCGATTTCCTGTTTCACTCATGCATTCCCAACTCCTCTGCCGTTAAATGATTGCTTGCTGCAAATGTTATTTGTCGAGCTCAATCGATATCATTACTGCGGATCAACCTTATCGTTCAAACGTTGATTATGCTTATTGTGCAATCTCACGGTTCCAACGATCTGTCCATGCTTTGGCCTGTTGATTCACAAATTCCATATCCAGCTTGTTCAGCTTGCCAACCACGTCTGCGCCATACGTTACGCCCTCAGCTTCTTCGGCACTCAATTCAACCTTGGTATTTACCGGGGAATCCACTTTGGCTTTAGCGGATTTGGCTTGTACATCCTGGCTTAGCTGCCAGTTGATGAATTCTTCAGCGAGTTCTTTGTTCTTGCTGCCTTTCACGACGTTGATCGTATTCATAACTGCATATGCACCTTCGCTAGGTGTAACAAACTTCGCATTCGGCACTGCCGCTTTCAGATCCTTGAAGTACATCTCCATAATCGGTCCGCCAGCAATCTCTTCCTGGGAGAACATGTTCACGAACTCGGAAGTTTGCGTGTAGAATTTAACCACGTTGCCGCTTAATTTTTTCAGTTCCGCAAATGCAGCATCTTCATTAAACGTGTCGTTTCCGGCTACGCGTGAAGCAGCATCCAATACCATTGGTCCTGCTGTTGCCGTAATGTTTGGAATCGTCAGGTTATTGGCAAACGCCGGGTCCCACAGATCCGCCCATGAAGTGACTTCTTTGGAAACGAGGTCCGGGTTATAAGCGATTCCGAGCTGTCCCACCGTGTAGGCAGGGCCGTAATCTTCGCCAAGCGGTGCTTTGGCAATATCATAAATATCGTTCACATTCGGAATTTTGGAGCGGTCAATTTTCTCAAATAAACCTTCATCAATGCCTTGCTGTGCATAGTAATCAGACAAGTAGATTACATCGACATTGGACGTACCCTGGCGGATTTTATTCAAACGCTCAGCGTTGTTACCCACTTCAAGCACGATGTCTACATTATGTTCTTTTTCAAAAGGACCAAATACTTCTTCATTGAAGAAATCTTCAGAGAACCCCCAAGTGGAGATGACCAGCTTGGTTGGCGCCGTACCTCCGCTTACTGATCCGCCTGTAGCGTCCTCTGTACTGCTGCCGCACCCTGCAAGTAATACCGATGTCATTGCCACTGCCGCCAAACCGCTAATCCACTTCTTCATCATGATCCTGATTCCCCCTGATATGTGTGATGTGTATTAAAAAAAACAAAAAGAAAAGCATTCTTGTATAAACAAGAACACTTTTCTTCGTAAACAAAGGAAAGCGACACCCGCTGCCGGTACATCATCGGTTTCTGCTCCAGAATCAATCCGAAGACAGACGCCATCATATGAAATTGTTCGGAATCCGAATGATGGACTAGAACCGTGCGCAACGCATGAATCGAACCTGTCGATCCATCCTATGCTTGTTCCAAAATCACATTCGTAATGGCCCACTGCGTGGACGCATCATAATCCCGTAATACAGCTTCGATTGGCAAACCCATGTGCTGCTCCAACTTCTCCCTGAATTTCTTCTTATACAAGACAGACATACGGAAGTCCACTTCCAGCTTCAAGCCGGGGGCCTCCCCTTCCAGGGCGTCAGAGCGCGGTGAACGGCGGTGCTTCGCGTAGAAGGTCACGATGTTCTGATCAATGGTCACTCTCAGGAGAGTGGTCCCAAAGCCGAACAGTTCCTTCGAAATTTCGTTATAATACTGGCACATCTTCTTCTTACTCTCATTGCTGTCCAGCAGTTCCATGAACTCACCCACATCATTTACTACCGTACGTTCGACGTGTTAACACGATTGATTATACATATATCTACGATTTTAGGCAACCCAAAAGATATAGTTAACATAAAAATAACACATAAAAGCGAACGATAGGTATAAAACTAGTGAAAACAATTCATACGTTTTCAAAGTGAGCATGCTTGGCGATACCTATATCCCTTTTCTCTATTATTGTTGCTTAAAAACCCATCTTTGATACTCGCTCTCTTGATGGGGCTCACCTATCACCAGCTCTGATCCATCCTCAGATACGCCGAGTGCGTGCCCGTTATGTGCACTTGTAATGCGCATTGTCCCGTCCTCATTTTTTGAAATATTCCAGCGTTGATTCGCATAACCAAGGTACGAGTAGAGTTGAATGCGATTCTGTCCTACATCCCAATCCAGAGACATCCCGCTCAAGGTTCGAATGGAGTATGAGCCGGAATCATCGCCTGTAGGTACAAGCACCCATTTGAAACTTCTACTTGTATTCTCTGCCTCGTCAGTAACCTTTATCACTTCTCCTCCTTCAGATGGAACAGCGTGCATCACAACGGAACGTCCTGCGTTACGAATCATCACCTGCTCCAGATCTGCTGTCTTCGTATGGGTTGCATTCACATTCTGAAAGGAGGCACTTCCACCAAATACATGAACACCGAAATGTCCTTCGGCAAACGTTCCATCCTGAAGATCTATGATTCGTTCTCCGTCCACATCAATCTGAATTCGCGGACCATCCGCCTGAATTTTGATGTGATACGTATGATCCTTACGGATGAATTTCGGGATTTGAGCAAGCACCTGCCGATTTTCGAATTTCCCATTCACTTTATAAAATAATCGGATGGACTTCAGATTCGGGTCAATATTCAAGTAGTAGCCGTTTCGACCATCCTCGCTTGCACGGAATACAATAGACCCCGCTCCCCCCTGAGTGCCTAGCGTCAGATCAGCATCATATTGAAAATCGCCTGCCGTTTCCTGTGCGATATACTGTGTATCTCCACTATAGTTGCTCTGTATGCCTTGTTTGGCAACAAGCCACTCGGCAGTTGATTTATCCGACTTCCAACCAGACAAGTTGGTGTGGAATGTGCCACTGGATACCGTAATCGGTATTTCGGCAAAAGCTTTGCCATCTGCCGTTGATGCCGTTACAACTGCTTCACCTCCACCCACAGCTCGAACCGTCGCTTTCGTTTTGTCAGAATGAACGATTTGCACCACTTTAGGATTGCTTACCTTCCATTTCAACGCTGGAGTTACATCTGTTCCGGGTCTGCCTTCCACCGTGGCGTACAGCGTTTGCGTCTGCCCTATATTTACCGTCCTACTTTGCACATCTGCAATAATTTGAGTCTTAGGGGATGGGCTCGTTCTCCAAATGTTGTCCAAGGCGTACACCTTCATGGAGCTCACCTTCACTTCCCCACCAAGGCTATAAAAAGCCATTGCTCTTCCCGCCGGATCTGGAAAAATGACATCTGAGAAGACAACCTTGCCATCATTGCCGAAAACTTCAACAGAGGATTCATCCACAAATATACGTAGCTTCACCTTTTGATTTTCCGGTTGTAACGGGGCCTCATGGACCTTGGTGAACAAGTCGGAGAAGCTCACGTCACCCGAGCTGGTGCGATCCACGAACATGTTCTGCTGATCCACCTTGTATCCTACTATGGTTTTCTGCCCTTCTCTTTGACGCAGTTGAAAACCAAACTCGGTTACAGGGCTATTAGCCGGAATTTCCACTTCAGCTTCAATTTCATACGCCCCCGCTGTTAGGCCATCCAGCGGATTTTTTGATTTTGGTCCAATCATCATTTGTTGTGCACTATACAGGTTATACCGCAGCGTTTGGAGCTCAGTGATTGGTGTTTGTACCAAACGCACTCCTTCATCCGTGGTTCGAAGGGAGACTTCTCTCGGTATGGTCAGTTGCCCTTTCCAAGAGGAGGTTGGAAATTCAAACGGATAATCCCAGTTCGTCATCCATGCAAGCATCACTTTCCGTTGATCGGGCATATTTGCAAAGGACATTGATGCGTAGAACTCTTTACCAAAGTCCGTTCTCAACACCTGTCCAACCGGATGATCGTTCAGGAATTTCCCTTCAGCTGTCAGCTCGCCTACAAAATATTCCGCATCAGAGCCTTGGGTCTTCGGATTGGCTCCTGTACTAATCATAAGCACCCACTTACGTTGACCTGTTCCATCTACAGGCAGCTGGATGAGATCAGGACACTCCCATACACCACCACGAACGTACTCGCCATATCCGAAGTTATCGGTTAAGGTCCAATCGAGCAGATTCGTTGAAGTAAAGAACCGAATGTGATCCCCTCCAGACACGACCATTATCCAGCGGTTATGATCTTCATCCCGAACAACCTTCGGATCGCGGAAATCCCAGCTTCCCGGATCATCACCATTCTTGCCAGGGTTCTCAATGACAATGGGACGATCTTCAGCGTATTGCCAGTTCCGTCCTTGATCGGTGCTGTAAGCAAGGCCGATGCGTTGATTACCACCAGGTCTATCCGGATGATAGGATGTGTAGTGCGCAATCAGACCTTTTCCACCCGAATCCGTGAACAGACCCGATGTATTATTCAGATCAGCAATCGCTGATCCCGACCATACATGACCCTGATCATTCCAAGGCAAGGTGATGGGTAAACGCTTCCAATTTATGAGATCAGAACTGACTGCATGAGCCCAGGTGCCTCCATCCTGATGAAACAGATGATATTCTCCTTCATAATAGACCAACCCGTTCGGATCACTTGCCGATCCCCGAATCGGAGAATAATGGTACTGGGGACGATAGTTCTCCTTGTAGTACACCGACTCCTCCGTCACATAGATATCCTGAAAATAAGCCATGCCTTGTTGAACGACTAGTCCGATATTTCCATTAGCGTAGCTTTTATCTGTGACCTCAACAGCGGCAGGCTTGTATCCATCCACATAGACCTGAATTAAGCTACCTGAGGCTATAACTTCAATGTGATGCCTTGCACCCAGTTGACTTGGAACCTTGCGATTCGAGCTGGCGAGTACGGTTCCGTCCGTTTTTCGAAGCTGCACCCGAACTTCTTCACCTTCCCTGATCAGGGCTGCTTCATATCCCCTCGCTCCATCTGTACTCGCCCTGAATAACAGCGCTGCTGAGGTACTTGCATTAGCCAGAGATATATTTCCTTCATATACAAAATCAGACGCCGCTTTCTCGTAAATAACTCTTCCTTTTCCCTGGGCGTTTCCTTTCCCTCTATAGCCCTTCAAATCCGGCTGCCATTCACCTACGCTTCTAATCGGTTTGCCCATGTTGCCATTCATGATGCTAACCTGCACATTCTGGAACAAAGCAGACCCATCCCAAACGTGCAGCCCCAATTTTCCTGTCGAGTACGCACTGTCCTTCACATCAATCACCGGGTCATACCGATTATCCCAATAGACCTGAAGGCGCTCCCCGTCCACTTTGACCTTCAGATGATAGATGCCTCCAGATTCCAGGTTTGCTTTATGTTCTACATTTAACGTTCCCGGCTGTCCACTGGCATCTCTTAGACGGATTACACCAGCTTGAGGAACCACTTGCAGCATATATGAAGACCAGCCTGTATCATTGGATCGAAAAATAAGGCTCGTATCCGCTTTCATATCCTGAATCATCAAATCCGCTTCATAGATAAAATTATCGGCTCGTGTGGCCGATATGGCCATCACATTCTCCCCGGCATCGGAAGCCAGACGTAGCCCCTCATCCGTGTCTTCCATACTGCCTTTGCCCTGCAATGTCCAATCCGACAAATTTGTTGCTGCCTTGGACACTTTGGTTAACATATGAACCGCCTCCTCGTGTTGTTTCACTGAGCCCTCGGAGGTCTGCTCCCTCCTTTGCGAGGCATTTGTCTCCATAACAGCTGCTGTGGAATAGGCCCCAGCAGAAGAAGATCCAAGGAAACAAGATAATAGAACACAACCGATGGTTCGGAACATAAATTTCATGAGCATTCCCTCTTTTCGTAGTAGTAGATGAGACAAAAAAATCCCACAAAGGACGGTGCAGTCTCTTAGCAAAATAAGTGAACCTGCATCCGTCCCTTCTGGGACATCTCAATGGGGATCAAACACTATGACGTGACACGTTCCAGTGCCTCCAGACCCAATGCGAGAGCACCGCATAGTCCTGCGTGCTGGCCCAATCCCGGCTGGACAATATATTGGTCGATATGTTGCGTTATTGGAGCTGCATTCACATACCCGTTCAGGTTCCGTGCGACCTGCTCTCGGATCATGGGAAACAGATGATTTTGCTGCATCACACCACCGCCCAGGATCACCTTTTGCGGAGAATGAAGCAGAATGGCCGTCGTGATGGACTCCGCGATGTAAAAGGATTCGATCTCCCATGCCGGGTGGTCTGGCGGCAGCTCGCTACCAGGGCTCTGCCAGCGGGCCTGAATGGCTGGCCCCGCAGCCATCCCTTCCAGGCAATCGCCATGATACGGGCATAATCCGGCAAAATGATCCTCCGGATGTCGTCTCGTCCGGATGTGTCCACCCTCTGGATGCAACAATCCATGCACACGTTTACCTCCCGCTACAAGTCCAATCCCAACACCTGTGCCGATCGTATAATACGCACAGTTGTCCAGTCCCTGTGCTGCACCCCAAGTGACTTCTCCAAGGGCCGCTGCATTCACATCCGTGTCCCATCCAAAGGGGATCGGGAATTCGCGCTTCAATGTTCCAATAACATTGCAGTTTTCCCACCCTGGCTTGGGCGTTGTCGTAATGTAACCATAGGTGGGGCTATCCGGTTGCAGATCAATTGGACCAAAGGAACCGATCCCAATCGCCGCCACTCCTTTATCCCTGAAATAGTCGATGACCTTCGCCAGTGTGATCTCCGGATGTTCCGTTGGAAAGCTGCACCGACCTTCAATTTCCCCGTGCTCGTTACCGACACCACATACAAACTTCGTTCCACCCGCTTCTATGGCTCCTATACGCATCTTACTGTCCCCCCGCGCTCATTCCGATTGACCTTCAGTTCGGATGGGGGATAGTTCGTAGATATGAAGCGAAGAAAATACTAAATCCTTGTTTCCGGACTGCACAGAGATACCTTTGGAACCCGCATCCGGATAGATCAGATCGGTAATAACCGCCTGCCCGTCATTGGCAAATACCTCTACAGATGAGTAATCCACAAAGATACGCAGATGTTGTTTGCCGTCGTCTGCTTTCAATTCAGCTCCATGGCGACCCAGGAAATGTTCATGGAAACTGCCGACGCCTGATCGACTTCTATCGATATACACTTCATTCCGGTTAGCATCCACACCTACGAGCGTTACGTAGTCCATGCCACTTCGTAATGCAAAATGAACAGATTGGTCAGAAGCCCATTCCGCATGAATCTCATAATTTACAAGGCGCAAAGTGCTCAACAGCTCACTCATCTGGCTGATGGAAGCATCCTGTAGGGATAATACTGACGTGCGGAACTGTTCCAACTCGCGCGCAGGTCGCTGAATCAGCACGACTTTACTGTTCCTTGTCTCCAATGTCAGCTCTCTCACGATAGTCATCGCGCCGCGGTAGTCTTCGGTTGGCGTCTGGTTGGCATACATCCAGTTACTCATCCAACCCATAAACAGGCGTCGGCCGTCTTCTGCCGGAATGTCGGACCAACTGACCCCTGCGTAGTTATCCCGACCATAGTCAAGCCAGCGAACGGTATGGGAAGCTTCATCAGGAACAAATGTAGTGCCATTAAAATCTCCAGTGAAGTACTGCGTTCTAGAGCCTTCCTTGAAGGCTGGATCTGCACCAATGCTGACGAGCATTACCCATTTCTCCTGACTCGTATCTCCATCCACAGTCAGCGGGAACAGATCAGGACACTCCCAGACGCCATCATGCGAACCGATTCCTGTGCCGAACTCACTGCCCAGAGTCCAGTCCTTCAGATCGGGAGAATGGTACAGACATACCGTTTGACCACAGGCAATAATCATAATCCATTCTTTGGTCTGCTCATGCCAGAAAACTTTGGGATCACGGAAATCCACGAACGACTCATGCTCCAGTACCGGATTGCCCTCGTACTTAATCCATGTTCTGCCGCTGTCCTTGCTATAAGCGAGGCTTTGTCGCTGAACCGGATGATGGTCTGGTACCTCCTGATGATGGGTGAAAATAGCCACCAGTCCTGGCTCATCATCAAAGAATCCGGACGTATTGTTCCAATCCACCACAGCGCTGCCGGAGAATATCATGCCATGTTCATCCGGCGCCAAAGCTATAGGCAGCTCTTCCCAAGTAACCAAGTCCCTGGTTACCGCGTGTCCCCAATGCATAGGTCCCCATGTTGTGCCAAACGGATGATGCTGGTAGAACAAGTGGTACTCGCCTTTGAAAAACACCATGCCATTGGGGTCATTCATCCACTTCTCCTTAGGTGAGAAGTGATAGATTCCCCGGTAATCGGATGTTGAGATTGTAGACATTATGGTTTACTCCTTTGGATCAAACCGTTGAAGAGGAGACTTTGCTTCGCTCCGCAATCTGAGGCTATGTATGGCAGAATGCAGAGTCTCCTCATCCAGTTTGTTTTATTTAGTATTGCGGTCATATCCCGCTTGTTTAATCTGAAGCCATTCTTGCAGTCCAAGACGATCCAGCTCTTTCAGATAAGCATCCCACTCCTGCTCGATCTTCCCGTTCTGATACCATTCCGTGCGCATACGCAGCACATAAGCGAACAGATCTGTCTCAATGGTGGAGAGGCGGTCGAGTTCATCGATTGAGAAAAACACGCTTGGATACACGTTTTCCGCTTTCATATGTGGAACCATATATTTGTCGAGCAGCTCCATACGCCATGCGGCATCTTCCGGTTTAGTCGTGTATTTGTCATAGTAGCTGTCGAGAATGGCAAGCGGACCTGCAATGCTCGTTTTCTGTCTGAGCTCAACGGGTGCAGCGCCTTCCAGCGGAAGATGCTTTAGCATGCCCTTGGCTTCATCCAATTCAAAAATATTCTGCTGCGTCTCATCGCCATAAGTTCCCCAGTTGTTCTGTACGGATTGGAGCGGGTCGTACAATTGGTCCACCCACTTCGCTGTGGATTCCAGATTTTTATTGCTGCTCGTAACAACCATGCGTCCCCGGTCGAGACCTATACCGTTCGTACGTGCAACATTAATCTCTCCATTGGGCCCGGCAACCGGAGGCAGAATATCATAGGTATCATTCATGCCTGTAATGTTGGCCTTATCCCAAGTGAAGTACATGCCATATTTGTTGTCTTTACCCTTGGCCAGATAGGTATTCCAATCCTGCTGATACGCTTCCACATCCACCAGACCTTCCTGAACCAGTTCGTGAATGTATTTGACCGCTTCCTTGTAGCCTTCATCCGCTGCAGTAAAGACCACTTTTCCATCGTTGGTTACCACGGTGTGGTCCCAGTTCTCCCCGAGTCCAAATGCCGCAAATAAAAAGGTTAGATCTTCTCCGCCCGGCTTGTTAATGAAGGACAACGGAATTTCGTCGGCCTTGCCATTGCCGTTGGGGTCCTGGGTTTTGAACGCAATCAGTACTTGTTTCAGTTCTTCGGTTGTCGTTGGCATCTTCAGTCCAAGCTTGTTCAGCCACTCCACGTTGATCCAAGGCAAGTCATCCACCGCCTGTATCCGCTGCTTGCCACTTCCGAGCTCCTCAATCCAGGGGAAGGAATAAATATGTCCGTCTGGAGCCGTAATCATGCTCTTGTATTCGGGAGCTTCCTCCAGCACCTTTTGCAGGTTCGGCATGTATTGCTCAATCATGTCCTCCAGTGGAATGATGGCTCCATCCTTCGCGAGTTTCAGAAGATCATAATCTCCATAACCTGCGTCAAAAATGGCATCCGGCAAATCACCACTGGCTACCGCCAGGTTTCTTTTTTCCGCAAACACATCACTCGTATAGTTTTTCCAGTTGATATGCACATTGGTCTTCTCTTCAAGTCTCTTGTTAATCAACTTCTCGTTCGGATCAGCGGGGGCCAGCGGAGAACTCTGTGTTATAAAATTCAATGTCACTTTGCCATCAGGGGACTGGGCTTCACTAGCTGCACCACCTCCACCTCCACCCCCACCACATGCCGAGAGCAGGAGCATGGCAGACAGCATGGAGATGGATGCCGTTGTAGCGGCTTTTCTGGACTTATTCACTTTTTTCATGATAATGACCTCCGTGGATTGTGTTGGGACGAAACTTGGCTGTATTTCAGGGCTGCTCACTATTTGAGTGAACCTACCATGACACCTTTTTCGAAATATTTCTGAAAGAACGGATACATGATGATGAGTGGCAGACTCGAAATGACAATGGCTGAATATTTGATCATTTCTGAAAGCCGTTTCAGTTCCGCCATCGCAAGCTGATCACTGATCATGCCTGGTGCAGCCTGATTCTGAATCAGAATGGAGCGCAGTACGAGCTGTAACGGATGGAGGTTGGGATTATCCAGATAGATCATGGCGTCAAAATAGGAATTCCACTGCCCTACAAACGCGTACAATGCGAGTACAAAAATAATGGGTTTGGACAAGGGAATAACGATTTGGAAAAAAATCTTCATCTCGGAGGCGCCATCCACATTGGCTGCTTCTTTCAGTTCTCGCGGTACGCCTTTGAAAAAGGTTCTGGAGAGAATGATGTTCCAGACGTTGACTGCACCTGGAATAATAATGGCCCACACCGTGTCCAGCATGCCGAGATTGCGAACAAGCAGATAGGTAGGGATCAATCCGCCACCGAAGAACATCGTAATGATAAATATAATCATGAAAAACCCTCGCCCTGCCAGCCTTTCGTCAGACAGTGCATAGCCTGCAAATATCGAGACGGTCACCGTCACGAGTGCAAAGGAAACCGAGTACAGCACCGCATTCGCAAACCCTCGAATCATGGCCGGATTGGACAAAATCATCTGATATCCATCCAGACTCCAGTCCGATACATTGAAGGACAGCCCGCGATTTAGCAGCACGGTCGGGTCCATGAATGAGGCCACAACGATATAAATCAAGGGGACAACCACAACCAGTACAGCACAGGTAAGAAAGATCGCGTTCAGTGCGAGGATCAGACGATCCAGTCCCGTATGTTTGACTACCATGGGTAACACTCCTTTCCTAATAGAGGCCTTCGCCTTCATTTAATTTCTTCACGATCAGATTCACCGTAACCAGCAATATCACATTGATGACCGAGTTGAACAATCCGACCGCCGCAGAGTATGCGTAATCTCCGGACTGCAAGCCCACCTTGTAGACATACGTGGCAATGATCTCGGAGGAAGGCAAGTTCATGGACGTCTGCATTAGGTAGGCTTTCTCAAATCCAATGGACATGATCCCACCAGCGGCAAGAATAAATACGATGGCCATAATCGGACGAATCGTCGGAAGATCGATGTGGCGAATACGCTGAATGAGATTCGCTCCATCCAGATTGGCCGCATTGTGAAGTTCCGGATCGACATTGGCCAAAGCCGCGACATAGATGATGGAAGCCCAACCGGCTCCGGTCCAAATATCCGACAAAATGTATATCCAGCGGAAATATTCAGGCTCGGACATGAACATGATCGGTTGACCGGTAATCCAAGTGGCGAATTGGTTAACCGGCCCTGTTGGGGATAGAAAGATGAACAGCATACCCACAACGACAACAACCGATATGAAGTTCGGGGCATACAGAAACAATTGAATATTTTTCTTCACACCGGCTTTACGTACCTGATTCAGCATGAGAGCAAGCAAAATGGGCACCGGAAAGCTGAATATCAATCCAAAAAAGCTGAGTTTAAGCGTATTCATAAAAATGACGTCAAAATTAGGCGAAGCCAAAAACTTCTCAAAATGCTTCAAGCCTACCCATTCACTGCCCATGATGCCTTTAATCGGACTAAAATCCTTAAATGCGATAATGGCTCCGTACATCGGGATGTATTTGAAGATAAGGGTCAGGATCAGAGCTGGCGCGAGTAACAAATACAAAAAATAATTCTTTTTGAACTGCTGCATCCTATGGCCGGTTGCTGTCCTTTCTTTCAACGCCCTTCCTTTACCCTTTTGGGTATCCACCGTGTTATCCAACACATGACCTCCGTTCATTCCTGAAGTTGACAATTGTTTGCAGTAAGGGCTTTCAATATTTACAATTGCTCATTTAATAATTTACAATTTAGCAGGTAATCTAGGCATTAGTCAATACATTATGTAAAAAATAATTGTGCATTTGATAACATTTTGCATATTTACTGAGTTCTGAGTGTGTACTAAATTGCATATATAACGTTTATTCAAGCCTCTTTAATTTGCGTTTATCGTTATAGTTAGTAGGACATTTCGTCTTGATCATCATTTGTAATGGGATTTCTGACTACATAAAAGACCTGCATCATCCGACTTATAAATGTAAAGTAAATTGTGCATATGTAAAATTGAGATTGCTATTTGTTCCGATCTATTATACATTTGACTTAGATAAGAATGCGGACGACCATTTGATCATTAGAGGTGAAGCACTAAATGGCAAAAGAAAAAGTCACGATTCAGGACATCGCGGATGCCTTGGGCATTTCTCGGAATACGGCTTCCAAAGCCTTGAATGATAGCGGAAATATCCCTGATGAGACACGTAATCGTGTAATTAAAAAAGCAATTGAACTTAAATATAAACAGTTCGCTTATATGGAAAGTGAGTATGTTGTAACCAAGACCCCTGGCAATATTGCCCTGTTAACAGAAAATCTGCCCAATACATCCCACTTTGGTTCGTTGTTGATCAGTGGTCTGGAGAAAAGAATCAGCGCAGAGGGGTACAATCTTTCCATCCACATCGTGCGTGAGATCGATCAGGATTCGCTTACACTTCCCAACAATTTTGATATTTCCAACGTGGACGGCATCATTTGCATTGAGTTATTCGACTTGAAATATACTCAGCTTATTACTGATCTTGGAATTCCCACGATCTTTATCGACTGCGCTTCCAACGTATGTTATCCGGAATTCCACGCAGACTTACTGTTGATGGAGAACGAGCACAGCACATATCAATTAACCCGACAATTAATTGATAGCGGCTGTAAAGATATTGGATTTGCCGGGGATTACAATCATTGCAAAAGCTTCAATGAACGTTGGGTAGGATATCACCGGGCCATGCTGGAAGCGGGGTTGCAGGTCGATCTATCCCAATGCATTGTGGATGATGACCGCCTGTTCTTCTCGAAGCCCGGTTGGATGAACGAGCGAGTGGCAGAGCTGAAGTCGTTGCCTGATGCGTACGTATGCGCCAACGACTTTATCGCAGTTGAGTTGATCAGGGCGTTGAGAATGAGGAATGTTAACGTACCACAGGATATTGTCATATGCGGATTCGATAACGCGCCTGAATCCCGAATTATTGAGCCTGCATTAACGACTGTTCATATTTACAGCAACGAGATGGGTATCAAGGCTGCGGAGATGCTGTTATCCCGGATTGACAATCCGTCACAGCCTTATCAGGTCTCGCATATCGTGACCAAACCGATCATACGGGAGTCCACGCCTGCGCTCGTGAGGGCCAACCCACAGACCGTTTAATTGATCTCATTGACCCCTGAAAAATAAATAGCCGTATCTTTCACGTCGATGGATCGTGAAGGATACGGCTTTTTTATAGGAACTTATAGATGCCCTTTGTATGGTGTACTCATGATATGGCGCAAATAGGACGCAGTTGATCTGATCTGGATCTGCAGCTCCGTGTTACACGGATGCCCTGACTGCTCCTTTCGCTGAACGTACCTCCGTACGAATCAGGTTGAAGATCATCAAAATCAGCACAACGAATTGTGGGATGAATGTCTCCCATGTCGGATACATGCCAAGCCAGCCAATCGTCGGCAGACTCGGTGCGACATGCGCACCAAGCGTTGCCGAGACTTGAAGGGAATGAATGCTCTCACCAAGGAATCGAAAGACCAGATAATAAATCAGCAGCGTAGCGGTCAGGAAGAACCAACGTACAGGCAGACGTACACTGAACTGAATGATCGCCACAGCCAATATAATCAGGATGAGCAACGCTGCTCCCATACCAATCAACATCTGCGAGGTCTCAATTGCAGGCGCCATACCGATATAAAAGATTGCTGTCTCCGCACCTTCACGCAATATGGCGAGGCCCGCCACAGCGAAGAGAGACCACAGACTGCCCCGGGCCAGTGCACCGCCTACCTGTCGCTGTACATAGCTATTCCAGGAGCGGGTATTCGATTTGCTATGCATCCATTGTCCAACCGTCAACATCAGTACAACCGCTGCAAGCCCTGTATACCCCTCAATCATCTCCCGTGTGCTGCCCGAAGATGCCACAGCCAGGGTCAGCGACAGTACAATGGCCAGCGCCGCGCTGAGCAGCAGACCACTACCCGCTCCAGCCCAGATCCAGCGCCGGGCCGCAGACTCTCCACTCTTCTTGGCATAAGCTAGCAATGCAGCCAGTACCAGAATAGCCTCCAATCCTTCGCGAAGCAGGATCAAAGCCGCGTCCCATGCCGTATATGAGGTGCTAGCCGTTAACGGCTCCAGACGATTGATCATTCGGGATACAATCTCGGCTGCCTTCGCCGTGTTTGGCGGGTTCGAGACAACGTATCCGGATGCTTCCGCCATTTCATTCTCAATGGCCGTATATGAGGCCGGAGATGATATCTGTACCTGACCTTCAACCAAAGGCCAGGCCACAATGAACTGCTCCAACCCCGTTGCAGCAGAAGTGGTGTCCCCCGCCTGAATTTGCTGCTGGATTTGCTCCAACAATTTCAGCAGGTCGGACAATGAAGAAGCACCTGACGATGCCGTCGCATCCTCAACTTCCCCTTCCTTGAGCGTCCCTGCACTGTAGTCTGTAAGCAACGTAACCAGATCCTGCATACGCTCTGTTGCCTGCTCTTCCTTGCGTGGCTCCGCCTGCATGGATATACGAACCAGGCTGATGTCTTTCTCCAACTGGCTGTATACACCAAAATTATCCTGACGGATCGGAGCTTCGGTGCTTTTCCAGGCTGTAACGATCCGTTTATAGGCAAGCTCTGCCTGTGTCCAGTCACCCTGTTCCATTGCACTCAAGCTTTTACGTGCATCCGGCAATAGCTTTTCGGCTGCTTTACGGCCTGCGCCACTGCTCTCTTCCGCACCCTGAAACGCCTCAATATACTGATTGGTCGCACGGGCCAGATTGGCCAGCGCTTTCTTGGCTGCATCAGAATCATTGCCAGACAGTGCCTGTTCCGCTTTGGACAAGGCATCGCCTACACTACTTACGGCCGTGTCAACCTGATCTGCGTTCTGCTCCGGCTCCAACGTGCTGGCACTATCCCACAGTTGCCGGAATTCGGCAACGTCCTTCGTGGCTTCTGCCAGCTTGCCTTGTCCCGCTTCAACCAAGGCGCTGCCCACAGGCGGCAATAGACCATCCAGTTGCTTTTGCACAGACAGTTCATGGTTTTGCAGCCCCTCGGCAGAAGCGTGTGGGACACCCAGTAAACGAATCACCCCGGACCCCACCATCAGGAACACCAGCAGCATCAGCAAGGATCGCATAAGCCCTCCTTTGTACTGCCGCTTTTGCGCCTTCCGCTCTGTGATCCTGCCCATCATTTCATCCTCCCCATTCCTCTGAAACCGTTCATTGCCATCTATATAAATTGAACAAAAGAATATTTACACTTGCCACTTCGATGACAGAACAACCTTCCGATCGCCGTTATCCCCAGATTTTTTTATTTCTATTTTTCAACGGGAAAAATCCGGGGATAAGCGTATGCTTCCGATGCAGCTTTCTTTCAGAAAGCTTTCAGGCGAACGCTCCGCTTCTTCAGGTTATTTCTGTCCCCTACGTTCTCGTGTAAATGTTTAGTTCAATCTATATAGCTATTTATTAAATTAAGGTGTCCCCAATATATCCGCCATTGGTAGTCCCAGGGAAACAGGCAAATACAGCACTGCCTGTGTGCACGGTATATTCGTTCAGCTTATCGTTCTTTGCCAGCCGTTCCTGAATCGGAATAAACTGCTTGTCCAGATCCCGTTGATAACTAATGAACAGCAAGCCTGCATCCAGCTGTCCGGTCTTGGCATCGAGTCCACTCGAATACGAGTAGGAGCGGCGTAAAATCTGCTGGCTGCCATCACCCTTCGCTAGACGCAGATGTGACGTTGCCGGAATGACAGGCTGTCCATCTGCGGATTTGGCCTTCAGATCTACCGGATCGAACTCGCCGCGGCTGCCGAGCGGCGCTCCGCTGTCCCGGTGGCGTCCAAAAGTCGCCTCCTGATCTTTCAGTGTGGAGCGGTCCCACACCTCCACACGCATGCGAACCCGGCGGACGGCCATATAGCTGCCACCGGCCATCCACCCCGGACCGTCAGCCGGCTGCGCCCAGACGGTCTGGTCCATCAGCACCGCATCCGTTGTATCCGGATTGCCGGTGCCATCCTTGAAGCCGAGCAAGTTGCGCGGTGTTCCACCCGCAGGGTCAGCTCGGCCCGTGCGCTGGAAGCCTTCCTGCGTCCAGCGCAATACCGCATGCCCGCGAGCGATGCGCGCGAGATTGCGGATGGCATGGAAGGCGACCTGCATATCGTCTGCGCAGACTTGTACGCACAGGTCGCCACCACACCACTGCGGGTCCAGCGCATCTCCGGTGAATGCCGGGAGATCGCGCAGGCCCTTGGGCTTCCGGCCCTGCAGCCCGAAGCGCCCGTCAAACAAAGAGGGCCCCACACCAAACGTCAACGTAGTTCGTGACGGTGTCAGGCCTGCCGCTTCACCCGTATCGGTGGGCGGCGTATTCAGCGTTGTATTATGTTCGCCGATCATCTCTCCGGCGGCCATGGCAGCGGCAGCCGCCGTCCAGTTCTTGAACAGGCGGCGAAGGTCATCCGCACTTCCCGCCGTTACATCAAAGGCGGCAAAGCAGATGAAATCCTGAGCCGGGGTAATAATGCCCGCCTGGTGCTTGCCATAGAAGGGCAGTGCCTTGTCCGGCGTGTTCACGTCCACACCCAATGTCGCCGGACTGCTTTTGCGGCCCAGCGCCATCAGACCACTAGCACCGCCTCCACCCAAGAGCAGACCCAGTCCGGCCACACCGGTCAGCTTCAGCATTTCACGCCGTGACAACGGCTTTTTCAGCGAATCCTTTTTCTGCTCGGTCATCGTTCTACACTCCCAGTACCTGTCCCATGTTCGACAGTGGCTCGGCCAATGCATCCAGGTTCTGGCTCAGTTTTTTCACGTCCTCATCCTTCAGCTTCTCATAGGAAACATACCCGTCTCCATCCTTGAATGGAGCAAGCTCTTTCTCGAGTGCATCGAATCGGTCCGCAATCTGTTGATTCAGATCTTTGTCCCTGGCAGCCAGATCATCCTTGAGCAGGTTATAAATCTCGCGTGCTCCCTCTACATTTGCTGCAAAATCATACAAATCCGTATGGGAATAACGTTCCTCTTCACCGGTTACCTTGCTGGAGGAAACCTCATTCAGCAGTTCTACCGCACCCGTTACCATCAGGCTTGCATCAATGTCCATCGTCTCAACTTTGGCACGCAGCAGCTTCGCATCACTCAACAAGGCATCCGCAAACTCAGTCATGCCTTCGGTCGTCTTATCTTCCCAAAGTGCTTTCTCAATCCGGTGGAATCCGCGCCAATCGGCTGCCTCCACATCTCCGTCACGCGCGTCGATATTCGGGTCCAGATCCCCAAGCGCCTCGGCTACCGGTTCAATTCGTTCATAATACATACGAGCTGGTGCATATAATGATTTGGCAGTCTCCAGATTACCGGCTTTCACTGCATCCGTGAACTTCTCCGTTTGCTTCACGAATTCATCAATCTGCTCGATTGCAAATGCGCGATAGCCATCCACTGCGGTTGTATAATCGTTCCCGGACGCTTCCTGATCTGCTGCAACTGCAGTTTCTGTGGAAGTTTGATTTCCGCTTTGAGCAACAGGCGTTTCTCCCTGCTTGTCCGAAGCTGCTTCATTGTTGCCGCAAGCGGCGAGTAAAACCGAAGTTGCCAGCACAACAGCCGGCAATGCCAATATTTTTTTCAACACGATACACTCCTTATTGGTTAAACTGATTTGCCTATACGTACACCGCACATATTATGTCGATGAGTACAAAGCTTGGATTAACGTTCATTTTATGATAATGATTATCAATTTCGGTAATGACATCATAATTCCAGCGTTTACTTATGTCAATATGAAAATAAGGGACCAGTTTAGCCGCATACTCATATGGAAAATACCGGATACTATTTCCTTTGAAAACATAGACAAACTTCGTCATCAAACGTTAAAATGAGACAAAATGTCTATATGATCTTAATTAATGAAATTGGAGGCTCATGTCATGAAATGCCCAGTATGTAATCATGAAAATGGAAATGCCAGTTTTTGCGAGAGGTGCGGCTCTAATCTAACCCCTTCCTCCCCTAATACAAATACTTCTCAGGATCAACATTCTGCTGCTGCCGAACCTGAATATACCCGTTGGTCCAGCACACAGGCGGCACCGTCCCATACTCCCGTTTCATCCAGCACACCTTCTCCTCCCAGACCTGTACAGCACGTATCTGACTCTTCCAGCACAGACGGCCATACGTCTTCGGAAGACAACAACACCAATCAGTGGAACAACATCGTACAAAATGAGAAAGTTCAGCAAGCCAAAGAAGTAAGCAAACAGTATCTATCCTATTTCCTTAGCGTTCTCACCCGTCCTTATCAAACCATGAAAACCGTTGGAGAACAGCATTCACTTAATGGTTGGATTACGATGGCTCTGATCGCAGTTCTATCCTCTACATACGTTTTGATCACATTTAGCCGGATGGAAATGGACGGATTGTTCATTGGCGGGTTTATCAGACCGTTGCTGTTCACCGCCATTTCTCTGGTCGTAGCTGTCGCATTGATCTATGCCATATTGAAGATTGAAAAAATAACGTTTCGTCCCAAAATACTGGTTGCCCAGTTCGGTACATTACTCGTACCTGCTATAGCGTCGCTTGTTCTGGCGAACCTGTTTATTGTTATCTCGTATTCCATCGCCATCTTCTTCCTTGTTGTTTCATATGTAATTATCTTTGTATCTCTTAACGCGGTGCTGTTCCAGTATCCGCTTAATCGTACCAAGGCAGCCATCGACAGCATGTACAGCGTGCTGATTGCCAACGTTGTTTTATTTTATATGTTATATCGCTTGATCGGCGGAACGATCATTGGAATGATTAGCCTGATGTTTTCTCCATACGGTCGTATGTAGTATCTAGTTCAAAAAGCTTTTACGAAGACTCTCCCTGCTTTTCCAAGGAGGGTCTTTTTTGTGTTTACACCGTCGCAGATTGCACTCGTTGCGTTTTATACACTATAATGTGTAGTGTAAAAGGTATGTTCTTTTTTACGTAAGGATCGGAGGCAAAAAAAACACTTCATACTCACACGGACTATTACTTTTATTATTGTCATTAACACTACGATATGTAGTGTGATGTTCATACAATTTTACTAAGAAAGGCAGAGAAAATCGATATGAATATGAATCATATGCAAATGGAGCACGAAGCAGGCACATCCTACCTGTGGCTTATCGTCGGTGCAGTCGTTCTATTGCTCTCCATTGCAGCTTATATCTGGTCTTCACGCACCCAGAAGTCTGTACTGGCACATATGAAGAAGAATGAACGAGCTGTGATTAAAAAGAAATCCAGGTCCATCCGCCTGGCTGCTCATGCACTACTGGGAGTGGCGATCATTGCTTTTGTTCTTTTCTTCATGCAGGGCGCACTTACCAAGTATGATGTTGCAGATCTGAATTCTGGTGCTGCGATCGACGTGACCGACGATAAATACTATGGGGCAGATCATACGGAAGAACCGATCCAATATGAGATGACCATCCCGACGTCGGGACCTCATAATCCGCATGATATCAAGTTTGGATTTTACACCGATTTCCCCGGATATCCTTACCTAGTACATAATCTGGAGCATGGGGATATCATCATTTATTACCGTGAGAACGCAAGTGATGAACTGAAGGAGCATCTGAAATACCTTGCCAAGTTCCGCAAAGCTGGATCAGGTATCCTCGCTGTCCCGAACAAGGACATCCCCGAGGGCAGTGAGGTTGTTGTGACGGCATGGACCAAAACCATGAAGCTGGACCAGTTCGATGATGCCAAAGTAGGTACTTTTATTAATAAATATATTAATCAGGGGCCTGAGAAGATTCCTGCCTCCATTCGTCAGGGCGGTGGAACGATGTAACGAGCACTTCCGCTGATTGCTTCAACATTTGAACACGAGAAATTACCCATCTCGTTGTAGAGCGGGGCGAGTTGAATAGGCACCAGGGTAACATCAACAAAGCCGCATGGCGGAAACCGGGGTATCCCGGCTACTCTCCCTGCGGCTTTTTGTTGTTGTACCTTTAATGGAGGCTGGCCTCGCGGCTGCCTGAATTAGTAGCGCTGCGGAGCAGCTTTTTTGCCCAAATCCGTCATGTACGTGAAGAAAGCTTCCGGATCAGTATCATACACGAGCTGTACTGGACGTCCATCTGCTTGTTCCACTGTACGACCTTGGCTTGGACCATCCGGGATAACGATACAGTTCACCGTTTTCTTCTTCACGATGTCCTCACGCCCAACCGAAGCTGTAGTCAGCACATCCCACAGGTAGTATGTGGAATTCGTTTCACTGTACACCAGTGGCGGGCATCCTGCGTAACAGTTGCCCAGGAAGTCAACGCCTTCGAAGCGACGCTCTGCAGCCCAACGGTTACGCACAGCAGGTGTCAGAGGTACTTTATTCGTACTTTCGAGCGCAACCAGATCAATCTGGATGCCGCTCTGCCATACACGGTAAGCTGCTTCCGGGTCCCAGAATACGTTCCATTCTGCTGTACCATCATGCTCAGGCTCTTCGACGTTCCCTCTTTCGAACGTACCACCCATCCACACCAGCTTGTCGATTTTCTCTTCAATGTCTGGTGCTTCGTCAAGTGCACGCGCGAGGTCCGTCAGCGGTCCTGTGAACAGAAGCAGCGTTTTGCCTTCGGTGCTGCGCACTTTCTCAATCAGATGCTGGTGAGCCGGAACGGCAGACAGAGGAGCTTCCATTTTGCCGGATTCGTTCAGTACTGGAAGTGCATCTACATAGAAGGAGTGCAATCTCCACGCCGCAGGAAATGGATTTTTCCCTCTGGAGTTGGATTTTGATACCTCTACGGAATATGTGCCGAAGCGATCGATAATTTTACGGCTGGCATCTGTAGCTGGCTCCAGATATCCGTCTGCCGGAATAACCGATACACCGGTTACATTTACATTGTCCATTTGCAGAAGCATGAACAGCGATACGAGGTCATCCACGCCGCCATCATGGTTAAAATACACATTAAGTTGATTCGTCATGCTAGTTTTCATCCTTCCCCCTGGTTGTCCCATTGATGTTCATCCCGTCCGTCTGCCTGTGGCTGACGTTACCTCTATTATGTCCCATAACCCTTGGCTACGTAAACCTTCCACACGCAAAGAAAGCAGGAAACACGCCTGATTCTACGGATATTTTACAGTTTAACCTTCCATCTCAGACCTCGCTGCCCCACCTAACTATTGAAAATGGTAAAAAGACAAGGACAGCAGGCTTGTGGCCTCACTGTCCTTGTCTGAATCCATCCATTGATTACATGGATTGATTTTGTTTGTCTTTGGCCTTCTCTGCTACAGGCGCATATTTGCCTGGCCAGAAAGCCCATTTGCCCAGTAAAGCTGTAATTGCAGGCACCATAAATGGTCGAACGAGGAACGTATCGAGCAAAACACCCGCAGCCGTGATGATACCGAATTGCACCAGCACCTGAATCGGCAGTGTTGCCAGTACGGCAAACGTACCTGCAAGAATCAGACCTGCGGAAGTAATAACAGACCCGGTTTCGCCCACACCTTCCTTGATCGCTTGGCGAAGGGGCATCGTTTTGCGTTTTTGCCAGATGCTTGAGATCATGAAGATGTTGTAGTCCTCACCCAGCGCCACGAGGAATACGAAGGAATACAGCGGAATCGCTCCCTGAATGGCGTCTGCTCCCAGTCCATAGTGAATAATGAGCCAACCCAGACCCAGTGCGGAGAAGTAGGACAGGACTACTGTGGCAATCAGATACGCCGTCGCTACAACCGAGCGCAAATATAACAGGAGCAGCAACGTGATCATCCCAATTACGACTGGAATAATGATGCTTGCATCGCGCTCTCCGGTGACTTCGATATCATACTGCTCAGCCGTCTGACCGTCGATCCAGACATGGCTGTCCACACCTGTAATCCCTGCATCTGTTAACGCCTGTTCAGCCGTTGCCCGCAGATCCGGGATATGCTGCATCGCTTCCATGGAGTATGGATTGAGATTGAACTCTACATCGTAAGCAGTGATGTTCGCATTCTCGGCACCCTGCTGCGCTTCACCTACCTTGCTTACATAATCCAGCGACTCCAGACGCTGTTTCAGATCCGTTTCTTTGCCCTCGGTGTCGATAATTACTTTGGCAGGAGCCAATTCACCTTCCGAGAACTGTTCCCCAATGACCTTAAAGCCTTCGCGAGAAGACACATTCTCGGGGAAGGATGATAGCAAGTCATACGTGAATTTGATTTGGCTAGAGAAAGCAGCCAGCCCACCCAACAACACCAGCGTAATCGCAAGAACTGTCCAAGGTTTGGTTACCACCGTACGTCCAATCCAGCTTTCCTTGATTTTGCGCGGTGCAGGAGCCGGTTTGCCTTTTTTCTTGGCACGCTCCACTTCCATGTCGTGTGTACGCGGTACAAACGGATAGAAGGAACCCCGACCGAAGATCGCCAGCAATGCCGGAACCAGGGTCAGGCTCGCAATAAACATGATGAAGATGGATAAACTGAATGGTACGGCAAAACGGTGATACGCACCGTATTCAGCGAACAGCAGCACCAGCAGCGCTGCTACAACTGTAAATCCACTCATGGCAATTGCACCGGACGATCCGGTAATCGCCTGGAAGAGTGCTTTCTTTTTATCCGGCTCATGATAGAGAATTTGACGGAATCTGGAGATCATGAATAGGCAGTAGTCCGTTCCTGCACCGAATAACAATACCGTCATAATAGAGATAGACTGCGCGTCCACTGTAATCCAGCCCTGATCCGCCATAAATCCGAGGATCGGACTGGTGACCATATAAGCGAACCCAACCGCAATAATCGGGATAATCGCCAGTACTGGCGAACGGTAGATCAACAGCAACAGCACAAGTACCAGCACAACGGTTGCAATCAGCAAGGATACATCCGCAGATGAGAACAGTCCGCTCGCATCAATCGATATCCCAACCGGACCTGTCACCCGTGCACTTAGTGCGCTGGCATCATCGATGGCAACGTCAAATGGGTCGGAACCGAAAATATCTTTCGTTTTCTGCTCCAGTGCTTCAATGCCTTCCTTTAGCTGTGACGAATCAGCTTCCTTATTAAAAAAGAGCGGCATAACCAAGGTGCTTCCATCTTCCGAAAGTTGACCTTTCAGAGCCTGTGGCGGCATTTGATATAGAGGTACCACCGATTGCTGCTGCTCGACCGGATCCTGATCCAGTCGCTCCGTTAACGCTTGAATGTTCTCGATCTGTTCATCCGTCAGCCCGCCGGCTTGACGCCATACGATGAGAGCAGGAACGCCTTCGCCGCCGGGAAATTCTTTCAGGGCAACTGCTGCCGCCTGCACCGATGGCTTGGATTCACTCAGATCCTGCGCGTTATTCGTTTCACGGTCACCTACAGCAGGCCACACCACACCAAGAACAACCGCGATGATGATCCATACCAACAGTGTAATCCATTTGCTTCGTTTGCCGGCAACCCAGCGGCCGTAGCCCGAACCTTCTTGCATTGTCTCTTCATCTCCCTATTCTGGTTCTATGAAGCCGTTATTATGTGATAAATATAGAAATGAACCACGGGTCATAGTATAATTGATTTAATTATATATACCGGAAGGTTAATATTGCAAATACTAATTTTGTGAACACTTTTGTACAGCCAACATGAATAAGTAAAGAGGTATGCAGCCATGAGCAATAAAACAAACCCTCCCCGCTCGCCGGGCAGGCCCAAAGCCGGTGCCGATCAGGCATCAGCCCAGTCAAAAATTTTGATGACCGCCTCGCGGTTATTTATGGAATACGGGTATGAACCCGTCTCCCTTCAGCAAATTGCCTCGGTATGCGGTGTGACTAAAGCATCGATCTATTATCATTTTTCCAGCAAACCTCAGTTATTCACCGTCGCCATCACCAACATGATGGCCATGGGTATGCAGCAAACAGCTCTTCGTATGGATGCACCCGGTACATTGCAAGAGAGGCTGGAGAAAGTCGCAGAAGGACGGATGCAGCAATCCCACGTCGATACCGAGACCATGATGCGTGAAGCCAATACGTATCTGGATGCAGATCAGCTGGCCCAGATCCGGGAAGCCGAGGTCCGCATCTATGAAGTCCTCGCCACCCACTTCAAACGGGAGATGGATAGCGGATATTTACGTTCTGCCAATCCCATGCTGCTTGCTCACGCATTCACGTCCTTGCTGATGCTGGCAAATCGAGAAGGCGTGCGCGACATGCATGAAACGATTGCCGATCTGGCACGTGAGCTGGTCGCTTTATTTTTGGACGGAGCCGCTCACAAGGAGTAAACATCTTTCCAGGCCTTTGCCAATGCGGCGATCTGCTCGATCGTCTCGCGTCTCGGCAGCAATTTGAACTCACAGGAGGAAAAACCCATGTCCCAACCAACACCATCCCCACGCATTCCACGTCTAATGGAAACGAAGCGCATCTATCTGCGTCCTTTTGAATCGACAGACGTTGATGGCTATTTCCCCGGATTGTTTGACGCCGAGATGCGCAGACTCACCGGGACACAAAACAGCTTCACCCGTTCCCAAGTAGAACGTTACATCGAAAACGCGGCACAAGATGACTCGCGACTAATGCTGCTAATTGCCTTGCAGGAAAATGACCAGGTCATCGGGGATATTGCCCTAATGGACATGCATACCAAAAATCGGAGTGCGCACATTCGGATCGCTATCGATAACACAGAAAACCAAGGCAAAGGCTATGGAAGCGAGGCTCTGCTACTTATGCTGGACTATGGCTTTGGTATCTGCAACCTGCACCGAATCGAGCTTGAAGTGTATGCCTTCAATCAGCGTGCAATTCGTACATATGAGAAGCTCGGATTTCAACGCGAAGGTGTACGGCGAGATGCCTTGTTTTACAATCATCAATATCACGATGCCATTCAGATGAGCATACTTGAGGATGAATTCCGGGAACGGCACGTCAGTATTGCTAGCAATCAGGTAGCGGAGAGCTAACGATTAGTCCATTTACCTGTTCAAAAAGAAAAAACCGCGGATCCACAACCATCCCCGGTTAGAAAAGATGACCCGCCAGCACCGAAGCTCGGCGGGTGTCTTTATATTCAAGTGAAAGAACGATTTGGAAGGAATGCCTTCACTGCGCTTAATTCTCCTCAAGTGGTTCCGGGTTGTAAATAGATCCAGCAAACACCCATGCGCCTGTAGCCTCATCTACTACAGCGACCATAAATGGACGATTCACATTCATCTTCACCGGATCTGTTGGTGGAGCACTTCCAGCCTCCATTCCCACCATTGTTGCAGCAGCGGCTACGGTACCTTGCTCGTTAACCTCCATCACGGCGCGATGCTGTATCTGACCAATGTATGCCTGCAAGTTCGGCCCGGGAGAAATCATTCCCGTGAAATTAGCAGCATAAGGGTCAAAGGCCATTTCCATACCCATCTGTTGCAGCGTTTCTCTCAGGTTCACGCCATACTCCGCACGAAAAAGCGGCAAGGACAGCTCAACCAGTCTGTATTCAGAGCCAGCATCCAACCGTTTCGGAGCATCCAGCAACTGCTGCTGAACCTGATCCAGCGTACGTCCCTCTCGCGGCAAGACGACGAGCAGATGCATCTGTCCTTCTCCGTAAGGAAGCCTAACCGCCTGCCAGTCCTCATTCTCCGAGTATTGGAACTGCTTCTTCTGATGCATCATCCGCACAGATAGTGCCTTTCCATTTGCCAGCTTGAACTCGTCGTCCGTCGTGTACTCCGGGTCAAACTCATCCATCCAGTTGCCATCAAATGCAATAGCATTCACCAGAATCATCAGCGCTTCTTTTTCAGGCGGCTCCTGCATCAAGTTTGGAATCATGCCTTCGGTGTGCTGCTTCACCCATTGATTGATCTCTTCTTTTGCTTGTGTTGGTTGTCCATTGAGTGTCCTGAGCTCAGCTTCATAAGCTTGCTGTATGGTAGTTTTGTACGTTTCCTCTACCGGAATTCCGTCCTTCATCCACATAGAGTTGGCGATGCCAATCTCAATTCCATTACCCGGATGGGTCAACAACTGCTGTAAAGCAGCCTGAGAAGCATTCACTCGCTCCATTTCTAGCCCCGACCAACCCATCACCTCCGCCATCTCTTGCCTAGTCTCACCTACGCTACCGTTATAGGCCATGCCAATCGCCGCCGAAATGCTGTAAGGGGAGATCAGCAGATTATTTCCGTCACCCTTCTCTTTGGCGCTCATCTGTTGAAGGATGTGCAGCCCCATGGTATTCATCGCTTGGATTCTTTCGGGCTCGTTCTCTTTCAGAGCAGCATTTCGTTCTGACTCGGATAGCTCCTGATCCGAATTGAATTGCATCTTATTCGGGTCCTCCTTTGCCGAACAGCTTGTAATGATTAGCCCACATATACAACATAATACCAGTAGCGCTCCTAACCTTGTATGCATCGTAATCCCCCCTCATCCGTAATACTCAGATACCTGTCATAGCGATATTTATTTCCTTTTTTTACTAGACGTACGATTGAGAAAAAAGGTTACTTTACACTCATATGCCAAGGTCACCAATTTCTACTGTAGAAAACACCATTCAAAACGACTCAAAACGGTTATATCTATACCATATACGAATGGAGGGATTCCCTATGATTCCGGCAACGTTGGAACAATTGGAGCAAGTTCGCAAGGAATGCCGCACCATGGTCAAAAAGAGAGCTACCGCTTCCGCTGGTACAACACTTGTTCCTCTTCCCGGTACAGACGTACTGGCCGATGTTGGGATGCTCATGCAGCTATTGCCTGCCATAAATAATAAATTTGGATTATCTCAAAAGCAGCTCGATGGTATGGACCCTGAGACCAAATCCATGATTTACGGATTCGTCATGTCGATTGGAAGCAAAATCATCGGACGTATGGTCACCAAGGAATTGGTGGTACAGGTCCTGAAAAGAGTCGGGATACGCGTAGCCACCAAATCGGTCGCCAAATTTGTTCCGTTTGCAGGGCAGGGATTGGCTGCCGCGCTCAGCTTCACAGCCATGCGTTATGTCGGCAACAAACATGTTGATGACTGTTATGAGGTCGTGAAACGCATGATCGAGCAGCGTGAACTGATACCGGGCGAGCCGGCACCTTCTGCGCTTGAGGAGTCAAACGAAGATGCAAAGCTGGAAGTAAAGACGTCATCCGGCGACAACGCAGAAGCACCTGCGAAGGAGACTGACGATCAGCAAGAAATAAATAAATGATTCGTTATAGCAGTGGATAAACGTTTAACGAATCGAGCACGCTCTATTTCGTCCAATTCCACCATTCCTGTGTTGTAACGAACCTCAGACACTTTATTTCCTCATTCGGTGCGACTTTCACTGCTTTTTTACTACTCTTCTGCGAATTAGCGTGTCTCCAGTTCGTTAGCTTTGACATTCCACGCTTTTCCCCGATATAAGGTGTCCTCGATTCGTTAGCGTCGGGAGACAAGACACCATACCTTGCATCGTACCTTGCACCGTACACTGCATCGCATGATACACACTGCCTCCGCCCACAAATCACACCATTGGGCAGACAAATAGCCGGGATCACCCAGAGGGTGCCCGGCTATTTTTAACGCTGACAGCGATCAGATTGCCTGTGGCTGCTGCTCACTAAACTGACTGTTGTAAAGATCAGCATAGAAGCCCTGTTTCTCCATCAGTTCCTCATGATTGCCCTGCTCAATTACGTTACCATGATCCATGACAAGAATCAGGTCGGCTCCGCGAATGGTGGACAATCTGTGGGCAATTACAAAGCTGGTGCGATCCTTCATCAGATCATTCATCGCTTTCTGGATGAACACTTCGGTCCGTGTATCAACACTGCTCGTGGCTTCATCCAGAATCAGAATGGCCGGATTCGCCAGAATCGCTCTTGCAATCGTCAGCAATTGCTTCTGACCTTGGGAAATGTTCGATGCTTCTTCATTCAGCACCGTGTCATATCCATCAGGCAAGGTACGAATGAAGTGATCCGCATGGGCCGCATCGGCTGCCTTGATGACTTCCTCTTCCGTTGCACCTTCTCGGCCGTATGCAATGTTGTCACGGATCGTTCCGTTAAACAGCCAGGTGTCCTGAAGCACCATCCCGAACAGGCTGCGTAGCTTGCCGCGTTCCATGTCCACGATATTCACGCCATCAATCGTAATTTGGCCATCCTGAATTTCGTAGAAACGCATCAGGAGGTTGATTAGCGTGGTTTTCCCCGCTCCAGTCGGCCCGACAATGGCTACCGTCTGTCCCGGTTTTACATCAATATTCATATTTTGAATGAGTAACTCATCCGCTTTATATCCAAAATTCACACCGTGGAATGCAACCGCACCCTGTGGTTGCTGCAATTGTACTGGTTTCGAAGACTCTGGAACCTCTTCCTCTTCATCCAGCAATTCAAATACCCGCTCCGCTGAAGCGATCGTGGATTGAATGATATTTGAGATGTTGGCAATCTGGTTAATCGGCTGCGTGAACTGACGGGAGTACTGAGTGAATGCAAGAATATCCCCGATGGAGATGGCACCACGCGTAACAAAGATCCCGCCGACCACACAGATCAGCACGTAACCAATGTTACCTACAAACGTCATCAGTGGCATGATAATACCCGAGATAAACTGGGCTTTCCAACCGGACTCATACAGTTCTTCGTTGACTTTTTCGAACTGCTCTACCGAATGTTCTTCCCGGCCAAAGGCTTTAACCACCTTGTGTCCGGTGTACATTTCCTCAACATGACCATTCAATTCACCAAGTGATTTCTGCTGGCCGGCAAAGTGTTTTTGCGAACGGGATGCCACCAGCATAACAACAACTACACTTAACGGCAGTGTCAAAATGGTAATAAGAGTCATCCATGGACTAATCGTCAGCATCATGATGATAACCCCGACAATGGTGACGACAGACGTAATGAACTGCGCCAAACTTTGCTGGAGTGTATTACTGATATTGTCCACATCGTTTGTTGCCCGGCTTAATGTTTCTCCGTGGGTACGGGAGTCAAAATATTTCAGTGGCAGACGCCCAACCTTGGCACTGATCTGCTCACGCATGTCATACACAACTCGCTGAGCTACACCAGCCATCAGGTACTGCTGGATGTACATGAAAGCTGCACTAAACAGATAGAGCCCCACCAGCAGATACAATACTTTCATCAACGCAGGAAAATCAATTCCGGCCCCCTGCACACCCCGAAGGATGGCAATAGCGCCTTGGCTTAGAATATCCGTTCCTTCCGCCATGACCTTCGGACTGATGATGCTGAACACGGTGCTTAGAATGGCTGCGACCAGCACACCCAGCAAACGATAGCTGTGGGGCTGAAGATACCGCATCAAGCGGCGCAGTGTACCTTTGAAATCCTTCGCTTTTTCCACCGGAGGCCGCATGCCCATTCCGCCTCCCGGATGACCCGGTCCGCCAGGGGGACGAGGTGACTTGCGTTCTGTACGTTCACTCATGCGATCTCCTCCTCTGTCAGCTGGGAGGATACAATCTCGCGATACACTTCATTGTGCTCCAGCAGCTCTTTATGTGTTCCTGAACCGACAATCCGTCCTTCATCCATAACCAGAATGCGATCGGCATTCATAACCGTACTTACGCGCTGTGCCACAATAAGCACTGCTGCTTCCGTCGTTTCGGACTTCAGGGCAGCACGAAGCTTGGCATCCGTTTTGAAATCGAGAGCCGAGAAGCTGTCGTCAAAAATATATACTTCCGGACGGCGTACAAGTGCGCGTGCAATGGACAAACGCTGCTTCTGTCCACCAGATACGTTGTTGCCTCCCTGCGCAATGACGCTATCGTAACCGTCTTTCATTTCCGTAATGAAGTTCTCTGCCTGGGCCGTTTGAGCGGCATGAACAATTTCCTCCATCGTGGCGTCATCCTTCCCGTGGCGGATATTCTCCGCAATTGTTCCGGTGAAAAGGACCGCCTTTTGCGGTACAAAGCCGATTTTGGCCCGCAGATCTTCCTGCCGAAGCTCACGGACATCTGTTCCATTCAACCGTACACTGCCCTCCGTTACATCATAGAAACGTGGGATGAGACTGAGCAATGTAGATTTCCCTGAGCCCGTACCCCCAATAATGGCCGTGGTCTCACCTGGACGTGCTGTAAATGAAATGCCTGACAATGCAGCATTTTCTGCACCCGGGTAACGGAATGTCACGTTATCGAACTCGATCGTACCTTGCAGTGCACTCATGCTGCGAGGCTGCTCAGGGTTACTCAGATCCGGCTGCATATCCAAGACTTCGTTGATCCGCTCTGCCGAAGCTGAAGCTCTTGGAATCATGACAAAGATAATGGAGACCATAATGAGAGAGAACATGATCTGCATCGCATACTGAATAAACGCAATTAATGAACCGATATCCATATGCCCGCTGTCGATACGCTGTCCACCGAAATAAAGGATGGCAATCATCGAAAAGTTCATCACCAGCATCATGACAGGCATTAATGTCGCCATGAGCACATTCACTTTAATGGAAACGTCCCGCAGATCCGTATTGGCTCCATTAAAGCGGGCACGTTCATGTTCCCCACGATTAAAGGAACGAACGACACGAATCCCTGTTAATTGCTCACGCAGGACCAGGTTGAGTCGGTCCAGCTTTTTCTGAATTTGTTTGAACAAAGGCAGACCCTTCGCACCAATCAGTGCAATGGCTCCTGCCAGCACAGGCAAAACAACCAGGAAGATGGTCGATAATTTGGCATCCTGGGATACTGCCATAAAGATACCACCGATACACATCATTGGAGCCATAACCATCATGCGCAGCATCATTGTTAATACGTTCTGAACCTGTGTAATATCATTTGTGGTACGGGTAATCAGCGAGGCTGTACCCAATTTATCAAATTCCTGCAGTGAAAAGTTCTCCACATGGCGGAACACTCTGCTGCGCAGTTTTTTGGCAAATCCGCCCGCTGTGCGGGAAGAAAGATAACTGGCTGTTATGGAACAAGCTGTACCTGCAATCGCGATCAACAGCATCCAGCCGCCAATCTGCCAAATATATGGCACATCCCCTTTTACTATACCGTGATTCACGATATCCGCCATCAGGGTCGGCAAGTACAGTTCAGCTAATGACTGTAACAGCACCAGACTCAATATGAAGAAAATGGGGATTCGGTATGGCTTAAGCATGCGAAACAGTTTCATCATGGCTTATCATCTCCTTCTGTAGACGTATCTGTCTGTTGAGAAACTCGTGTATCAAAAAAGGTGTACACCTTGGTTAACAACTCCGCTAATTGAAGACTGTCTTCCTCACCCAGATGCTCAACAAGCTTATTGAAAATCTCCATGCGCTCCTGATGAGCCGCCCGAATAATTTCACGGCCTGCTTCAGTAATCGTAATGCGAACTGCGCGGCGATCCTCCGGGTCCATGGTTCGCTTAACCAGTCCCTCGTCCTCAAGCCCACGAATGACAGGAGTAATCGTCGGTGATTTCACGCGTAATAAAGCACTAATTTCCGATACTTTCAGTCCTGGATGATTCGATTGGATTGTGTCATTGAAATCAGGCGGATTGTCCTTCCAGTTCAACCGTTCTCCCGGATGCATGCCGTGAAGCAAACTGCCCAGTACCATAATTTCATTATGATTGCGCCCATGAGGTTTATGCTGTCTCCATTTGCCTTTACTAAACTGCATGATGGAGTATAAAACTTTCTGGGCGACCGGATTTATACCAGTCATCAATGTCCCCCCCCTTATTTTTATTATCATTCCATAGAGACCCAACATCATAGGATATCTATTAAATAGCATTCCAATTAAATAGCCAATCAATTAATTAGGTGTACTAAGTATATTCCTGTGCAAATTGAAAGTCAAACAACAAATTCACACCAAAAAACCGTGACTTGAAAGCCACGGTTTCGAACCCAATATAGACGAATCAGGACTGCGAAGCAGAGACCGCTTTGAATGCGGATGCAAAAGGGAAATACTCCTTCGCATTGTTGTAGGCAATGCCCTGTACGATCTGTCCAAGTAGTTCCATATCATGCGGTACCTCGCCTTGTTCGGCCCATTCACCGATGAGGTTGCAGACCAGACGACGGAAATACTCATGTCTTGTGTACGAGAGAAAACTGCGGGAATCGGTCAGCATGCCAACAAAGCGGCTGATTAGACCTACATTCGCCAGCGCCTTCATTTGAGCCAGCATGCCGTCCTTCGTATCGTTAAACCACCAAGCCGCACCAAGCTGTATTTTGCCTGGGATGCCACCGCCCTGGAAGCTGCCCATAATCGCTGCGAGCACTTCATTGTCCCGAGGATTCAGGGAATACAGAATGGTTTTAGGCAACGCCTGCTCCTGATCAAGTGCATCCAATAGGCCGATGACTGCCGAGGAAAGTGGCGTATCATTCACCGCATCATATCCGGTATCCGGGCCAAGCTGGGCGAACATCCGACTGTTATTGTTGCGGGCAGCATTAATATGGAACTGCATCACCCAGCCACGATCTGCATACAGTTTGCCGAGGAAAGTCAACGTTACCGTCTTGTACTTGTCCTCTTCTTCACGGCTAACCTTCTGCCCCGCGAGAGCCTTGGCAAATATAGCCCCTGCTTCCTCTCGTGTAGCCACACCGAAAGGTACATAATCCAGTGCATGATCCGATACTCTGCCACCTACAGAATGGAAGAACTCAACCCGTGATTCAAGGGCAGCAAGGAATGAATCATAATCGGAGATCGCCGTTCCAGCTGCCTGTGATAGCTTGCCCACCCATTCCGAGAAGGTATCCCGGTTCAATTCGAGCCCTTTATCTGGGCGGAATGAAGGCAGTACGGCCGTATCAAATCCTTCAATCTCCTGAATCTTCAGGTGATATTCCAGGGAATCACATGGATCATCGGTTGTGCATACCACGGTGACATTGGATTTGGTAATGAGATCACGTGCACCAAACCCGGCACTGTTCAATTTTGCATTTACTTTTTCCCAGATGGCGGGGGCGCTCGTCTCATTCAACACTTCATAGACACCGAAATAACGCTGTAATTCCAGATGAGACCACGCGTACAGCGGGTTACCAATCATCATGGGTACGGTTTTGGCATACGCCAGAAAACGATCGTAATCCGTTACGCCTTCTCCTCCCGTAATGTATTGCTCCTCAATTCCGTTTGCGCGCATCAGCCGCCATTTGTAGTGATCACCGTATAACCAAGCCTCTGTAATATTGCCAAAGGTCTTATTCTCGTAGATTTCCTGTGGACTGAGATGGCAATGATAGTCAATAATCGGCATGTCTTTCGCATAATCTTCATATAACTTGATCGCCGTTTCATTATGCAGTAAAAATTGTTCATCCAGAAAAGATTTCATTCGCCTCGCACGCTCCCTTTAGGTGAGTTTACGTTCATATGGGTTCACTTCCCAATCTTTACGCTACACTGTTTGCCCACAAAGTTCAATATAAAATGATAGCGTTATCACAAAAGGTTGATTTAGGCATATATCCTGGAACAAGGTATACTGTTTTTAATTGCAATTATACTGATTTGAAGATTGTGAGAAGGAGATGAATTCAATGAAAATTACATTTCTCGGTACAGGAGACATGTTCAGCGTAGAGCAGCACCACAACAGTATGCTGGCTGAATTCGGCGATACCCATCTGGTGATTGATTTTCCAGAGTCGAATGCGAAAGCATTGAAAGAATACGGGTTTCCAATGACGAATATTCACAATGTGTTTATTACCCATCTGCATGAAGACCATATTAACGGAGTACAAATGCTCGGATATTATTCACAGATTGTGGGCGACCGCAAGCCACGTCTGTTTATCCACGAAGAGCTGGTTGATCCGTTATGGAATATTTTATCCCCAGGCATGCGTTATACAACCGATGGGGAGCGTACGATGAGCGACTATTACGATATCGTACCTTTACCGGATGGAGGCACATTTGAGCTGGGGGGCGTGACGTTTGAGACTTTTCGAACACAACACGTGCCGGGCATGATCAGCAATGGCCTGCTTGCGAAGCCCTACTTCTACTATAGCGCGGATAGCACGCTGGATCAGGAACGGGTGCAGCAGGCCTCCGCAGACGTACAGCTAATTTTCCATGAATGTCATATGCATGATCTGGTGATCAAATCCCACACCTCACTAAAAGATCTGCAACAGCTGCCTGCCGAAATAAGACAGAAAACCGTGCTCATGCATTATCATGATGAATACGCCGATGCGGACAAGCGGACTCAATTCAATCAAGAGCATGATCTAAGAATGGCGGGCACGCTGGAGTCATTTGAATTGGGAGTGTAACACGCGAATTGAGCCATATGTAGCTCCGAAATGAAGAGGCAGCATCCATTCAGTTTCCTTTGAAGGAGTTTCGGGTGCTGCCTTTTTATTGATCTTCTTTCCATGACTTCATATATTCAATAGTTTCAGGAGATGGCTCAGCTTTAACATGAATGTAATCTTCCGTTCGCTGATCATTTGGTCCGTAGGAAATTTTGATATACATATCCTGATAGGTTTTAATGATATTGCTGTGAATCTCCGCCTTTGGCTTCAAAATATAATCTCTGCCTAAACTCAATCCCAACGGTTCTTTTCCAGGACCCAGAGTAGTCTCGTGCGTGTTTCCCGCATTGGAATTAAGGAGCTCTGTGGCGTTAATGCTATTTATTAAGGAGGGATCAAGTGTAAAAGACTGTATCACATTGACCATTGGTACCCGGGCCTCTTTAACAGAAATCTCATATATAATGCGGTCCAGATCAGATTCATGATTAACTCTAACAGTAGCAGTCAAGCTATAATCATCTGGCAAACGCTTCTGAAAGGAATCCGGGTTTTTCAGCAAACGCTGGGTCAAATCCCTTCGCTCGGTATTCAGCGTATAATCATCCGTTCGCTTCGGTTCCCCCCTCGGCCCCTTGTTTGTTCCGAAACTGCAAGCCCCCAGACAAATCGCCATCACAAGCAGCCACAACCCCAAGTGTAGTAATCTACTCACCCGAATTCCCCCTCGGTATGATCTATCTAAGACGATCACTAATCGATGTTAGAGTAATCAATATATTGGTTTATTATTCCATATAAGGATAACACGAAAAAGATAGTCCACTTAACATAAAAAACCACCTGTCTGGCAGATGATTGCCAGTTCAGGTGGTTTACTAGTCTATATGAAAACTTAATGACCCTCAGCGTTCTATTGAGCGGCAGATTCCTCACCCTGATCCGGAAGAGCCCATACGGAAACACCCCCGCCACATACATGAAAGGTAGCCCAGCCATCTTTCTCAATGGTAATGCTATCTTCACAGCTGTGCGTCAGATCGGTCCAGACTTCGCCTGCGCGGTGTTCGCCAACAAACATCCTTTTCTCACCATCATCACCATTTGAGATAACTACTGCACAACCGGAGCCTTCGATTTCTTCCACCCCACGACGTACCCATCCAATCGTGTTCGCGTGGTCGAAGTAATCCTCCTGCTCTCCATACGCTTTGTCGTAACGGGCGGACATCAGAATGTCCAGAATGTCCTTCTTGCCATCAACAGGTTCGGGACCCCCAATGCCGTAGTAATCACCGTAAAAGACTACAGGGTAACCGTCACGACGCAACAGAGTCAGCGCATATGCACTCGGCTTGAACCAATCGGCCACCCAGGATTCCAGCGCTTCATGCGGCTGGGAATCATGGTTATCAACAAACGTTACGGCATGCGTTGGGTGCGTCTGCACCAGGGTATCATCAAAAATTTTGGAAAGATCGAAGTCCCGGCCAGCCAGAGAGGCTTCATGAAGTTTATAATGCAAGGACACATCGAACAGATCAATCTGATAGTCCACCGTATCCAGAAATTCACGGCATGCATCGAGATTGGAGTTCCAGAACTCCCCTACAATGTAGAAATCCTGCCCCCGTTTGCGGAGCATCTCAGCAGCGAATTCCTTAATGAATTCGTGGTTGATGTGTTTGATCGCATCCAGACGAAAACCGCTGCATTGCAGTGTATCGATGAGCCATTTTCCCCATTGGAGCATTTCCTGCCGGACATCCGGGTGATTGTAATCAATATTGGCGAACATCAGGTAGTCATAGTTGCCGAACTCATCGTCGACGTTTTGATTCCAGTTCTTGTTCTCCCATGCAATGCGGAACACACCACTCCGTTCTTCCTTGGCATCATAGTCAGTGCCATTGAAGTGTTCAGCGTTCCATTTGAAAGAGGAATATTGATCCCCGCGGCCCGGAAAAGTGAATTTTGTCCAGCCCTCAATCTCGAACGGTTTGGAGATTTCCTTCAATCGATCATTGGGATCGACCTCAATCACCTTGAAGACTTCCGTTTCATCCGCACCGGCCTTATGGTTCATTACCAGATCCACATAAACGGCAACACCATTCTTCTGGCACTCGGCAATCGCCTCGACCAGTTCCTGCTTGGTGCCATATTTGGTGCGTACGCTGCCCTTCTGGTCAAATTCGCCCAGATCGTACAGGTCATAGACGCCATAACCGGTATCCTCGGCAGATACGGCTTTGGTCACCGGAGGCACCCACACGGAGTCGAAGCCTTTGGCTTTCAGCTCTGGCGCCATTTCAGCTAATCGCTTCCAGTGGTTTCCGTCTGCGGCCAGGTGCCATTCAAAAAATTGCATCATCGTATGATTTCTCTTCATTCCCAACCGACCTCCTTGATTGCTTTCGAAGCGGACCATGGCACGGATCTCTATCGTCCTTGTTCGTTCTTCGTATGCTATCCAAGTAATACCCTTTTCGGCCTATGCTTCAATCATGCACAGAAAAGAAAGCTGAAAAATTCGCGGTTGTTCTTTGGCTATAAATCGAACTAAAGAATATTTACACTTGCCACTCCGATGACAGAACAACCCTCTGATCGCTGTTATCCCCAGATTTTTTGGATTCCTTTTTCAAGGGGGAAAATCCGGGGATAAAGGCGAAGCCTTTGCTTCCGAAGTAGCTTTCTTACAGAAAGCTTGTAGCTTCGCTTCTTCAGGTTATTTCTGCCCTCTCCGTTCTCGTGTAAATGTTTAGTTCAATTCATATAAATATCATGAATTATTGGGGTGAAATCCGTGTGTAGTCCAGCCATTCCTCAGGCAGCAATGAACGATATGGCTCCTCAGTGAAACGATCATCTACCAGCACCAAAACGCCCTTGTCCTCTTCCGTACGAATCAGCCTTCCCCCTGCCTGCAGTACCTTGTTCATGCCGGGGAAAACATAGGCATAGTTAAATCCGTTTCTCCCTGTCCGACTATAATAATCGCGGAGTACGTTGTTCTCCAGACCAATCTGGGGAAGTCCGGCCCCGACGACCACAACTCCATTCAGACGATCACCCGGCAGATCTACACCTTCGGAAAACACACCGCCCATAACGGCAAACACCAATCGTGTTCGTTCAGGATGGGGCTGGAACGCGTTCAGAAACGCCTCCCGTTCCTCTTCACTCATACCCTGCTCCTGCATCACGACTTCTGCCTCCCCCGGCTGTTCCATATAGGTCCCATGTACTTCTCGCATATACGGATAGGAAGGGAAGAAGACAAGAAGGTTGCTATGGGGCCACTCGGCAACCAACTGGCGCAGCATATTGGCAATAGGCTGTCTGGAACGTTCACGGTCCCGATAGCGAATCGATAATGGCAGCAATCTCACATCCAGCTGCTCCCGCTGGAAAGGCGAAGGAATACGCAAAGTATAATCTTCTTCCTCCGCACCTAGCATATCCCGGTAATAACCAAGGGGTGACAATGTCGCAGAGAAATGAATCGTGGAACGGAACCCTTTGGCAGTCTGTCGCAGCAGCACGGATGGATCAAGGCAGAACAGCTTCACTCGTACTTCACTTCGCACACATTCAGCATAGGTAATGAAGCGTTCATCGTACAGCTTGGCAATGCGCAGGAAATTCTGTGCGGTGAAATAGGCTTCCAGCAGCAATTCATCCGTCTCCGCATTTCCCGAACCGCCTTCAACAAGGCATTGCTCCGCAACCATGACAAAAGGCTCCAGCAGTTCAATCAGCTCCTCTGGCGCCTCTTGCTGCAGCAATTTGCCCTCTTCCCCGCCATTCTTGCGAAGCGTGATCAAATATTTATCGATGGCACCCGTACGATCAGCAATGGCTTTAGCAGCGGTCACACTGCTGCCCAGCGTCTGGAATTCCCTTTTGACATCCAGAAAGACCGCCTTCTCCAGCTCTGCCGAAAACATCATTCGGCCCCGATCGACCAGATTATGGGCCTCATCGACCAGTAGAACCGTCTTGCGCTTCTGCTCCTCCAACATGCGTTTGAGAGAGATGCGCGGATCGAAAATATAGTTATAGTCGCAGATCACCGCATCGGCTGCATACGCAGCATCCAGTGAAAATTCAAACGGACACACCCGATGCTTGCGCGCGTACTGTTCAATAACCGGGCGTGTCATCAACGTTTCATGCTCCAGCATATCCAGCACAGCTCCATTAATACGGTCATAGTATCCTTCACACATGCCACATTGTCCCGTATCACAGGCTTCCTCTTCCTTAAAACATATCTTGTCCTTCGCGGTCAGACTGATCACATGCATCTTCAACCCTTCCGCCTGCATCCGGGCAAAAGCCTCTTCTGCCGCAACACGCGTCGTCGTTCTTGCGGTCAGATAGAACAATCGTTTGGCTTCCCCTTCACCAATCGCCTTGACGGTGGGAAAGAGTACCGACATCGTTTTACCAATACCCGTTGGCGCCTTCGCCATCAGTCCCTGCCCCTCGCGAATCGTCTTATATACCGCTCCTGCCAGCTTGCGCTGTCCCTCCCTGTATTTGCGAAAAGGAAAAGGCAGTTCTCGCACGCTTATATCGCGCTTCTCTTCATAAGCCACAATCATCTCAGCATATGGCGCATAACCAGCAACCAGCTCTGCTGCAAACTGTTCAAGCTCCTGCCGTTCCAGCATCCGCCGAAAACGTCTTTCTTCATTGTTCACTGTGTGCACGTACGTAAGCTGTACCTGCATACGGGGTTCATCATGCTGAACCGCGTACATATAGGCATACATCATGGCTTGAGCCCAGTGTACCGGGGCTCCATCGCCCAGATCGTCCAGATTTCCCGCAGTGGATTTGATCTCATCCACCGTCAGCTGACCATCCAGACGAATCAGCCCGTCACAACGTCCCTCCACCACGTAGGTCAAGTCTCCATGCTGCAGCTCCACTTCGAGAACCACTTCTTTCAGATCCTCTTCTGTGTAATCCTTCTGCACCCGCTGGTGTATCCGGGTTCCCTCCTGCATCGATGCATTGGTGCGAAACCCTGGACGTATGCTGCCACTGCGGTACACATATTCCACCAAAGGCCTGACTAATATTCGAATTGCGGTTGTCATGCGATCACCCGTTCTGTTTGTAGTCTCTATACTTTATCACGAAAAGCCGTGCTCAAACCAGCCAGTCAGCGGATTGGACTCGCCCCCTCCCATATGCTATCTTGAGGAAGAATGTACGTAAATAAGGAGGCAGCTTCTATGTATATCTATTTGGTCCCTTCACCGATTCCGGATGCACTTGCTGCATATCCGCATCTGACTTTGCGCAGCGAGGAACAGGTTCGTTTGGCCATTGAATCGACAGAACGTCTGATGAACATCGAGTCCGATGACAACGTAGCGGCATATGAGGCCTTCGATGCCGCAGGCTCCTGGACAGGCGGCGGTTACGCTGTTCTGAACAACATACCCGTAACAGAAGATGGACGGAACGACTTCGAAGAACGCTTCAAAAACCGTGCACGCAAAGTGGAAGACGAACCCGGTTTTGTCGGTATTCGTGTGCTTCGTCCGCTGAAGGATGATACGTATGTCGTACTTACCCTTTGGCAGTCCGAAGATCATTTCAAAAACTGGCAGCAGTCCCAAGCCTATAACCATGCTCACCGCAACCGCAGCAGTAGTGAAGGGCTGACAGCACAGAAGCCCACCATGTTTCCAAGACCATCATTCGTCACGACATTCACCATAGAGTAAATGAACGGGGAGCAAACCTGATACGGTGCGCCACGATGTACAAGTTTCAAATGTATTTCGATCATGCTTTGGGCAGGTTCATTTGCACTTCAAAATGACAGCCCTTCCCGCCTCTTTCTTAATAGGAAGGGGCTTTTTTGGATATGCTATGTCCTGAATGAACCCGAGCTGACCTTTCTTTTTTCCACAATAATTGCAAAATGCAAGCAATTAAGAAGTTCGTTACTTTTGACACGACATGCCATGAGATAGCATAATACTTGTTAAATGAAACTTCGGAAAGGAAGGAAGGCGGTATCTTGTCACGCAATTCACTCACCCGGTTTCTAAGCGGACCGTTTATAGTGTTCACCGTTATTATGATGATCAAAAGCTCTCTGGCCTGGATTGTGATCTTCGATGACATCCCCGTCTGGAAACCGCTGCTGACAGAGTTGCCGCTGATCTGGATCTGCTTCTGTCTGATTGAGTGGTTCGCAGCCAAACGCCGGATGTGGCTATATCTCGGACTAAATCTGGTGCTATCGGGCATCTTCTTCGCAGCCATCATGTACTACAAATATTATGGTGTTATCGTCAATTATCACGCGCTCGCACAGGTTAATCAGGTAACTTCGGTCAAGAGCAGCATGTTCTCTTTGCTTGATCCGTATTATTTGTTTATTTTTGCAGATATTCTGGTTATCGCAGGGATATTGATCCGTCGCCGGATCAAGCTCGGCGGGACTGAACGTCCAGGCAGAGTGCCGCTTGAACGAAGCGCCAGAAGACGAATTGCCTCGGTCATTCTGATCCTGTCGATGGTACTGTGCATGCTCAATATATACCCCAATCGCGCAAGCATGAGCGAGATCACACAAGCGGAGCAAATGGGGATTCTCGGATATGAAGCATACACCATCCTGGCGGATCGGCCGGATAAACCTGTGCCCCTTGATCAAATTGATCAGAATCATATCGACGAAATTAAACAAACGACCGCATTACCTTCTGTTGTGGAGCAGGGCGCAGCCAAGGGGCGCAACGTCATTGTCCTCCAGCTCGAATCATTCCAGAACTTTCTGATCGGATTGCAGGTGGACGGACAGGAAGTTACACCCCATCTGAATGAGCTGGCCGGACAAAGCCTGTATTTCCCCAACTTTTACCAGCAAGTGGGACAAGGAAATACGTCGGATGCCGAGTTTGTGGTGAATACATCGTTTTACACACCACCCAACGGAGCCGCAACTACCGTCTATGCCAATAAGGAGCTGCCAAGTCTGCCAAGACTAATGTCCGAGAACGGTTACCAGACAGCCACATTCCATACGAATGATGTGCACTTCTGGAATCGCGATCAGTTATACAAGGCGCTTGGATTCGACCATTATTATGATATTAAATATTTCGGAACACAGGATTCCATCGCCTTCTCAGCATCGGATGAGGTGTTGTACAGCAAGACACTTGATAAACTCGAGGCCATGCAGGACACAGGGTCACCCTTCTATGCACAAATTATTTCCATGTCGGCGCATCACCCTTACCATTTACCAGAAGATAAGGTCAGTCTGACGCTGCCAGAACGGTTCAATAATACGTTGCCTGGGGATTATCTTGTATCCCAGCATTATGCCGATCAGGCGGTGGGGCAATTTATTGAGGGACTGAAAGAACGTGGATTATGGGAAAATAGCTTGCTTGTTGTTTACGGTGACCATCTGGGTCTGCCTATCTACTCACTGGATCGGACCGATGAGAAACTCATGCAGGAAATCTACGGTCGGGAGTACACGTCCGCAGACATGATTAATATTCCACTGATTGTAACGGCTCCTGGCATCACGCCGGCAGCTCAGCTGGAGCAGATCGGAGGACAGGTGGATATTCTGCCAACGATCGCCGGGTTAACCGGTGCCTCTCTCCAGAACCAACTGTATTTTGGGCAGGATTTGCTGCGTGAAGGAAATAATCTGCTGCCAGAGCGCTATTATCTGCCCTCCGGTTCCGTATTAAACGATGCTTCACTGTTCGTTCCAGAAACGGGATACGGTGATGGTACGCATTACTCTCTTGCCGATACCGGGAGACAGGATTTCGTTTCGGCAGATCGTGATCAGGAGACGCATTCGAACAGTCTGAAGGATGAACCCGCAGAACCGGCATCCGTCATGCCAACTGAAGGGAACGAGAAATCGACCGCTTCCGAATATGTTACGAAGGAACAGTACGAACGGGCATTGGACCTTCTACACTTATCCAACAGTTATCTGAGTCAGTTACCGGATCGAAATGCAGTGAAATGATTCAACATGCATAATGAACTTATATTTTAACTATTCAATCCAATGATAAAAAAAGACAAGAGCCCATGAAAAGGTCTAATACGGCCTAATTCATGGGCTCTTTCCATTCCATCTAACCTCAGAAATAATTCCAGTTGGTCAGCTATTTTTTTATAATCTAACACTTCCTCCCCCAATCCTCTAACAAAAAGACACCTATAACCACCCGAATTATCCATTGCCAACAAATTCCCCTCTTTAGTGAAGACACCTGGACGTTCCTGTTCCTTGAGCAGCGGTTTACAATGAAAGCGTATTATTCCTTATTGAAGGAGGAGCATTATGAAATTTGACCTGAACTTTGTACCTTTCAGCCGCAGAGAATCGTTCCTTGCGGTCTCTCTTCTGCCTGAAAGCAAGAATAGACAGCAGGGCCTCTACCTACGAACTGTGCGGGGTGGAGATGATAAATTTGGTGAGGCGTTCCGCATTGAACTGTTGGATCAGCAGAATCAGACGATTCCATTCACGACAGAAGCTTCTCCCGAAATCGTCCGGCTGAATTCACCAGTGACGCCGATCTTTGCCGAAATCTGTATTTCGGATAGTCATACCGTCCGATTCCGATCAATAGGCTGCGGGGTCCGGCTAACCTTTATCCCGGCAGCCTATGATTATGCATATGAAGTGAATAAGAACAGCTGGGAAGTGAACAGCTTTACCCATGAATGCCGTTTTATGCTGACTGGACTTGTGGGCGGAATGAAGATGGAAGTGCCGTGGGATAAGATCAAGAGCTCACGAGTGATTGCAGAGTTCACCGTGGATATGGACACAAATACGGCGGAGTTTGCCGTTGAGGAGTTCCGCACAGTATGGGAGCCGCGGCCAAAATGGGAGTCCTTTGATGATGACGTAGAGGCGATCCGTACTGAATTTAACCAGTGGCTTGACAGTAGTCTTGCGATCCCTGATCGCTGGCAGGATGCACGGGAGCTCGCGGCTTACATTACTTGGTCTTGCCTTGTTCCAGCGGAGGGATGCCTGACGCGTCCTGCCATGTATATGTCGAAGAACTGGATGACGAATATATGGAGCTGGGACCACTGCTTCAATGCTATGGCGCTTGTTCGTCATGATCCAAAGCTTGCATGGGACCAATTCATGATCTTTTTTGATCGGCAAGATGAGAGTGGCTTGATTCCTGACTTTGTGAACGATAAATATGAACTTTGGAACTGCAACAAGCCTCCTATTCATGGATGGACACTGGCCTGGATGATGAAACGTACGGACTATATCCGCGAGGCGCAGCTTCGTGAAGTGTATGGTCCATTGTCCAAGTGGACGAAATGGTGGTTCCGGTATCGTGATGATGATGGTGATGGGATTCCCCAATATAACCACGGTAATGATTCCGGCTGGGATAACAGTACAGCATTTAATAATGGAATTCCCGTAGAAAGTCCGGATTTAGCTGCCTTTCTGATTATCCAGACAGAGCTTCTTGCTGAAATTGCTGGGTTGCTTGGGCTTACAGAGGAATCCTCTGAATGGAGAAAGCTGGCGGATAATACATTGGAGAAGATGATCAGCCACTTCTGGAAAGATGGAAGATTTATCTCCTTACGTTCAGGTACACATGAGCCTTCAGCTGGAGACAGTCTGCTGTTATTCGTTCCGATTCTACTTGGTAAACGCCTGCCGGAACCAATCAGAGATGTTCTTCTGAAAGGACTCGGGGAGGAGAATCGCTTCCTGACGGAAAATGGTTGGGCGACCGAGAGCATAAGCAGCCCTTACTATATACCAGACGGGTACTGGCGCGGACCGATCTGGGCACCCTCGACCATGCTGCTCGTGGAGGGCGTAGCCGCAGCTGGTGACCTGGAGCTTGCTCAGGAAGTATCACGCCGCTTCTGCAATATGCTTAGCCGGAGTGGTATGGCAGAGAATTTCGACGCACTGACTGGTGAAGGCCTACGTGACAGGGCATTCACATGGACATCAAGCGTGTTCCTGATCCTTGGGCACGAGTACACAACCTAAAACGAATAATGCACGTCTTCGGCTGCTGTTTTAAACAGCTTTCCGGGGAGGTGCTTTTCCCGTTTCTCCGAAAAATTTTATTTGCACATAGTAATTTGAAAGCGTTACCATGAAATGATTGGATTCTTCTATAGACTATCTGTCCATGCTAGAATGCAGGTAGATATAGTTATAGCGAGAGGGGAAATCGTTTATGAACGTCCAGTGGATCAGGCAGCTTAATAAACGTATTTTCTCTGGTTCCTACCGCAGTATACGGACCAAGCTGCTCTTCTGTTTTCTCATCGTCACTCTGATTCCTCTGCTCTCTCTTGGTGCGTTGTCCTATTACCAATCTGCCAAAATTATTAATTCGCAGTTTGGCAAATATGGAGAAAATGCCGTAGCACAGTTGGAGCAACAAACAAGTTCATCTTTAAGCCGAATGAAACAAATGAGTGAAACGATCTACTCGTATTTACTCGATCCCGCCCATACAGATCTAAGGAATCAGGCCCCTGTCAGCTATAGTGAAATCATTGAGAAGAATGACTTTGAAGCCCTACTCAAATCGCTGCGGACGGATCTAACTGCAGGAATCTATATCATTACACCCTCTGGCTATTATTATGGAGAGAACAATTTGAATGTTGAGAAACTAAAAAATATTCCAGAATGGAAAACAAAACCCGCTTCTTATAAAGGAATATACTGGCTCGGCTTTTATATGCAAAATCACGCAATGAGCAGCTCAGGCGATTCGAATCTCCCCGTCCTTGGTCTCGCTGTTCCGATCCATAATTCCAACGGAACGCAAAACGGCAGTACCATACTCATAGAGGAGAATGCGCAGGAACTGATCGATATGTTCAAACTATTTGAGACAGATACGAAGTCACATCTGACCATTAAAGCTTCGGATGGAAGGCTTGTGTATGAGAGCGCTTCAGCTTTTACGAAAAAGGATAGTGACATTACATGGAACCGGACCCTTGCCGTGAACCAGTGGACCATAGAAGCGAGATTGCCTGCCAAAGCCTTCTACCTGTCCTCGGGCATTATTCGGTCGAATACCATTGTCGTGGCAGTTATTTCATGTCTGCTTGCTTTTGGACTCGCCTATCTGTTCTCATCAAGGTTTACAGCGCGTATTCGTACGCTAAAGGATTCAATGCAGAAGGTCAGCTTCGGTAAGCTGGATACACGGATGCCAATCGAAGGTAGAGATGAGCTAGGTAGCCTTGATATGAGCTTTAACCGGATGGTAAGTGGTGTTCAATCGCTCGTGCAAGAAGTGGAACAGAGCGAACGACTCAAGAAGGAAGCAGAGCTGAAGGCTTTCCATTATCAGATTAACCCCCATCTGCTGTTCAATACGTTGAACTCCATTCAGTGGAAGGCCCGTCTGGAAGGTGCTGATGATATTCGTCAGATGTTATATCACTTAACGATGGTGCTGGAAGGAAATCTGGATATATCGCAGGAACTGATCACGTTGGGCAGAGAGCTACGCATGATTGAGCATTTCCTGAAAATTCAGGAGATCAGGTACGGAAATGTTTTTAGCTATGAGCTAAGTTGTGAAGACTCGCTGAAGCAATATCTAATCCCGCGTATGACGCTGCAGCCGCTGTTTGAAAATATATTTTTCCACGGCTTCACGGATGGGATAGGTACAATCAAGCTGGATGTCACCGTAGAGAAGGATGAGCTTCTGCTGACTCTCAGGGATGACGGAGCGGGGATGACGGAAGAAAAACGGGAGCGGTTGCTTTTGCCAGATCCGAATCGTCGTGGACGCGGAGGATTAGGCGTACAGAACGCAGACCAGAAATTCAAACTGCATTTCGGCCCACAGTACGGGCTTACGGTACATTCGACTAAGGGTGAGGGTACAACGATTGTCATTCATTGGCCCAAAGAGGAGGAGCGTCCGGATGGATACAGCAAAGAGAATTAAGGTGCTGATTGCAGATGATGAGAGCATTGTACGAAAAGGTCTACGCTCGACCGTACCTTGGGAGAAATTCGGGATGGAAGTTGTAGCTGACGCACCCAATGGACAAAAAGCCTGGGAAGCCTTTCTGGAGCATAGGCCTGAAATTGTTATTACAGATATTGTTATGCCAGAGATGGATGGCATTGAGCTGTCTCGCAAGATAAAGGAGGTAGCGGCAAAGACCAAAATAATTCTGCTCAGCTGCCACCGGGATTTTGAATACGCACAACAGGGAATTCAACTTGGGGCATCCGGATATCTCTTGAAGACCGCTTTTGAGGACGAAGAACTTGAAGAAATGTTAAATAAGTTCCAGCAGGAGCTGTCGGTCTCCCCTCCGCCCTCTCCAAACGATGAAGAACGCATGGAAACGCTGCTCTTTGCATGGCTGAACGGGCATAGCTGTAAATTTCCAGAGGAGCTGGAGAAGCTGCATGGCGGTCTATGGCATTTTAATGGTGAGCCGCTGTTGATATATCTGATTCGAACAATAGAATGCGGAGCCTCTTGGACCGGTCTACTACAGGGTGCTGAGAAGAATGACCGTAGTATGTGCGAGGGTACGATCATTCCATATGGAGAAGAATACTGCTATTGGATCGTTCCTGATTCGCTGCGAGGGTCTGCAGACAGCCTTTTGGTAGAGAACAAGAGCAAATTCAGTCAGCTGAAATGGACTCGCAAAGAATCCTTGCTCCACAGTGATGATCTGAAGCAGGCGTTCCAGAACCTTCATAAAGAAGCTGAGCTAGAGAGGCTGTATGGGATATCCGTAAATCATTGGCCAGATCCGATCTGGAAAGCCGTGAATCTACTATATGCTAATCCCGCAGCAGATTGGTCAGCCAGCGAACTGGCGGAAGAGGTTGGGCTCAGTCGCAGTCATTTCTCCATTCTGTTTAAGAAGGCAGTTGGTGATAGCTTCATTGCCTTCCAATATAAACGGAAATTGCGCCTTGCTTATGGTTTACTGCGGGATACACATCTAACCATGCAGGAAATTGCGGAGCGGACAGGACTGGGAGATAGCAAATATTTTAGCAAATGGTTCAAACGCTGTACGGGTCAGACACCGAGTCATTACCGTGCCCAACAAAAAGACGACGAGTCCCGAACAGATTGACACCTGCTTCAATAAATCGAACAAAATCACAACAACATTCAAATAGATACACGTTTTGAACCGCTTTCATTCGAGTTACGATGAAAGCGGTTCAATTATTATAAACCTCATTGACAGGGGAGCTGACAATATGAAAAAGAGAACTTTACTCATTGTCCTTGCAACGACGCTGATGGTATCTATGCTGTCTGCATGCAGCGGTAACGCTGGAACAGCCAATCCGGAGAACGGCGGTTCGGATCAGACGAAGACGCTTCGTTTTGCAACCTGGGATACGGGGGACGCGCTCAAGATTGAGCAGGATATCGCCAAAAAATTTGAAGCGGAACATCCCGGCACAAAGGTGCAGGTTGAGGCTTATGCGGACGGATTTGACCAGAAGCTTGCCGCAGGATTTGGAGCAGGTAACCCGCCAGACATCATGTACATGTGGGACTTCCCTACCTACCATCAATCTCTTGAACCCCTGGATAGCTTCGCAGAAAAGGACAAAGACCTGAAGATAGATGATTTTTACAAAGGATTGTTCAACTACGGAAAAATTGACGATAAGCTGTACGGCATTCCGGCAGGCTTCACGACTCGTGTCGTCTACTATAACAAGAAGCTCTTTGATGCTGCTGGTGTCCCTTATCCTAAAGACGGATGGGAATGGAGTGAATTCCAGGATATCGCGAAGAAGTTGACGGACAATTCCAAGAAGCAGTACGGCTTTGGTGCCCGTGCCGAGAATGATACGTATGACTTGCAGGGCTTTGTCTGGAGCAACGGCGGCTCCTTTATTTCCCCGGATGGTAAAACCATCGAAGGCTACATGAACAGTAAGGAAACTGCTGAAGCTATCCAAATGTTTGGTGATATGGTGAAGAACGGCACCGCCGTGCTCACAGGTGGTAAAGGCCAGCAAAGCGGTGATGATATTTTCAAAGGCGGTAAGATCGCCATGTGGGAAAGCGGAATCTGGCCGCTTGAATCTTTCAAACAAGCGGGAATTGATGTAGGTACGGTCGAAATTCCGGCTTTTCCAGGCAAACCGGTTAAAGGTGTACTGGCCGAATCCGCGCTGTCTATTGCCAAAGACTCCAAGCATAAAGATCTGGCATGGGAATTCGTTAAATTTTATGTCTCTAATGAATCGATCAAAATGCGCGTTGCTGACCTGCCTGTACGACAAAGTGTTGTAAATGAGCTCAAGAAGGATCAGGACCCACTCTACAAACCTTATTACACGATGCTTGAGCGTTCGGACAATACACCTGCATTTCTACTCAATCCGAAGTGGAATGAAGTAAACCGACAGCTGTCGGCTGCGGTGGAAGCCGTCATGCACGGTAGCAATGCTCAAGAAGCGCTGGATCAGGCGGTTAAGGACAGCGAGCGATATTTGAAATAACACTTGTAGAAAGAAGGTTGGGAGATGGCTCAGACCTACCTGCAGAATACATCGGAACCGACAGCTACCCTTAAGGCCTTAAAAAAACGAAAATGGGGTGGGTTTGCCCCCTACCTCTTTATCTTCCCATGGATATTTGGATTTGTTTTCTTCACTTTAGGACCTCTGTTATTTTCACTGGTCATTTCATTTTTTGATTGGCCAATCGTCGGTAAAGTAACTTTTATCGGGATAGACAACTACGTAGAGATGTTTTCGAATGATCCCCTTTTTTGGAAATCTTTATTTGTAACACTGAAATTTGCAGCCCTCTTCGTCCCGCTCAATATTGTAGTTGCACTAGGACTTGCCATGCTGCTAAATCAAAGGGTTAGAGGAAGCGCCATTTTTCGTACGGCATTTTATCTCCCCTCAGTAATCTCAGGTGTGGCGCTTGCTATGATCTGGTCCTGGGTATACAGCGGAGACTATGGAATCCTTAACTATTTCTTATCTGTCCTTGGCATTCAGGGGCCAGATTGGCTAAATGATACAAACTGGTCACTCGTTGCGATGGTCGTCGCCAGTCTCTGGGGACAAGGATCCATGATGCTTATTTTCCTAGCTGGACTTAAAGGCATTCCTAAGGACCTGTACGAATCCGCTTCAATCGACGGAGCAGGTAAAATCCGAAAGTTCCTGAGTGTAACCATTCCGATGATTACGCCAACCATTCTGTTCAATCTCATCACATCGATTATCGCAGCATTCCAGCAGCTAACCCTGGCTCTTCTACTCACGGGAGGCGGGCCAATGAAATCAACCTATTTCTATGCGATGTATATGTATGAGAACGCTTTCAAATATTTCAAGATGGGTTACTCTGCCGCCAACGCCTGGTTTATGTTCCTGATTGTGCTTACCTTGACGTTTCTGGTATTCAAATCTTCGGAAGCCTGGGTGTTCTATGAAGGTGAAATGAAAAAGAATCCGCAGAAGAAGCTTAAAGCCAGTAAAAGGGGGCGGTACTGATGAAAAAAGTATTTGCATACGCGTTGCTGATTTTGTTCTCACTGCTGTTCATCGCCCCACTCTTCTGGGCGGTGACCACGGCGCTGAAATCACCGCAGGAGCTTTATCTGTTTCCTCCCAAATGGATTCCGTCCGAATGGAAATTCAGTAACTTCGCAGAAGCATGGAATATCCAGCCCTTTAATCTATTTTTGAAAAACACACTGCTCGTTACGGTTTTATCCACCATAGGTCAGCTGATATCCTGCACGCTCGTCGCTTACGGCTTCGCCAGATTCCAGTTCAAAGGGCGTGATTTCCTGTTTCTTGTCGTCCTGGCGACTATGATGATCCCCTGGGAAGTAACGATGATTCCGCAATATATGGAGTTCAACTATTTGGGTTGGATCAACACACTCAAACCGCTTATTATTCCGTCGTGGTTCGGCTCTGCCTATTATATCTTTTTGTTACGGCAGTTCATTATGACCCTGCCCCGGGAGCTGGATGAAGCAGCGACGATTGACGGCGCCAGTAAAATGACGATTCTGCTTCGAATCATCGTGCCGCTAATGGGACCTTCACTGATTCTGGTCTCCGTATTCCAGTTCATGAGTTGTTGGAATGACTATCTGGGACCGCTCATTTTCCTGAATGATCAGACGAAATATACGTTAACGCTTGGCCTATCTCAATTCAAGGGCATGTACGGTGTTGATATGCAGTCCATTATGGCCATCACCTGCTTAATTTCGATTCCTCCGCTTGCCATTTTCTTCTTCGCCCAGCGTTACATTGTCGGCGGAATTGCCACGACAGGTATTAAAGGATAGGACACATAGATAGATGAAGGGGATGACGATCATGAATGTTATAAACATTGAGCGCGACTGGGATAACCTCAGCGTGCTGGAGAGAAACCGTGCGAAGAGTCGCTCCTATTTTATTCCTCATTCTAATGCAGAAAGTGCTCTGAGCTATGACAGAGGAAGCTCTCCGTGGTTCAAATCGTTGAATGGCATTTGGAAATTCCAATTTGCTGAGGGGCCAGAGCTGGCACCCCCGGATTTTCATCAAAATGAATACGACACCTCAGGTTGGGATGATATCCCTGTCCCTGGCCACTGGCAGTTGCAAGGCTACGGAAATCCGCATTACACGGACCTGTACTATCCATTCCCTGTCGATCCTCCTCATGTACCTAATGATAATCCAACGGGTAGCTACGTAAGGGAATTCACGCTGCCAGACCATTGGGACGGAAGAGTTATTTCACTTAAGTTCGACGGTGTAGATAGCGCATTTCATGTATGGCTGAATGGTTCGTTTGTCGGGTACAGCCAAGGCAGCCGTCTGACATCAGAATTTGATCTGACCCCTCATCTGCAGACGGGAGTTAACCGATTGGCAGTCCGGGTTTACCAGTGGTCCGACGGTAGTTATTTGGAGGACCAGGATATGTGGTGGATGAGTGGCATTTTCCGCGATGTCTATCTGGTCTCCGAGCCTTCAGCGTTACGCATTACAGATTATCGAATTATAACCGAGCTAGATACCGAGTTTACGAATGCGGTACTGTCCGTTCGCTTAGACCTTAATGGAGAAGAAGTTCAGGGCAAGGTACAGTTGCAACTGCTGAATAACGTTGGAGCACAGATACTGTCTGCTGAGAAGAATCTAAACCATCCTTCAAGCGTCGAGTTCAATCTGCCGGTGGCGAAGCCTTCCTTATGGAATGCCGAATCTCCTTATTTATATCATCTGATCATATCATTAGTCGATTCGAACAATCAGGTGATAGAAACTGTTGCCCAACGCGTCGGGTTCCGCCGTGTGGAGGTCAGGGATGGACAGTTCTTGGTGAATGGCGTAGCGATCCTTCTCAAAGGTGTGAACCGACATGATCATCATCCAGATACGGGACGAACCGTTACGGTATCCACCATGCGCGAAGATATCCAAATGATGAAGCAGCACAATATCAATGCGGTGCGGACGGCACATTATCCGAATGACCCGCGGTTCTATGATCTATGTGATGAGTATGGGCTATACGTTATGGAAGAGACGGACCTGGAAACGCACGGCTTTGAGCCACTCGGTAATATATCACGTCTTAGTGATGATTCTGCGTGGAAGGATGCCTATGTGGACCGCATTCGCCGTATGGTGGACCGCGACAAAAATCACCCTTCCGTGATTTTCTGGTCGCTTGGCAATGAATCGGGCTTCGGCTGCAATTTCCGCGCGATGTCTGAGTGGTGCAAAGCCAATGATTCCACACGACTTATTCATTATGAAGAAGACCGTGAAGCGGAAGTATGTGATGTGGTGAGCACGATGTATTCTTCTGTGGAGAAAATGGAAGGCTTCGGCCAACTGACAGATCATCCGAAGCCGCATATCCTATGTGAATTTGCTCATGCGATGGGCAATGGACCCGGAGGGTTACGAACGTATTTTGACACCTTTGATGCTTATCGGCGCCTTCAAGGCGGATTTGTCTGGGAATGGATCGACCATGGGCTTAGCAGAACAACAATCGATGGCAAGGCTGATTATGCTTACGGCGGCGATTACGGTGATGTACCGAATAACAGTAATTTTGTTATTGATGGGCTGGTTCGTCCGGACCGCACCCCCTCTCCGGGGCTCATTGAATATAAGAAAATTATCGAGCCTGTGAAGGTAGAAATGATAGACGCAGGAAAGATTCGCGTAACGAATCGGTATGATTTCGTGACACTGGATCATCTGCAGGTACACTACAGTGTCACGGCTGATGGACGAACGTTTAACAGCGGTGTACTCGTACTTCCACAGGTGGGCCCAGGTGATAGCACAGACTTGTTAATCCCAAATTTGATAGATCAGCAGTCGATCCTTCTCGCTCCGGCTACAGAGATGTGGCTGAATGTCGGCTTCACGCTGGCAGCTGACTGTGCTTGGGCGGCGCAAGGGCATGAAGTAGCCTGGGCACAGTTTGCACTGCCAAGTCATTCAAGCTCAGCAGTCTCTTCCCCATCGCAACTGCCTGTAGAGCAGAAATTGTCAGTCACCGAAGAAGGACGCCAGCTAGTTCTTGCGAATGACAGTTTCCGTATTACTTTTAATCGTCTACGTGCAGGGTTTACGTCCCTTAGCCTGAACGGAAAGGAGCTCATTCAACTTGGACCACGTCTGAATTTCTGGCGCGCTCCGATTGATAACGATATGTATGTGCTCCCAGATTGGCGCAAGGCACACCTCGATCGACTGACAGAGCGGATAGACGATTTCCGCTGGGATCAATTGGATGAAACGTCTGTGCGTATGACTTGGACTTCACGTATAGCACCCCCTGTCTACGATTGGGGCTTCCGCTGTGAAACTTCCTATACGGTTACTGCAAGTGGACTAATCATTATAGATGTAAAGGGAATGCCGGAAGGAACACCACCCGCTATGCTTCCTAAAATCGGTCTTCAAATGGAAGTTCCCGGTGATATAGACCGTGTGAAATGGTATGGCCGTGGACCGGGTGAGAGCTATTCGGATAGCCGGGAGGCCGGACGCTTCGGCGTATATCAGAGCAGTGTAGATGGATTATTCACGTCATATATTTATCCTCAGGAGAACGGAAATCGGACAGATGTAAGGTGGATGTCGATAGCCGATGGAGCAGGAATTGGTCTGCTGGCGGCAGGAGCGCCAACACTTGACTTCAGCGCCAGACGTTACACCGACAGTGATCTGGAGAAGGCGCAGCATATGAGTGATTTGGCACCTCGTGATTTCATCACACTGAACCTGGATTACAGACAGAATGGACTGGGAAGCAACAGCTGTGGTCCAGCACAGTCCCCTGAAAATACAGTTAAGCCAGAAGCGTTCCGGTTCCGCATCTTGCTTCAGGCTTATATGGCAGAGGATAGCTCTCCTGAACGGCTTAGCCACCGAATGAGTACAGAAGCGAAGCAATATGAAATGGAGGAAGATCAACATGCTTAATACACAGGACGTTTTGAATTTATCTGGCAAGGTAGCTGTCGTTACTGGCGGAGCATCAGGCATTGGGCTGGCCACCGCTGAGCTTCTGGCGAGCTTCGGGGCACATGTTGCCTTGATTGATATTAATGAGGCTGCGGGTAACGAGGCAGTCGCCAGTATCCGTGAACAGGGAGGTCAGGCCAGCTTTTACTGCTGCGACGTGACCTCTGCCGCAGACTGCGAACGCACAGCCTCAGAGATTGAATCAGTGCTTGGAGGGATTCACATCCTGTTCAATAACGCTGGGGTCATCCGCCGCAAAACGGTTACCGAGTTGGATGAAAGAGACTGGGATCTTGTACTGGATGTCTCGCTCAAAGGTGTCTTTCTCCTCTCTAAATATGTCATTCCCATTATGGAGCATAGCGGCGGAGGCAGCATCATTAACACAGGCTCAGGTTGGGGACTGAAAGGTGGAGACCGCGCAGCAGCTTATTGCGCGGCAAAGGCAGGCGTTGTCAATTTGACGCGCGCCATGGCTATCGACCATGGTGCGGCGAACATTCGAGTCAACTGTGTATCACCAGGTGATACGGATACACCGCTCCTGCGTGACGAAGCGAAGCAGCTGCAGCAAGATGAGTCCGCATTTCTGGTTGCCTCTGCAGGAGGCAGACCACTGGAGCGTCTAGGCACACCGCGTGATATCGCGAATGCCGTATTATTCCTGGCGAGTGACTTGTCCTCATGGGTAACGGGTAGTGTGCTCGTTGTTGACGGAGGCGGAATTGCTTAGGGCGGATAAGTAAGAATATTTTCTCAACATATGAACGGAGGCGTTAATTGTGGCTCACAACAAAACATATGCCCATCCCTATATTCCAAATACCGTTCCGGAGGTCCGGGACGCGATGCTGAAAGAAATAGGTCTCACGTCTATGGAGCAGCTCCATGACGCAATTCCTGACAGCCTGAAGCTGCAGCGGGAGATGGACCTTCCGCCAGCCATGAATGAGTATGAACTGCGCCGGCATATTGATGGACTGCTAGCGAAGAACAAGCACGGTGGAGATTATCTAAATTTTCTGGGGGCAGGATGCTGGCAGCATTTCATTCCGGCTGTATGCGACGAGATCAATCAGCGTTCTGAATTCGTGACAGCCTATGCTGGAGAACCTTACGAGGACCATGGTCGGTTCCAGGCCCTGTTCGAATATCAGAGCCTGCTTGCCGAACTCGTGGATATGGATGTTGTAAACGTTCCAACCTTCGACTGGGCTCAGGCTGCTTCCACTGCGATCCGTATGGCGGGACGTATTACAGGGCGCAAAATCGTTCTGCTCCCGCGTTCCGTAGATCCGGATAAAGCGGCAATTATTCGTAATTACTGCACTCCGGTCATGGATATCCAGTATGTTGACATCGATCAGGTGACAGGACGAATGGATCTGAATGATCTGCGTAGCAAATTAAGTGACGATACGGCAGCGATATATTTTGAAAATCCCGGTTACCTTGGAATCATTGAGGATCAGGGAGCTGAAATATCTGAGCTTGCTCATAAAATAAATGCGGTTTCTATTGTAGGTGTTGATCCCATTTCACTTGGAGTTCTGGAGCCTCCGGGCCGCTACGGGGCGGATATCATTTGCGGAGATTTGCAGCCGCTGGGTATGCATATGAACTTTGGCGGTGGGCAGGCTGGCTTTATCGCAACACGTGATGAGGAAAAATACGTAATGGAATACCCTTCGCGACTATTTGGCATCGTGCCAACCGAGGTGGAAGGCGAATATGGCTTCGGGGATGTTGCCTATGAACGTACCTCATTCGCTCTTCGGGAGAAAGGCAAGGAATCGGTAGGAACTCAGACCGCTTTATGGGGTATTACAGCAGGTGTATACCTAGCCCTCCTCGGTCCCGTTGGAATGCAGGAGGTTGGCAGCACTATTATCCAGAAATCGCATTACGCTGCGAAACAGATATCACGAATTCCAGGTGTGTCTCTTCGCTTCGAAAACGGCACCTTTTTCAAAGAGTTTGTTGTTGATTTTAATGATACAGGTCTAACCGTTGACGAGATCAACCAGAGATTAATGGAGACAGGGATTTTTGGAGGCAAGGATTTATCTTCATCCTACCCTGCGTGGGATCAATGTGCACTCTACTGCGTCACGGAAACGCACACCCAGTCGGATTTGGACCGACTTGTCGATGCTCTTCGTTCCATTGTCAGCACATCATAGTGATCATATAGAGGAGGACTGAACGCCATGAAACGGATTCGCAGAGACCATAAGGTTCGTAAGTTTCACCAAGCGAAATGGGATGAGCCCGTTATCTTTGAACTTCACCGACCAGGAGAGCGGGGCGTCATCCCCCCGGGGACGGAAGCCGCTGTAGCCGCTGAAGCAGGTAGCGCGGAAGACAGCATACCGGCGTCCATGTGGCGGCGCAATACGCCAGCTTTGCCAGAAATCGGTCAGGCCAAGGTACTGCGGCATTATCTGAGATTATCCCAGGAAACGCTGGGATCGGATATGAACGTGGAAATTGGCCAGGGAACCTGCACGATGAAATATATTCCCCGGATTAACGAAATGCTTATCCGCAATCCACGCATGACTGAGCTTCATCCGCTACAGAATGTGGATTCTGTTCAGGGCATGCTCGAAATATTCCATAATCTCGATCTGGCAATGCGAGAGATTTCTGGTATGGATGCATTCTCCTTTCAACCGAGCAGCGGAACCCAGGCACTTCTTGCTATGGCCTCCATCGTCCGCGCCTATCATGATTCGCGTGGTGAAGGGGAGCAGCGTGATGAGATCATTACAACCATCTTCTCTCATCCTTCTCAGGCCGCTACAGCTGCCGTCAAGGGATATAAGATTATTACGTTGCATCCAGACGAAGACGGATTCCCGGACCTTGAGGAGCTGAAGAACGTTGTCTCCGAACGGACAGCCGGATTCGTCGTGGCTAATCCAGAGGACACAGGCATCTATAACCATCGTATCCGCGAGTTTACAGATGTGGTGCACGAAGCTGGTGGTGTTTGCTACTATGATCAGGCTAACGCCAATGGCCTGCTCGGGATAACACGAGCGAAGGAAGCGGGTTTTGATATGTGCTTCTTCAATCTCCACAAAACCTTTGCTGCGCCCCATATGTGTGGTGGTCCTGCAACGGGCGCTCTCGGGGTGACGGACGCCTTGAAGAGTTTCATGCCTGGGCCATTGGTGGATAAGGAAGCGGGCGGACGGTATATCTTGAAAGATCAAACTGAAGTCAGCATCGGAAAGGTGCGCAGTTTTCACGGTGTAGCCCAAACCGTCCTCCGCTCCTACGCCTGGATTATGAGTCTCGGACCGGATGGTCTGAAGGATGTCGCCCAGGTTGCGGTGCTGAATAACAACTATTTATATCATAAAATTGTTCAAATACGCGGAGCGAGTGCCCCGTATGTTCAAGGACGTCGTTTAGAGCAGGTCCGTTACAGCTGGAAGCAGCTAACCGATGAGACCGGAGTGACGACCGAGGATATTACGCGGAGAATGTGCGACTTCGGCCTGCATTACTGGACCTCCCATCACCCATATATTGTTCCACAGCCTTTCACACTGGAGCCAACCGAATCCTATTCCAAGGAAGATCTCGACGAATATATCCATGCGCTGGAGCATATCTCGAATGAAGCCTATACACAGCCAGATATCGTCAAATCGGCTCCGCACAGCAGCACGGTGCACCGCAATGATGAATCATCTTTGGACGATCCGAAACAGTGGTGTATTACTTGGCGTGCATATTTGAAGAAAACACAACCCGAACTTCAGGAACAGCATTAGCTTGTACACAGCACGTACTCTTATTGTTCATATAGAGGAGCATTAATATTACCAGTTCTATAAATAGACAGAAAAAAGACCCTCAACACGTGTTGAGGGTCTTTTTAATATAGATTCCAAAGCTTTGAGTTAAGATCGGAATTCTTATTCACTCAGCATGGACTGTGTAAAACTGATCCACTCGCGGGTTGCGAAGGATAAGTATCGATCCCTCCGCCAGATCATGCCGAGCTGCCACGGAATTACGGGCTCCATCACGGGTATAATGCGCACACGCATATGATCCACCTCACGGCAGATTGTCTCTGGCAGCAACGCCACACCCAAATTGGCCGCTACCATCGCACTGAGCAGATCCCACTGGGAGCTCTCATACACTACCCGGGGTTGAAATCCCACATGCTGGCAGGCTGCAATAATCCGGTCATGCAGTGCAAAATCTTCTCGAAACAGCACAAACGCATCATGCTCCAGTTCGCGCAGAGCGACCGACTTTTTACCCGCAAGCGGGTGCGAAGGGTGTACGAGCAGATTCAGCTTCTCTTTTACAAAAACAAAATGATCCACCAGTTCATCCACTGTTGGCAGTACAGCAACACCAATATCCAGTGCACCGCTGATGACATCAGCCTCCACTTTTTTGGCACCATCCTCGAATAGCTGAATGGTTACCTGAGGGTAAGCTTTATGGAATTCACCAATAATCATCGGAAAAAAGCTGGACCCCACCATCGGTGGCAGACCAATTCGAAGATGCCCCTTCTTCAGATTCATCAGATCGTCCAGCTCGGACGACAGGCTGCGAAATGATTTTTCAATCTCCAGCGCCTGCCGGAAAAAGACATGCCCCGCATCCGTCAGCGCAACCTTCTTGCCATAACGATCCAACAGAGTTACGCCCAATTCATCTTCAAGGCTTTTGACCGTTTTGCTAATCGTCGGTTGTGTAATGAACAACACTTCGGCTGCTTTGGTGAAGCTTTGCTGCCGGGCAACTTCGAGAAAATATTGCAAATGGCGGATATCCATCGTCTGATCCCCATCCTTCATAGATAAATGGAATGGTAAACATTCTTAATATGCATTTTACTCATGAAAGAATGCGATGTAAAATTTGTGATATCAAACAATGTTTCCATTCATTTTCATAAACATTTCAAAATCATCACGTTAATTATACTAGGAGGGATTAAAGTGAAGAAATGGGGCCTTGGCATTTTACAAGTTGCACTCTTAATGGCCTTTTCACTGCTCATGGACCAGTTGGCCCGTGCTCTCCATCTACCTATACCCGGTTCCATACTTGGCATGGTCGTGCTGTTCATTTTGCTTCAGACCGGCGTCGTGAAGCTGCGTTGGATTGAAATTGGAGCTGCCTGGCTGCTCGGTGAGCTATTGCTGTTTTTTATCCCCTCAGCCGTCGGTATTATGAACTACATGCCCATGTTGGAGCAAGACGGACTGCAAATTCTGTTTATTGTACTGCTTAGCACATTTTTGGTCATGGCCTGTACGGGACTTGTTGCCACCCGAATCGCCAAACGAAAGGAGCGTCACACCGGATGATTGGATTTCTCTGTCTCTTGTTAACCGTCGGTATATATTGGGTCGCCAAACGCATGTATCGTAATCTGCCCAAAGTTTATCTCTCTCCGCTGCTGATTACGCCGCTGCTTGTCGTTGGCGTGCTGCTCGCAACAGGTACGGATTACGCAAGCTACAGCAGTGGCGGCAAATGGCTAAGTCTTCTGCTTCAACCGGCTACGGTGGCTTTTGCCATACCGCTTTATACGTTTTTCCATGTACTCAAAAAACATATTTCCGAGATCGTCTTCAGTGTTATGACAGGCTCTGTGGTGGCGGTCCTCTCTTCTGCCCTGCTCGCCAAATGGCTGCGCCTGGATTCCGGACTCATTCATAGTCTGATCCCGAGATCGATTACGACTCCAATTGCAATGAACGTATCGGCTACGATTGGCGGCATTCCGGCTATTACAGCGGTTTTTGTCATCATGACTGGTCTGCTGGGGGCAATTATGGGGCCATCCATTGTGAAAATGCTGCGTATTGATGGCGAGATCGCACGTGGAACGCTGTTTGGAACCGGTGCCCACGGAACAGGCACATCCAAGGCATTTGAGCTCAGTTCGCTGACGGGAACGATCTCCAGCATCTCCATGGTGCTGGCTGCGTTGTTCACTTTAGCAGTTGCACCTATACTTTCTAAACTTATTTTCCCATAATAGCTGGAAACATCCCTTTTATTTGAAATATTATTGTTGTATTAAAGCCCTTTCTTCCTTACAATAAGGACAGGTTTTAATTGAGAATATTGCGGGGGAGATGCGATGAAAAGAACCGGAATGAAGAGATCTCTGGACCGCCTTGGACGAATTGTCCTTCCCAAAGAAATGCGGGATACGATGGAAATCCATATCGGCGATCCGCTTGAATTTTTCATTGAAGGGAAAGAGTTGATTTTGAGAAAGTACAAATCAACGTTGTGTGTGTTTTGCGGTGATGTGGATACGGAAATGTATTTCAAAGAGCAATTCATCTGCCGGACTTGTGCAATTCAATTAAAACACCCGGATGACACTCCCGAATGGTTCGTTCCTCAGAACAAACAGGCTCCTGCACCCGTGGAGCGTCCTGCTACTGAATCCGCCACAGTCTCGTCTCCCGTATTGGAAGAAGGGGCTGGAGCTGCCAACCAAGAGTACCCGGACCTGCGGCCGAAAACGGCACGAATGTTGCAACAGATGAAGGAAATTGTTGAACAGAATCCCGGTTTGGCTCAACAGCAAATTGCGGAAAAGCTTGGCATCAGCCAAGGACGCGTCTCCCAATTAAAAAAATTACTATAAGAAAAACGTCTTTCGAGTGACTTTTTTGATTATTTATAATCAGGAGATCTTCCGAACGAAGGAAGTCCTACTGCAAGAGAACCCTTTGATCACTGTGGGTTCTTCTTTTTTTTATATTCATACACGGCTGAGCTATTAGACACTATAGCGCTTCTGGTGGAACGAAAAAAGATGACTATCGCTGCATCACAATGGTCATCTCTTTCAATATCTGTACTCCACAGAGTTCTGCCCTTAGACCTGCACGAGATCCATATCCAATTCTTCTGCTTCCAGTTTACGCATGCCCATAATCAGTACGACAATGTTAGCAACCAATAGCACCGCCGGGAAAGGAACAGCTGTATATTGTCCATAAATCAGATGACTTCCCACAGCCCCAATCAGAATGAACGTCAGTACTCCTGAAGCCAGAAGACGAGTACGTGGAATCAACAGACCCACCGCACTGAGCAGTTCTACTGCACCAATGAGATACATTGTCCATGTAGGATAGGAGAACCCTTCGAAAGTCTGTATCATCATCTCTGCTCCACTAACCTTGTTAAACCCTGCCATCACGAACACACCTGCAAGCACAACCAACGCAATATATCCCAGAATTCTTAAGCCTTTGTTCATATGTATAATCCTCCTGAAAATGAATATCCATATCCATCTGTTGTATAAAAAGCAATCTATGTAAAAGTTACAACGTAACTCTATTTTTAAAAATAGCCGTTTTGCACTGCGAAATTAGTATGTGCTGATATTATGCATATTAATAATCATTAACTTACTTTTATGAAGTGAGTATATAATAATAACATTATTTATTCAAGTAATTTTTTGACGAATAGTGTATAATACATACAAAAGGTATGTTACAGTACAATTTGTAGTAACAGGTTGACTTCATTGTCCCTTACTTTGGTCAGAGCGGCAGAAAGCCACGCACTTTTATATATACGAAAAAAACCTTAATACTTGAATCGAGGTGAACACGTTGAAGCTGAGAAAAGTAAAATCGCCAAGTCCCTGTATGATTACTCAAGCCATGGATATCATTGGTAAGAAGTGGGTGCTGCTTATCATGTACCAACTGTTATCCGGACCCAAACGATTCACTGAGCTGGAAGCAGAAATGGCGATTAGCGGTCGCTTGTTGTCCGAACGTCTGAAGGAAATGGAAATGGAAGGTATCGTAACCCGGCATATGTACCCTGAAATTCCGCCCCGCGTAGAGTATGAATTGACGCCCAAAGGCAGAGCCATTGAACCTGTCATTAATCAGATATACAACTGGTCCTCCGACTGGTTGAAACAGCAGCAGTCTACTAAGTAGCTACATTCTGATTCATGCTCAACACAAAGACGCCTGAATTGAACTGATCTTCGGATCAGTCCCGATTCAGGCGTCTTTGTCATGGATTTATAGTTCTTGTTACGTCATACAAGGATTAATGAGAGGGATGTTTGGAGTGCTGAAGCTGTACCGGCAAACCCGAATCTGCCGAAACCAATGCCGCCGTTGTAATCTCTTGTGTGCGACAGGCATCTGCATAATCGGACAAAATCCGTGAGCGATCCCCGGTACGAAGGGCGTGAATAAACGCTTCATTTTCCCGCTCATACGGGTTATGTCCTGCTGGAATCTCCAGACCTGCCATCGCATGAGAGGCAGCACTTGGCAGAAGAAGACGTTCAGGCGTCCAATCCCAGACTCCGGCATCCGTGTAGAACTGGAGCCCTGCGCCGCCCTCACCGTCTGGCAGCAGGCAAGTGTTGGCAATGCTTGCGATGGCCCCACTCTCCAGCTTAAGCGTTACATTCGCTACATCAGCTACCGTGACATGTTCATGCTTCTCATGCATGCTGCGCTGGGCCGCAACTGCGTATACCTCTGTTACTTCGCCAGCACAGTACCGCAGCAGATCCACGATATGAGTCGTCTGTTCCACAAACTGTCCCCCGGAGCCTTCCTGACGACGCCACCAGGCGACTCCTGGCATTCCGCCCATCCAGCGCCCAAGCGCCATACCGACGGTCTGCTCCTTCATCGCTTGTTGCAGCACCTGTGCAGCCTCCTGATAACGGAAATGATAACCTACAGACGTCAACAATCGGGACTTCTGTACCTGGTCCAGCACCTGACGGGGAATATCCATGCCTGTACTTAGCGGTTTCTCTACCAGGAACGGGATACCCCGACGAATCAATTCGGTTTCAATCGTTCCGTGAGACATCGGAGGAACACAGATATAGACTGCATCCAGCTTCTCACCATCTAACATATGTTCAAGTTCACCGTAGCCAACAGCATCATAGACGGAAGCCATGGCCTCCGCCTTCTCCAGCGCTGTTCCACAAACAGCTGCTACACGAACGCCTTCCATTCGTGCCAGAATATCCGCATGTACCTTGCTGAACCAACCTGTTCCAATGATTCCGATCTGTAAAGTCATAGATGTAATCCCCTCTCCTGTTACACACTTACATGTTCCATTCGACCCCCGGATGCGAATTCCTGCATTAAATTTGGCCCGATGCCTCCAAGAGCAACTGATCCAGCTCCTGCGTATACCATGTTACTTGCTCCTCAAGCCAATCCATGCGTTCAGCCATATACTGAATTACCGCTGCTTTATTCTGACGCACTTCGTCAATGCGAAAAAACAGGTCCCCGGTACGTCTCACAAAAAAGTCTGCCGGTGTTACAGACATCTCCTCGTCGATCGCATAACTCAGCATCAGCAGCAGCTCCTGAGGCAGACCATGCAGCTCGGCCTTAGCCCGCGGTTCAGGCATCCGCTCGTACAGTGCATCCACATTAGACCCATATACTCGGGCTAATCGCTCCGCAGCAGATCGATCAAGTCCAAGTGCGACGCCGTCCTTAATCTTGCGTTCAGCATACGCACCAAAGTTAGCAGAACCTCCGACATCTCCCCCTGAGATTGGCATTTCTTTCGTTATACATGGCCCAACGGATCTTCCTATCTCCTGCTCCAACTGGCGGGCAGCCAGATCAACTACCACCTCGGCCATTTTGCGATACCCTGTTAATTTGCCCCCGGCAATCGTAATTAACCCCGAAGGGGCTACCCAGACTTCGTCCTTGCGTGAAATTTCAGAAGGCCCCTTGCCTTCTTCATGAATCAGCGGACGCACACCCGCCCAGCCGGACTCCACATCCTCAGCACGAATCCGTACGTCTGGGAACATCCCGTTGACGGCATCGATGACATAATCCCGATCTGCCTGGGAGATTAACGGGTGTGCGGGATCCTCTTCAAACACGGTATCTGTGGTTCCTACATAGGTTTTACCCTCCCGCGGGACAGCAAAGACCATTCGTCCATCCGGTGTATCAAAATATACAGCCTGCCTTAACGGGAAACGTGTGCCGTCGAATATCAGATGAATTCCTTTCGTCATCTGCAATGTTTTTCCTTGACGGGACCCATCGATCTTGCGCAGCTCATCCACCCATGGACCGGAGGCATTAATCACTTTGGTTGCCCGCAGATCATATGATTGACCGCTAATCTGATCCACCGCCTGAATGCCTGTAACCACCCCATTCTCCTTCAGGAATGCGGCTGCCTTTACATAGTTGACGGCCTGAACGCCGCGCCGTACCGCTTCCTTCATTACTTCAATGGTAAGCCGGGCATCGTCCGTCCGGTACTCCACATAGCGTCCACCACCGAGCAGCCCATCCCTGCGCAGCAAAGGCTCATTGTCCAAGACAGCTCCGGCATTTAACATTTGACGTCGTTCACTACGCTTAACTCCAGCGAGACGGTCATACACCATCAGGCCAATGGATGTGCTGAAGCGGCCAAAAGTACCTGCCGTATAGATGGGAAGCAGCATCGGTTCGGGTGTCGTCACATGCGGCCCATTCTCGTACACCACTGCTCGCTCCCGTCCCACCTCAGCAACCATCTTCACTTCAAGCTGCTTCAGATACCGTAGACCGCCATGCACCAGCTTGGTGGATCGACTTGAAGTTCCTGCCGCAAAATCCTGCATTTCCACCAGTGCTGTCTTCAATCCACGGGATGCTGCATCCAGTGCAATACCGGCACCCGTGATTCCTCCGCCAATAATCAATATGTCAAAATGTGCATTCGCCATACGATCCAAATATTCGGTACGTTTTTCTGCCGAGAACGATGCTGTCATCCCGATTCCTCCCATTCCTTACCTTTGTTTTACTCACAAAAGCACAAAAAAAAGACCACGTCATTCGCTGCAGCAATTGCTGAGCGGTACGTGGTCTCTCCCGATCTCCAGACATCATTTTTTAACTTGTGAGTTAATCCTATCACACATTTCCGGCGGCGTGAAGGCCTGAAATGACACATTATTCAAAAAAATTTCAAAAAGTCGTTCTGCCTGCGGAGGGATTTTCAAGCTGATCCATTAATCATTTATTTTCCCTTAAAGTGGATAGTTGTTTTCTCTTCTCCAGGAAAATAAACCCTGTAAGTTATGCATCATTTTCCACCAATAAATATCATTTATTGTATAAGTTTAACGAAAAAGTACAAATGCCCATTTCACGTATTCTCTACTCATTTGAAAACCATCGCTGCCTTCACGGCACGTTGCCACCCTGCATACAGTTCTGATCGCTCTTCTTCAGCCATAACCGGATGGAAGACACGTTCCGTATTCTCGTGATCCATCAATTCATCCGCGCTATTCCAATATCCAACTGCAAGTCCTGCCAAATAAGCCGCACCTAATGCCGTCGTTTCGTTCACAGTGGGACGCTCAACAGGGATATTCAGAATGTCACTCTGGAATTGCATCAGAAAATCATTGGCCGCCGCTCCCCCATCCACGCGCAAGGCATTGACTGAAATACCTGAATCGGATTCCATGGCCGCCAATACATCCTTGGTTTGGTACGCCAGTGCTTCCAGCGTTGCACGGATAAAATGTTCTTTGGTCGTTCCTCGCGTCAAGCCAAATACCGCTCCCTTAACCTCACTGTCCCAATAAGGGCTTCCCAGACCGACAAATGCTGGCACCATATAAACGCCGTCTGTAGAGGGTACGCGTGCCGCATAGTCCTCACTATCTTTGGAGGAACGAAGCATCCTTAAACCGTCACGCAGCCACTGTACCGCCGAACCGGCAACAAAAATGCTGCCTTCCAATGCATACTCGATTTTGCCATTCATTCCCCAGGCAATGGTTGTGATCAGCCCGTGATCGGACTGCACCGGCTGATCTCCGGTATTCATGAGCATAAAACATCCGGTGCCGTACGTATTTTTCATGCTCCCCTTTGTGTAACAGCCTTGACCGAATAAGGCCGACTGCTGATCTCCTGCTGCTCCGGCAATCGGAATCCGATGACCGAAGAAGTGGTAGTCAACCGTATGTGCATACACCTCGGATGAACCGCGCACCTCCGGCAGCATTGCTCTGGGAATGTCCAGAATCTGCAGCAATTCGTCATCCCATTGCAGATCATAGATGTTGTACATTAAGGTTCGGGAAGCATTGGATACATCAGTGACATGTGTACCGCCGCTCAGCTTCCAGATTAGCCAGCTATCGATCGTACCAAATAGAAGCTCACCCTTCTCTGCACGCTCCCGGGCACCAGGCACATGATCCAGAATCCACTTTACCTTGGTTCCCGAGAAATAAGGGTCAATGAGCAGTCCCGTTTTGCGATGAAAAAGATCACCCAGTCCCTTCGCCTTCAACTCATCACAAATTCCAGCCGTTTGTCTGGACTGCCAAACTACAGCATTATAGATGGGTCGGCCCGTCTCTTTGTCCCATACCACAACCGTTTCCCGCTGGTTCGTAATGCCGATGCCGGCAATCTGAACCGGCTTGATTCCACTTTCGGCCAGACATGAAGCCATCACTGCCAGAATGGAGCTCCAGATTTCATTGGCGTTCTGCTCCACCCATCCCGGCTTGGGAAAGTATTGCGGAAATTCCTGCTGTGCAATATGCACGATCTCCCCGCTTCGGTTAAACAGAATAGCCCGGGAACTCGTCGTCCCCTGATCAAGGGCCAATATATATTTTTCCATACAGACAACCTCCTGTTGTGGGATTACTGCTTATATTCTGTATGCGATTTCTTGTAGTGCCGAATTAGGTCCACGTTGGAAGTGGTTACTGCGGTAGCTCCGGCTTCCAAAGCCAGTTCAACCTCTTCCGGTGAGCGGATCAACCCGCCTGCAATGATGGGGATACCTGTCCGTATGGATACTTCTGCAATAATATGCGGAATAACACCAGGCAGTACTTCAATATAATCCGGCTGGGTCTTGGACAGCAAAAGATAACTTTTCTCCAGCGCATTGGTATCCAGCAAAAAAATGCGCTGAATGGCTGTAATCCCTTTCTGCTTTGCCTTCTGAATTACACTGGCTCGTGTTGAGATGAGTCCTGCCGGGCGAATATGCTGGCATAAATACTCTGCGGCATATTCATCGTTCTTCAGCCCCTGCACCAGATCGGCATGAAGTAATATTTTCTTGTCACGCCGCCGCGCTTCCTCCATCACACTGTGAAGCTGCGCGATGTGTGTATCTAGCACAACCCCATAGGTGTAAGGGCCTTCAATCATTACTTCGAACTGCTTCATACTCTTGGCAGCCGGTAACACATACTGTCCCTCAAATGGCACCCTCGTTCCTCCCGCATAAATCAGATGCCTATATTGTATAGTTCACATGGTGGAACGGCAAGGGAAGTCAGGGTCGAAAGAACATTTCTTGACGTAAGACTGGGCCGCTTCGTTGTCCAAACTCAAAAAAGCTGTTCATGTACACCCCGGAAGGAGCATACACGAACAGCTTAAATTGTCCTGTCTATTGAACAGTAGGACAAATCGACTTCATAAAAAAATTATGCAGAATGATAAATCAGGATCATCCTTTTAAGCCTGGGCATGCGGAAGCAAGGTTTCTTCTCCAGCCCAGCCATCCTTCTCTGCCAAGTGGCCGGAACGGCTCACTTTGGTCTGCAAATATTTTTCGTTGAAGGCCGAACGATCTCCCCACAGTGGAACACGTCCACCCACATTCAATCCCGCTTCCTGCAAAGCAGCGAGCTTCCGTGGATTGTTGGTGATCAATGTAACGGGAGCTGAACGCAATGCACGCAATACGGAAATGGCATCATCATAATTACGCGCATCATCCGTGAATCCAAGTTGCAGGTTCGCATCAACTGTATCCAAACCTTCCTCTTGCAGCAGGTATGCCATCGCTTTGCTGAACAGTCCGATACCGCGGCCCTCATGGTTCGCCAAGTAGAACAGCGCGCCTGCTCCGTGGGCAGCAATCATCTTCATCGATTGCTCCAGCTGGAAGCCGCAATCACAGCGTTTGCTGCCAAAAATGTCGCCTGTATGACAGATGCTGTGCATCCGAATCAGCGCTTCCTGTGCTTCGGCAAAGTCACCGTATACCAATACACTGGATTGCTGGCGTTCAGCCAGTTCGGCAGTAGCGAGCGATTCAATCAGCTCACCGCTTTCCATGGCCTTCTCCGATTTCATCCAGCTGTACCACTGGAAGGTACGTGTCTCTCCATCAAGATTCACCGGGAGCTTAATCGGACCCACGAGGTATATAAATTCTTTTCCACTCGGAAAAGTCTGGATTTTGGGGGCAAGCAGTTGAATAATATGTGAATTAATCATTAGTAAGTTCCTCCTGTTAAGCCATCTTTGGTTAGGAATGGATTCGCATTTTGACGGAAAATGGATCACTGAACGGCATACCGTACGCATCTATATTATTGTCATCATCATTAGTTACTTTATGTAAGCAAGTTTAAAATAAAAATTATGTTGTGTCAAGTAACTTTTGTTTTTAAAGTAACTAATAAATTCATGATACGTAACCGACACAAATTTGTGTTTCATTTCAGGAATATTGGGTATGAGTTTATAAACTGCTCATACACTTATGTTGTAGTCCATCGCACTTCATGCCTCGAACTTAACGATGAGGGGGTTATCACATGATCCGCCGGAAAAGAACATGCTGGACAGCCATTCTGCTAGTCTGTGTCATGCTGGTGAGCGGATGCTCCATCTGGCCGGGACAGAACGATTCAGCGAGCAACAAAAAGGTAGCGCTTACATTATGGTACTGGAACCGTTCCATCGATGATAAGCTGATTGCCAAGGCCAAGGAAAAGTTCCCCAATATTGAACTGACCGCCCAGAAAATCGGCGGTGATTTCAAGGCAAAACTCAAAACGACACTCGCTGCGCGCTCCGGTGAGCCCGACATTGTCGCATTGAACGATTGGATCATGGAGCTCTTTCCCAGCGAGGACCGTTTCTATAATCTGTATGATCTCGGCGCAGGTGACGTCGAAGACCAATATCTGGATTGGAAATGGAAGCAAGGTGTTACGCCAGACGGGCAGATGATCGGCTTCCCCATGGATACGGGACCTACAGCTCTCTTCTACCGTGCAGATCTGTTTAAGGAGGCCGGATTGCCTTCCGAGCCTGAAGAAGTGGCTCGTCAGATCAACAATTGGGATGCCTATTCTGCTGCCGGAGAACAGATTAAGGAGAAGTTCGGAGGAAAGGTATTTCTAACCGATAATATTGGAACCGTTTACAATCAAGTATTGTCGCAAGGAACCGAACGGTATTTCCGTCCGGACGGCTCGTTTATCGGCATGGATTCACCACTCGTCAAGCAGAGCTGGGATACCGCCGTATCCTTCAAACAAAAAGGGCTGCTCGCCAATGCAGACGGCTGGACCCCAGGCTGGAATGCAGCGATGAATAATGGTGAGATTGCTTCCTTTGTGGGAGCGGTCTGGATGAAGCAGGTATTGCAGGAAGCCGCACCGGATACATCGGGCAAGTGGCGAGTCACTCGCGCTCCTGGGGGAGACGGCAATAACGGCGGGTCATTTCTGTCCATTTTGAAGTCGAGCAAACATCCAAAAGAAGCGTTCGAAGTCATCCAGTGGCTGCAAAGCCCGGAAAACCAGCTTGAACAGTATACAACGTTGAACCTGTTTCCATCGGCACCGGGTGTATTTGATACACCGGCGATGAAAGAAGAAGAGCCCTTCTTCGGCGGACAGGCGACAGGGCCTGTATTTGCCGAATCGGCACAGCATGTGCCAGAAGCGTTCTTTGGCGAACGATACCCTTCGGTACACAACATCATAACTCGGCGGCTGAATGATATTGCGAAGCAAAATGCCAACCCGGAGCAGGTCTGGCCCGATACGGTCCACCGTGTTGAGCGGGAGTTACAGCGTTAATTCAGACACTCTTACGAGATGGCAATCTGCAAAGGAGGAATTCATATGGCTGTAACGGAACCTCGCCTCACCCCAGATCCCGGAAAGGTACATCCAGATTTGGATCGGCAGAAATCACTCTTGTCCCGGATGTGGGAACATCGTGCACTCTATGTGGCGATCTCCCCGTTTTACATTCTGTTTGCCGTATTTGGACTGTTTCCTATCGGATTCTCCTTATATCTGGCCTTCCACAAATGGGATGGCATTGGCGTAATGACCTATAACGGACTAAACAACTTTAAATATATGCTGACTGATGCAGAATTCTGGCAAGCGGTGGGCAACACGTTCATGATCTGGATTTACTCCACCATTCCTATGCTGTTCTTTGCCCTAATTGTGGCATTCTTGCTGCATGCACCTTTTGTAAAATTCCGCACCCTGTTTCGCGTGGGCTATTTCCTACCAAACGTGACGTCCATCGTGGCCGTCGCCATTATCTTCGGTGCCCTTTTTGCCAACAACTACGGGTTTCTCAACTACCTGTTACAGTCCGTCGGACTTCCCGTAGTGGAATGGCTTAATGCACCATGGGGCATTAAGGTAGCGATCTCCTCCATGGTTGTCTGGCGCTGGACGGGATACAACGCAGTCATCTATCTGGCCGGACTTCAGAGCATCCCCCAGACATTGTACGAGGCTGCCAAGATTGACGGCGCATCCGGGATACAGTCCTTTTTCCGCATTACAATTCCGATGCTGCGTCCCGTCATTCTGTTCACCGTCATCACATCGACAATCGGCGGCATGCAGCTATTCACCGAACCACAAATTCTCGTGGGCAACGATGGCGGCGCAGGTGCAGCCGGGATGACCATTGTATTGTACCTTTACCGCGAATCGTTCATTAACAATTACTTTGGCTATGGTGCTGCGGTTGGCTGGGGCATGTTCCTCATCATCGCCCTGTTCTCGATCGTGAACTGGAAGCTCGTTCAAGGCAAGTCATCCTGATGTGACAAGGGGGGAGCGCTCATGACGTCCAAATCTCTCAAATCGCTGGTGTTGTATACCGGTCTTATCGGGGGCATGCTCATTTCCATGTTCCCGTTCTATTGGCTGATTGTAATGTCGACCCGGACGACGTCCGATATTTACAAGTTCCCACCTCAGCTCTGGTTCGGAGGTGAACTGTGGAACAATGTTAGTCGGGTGCTACAGCAGATTGACTTCTGGGGCGCATTCATGAATACGTTGTTTGTGGCGGGCTTGGTGACGATACTGGTGCTGTTTTTTGATTCATTGGCGGGGTTTGCGTTTGCGAAGTTTGAGTTTCCGGGTAAAAAATGGCTCTTCGTCCTGCTGCTCGCCACCATGATGGTGCCTTCCCAGCTGTCGCTGGTGCCTTCCTTCGTGCTTATGGCGACGTTCGGTTGGGTCGGTTCCTTCAAAGCCCTTATTATCCCGGGCATGGTTAACGCCTTCGGCATCTTCTGGATTCGCCAGTATGCCACGGAGTCCATACCGAATGACCTGCTGGATGCCGGACGAATCGATGGCTGTAATTTCTTCCGGCTCTATTGGAACGTGGCATTGCCCATTCTGCGGCCTGCCTTTGCCTTCCTTGGGGCGTTCACGTTTATTGGCGTATGGAATGATTATCTCTGGCCCCTGATTGTCTTGACGGATGCGCGAAAGTATACACTGCAGATTGCGTTGTCTCAATTGAATGGACTGTACAATACGGATTATGCGATGGTTATCGCGGGTACACTGTTGGCTGTTATTCCGCTGATCGTGATGTTCCTGTTCATCAGCCGCCAGTTTATCTCCGATATTGCCGCAGGGGCGGTGAAGGACTAGGGACAGCCGCATTTTGATCCATCCCTTAAGTCTGATATTCTTATCTATAGATAAATAACAGATGCCATATAAGTTGGATGAATAGACAGCAGCATTCATTTAACTTATATATTCAAGAAAGAGGGATGACAAAATGGCTTCTTCACCCTATATGATCGGCGTAGATATCGGCACCACTTCCACGAAGGCCGTCCTGTTTGAAGAGAACGGAACCATCGTGGCTCAAGGCGGTGCCGATTACCCGCTGTATACCCCTACTCCTGCGATTGCAGAGCAGGATGCGGAAGATATTTTCAAAGCCGTCGTCGAATCGGTTAAACAGGCGACCTCCAAGGCGGGCATCAAACCGGATGAAATTCTGTTTGTCTCGTTCAGTTCAGCCATGCACAGCATTCTGCCTGTCGATGAACATGGCAAACCGCTGATGAGGGCGATGACATGGGCAGACAATCGCAGTGCCGAGTGGACGGAAGCACTCAAAACCGAAATGAACGGTCACGAAATTTATTTGAGAACAGGCACACCGATTCATCCGATGTCACCCCTGACCAAAATCATGTGGTTGACCCGAGATCAACCGGAACTGTCCAAACAGACGCACAAGTTCATTTCAATGAAAGAATACGTATTTTATAAGCTATTTTCCGAATATGTGATTGACCATTCCATGGCCTCCGCCACTGGATTAATGAATCTCGAAAAGCTCGACTGGGACGAGGAAGCACTACATGTCGCAGGCATCACTCCGAATCACCTGTCCCGCCTTGTGCCGACGACTCATCTGCTCAAGAAAGGCTTAAATCCCGAATATGCCAAGGAGATGGGTATTGCGGATACGACGCCATTTGTCATCGGAGCAAGTGACGGCGTGCTCTCCAATCTGGGCGTAAACGCCATTGATCCAGGCGTCGTAGCCGTTACCATCGGGACCAGCGGAGCGATTCGTACCGTTGTGGACAAGCCGGTCACCGATCCGAAAGGACGCTTCTTCTGTTATGCGCTCACCGAGGATGCGTGGGTGATTGGAGGTCCAGTGAATAATGGCGGGGTTATATTCCGCTGGATTCGGGATGAGTTTGCAGCATCCGAGGTAGAGACCGCGAAACGCCTTGGGATTGATCCATATGAGGTATTGACCCGTGTTGCCGAAAATGTACCGCCAGGCTCAGAAGGCCTGTTGTTCCATCCATACATGACGGGTGAGCGGGCCCCACTCTGGAACCCTAATGCTCGCGGCTCGTTCTTCGGCCTGACGCTGCATCACAAGAAGGAGCACATGATCCGCGCTGCTCTGGAAGGTGTCTTGTTTAATCTGTACACCGTCATGTTAGCGATTGAAGAAAAAATCGGTCGTCCGAAAAAGATCCAGGCCACAGGCGGCTTCGCCCGCTCTGAGCTATGGCGCCAGATGATGGCTGATATTTTCGATCAGGATGTCATCATTCCCGAAAGTATCGAGAGCTCCTGCCTCGGGGCAGCCGTACTGGGGCTTTATGCCCTTGGCCGCATCGATTCCCTCAGTGCCGTCTCAGGCATGATTGGATCGACCCATCGGCATCAGCCAGACCCGGATAGCGTTCGCGTCTATCGCGAGCTGCTCCCGATCTTCATCCGCATCTCCCGTAAGTTTGAAGAGGAGTATGCTGATATCGCTGCTTTTCAGAACAAAACGATGCAGAAGTGAGCTGCTGGAAATTGAAACGAATGAATCAAGATTACACTTATCACTACAGGAATTAAGGAAAAAGAACAGGTGTCCTCTGAACATTTAGAGGGCACCTGTTGTTCTATAATTAGATATAAGCATTACTGGTTATATTTACTGAATGCATCCTTATCGGACTGCACATTTTCCAAATATACAATCTGCCCCGCCTCATCCACACGAGCAATATCGATGCCTGTTTTGGCATATACGGTACCATCTGCCGCTTGCCCACATACGGCCCAGTTCGTCTGGTAGCTGCCGTCCGGTTGAAGCTCCCAACGATCCCACATGTGTTTCACATCGCTATTGTATTCGTAAAATGCCTTCATAAAACCATCGAAACCTGTTCTGCTGGTGCCGTTCAGCACAATCTCTGCATCCGGTGTAAACAGGGATAACAGATCCTGCATTGCACGTTCGTCCGTACGGGAAGCGTCAAATAAACGGAAATAGTTGTTTAACATTGTCGTTGTGCTTGTTGTGCTCATTTATAGTCCTCCTAAAAGTATACAATCCGCTTTTGCATTATATAGTTCGAAAAATTTCAAACTAACAACTGAGATGAAATGTATCACACTTTCCATTCCCAGAACAACCCTCAGTTCGAAAAAAATCTAACATTGAAAGAGATTGTCGAATATGCTACCGTCATAGATATGAAAACTCCAACGATACCTATGGCTTCGGAATTGAATCTGACCACGGTCTGCAACGCACTCGGTGATCCGGTACGGATGAAAATTGCACACTGTCTGGCCAGCTCTGGCGAGAAAAACTGCTCCGCCTTCGAAGTAGACCATATTTCCAAATCAACGTTGTCTCATCACATTAAAATCCTGCGTGAAGCAGGCCTTATCCAGCCTCGCATTGAAGGCAAACAACATTTTTACTCTTTGCGTAAGGACGATTTGAACACCCGTTTTCCCGGTCTTGTTGAACTGATTCTGAATAGTAACGAGGAATGATACCACAATTGCTATCTTCGGCTCCTATCTGCCACAGAGACTCTAAGCTAAATTTGGCTCTCGTACAAGTTTGAATCAAGCTTAGGTTACAATAATGACATCGACAGATTTCCTGTTTAGCTCGTATAATAGGGGGAAATTGCTAGATAGGAGTGAATCAAGCGAATTTATGGTATACATACTGGCTTTTATGCTGTCTTTTGCTGTCGTGGTTCTGCTTATTCCGCCGCTTGGTCGACTGGCACATCGGCTCGATTTTGTGGACAAGCCCCGGCAAGACGTGGAGCGCAAGCTGCACAGGCAGCCCATTCCACTGACGGCGAGTTACGCGATATTTACTGGATTCTTCCTGACATACATTGTTCTGACGAAAGAAATTTCATGGGAAACGGCGGCCTTGGTCGCTGGCGGTATGCTGCTGTTAACGATTGGCACAGTCGATGACTGGTACAAAACCAAAGGCAAAGACTTCCCTGCCCTGCCCAAGATGATTATTCAGGTCTCGGCGGCCGTGCTCGTATTTGCTTCCGGCATTGCATTCACGGGATTCGTGAATCCCTTCAACTCCGAATACATCATGCTCCCGATCTGGCTGCAATTCATTCTGACGATCCTGTGGATCTTCGGTGTGACGACAGTCATTAACTTCACGGATGGCATGGATGGGCTGGCAGGCGGTTTGTCCGCTATCTCGGCCATTACATTGTTCATCGTTGCAATGACCAAAGGACAAACGGATTCTGCCCTCATGGCCATTACGCTGGTTGGTGTAACCCTTGGTTATCTGAAATATAACAAAGCTCCCGCTAAGGTGTTCATGGGAGATGCAGGGGCTACGTTTCTCGGCTTTATCCTGGCGGTAATCGCCCTGGACGGTGCATTCAAACAAGCGACCATGCTGTCCATTTTCATCCCGATTTTGGCACTCGGCGTGCCGATCTTCGACAATATTTTCGTGGTCATCAAACGTTTCATCCAAGGCAAAGCCATCTATCAGGCAGATGCGAGTCAAGCACATTATCGCTTGCTGCGTGCTGGTCTGAATCACAAACAGGTAGTTGGGGTCCTGTATCTCATCAGCACCTGCCTTTGCCTCTCGTCCATTATTTTGATGCTGGTGGAGATGTAAATGTTAGAAACAAACGTTACAACATAAGGTTGCAAACAAAAGAGACGAGCCCCTGATTCTGTGGCTCGTCTCTTACTATGTCACTAACGAAGCGAATTAACCTTCTAACGGAGTAGCTATCTTGTCGTGCACAAACCTCTGTCTACGCACTCTACCCTATCAGATACCCGCCCCTGTCTTCACCTGGGCGTTATATTCGCTCTTATCTTGAGGCTACAGATGACAGTGGAACCGCAGGTTTCTGTCCATCTACCCATCCCGGTCGATCGAGTTCGATCAGACGGCGGTAGCGCTCTTCCCGAGCCAGCAATTGTTCGTGAGAACCCTGCATGGTAATCTGTCCATTTTCCATAAAAATAACTTCATCCATCCGTTCCGCTCCCATCAGGTGATGGGTGACCCAGATCATCGTTTTGCCCTGCATGCTGTCCAGAATGGTTCGCATGAGCGCTCGTTCCGTCACAGGATCAAGGCCTACGGTCGGTTCATCGAAAATAACGACAGGCGTTTCGCGAAGCAGTACCCGGGCCAGCGCAATCCGCTGTCTTTCTCCACCTGAGAAACGAAGACCGGTCTCCAGCATCGGAGTATCGTACCCCTGCGGTAAAGATTCAATGAGATCGGATAGACCTACTTGCGCGGCCACTCGCTGGATCTCCTCGTCTGTTGCATGCGGACGGCCAATTCGCAAGTTGTTGGCTACCGTCGTATCAAATAAATGTGGGCTTTGATTCAGCACCGCAATGACATCCGGTACATTCTCGCCTAGCGTTTGTACCGGAAGATCATTGATTAACACGTTCCCGGCGGATGGAAGCAACGCGCCCTGAATCAGCTTCAGAAGGGTCGACTTCCCTCCGCCACTTCGACCGAGAATAGCCAAGCGTTTGCCCTGAGGAAGATGAAGAGATACATCCTGCACCGCAATAGGGGCATCTGCCGTATAACGATAACTCACCCGATCGATCTGAATATCAGCTCGCAGCCTGGGCGGAATACGCAAGCGAATACGTCGATCCGATACACTCTCCGTGTGCTCCAGAGAACCCGGCTGCTGTCCAGCTACCGAATTGCTGCCTGATACACCTGAGGTCATATCCTCTTTCACTCTGGCTGCTGCATTCACTTCTTCAATTCCAGACTGTTCTGGCGTATGCTCTTCACCTTCCAAGTGCTGCAATCGTTCCAGCGATTCACGATACTGCGGGATATGCTCTACGGCATCGCCTACGGGCAGCAATGCTTCCGTGAGTGGAAACAGCACCAACACAAATGCAGCAATCATGACCGCAGGCAGCTGCCCGGCAGAAGCCGAACTTCCCGCCCATAACGTCACGGATACGACCATTAATCCAATCACGCACTGAGCTAACAGATCACGCCAGCGCGTCCATTGCCGTAATCGGAGCTGAATAATATCTGCCTGTCCTTCTGCCTCTCCCTGCCGACGTACAAATTCAGCGGCTCGTCCACTCGCTACCCAATCCCCAAGGCCAAGCACACCATCTGTCAGCCGAGTGTACAATTTAGCATTCTCCCGCTTCAGTCGCACCCGCAATTTCCACGTCACACGGAGTGAGATGTCAGGCAGCACGGCCACCAGAAAAAGCATATATAAACCCATCCACAGTGCAAACCCCAGATCAACGCTGCCAAAAGCTACAACAGCTCCACCGTACATCACGAGCGCCGTAACCGCCGGAAACACCGTACGCAGGTAAATATCCTGCAGTCGTTCCACGTCCTCTGCGAGAGCACCAAGTACGTCTCCTGTCTGCATGCGGGAGCGCAGAAACAGTGCTTGCGGCTCCAAAATCCGATACAGCTTCACGCGCTGATCCGCAAGCACACGCAAAACGGCATCATGTCCGGCCAGACGTTCGACATACCGGAATACGGCACGGAAAATCCCAAATGCACGAACACCCACAATCGGTACATATACCATCAAAATATTTTCAGGACGGAGCGCTGACTTGGAGATCAGAAACCCGGAGGTGAAGAGCAGCATGACAGCACATAGCGTAGCGCATAACCCCAGCGCAATGACTGCCACCAATCTCCAGCGGTACTGTGCCACGTACGGAGTGATCCAACTATTCTTTTCGCTCCCGCTATGGGCTGTTTCTGTCTGCTCGTATCCGGCTTTCATCTCATACCGCCTCCATCTGGGCCTGAATCATCTGGTAATATACGCCTTGTCGTGCCAACAATTCCTCATGTGTTCCTGTCTCTGCAACCGTGCCGCCATCCATTACGATTATCCTGTCCATATGGGGCATCCAGTGCAGTCGATGTGTTGCCAGAAACACCAGCTTGCCCTCAAACAGCGGCAGCATCGTCTGTTTCAGTTCATACTCGGTCTCCACATCCAGATGAGCGGTCGGCTCATCCAGTAGGAGAATCGGGCGCGCACTAAGCAGGGCTCTCGCCAAAGCCACCCGCTGTTCCTGCCCGCCGCTGAGCTGCCTTCCCCCGGCCCCAATCAGCTCCTGCAACCCATTCGGCAATGAGGAAGCAAGCTTATGCAAACCAGCTGCGTGAATGGCTTCTGCCACCTCCGCATCCGAAGCTTCCGGCATATAGAATCGAATGTTATCCGCCAGACTGCCACTGAAAATGTATGGATGCTGCGGGATAGCAGCCGTTTGTTTGCGCCAATCCTCCATCATCTCTGGAGATAAGGGCTGGCCGTTGTATAAGATTTGGCCTGAAGTAAGTGGCTGGAAGCCTGCCAATACATCAATCAAGGTTGATTTCCCTGCTCCGCTGGCTCCAATAATGCCTACTTTGCCAAGACCGGAAACCTGAAATGTAACATCATTCAGCGAGCATGGCCCATCTTCCTCATGCCGCACCTGTACGTTGGTGAGCGCTACTCTACAAGTCGCCTCCCAGAACGGTTTGGATGAGGAAGGAGCGACGCCGCTCCGAGCACTTACCTCACGCAAAACCACCCGTATGGTGGATGGAGGCACATCGCTTAGGCCAGAAAAAGGCTCAGGCAAAGAGGATTTCCCGTTCTTTTCTGACACATCATGCAGAACAGCACTCGTGTATTCTTCCTTTTGCTTACGTTCGGCCAATTTCCCTCGTTCAATCATCTGACTGATCGCTTCCCCGGCCTCTTTGCCATCCAATGTGGCGTGGTAATCTGCCCCTACCATTCGTACAGGCAGGAAGTATTCGGGTGCGAGAATAAGTACAGTCAGCGCCGGCCCAAGGAGCATATGCCCTTCCGTCAGCCGCAGCCCCAACCCAACCGCCACCGAAGCCACCGACAGCATGGTGAAGAAATCGAGTGCGAAAGAGGACAGAAAAGCCATGCGCAGGGTAGACATCGTAGCCTTACGATAACGCTGGCTGACCCGAATAATTGTCTCTCCATGTCTGCCGCTCTGTCCCAGTGTTTTCAGTGTCTCCAATCCACGCAGCGTATCCACAAAATGGTTCGCCAGCGCTTTGTAGGACTTGAACTGTCCATCCATCTTCCGCTGTGCAGCCAAACCCACCAGAATCATAAACACGATCAGGATGGGCAGCGTCAGCGTCAAAATCACCCCGGACATCATATCCAGCTTGAAGACGTACAACAGAATAACGATTGGCGTGAATCCCATCCCCAGCATTCGAGGAATAAACAGTTCCAGATACGTCTTATACTGGGCTGTTCCTTCGCGCGCCAGCGTTACCAGGTGCCCTGTTCCCTCCGTTTTGGCAAAACGCGGCCCCAGCCGAAACCACTGCTGCACCATCTGCTGGCGCAGATCGTTTCCTGTCTTCTCCGCATATCGCGAAGCGATGAGCTGCAACCAGAAAGAGATGGCATAGCGGGCGGCAAAAGCGGCCAGGAACCACAGCAGCACTGGGTACTGCTCCGTTACGGTTGAACCTTCAAATAATGCCGTGATGGCCTGTGCCAGCCATTTGGCCTGCATAATAATCGTCATCGCCTGCAACAGCACCAGCATTGAGGCCAACGCGAGTACCGGCCGGATACCCGGCAGCTTCAGCAGCCCCCGTCCCATCTCAGTACTCCAGGTGATGCTGATCGTTCAGACGTTTGCGGAAAATGTAATAACTCCAGATCTGATAGCCGAGTACAAACGGAAGCAGCGTACAAGCTACAATTGTCATCACTTTCAGCGAATATGCACCGGATGAAGCATTGTAGACCGTCAGGTCAAACGCCGAACCCATTGAACTCACCATGACTCTTGGGAACAGACCGATGAATACGGAAGCAAACGCGATTGCAATCACGGCTCCCGTCATGCCGAAGGCCCAGGCTTCACGTTTCTGGCGCACGAAGTAAGCCGCCAAACCCAATGAAGCAGCACCCAGGACAACCATAATCCAGAGTGCCCAGCCGCGCACAGCGAACACATCCGTCATGAAGTATGTCATCACAGCGTAGATCGCGAGGATCGCGGCCAGCGGCAGCATCAACTTTTTAGCTGTATTCAGGGCACGTTCTCTGAGATCTCCAACGGTTCGTAATGAAGCAAACAGCAGACCATGGACCAGACATAACAACGTCACGCTCAACCCACCTACCACCGTATACGGATTGACGATGTCCAGGAAGCCGGGGCGAAGCTGCATCTGCGCATCAATAGGCAGGCCTTTCATTAAGGTAGCGAAAACAACCCCGAACAAGAACGGTAGTAACGCACTGGAGACTACGATGATGATGTCCCAAGTTTTGCGCCAGCGTTCATGTCTCATCTTGCTGCGGAATTCAAAGGCAACTCCGCGGCCGATCAAGGCCAGCAGCACCACCACCAGCGGCAGATAAAAACCGCTGAACAGCGTGGCATACCAGTGCGGGAAGGCAGCAAACATTGCACCCCCCGCCGTAATCAGCCAAACCTCATTGCCATCCCAGAACGGACCGATCGAGTTGATCAGCGTACGACGTTCACGATCCGTTTTGCCGATTATTGCAGTAGACATGCCCACACCAAAATCAAAACCTTCCAGAAAGAAAAAACCAACAAACAAGACGGCAATCAGTAAAAACCACAACTCACTTAGTGACAACAGAATAACCCCCATCCACGCCGAACGGATCGGCCGATTCATCATGCTCCTCCGGCTTTTCGACTGCATATGGCCCGGCCTTGATTTCACGAACGAACAGATAAACCATCACAATGCCGAGAACCGTATAAGCTGCTGTAAACGCAATGGTGGAGAACAAAATCTGTCCTGCGCTTACGTTCGGGGATACCCCGGCTGCAGTCGTCATGTAGCCGAATACCGTCCAAGGCTGCCTTCCTACCTCAGTCATAATCCAGCCTGACGTATTGGCGATAAACGGCAGGGAGATGGCGAACACCATCAGACGCATAAACCACTTGCCTGCTCCCTCCAACCTCCGGCGCATCGTCAGGAATGTACCGTATATAGCCAGCAAAATCATCAATCCACCCGCAGCAATCATGATACGGAAGCTCCAGAATGTCGTCCGGACTGGTGGAATATAGTCGCCTGGTCCATACGTTTGCTCGTACTCCGCTTGCAGTTCTTTCATGCCTTTGACACTGCCGGAGAACTTACTATAGGACAGATAACTGAGTAATCCAGGGATCTTGATCTCGCCGGAATTCTCCTGTTTGTTCGGATCGATAAAGGCTACCACCGTCCATGGTGCAGGGTCTTCCGTCGTCGTCCATGTTCCTTCACTGGCAGCCATTTTCATCGGCTGCGTCTCCACCAAATATTGCGCCTGGAAGTGACCCGAGAAAGCAACCCCCAACGAGGAAACCAGGCCAATAATAATGGCAATGTTAAATGATTTGCGGAAAATCTCCACATCCTGCTTCTTCATCAGCTTGTATGCACTAATGCCGGTTACCACAAATGCACCTGTCATCAAGGCACCAAAAATCGTGTGCGGGAACTCCACCAGCAGTTGACCATTGGTAATCAGTGCAAAGAAATCATTCATCTCGGCACGGCCATTATTAATCTCGAAGCCAACCGGATGCTGCATGAATGAATTGGCTGCCAGAATCCAGAGCGCAGACAGGAATGTGCCGACAAATACCAGCCAGATACAGGCCAAGTGCACTTTTTTGGACAAACGATCCCATCCGAAAATCCAGAGTCCAATAAAGGTAGACTCCATAAAAAACGCCAGCAGGGCTTCCACAGCCAGTGGCGCACCAAATACGTCCCCAACAAAGCGGGAGTACTCCGACCAGTTCATGCCGAACTGGAATTCTTGCAGAATGCCTGTGACCACACCGACAGCAAAGTTAATCAGGAACAATTTGCCCCAGAATTTGGCCATCGTTTTGTAAACTTCCTTACCCTTCACTACGTACAACGTCTCCATAATCGCTACCAGCAGCACAAGACCGATGGACAGCGGCACAAAAAAGAAATGGAAAATCGTTGTGAGCGCATATTGGATACGCGATAACATGATCGGATCCATACCGTTACCCCTTCTTTCTGTTCCTTCGCAGTTTTCGTATTTGGCATTGAAGCCCCTTCTTCAGTTTCTGTCAGCCAAACACGTATTGATGAACGTATTGTGCCAGATAGACTATTTTATACATGTGACAATTATCACAAACCCTGCCATGACAGCAAAAAAAAGTGACGATGGTCACACAATAGAAAAAATTAAGCCTAATCTTTGGGCTTGCCAGCTTCCTCTATTCGCGGAAGATGCTCATGTTTGGGACGCAACGCCCATATGTTAGTGTCAGGCATAAAATACACTGTGCAAAAAAGGCATTACATATTGAACCATTGGTTTCATTGATATTATTCAAAGCAACGACGATCCAAAAATCTCCGATGACGTTGCTTCAATTCTTGAACGGACAAAAATGCAATTCAAGTGAGGTGATTTATTGATGGAAGAGTTGTCTTCAATCCCGGACGCGGAGCCGTATCACGGGGTAGATGCAGAATCAAGTACGGCTCTGCCTGCCTTTCGTTATGTTTTTTTCCCCCGAAAGGGCGGGTGGTCTGCTTTTCCCTATCCAGACATCGCTGCTCTGATGGTCGCGGAAGGGCCTGTCTACTATGTCAGCAGCCTGGAGCGCTCCGAGGATATGCCTGCGAGTATAACTGTCATCACACTTCCCGAAGCTGAACAATTGTTGCAGGAGCCCCGAACGGTTGCAGTGGTTGCTCATCCCTACTGGCTGACCGCCACAGCCTCGCTCAATCCGGAGCTTTGTATTGTACTTCTTCCCGAGCCGGTTGGTGAAGAAGCGGAGTCCCCCTTGTGGGAAAGCTGCATTTCAAGACTGGTCGGAATCGCCGATCTGGTGGGCACCACTTCAGAAACACGCTATATGAAGCTGGTATTCCAGGGTGTACGTGCTATCTGGCTAAATGGAGAAGATACCTCTCCTGCTGGTGTCATGCAAAAGGATGATCTCGAAGTGCCTCTCCGGGACTATGAACTGCTATTCTTGCATGCGCTGCGACAGACCCTCTCGGGTGTTCAGGATACGGTTACCCAGCTGCAATGCAGTGTGCGCGCCGACTTCTATCGTCAGCTTCGATCCAAAGCAGGAGCGCATGAGACGATTTCCTTTTTGCTGGCCGCCTATGAATATGTGCTCGAAGATTCCAGAGCGGCCGCTTCGCTCAAGGAGGCCTTCTCCCACGCAGTATTAAACGGCCGCAATGATTGTGTGAGCTCCCACTATCGATTCCTATCCGCTATTCATGCGAGGACCGGGGAAATCGAGAATGCGTTGCAGGTGTATGGAATCAGCGCTGGCAACGAGCAGGAACGACACCATTATGAACAGCTCTGCCGCTGGCTGGAGGCCGGGGAGAACCAGCTCGTCCAGGCTGAACTGCTGCGTCTGAATGATGATTACGGAAACGCATTGCACATTTTGGATGAACTTGGCGGCGAAACGGCACGACATTGGAAATTTCGTATCTATCAGGAGACTGGGCGTGTGGAAGATGCATTGGATTTGGTGCACACAGTGGATATTCAGGATAATGCCAGCCGACAGGACTATCGGCAGTTATCGGGTCTAGCACTGGCTCTGGGCGGAGAACGGCACGGAGCGGTGAGACAATTTTTGGAGATGGCGCTGGAGGATGAAGATGCTCTTGCCCGGATCGTCGAGATGGAGCTGCTGGATCATGCCGTCCAGCAATTGCTGGGGGAGGTGCCATAATGATGCTGGACCCGAAGAAACGAAGACAACATGTGAATGGACCGATGGTGCATAGGGATATACGATCCGAAATAAGGCATACTCCAACTGAAACGCAGGAATCGCTACACGCTGAGCCACTGGAAACTGGCGATAACCATCTGGAAAATGCGCTGAGTCCGTTGGATATCCGAAGTGAAACCCATCAAAGATATAGCACAGAGCACCCAGGAAATCAGGATGCTGTAAAGCACAAGGATACAGGCCTATTCAGAGAGCCGTTTTCCGTTCGTCGGGTTCGTAAAAGTCAAGACAATAAACTGACCGCCATGCTACAGGTGCGTAACGAGCGCGGACGATATCTGGAGGAAGTGCTGGATGATCTGAGTGAATTCGTGGATGAGATCGTCATTGTGGACGATGCCAGCACAGATGGAACACCAGATATATGCAGCGCCTATCCAAAGGTCGTTCGCCTGGAAGTATTGGAAAAGCCGTTATTTGCGGAGGAATGGCGCTTACGTAACGCTCTGTGGCAGGCAGCGGCAGGAACCTCGCCGGACTGGTTGCTCTCGGTCGATGCCGATGAGCTGTACAGTGCGGAAGCCAAGAAAGCGATACGCGCTCTGATTAACCAGGATCATTCGGACTGGATTGCTTTCCGTTTCTACGATATGTGGGGCGGCCGAACCCACTATCGGGAAGATGATCTTTGGGGGCTTCACCGACGGCATACCGCTTCCTTGGTCCGTTATATGCCGGGTTATCCCTACTTTTATCCGCAGCAAAATCATCATGTACCTCGCCTTCCCTTGCCCTGCACCGTATTGCCCGGAATCAGCACGGAGTTGAAGGTTCAGCATCTTGGCTGGGCAGGAAGTCTGGAGGATCGGGTTCGGAAATACTTGCGTTATAAACGAATGGATCCACACGGCGAGTGGGGCAGCCTGGAGCACTATGAATCGATTCTTGATCCGGAGCCCCGACTGATTCCGTGGAAGGAGGAGCGGTGAGATGGGCGTGGTCAGCATATTGACACACAGCTTCACCGATGGATATAACCGTGAGTTCAGCCGGGTGTTCGGGGGCGGGCTGGAGCGATACGTCCTTGATTTGTGCAGCGTAATCCGCGGATTGGGACACATTCCCGAGGTTCATCAGTTGTCCTATTTTGAAGAATTCCAGACTCGCACGGAACAGATTGATGTATATGGATATGCCTACGATATGAATGATGTGCCTGAAGCTTTTGCCCGAATGGCCGCAGCAGCACGGGGACCTGTAATCTATGCAAGCTGCCTGTGGCAGCCCATTGCTTACAAGCCGGGCAGCCTCGGCATCTGCCACGGGATTAACTGGGATCGTCCTGCGCTGCCGCTCGAAACCAAGCAGCAAGTTGCTGAGCATATCCAGCTGGCACTGGATGGGCTTGTACGCATTGTGTCGGTGGATTCGCATTTTCAGACCTTTTGCCGTGCTGCTTGTACGTTTACCGATCCTGGTCAGGTTGTACTCATTCCCAATGCAGTGGATACCTCCTACTTCACGCCTGCTCCGCCAAGGCGTACGTTCGAGCATGAACAGGAAGAGGAGTGGCTGGCTGCATGGAAGAAAGATCTTGCGAGCTATGAAGATCATGCTGGAGCCATCATCTCCGGGTTGAATGCTGCATCATTCGTCAGGAAAAGAAACGATGGAGACGGCGTATTACGGACGGATCGATCCGAGGTGACCGTAATCGCTGAGGAACTGGACTCGGGGGATATCAGACAGAACGGGGCTGGTCGGCAGCCTAATGAGCTGACGGATGAATATTTGAAGAAGCAGGCCGAAGATACAACCGCTGCAATTCATGGGAACCCTCCGCGTCCCCTGCGCATTCTGTATCCACGCCGCATCAGTATGGATCGGGGCATTATTCCAATGATGCTGGCAGCTGACCGACTACTCGGTGCTTTTCCCGACCTGGAGGTCGAATTTGCCGGAGAACTGATTGAAGGCAGCACGGTAGGTAGATCCTTCCGTTATTGGCATCGTACGCACCCTCATGCAGACCGAATCAAACATCGCACGTATGATTTTCGGGATATCCGCGAGGCCTACCATCAGGCAGATATCGCTGTGATTCCGACCGTCTTCTCGGAAGGAACATCCTACGCTTGTCTGGAGGCGATGAGCTGCGGGCTTCCGGTCGTTGCTTCCAATGTTGGCGGGCTGAATGATCTGATTCAGGACGGCTTCAACGGGCTGCTGGTACCTCCAGGTGAAGAAGCGCTGACCGCCGCGCTGGTGCGTCTCGTTCAGGACAGAGCCGAGCGGGAGCGGCTGGGTATCTATGCCCGTGAGACGGCGCTGTCTTACGACATATCCCATTGGCGGAGCAGGTGGAGTACGGTATTGGAATCTTTTCTGGCAGAAGCAGGATTAAAGGAGGGAATTCGGGGATGATGGATACGCCAAATGCAACGGATTTCATGGAATCAAGATACATTCGGGAGGGTGACCCCAAAACGGATACATTGGTCTTTCAACTGCATCCTGCGTGGTGGAGCCGTCCGTATGAATACGAATGGGCGCGCCAGTTTGCACGTCAGGAGCACGTCGTACTCGACGCCGCCTGTGGTATATCCCATCCCTTCAAATTTTGGCTGGCAGAGTACTGCCGGGAAGTCCATGCCTGTGATTGGGATGAACGCATTTTGTCCAGAGAAGCAATCCGGCTGGATATCGCTTCTGATTTTGGCGAGCAGGCAGCACGTGACCTGCCAGAATCGAGCCTGGACAGATTACATCTTGCGCAGGCCAACCTGGCCCAGCTTCCGTATGAATCCGAGAAGTTTGACAGCGTATTCTGCATCTCCGTGTTGGAGCATCTGGATACAGGCACGATGCTGCGGGCCTTTCGCGAATTCGCCAGGGTGCTGAAGCCGGACGGACGGTTGATTGCCACGTTTGATGTGCCCGAGATGCGCCCGGATCTGCTGGAGACGATTATGGCTGTCACCGGGCTGACAATCGAGGGCAAGCTCAGTGTGAATGAACCCGAGGATGCCATCTGGTCTGACATGTACGGCACGCCGATTCGTTGTTTTCGTGCTGTTATTCGTAAGGAATGATTCGAATGGGCCCAAATCACGGCACAGCAACTCGCCGCATGTAGGTCCATTTCTATCTAATGAGTTAGGACGTTACGTGGTTCCTCCAGGCCAGTCCATTAATTTATCCGTTAGCGGCTCTCTTACTGTGGGGGGACTCATGGCCTCAACTTCCTATTTCTCCTGGTGGGAAGCATGATATACTGCCCTATTCCATGGGAACAGCCGCTTCCGGTTAAGTCCGAAAGCGGCTATTCATCGTTCCTCTTCTTTTTACCGCAACAACGATATCACGGCTGTCGGACGGATTTTTGCCCAAGCTCTCCTCCAGTCGACTCTGCTGGATGCGGCTGTTTCCCCTCCCATAAGATACGTTGCAGCAGCATGCCTGCCACACCAATGGCCAGTGTCGCCATGCCGATATATTGAAATGTGGGACTGGGTCCCACACTCCGAATCAAGGCACCGCCAGCAAGTGGAGCAACGACCAGCACGACACTGGAAAGCGAGTTTTGAATACCGAATACACGGCCTACATAGGCAGGAGGGGTTTCTTTTTGCAGCAGGTAATTCAACGTCACCATAAACAGGCCATTGCCCAGCCCGATGCAGAGCCCCCATATGATGACCCAGATCTCAGACGTGTGTGGACCGATCCAGCCCAGCGCACCAATTCCGGCACCAATCAGCATATATCCTCCACCCAGCCCCCAGCCATACCCGATTCGAGGAAGCCGATTCAACAATAGAATAATGACAACCGCACCTGCTCCAGCAGATGATCCCAGCCAGCCGATCAGGGCTTCGTTGCCCGGCTTGATCTCCCGAAATAGTGTTGTAAACTGATAATCGATCATGAGGATCGCCATTAATCCAAAACAACCAAACAGAATTGTACTCAGAAGGGTACGACTCTTATGGATAAAACGCCAGCCTTTCTGCCATTGAGTGAACAGGGATTCCGTGGTCTCGGCCGACCCCAAAGGAATTCCGTCAGATTCAGATGGTTCCGATTCCTCTGTTAAACGCCGTAATGGCCATAACACAGCTCCGGACAACAAACGTGTACAAGCATTGATTAAAATACAGACTTGCGGTGAAAATACGGCCAGAATGACTGCACCCAGCAGCGGTCCCGCCACTTTGGAGCATTGGTTCACAAAACCATTCAGCGACGATGCCTGAAACAGATGTTCCTCTGCCACTACCTGACGTGTCAACGCCTGCTGGGCTGGCACATGGAATACGCCCATCATGGCCCGAAGAGCAAGCAGTGGCAGTAGCCAGCCCGCACTTGGCGCGAAGAGAATAGCAATCGTTAGCAGAACGGTGATCACATCACATATCATCATGATTTTCACCTTATGCAGCCGATCGGCGAGTGCCCCTGCAACAGAACCTAACAATATACCCGGAACAGCCATACATACCGGAATAAGGGCAATGATCAGCGGATCAGCACCCCAACGATAAGCGACCATTACTTGGATGGCTAGTGCGTCAAACCAATCTCCAAAGGTCGCGAGCGCATACGCAATAAACATCCGCATGAAGCGGAAGTTGGCCCATAGGCTTCTCGATGAACCATTGGACGGAATGGATGATGAATTGGGGTCATTTGAAATGACGGTCATACGTTATGCTTCCTCCCTTGATTACAGCCTTGTTAGCTGGCTTGTATGTTCCTTGGCTGTAATCATAAGGGCGTTATATCAGAGGAAGATCAGAGGCTGGAGGAAAGGGGGATAAAAAAGTGGAGATTTCGGTCAAAATTTGCTGCCCATAAGCAGGCACACCGTAACTTTTGGAGATTTCCGCATGGACTTGACGGTATTTGCTTTGAAGGCGCCCCTCTATCCGGTGATGTGCCATGAACAACAATATCTGGTAAGCGGAATTAAGATATAGTGGTGCGTTCAGTGTCATTTTCAATACGTCGAGACCATCGTCCATTCTTGGCTCTGCCTCACGTATTCGACCCTGTCTGAGCAACCATAGGCCTTCCATAATCTGAAAACGTCCGATTTCCCGCAAGTATGGCGCATCTTTCAACCCGGAACGCAGGACAGCCATCTGATCCTCTACCGCTTCGCCGCTGCCACCCCACAATTCCACATACAATTCTGAGAGCTTTACCGGAAGTATGAAATGGACCAGTTCATCTTTCTCCATTACATGATATGTTTCCATGAGTCGGGCTTTGGCTCGTTCATACTGACCCACCTCTGCGTAGACTTCAACAATGTTCAGAATACGAAGTTCACGATGCTGATCCGCAGACAATGCGGATGAATTCAGAGCCTTTTCGTACAATAGCAAACTCTCCGAGGGTTCAATCAGGGCATGTATAAAAATCAGCAGCCAATACAAACGTTCCTCCAAAGGAATTTCCGTCGTTGTAATCAGCCATTCCAGATCTCCCACAATAAAATGGATGTACAGCTGATAGAATGAATCAACCTCAATGCCCAGCGCTTCTTGCTGATCCAGCAGCGTGAGCATTGATTTCCCCTGCCCGTACAGATGATATTTGCGGAACAAGCCATGGATTACTTCTCGCATCTCCTGATCTTGTGCGGAAGGGTTAGAGGGCAGTATCGCCATATTAGCTCGAATATTAAGCCTGTAACCATAACCGCGCACGGTCTCCACTGCAATTTCTTCCCAACGCTTCAGTTTCTTGCGCAGACGGTACACGTGATCATCCACAGTACGTTCGACCGGATATTCCAAGGGCCATACCCGGTCCAGCAGTTGACTGCGAGTAAAGGCTTTTTCCTTGTTCTCATACAGAAAATGCAGCAGCGCAAATTCCTTTGCGAGCAGGCGAATGGAATCGGTACGCCGGGTTACGGTGTATGTTCCTTCATCGAATTGTAACGACATGCTTGGCCCTCCTATGTATGCTAACTAATTGTAGTCCTTATTCTATTTCAACATACCACAAAAACCCTTTGCGAGAACGCAAAAGGTTTTGTATTGAGATGGACGGGCTCTCTTCGCTGATCGCAAGCAAGGTGATCCCAGAATTTAACCCAGCACTACGCGATCATCCGCCATTTTTTTGCCGCTGATACGTTCAAATTCACCCAACAGCTCCGGTACAGTCAGCGTGCGCTTTCGCTCCTCGCTAACGTCCAGAATAATCCGGCCTTTATCCATCATAATTAGACGATTGCCCAGACGAATGGCCTGTTCCATATTGTGTGTGACCATCAGGGTAGTGAGTCTCATCTCACGTACAAGCGTTTCGGTCAATGCAGTAATCAGCTCCGCACGGGAGGGGTCAAGCGCAGCCGTGTGCTCATCCAACAGCAGAATCTGCGGCTGGGTAAATGTCGCCATCAGCAGGCTGAGCGCCTGGCGTTCACCACCGGATAGCAGACCAACCTTGGCATTGGGGCGTTTGTCGAGCCCAATACCGAGCTTCTCCAACTGGGCGTTGAAAATCTCCCGTCTGGCGCGGGTAACTCCAAAGCCCAGTCCGCGGCCTTTGCCACGTTTGTACGCCATCGCCATGTTCTCCTCAATGGACATATGCGGTGCCGTACCCGCCATCGGGTCCTGAAAGACGCGGCCAATCCAGCTGCTGCGCTTATGCTCAGGCAGGCTTTTGATGGAACGGTCATTGATCAGCACATCACCCATGTCGGGCTTCATCACCCCTGAGATAATGTTCATCAACGTTGATTTACCCGCGCCGTTACTGCCAATCACCGTCACAAAGTCTCCCGGATTCATCGTCAGGTTCACGCCGACCAGCGCAGTTTTCTCGTCCGTAGTTCCCGGATTAAACAGCTTGGTCACTTGTGTAATCTCAAGCATGATCACATGCCTCCCTTCGCCTGTTGGCCCGCCGAGCCCATAAGCTCTTCAGTTCGTTTGCGAGCCAAACTTTTCTGCTTCATGGAGCGCTGCATAGTTGGGAAAACAAGTGCGATAATAACAATCACCGCGGTAATCAGCTTCAGATCGGATGTGTCGAACCATTCCACCTGGAGTGCGATCGCGACCACAATCCGGTAAATAATTGAACCGACGACGGCCGCCAGTGTGGCCCAAAATACGGTTCTTGCACCCAGAATGGCTTCCCCGATAATAACGGAGGCCAGTCCGATGACAATCATCCCAATCCCCATCGTAATGTCTGCAAAACCGGATTGCTGTGCAATAAATGCTCCAGACAGGGCAACAAGTCCGTTGGACAGACTGACACCAACAATGGTGGTGACATCCGTATTTGCACCAAAGCTGCGGATCATGCGTTTGTTGTCACCTGTTGCGCGCAGGGCCAGACCAATATCTGTTTTCATGAACAGATCCAGCATGATTTTGAACACCAGCACAACCACAATAATGATGATCATGACATGCTCACCCGAGAAGGGGTTGTCCATGCCCATAATGGATTTATTCGGTGCGCCAAGAATACGCATATTAATCGAATATAAGGCAATCATCATCAAAATACCGGATAACAGCCCGTTAATTTTGCCTTTGGTGTGCAGCAGACCTGTACAAGCTCCAGCCAACATACCTCCAGCCATTGCTGCCAAGCAAGCGAGCCAAGGAGAGAAGTCGTTGGATATCATGACCGCCGCGATTGCGCCTCCTGTTGTAAAACTTCCGTCTACGGTGAGATCGGGGAAGTCCAGTATACGGAACGTAATATATACACCCAGTGCCATCAGTGCATACAACAATCCAAGCTCGATTGCCCCTTCAATTGAACCCCAAGTCAAATTCACATTGCTTCCTCCCTGTCTATCGAAAAGAATGAGGCGAACCCGCCTGCACGTCCGCCTCGCATCCGTACTGCCGGAGGATCCTCCGGTCAGGTTATTGAATAATGTTGTTGTCCTGATCCTTCACTTCTGCCTTCATCTCATCGGTAACGGTGATGCCTTGAGCTTCAGCAGCCTTCAGGTTCAGGATCAGATCCAGCTTGTCCGGTACGGTGACTTTCATGTCACCCGGTTTTGTACCATTTTTCAAAATGTCCGCAGCCATTTCACCAACCTGATATCCGTGATCGTAGTATTTGAAGCCTACGGTTGCGAAAGCCCCTTTTTCCACGGTATCGCGGTCACTGGAGAAGAACGGAATTTTATTTTTGTTCGCTGTCTGGATGATTGTATCCACTGCACTAACCACCGAGTTATCCAGCGTGATATAGAAGGCATCCACTTTTCCAACCAGAGAATCGGTTGCCTGTTTAACTTCGGATGTGTTTGTTACGGGTGCTTTGACCAGCTTGATATTATGTGTCGCCAGCGCTTTCTCCGCATTGTTCGCCATTACAACCGCATTCGGTTCGCCCTCGTTGATAACCAGACCTACCGTCTTCACATCCGGCAAATATTTGGCGATAAAATCAGCCAACTGCACGATAGCTTCCGGATTCGTATCCGATGCACCCGTTACGTTACCACCTGGCTTATCCATGTCACTCACCAGCTTGGCACCCAGCGGGTCCGTCACCGCTGCGAACAGCAATGGCTTGTCCTTTACTTGCTGAGCCAGAGCCAGTGCAGATGGTGTTGCAATCCCAAGGACCAGGTCATTTTTGGAATCTCCCGCAATCTTCTGGGCAATGGACAGGTTGTTTGTTGAATCCCCTTGCGCGTTATTGTAATCAATCGTCAGGTTTTTGTTCTCTTCAAGGCCCGCATCCTTCAGCGCTGCAATAAATCCTTCACGTGTGGCATCCAGCGATGGATGCTCAACGATCTGCGAGATCGCGATGCGATACGATTTCTCCGCAGTGCCTTCACTTGTTGTGCTGCCTGATCCCTCGGTCGTTGTGCTACCGCCGCTGTTATTTCCGCAACCAGCCGCTACGATCATTGATGTAACCATCATTAAGGACATCCAGAATTTCTTTTTCATGTGTGAAACCCCTCTCCATCTACTAAAATATTGATACCCTCGTCGTTATCCAAGTGACACGATAGGGCGAGACAAAACGAACGCTTCAACGCATTGTTGCTTTGATCGACAAAAGCAGACAAATATAGACTTTCCTCATGCGACTGAAGTCCATGACCTGTGTTGATATTTTATTGTTTCCCTAATATTAAGGTGCGACCTGATTCCCGTCAATGGTAGAACCGCTTCCAATTTGGTTTCATTACAGATACGTGAGAGAAAACATTACATAAAACAAAAAAAGACCTCCGCAAATCAAGCGGAAAGTCTTAGGGGAACGGCCACTGTCCATCTCTCCCGATGAATACTGGCCTCAGCTTATTTTTGTTCTGTCTGTAATTCTTCAATTTCAACAGGTGTTAACCCGGTAGCTTTGATGATGATGTCCAACTCAATGCCCAGAGACAGCATATTGAGTGCAATTTTTCGTTTACTCTCTGCTTCTCCTTCTTTGATTCCTTCTTTGATGCCTTCTTTGATTCCTTCTTTGATGCCTTCTTCAATTCCTTTTTGGATGCCTTCCTCCAGGCCTTTCTTGAGACCTTCTTCTCGTGCGCCCTCAATCATGGAAGCTTCATCCCATAGAAATTTCTGACGGTCGATGTATCGTTGACGTGCTTGCTCATCCTGGCTCAGAAACTCCAATACACTCATGGCTTTTTTCAAAGCCGGTTCCGGTTCGTGCATCATTAACGCCTCCCAGCTTGATTTAGTCATTCCTTTCAGAAATAACAGCCAACGCACCAGTCCATCCTTCATTTGAATATTTTCATCATTCAGCTTTGGTATTTCCATAAAATGAATCTCTATAACATCCGTCAGTGGAATATCGGTATGATCTTCTCTTAAATGAAATACGTTGTGGTACTGGTCATTATCGAGCATTTTGAAATTAACAATATTAATCACAACACATTTTTTGAGTTGGCTATATCTCTGTCCCTCAAGTAATTGTCCGGAGTATTGTTTACCCCAATAGAACAAAGTCCTCTTCTCTAAATCATACTGATTAAACAACTGCATTTCAACATTAATTAGCTCACCTTGATCTGTTTTGGCCCGTATGTCAAGAATGGACTGTTTATCTCTCGGGGTATCCTTGTCCAGATAAGGGTTGATCAACACAATCTCGGTCAGTAAGGATTCACCTGCATTTTTGAAGGTATGATTCAGAAAAGCCAGAAGCACATCCTTGTTCTCTTCGCTTCCAAAGATTCGTTTGAAGACATAATCGTTCTTGGGATCAAGCAGTTCATTCATCATTGTTCACTCCTATGCGCAAAATTAACAATATATATTTGTTGAATTTCCAAACAAATATAAGGATGTAGACTGCACCGGATGTTAATTCAATTATAACACGTAACTAATACTTAATATAACGTTATTACGTCATTTTTTAACAAAAAAAAGACTGCTTCGACGAATCGAAACAATCCCTTTTCTCTCAAACCTATTAATTCCCAGCCGCTTCGCGAATCTGGTACGTACACTTCTTACCACCGTCCGCATAGCATTCAGTGCGCTCCACATCCGCCTGCAGCAATGAACGAAACAGCTCCAGCTCACAGCGGCAAGCCTGTTTATAAACACTCGCTACCTGCACAATAGGGCAGTTCAGCTCGGTCAGTACATAGGTGCCATCCTCTTCCGTGGAAGCATCGGCCATATATCCGTTTGCATTCTGAATGCGCGCGAGTTCCTCGACACGTCCTGCCAGGTCCTGGCCTTTCATCTGCGGCAATCCACTACGAAGCAGCTTGTCCCGGCGGCTCTCAAACAATGCATCCACGACACCGCTACCCGCTGAATCGGACAGTTCCTCCAGCAGTTCCAACGTCAGTGATGAATATGATTTTGGAAAAAAATTATCCCCGCGTACCGTCAAATGGTATACGGAAGATGGGCGTCCGGCTGTGGCTCTTGCTTCCCGAACCTCAATCCATCCATCCTGCTCCAGTGCCGTCAGATGACGGCGAATCGCCATGCCGGTCAGACCAAGCTCGGCTGTCATTTCCCTTGCGGTCATTGTGCCTTGCTGCTTCAGCATGAACAAAATCCGTTCACGCGTCGTTCGTTCCTCTTCGCGCTTCACGATCAGCACCTGCTCTCCCTGCTTATGCGGTTACCGGTGCTGCCTCCCGGCAGGCATCCGAGCAAAAGCGGTTATGCGTCTCTTCGCAATCCTCACAGCATACATGCTGCAGGTTGCAGGTTGGACAGTTAATGTAACGGTCATGCGTCGTACCACAGTGATAACAGCTGGCAATCACGATATCTTCATCCGTCCGGTTAATCGGCACGGAAATACGCTCGTCAAATACATAACATTTGCCATCAAACAAACGACCTTGTACTTCATCATCCTTGCCGTAGGTCACGATTCCGCCCTCAAGTTGTGCCACGTCCTGGAAACCTTCGTTAATCATGAACCCGGTCAGCTTCTCACAACGGATACCGCCAGTACAGTAGGTAATGATCTTTTTGTCCTTCATGTTACCCAGGTTCTCCCGAATCCACTCTGGGAATTCACGGAACGATTCCACGTCAGGACGGATCGCTCCCCTGAAATGACCAATCTCGTACTCGTAGTCATTACGCCCGTCAATTACAATGACATCCTCCTGTTGAAGATGCTCGTAAAATTCTTTTGGCGACAACCGTTTACCGCTAGTTACGTTAGGGTCCAAATCGTCCTCCACGCGGAACGTAACCAGCTCGGCTTTGTGACGAACAAATATTTTTTTGAACGCATGCTCTTCGACATTATCAATCTTGAACACCATATCGCTGAACAGCGGATTGGCGTGCATATCCTTCATGTATTGCTCCGTTTGCTCCGGCGTACCGGATACAGTGCCGTTAATGCCTTCCGCTGCAATCAGAATACGGCCTTTCACACCCAAATCTTTGCAATATTGCAGATGTTCTTGCGTAAACGTCTCAGGGTCTTCAATCTTCACGAACTTATAATATAAAAGCACGCGGTACGCGCTGTTACACATGTGTATCACCTGTTCCTATTCCATGTTGTTATTGGCCGGATCATCCGGCAAGACTACAACGTTGCAACCTTGCTTATGAAAAAGAAAAGAAACAGCCGTCCGAAACAATGTCTCGAACTGCTGCTTTGAACATTCGACTTTTATTCCTGCATTCTAGTTTATCGGAAGCGGAATAGCTTAGTCAATATAAATGTATAGAAAGGGATGAAAGTTATGGAATACATTTTTCGCCACTCGTCTTATATTGAAGAATTAAGAATACTGAATGGCATTGGCGATAAGCATAAATACGATTCCCATAGCAATCCACATCACCATCAACGGCCAGAAAAATCTAACCCATTTCTGATACGGAATGCCCGATACAGCCAGACTGCCCATTAACGCAGAAGAGGTTGGCAAAATCATGTTGGTGAATCCGTCCCCGAACTGGAACGCCAGTACGGCAGTCTGACGGGTAACCCCAAGCAGATCAGATAATGGAACCATGATCGGCATCGTAGTCACGGCCATGCCTGTACCCGATGTGATGAACACGTTCATCACATTTTGGAAGAAGTACATGCCCAGCACCTGCACGGATGACGGCAGCTCGCCAACCAGCGTAGACATTCCGTATACAACGGAATCAATCACGTTCCCCTGGTCGAGCACAACCATAATGCCTCTCGCCAGACCGATGATAAAGGCACCATAGGCAATTCCGCTTGCCCCTTTGACGAATTCACTTGCAATCCGACTAGGACCGAACCCGGAGACAAGACCAGCGATCACACCCATGCTTAGGAACAGAGCCGCCAGCTCCTCCATCCACCAGCCTTCTTTCGATACACCCCAGATCAACAGGGCAAATCCGGCTACAATGGTAATGATGGTCAGGATATGTGTGATGCGGATCGTTGGCAGCTTGTTCAAATCTACTGCAGGCGCATCTGCTGCCTGCTCCTGCTCCAGTTCATGCACCAAACCGCGGGCGGGATCAGATTTCACTTTGGACGCATAACGCATAATATAGATACTGGTAACGGCGATAAGACACACCAGAATAATTGCGCGCAGCCACATGCCCGAGAAAATCGGAACTTCTGCAATAGCCTGAGCCAGTCCTACGTTGAACGGATTAAGCAGTCCGGCGGTAAAACCACATGAGGCTCCCAATGAGATCATCGCCGTACCGGTCAGAGCGTCATACCCCAGCGCACGCGCGATGGCGATACCTATCGGTACAAAGACCATCACCTCTGTGGACATGCCCATCGTAAACCCGCCCACAGAGAACAAGGTGATAAACACCGGGATGACCCATAACCCCTTATTCGAGAACGAACGGGCTACCCGGCCTGTTAGAGCTTCAATCGTGCCCGTGCTCGTAATGATCTGAAACGCTCCGCCGATGATAAAAATAAAGAATACAACGTCAGCGGAATCCACCAGTCCGCGAACAATGGACTTGGGAATATCCCATAATCCCGTTGGATTAGCTTCTACATGATGGTACGAACCCGGGACAAGCAATGATTTGCCTGTGGCTTCATCCTTCACACGATCGAATTCCCCGGCGGGAATGATGTAGGTAAGAACCGTAGCGACCAGTACCAAAATGAACAAAATGACGAAGGTATGAGGCATCTTGAACCATTTACGCCGTTGTTGTGGTTGTTTTGTTATGTTTTCCAATTCATCATCCCTCGCCCTTCTGTTGTTTCCACGCTTCAAACTCATCCCGTACCTGCTGCAATGCTGTCTTGTCTGCGTACAGATCGAACGCCGTAAGTGCAAGTGCCTTCGCAGCACGGTTCAGCTCGATCATGCCTTCCTCTGCTCCGGCAAGCCGGGCAAATTCAGGCGTGTGTGTTGTCGCGTCACCTAAACGAATATACGGATGGATCGCGGCAGTGATTTGGCTTACGTTACCAATATCCGAGGAACCGACACCGCCCGTTTGCGGTGGATCATGCACTTCAATGCCCATGTCCTCCAAATTTTGCTGGAACAGATCTGCCAGAGACTTGTTATTATTTCGCTCAGCATAGATGAGGCCTTCCGTAATATCTACCTCAGCTCCAACGCCTTCCGCAGCATGGCGTACGACACGATATACTTTGTCCATGACGACTTTCAGCTCTTCGACGGTCTTCGCCCGAATGATATATACAGCTTCAGCCAGCTCAGGCACCACATTAGGCGCATCCCCACCCTTGGTGATAATCCCGTTCACCCGAACATCATCCTTCAAATAAGGACGCAGCGAGTTAATTCCCGCATACGCATTGACCAAGGCATCCAGTGCACTAATGCCTTTCTCAGGAGACGAGGCCGCATGAGCCTGTTTACCGTGGAACGTAAAGGTTGCGTCCACACAAGCCAGCGCACCTCTCAGTACCATCGTTTTTTGCTGCGGGTGACACATCATGACGGCATCAATCTCATCAAATACGCCATCGTTCACCATAATGATTTTGCCGCCGCCCTCTTCTTCAGCCGGTGTGCCAAGAACGATGATCCGTCCCGGAAGTTCAGGACATGCTTCCTTGAGCGCCAGTGCTGCACCTACAGCAGAGGTTCCGATCAGATTGTGTCCGCAGGCATGTCCGATGCGGGGCAGCGCATCATACTCGGCGAGCAGTGCAATCGTGGGTCCGCCAGGTTGGCCTTCCCATACAGCGCGGAACGAGGTATCAAGGCCGGATATACCTTTTTCCACCTGAAATCCGGCTGCTTCCAGCGGCTCGGTTAACCATTGTTGGGCTTGGACTTCCTGAAAGCTAAGCTCAGGGTTAGCGTGAATACGCAGGGATAATTCCCGCAAGTCGGGATCCAGCCGATCTACGGTTTCTTTGATCTTTTGCTTCATATGAGCAGGGTCAGGATACATATTATTTTGCCGCCTTTCTCCAAATACAGCATTTCTATATTCAATTTAATCGAATAAATATACAATCAGATTGGATATATTGTATGTTTGACCGAGCCATAAGTAAATTCAAAAAAATTAAGGAATAGCCCATAAAAAATTTTATGGGCTTGCTTGAAATTAACATATGGATATCATCAGATGTCAGTAAATTACTGGTTTATTTGCACATAAAATAAGACTACGTATTTAAACATTTTGAATATATGTACATCCTTCAAATGGATATTCGTCACGAGATTGATACTGTCCAAGAACAGTAAGATGCCTTTTGTAACGAGAAAATAACGGATAATTATGCATAAAGCAATCCATTTACTTCCTATGCCTGCATCTAACCTCCATCCACAACATGCTGTGTTCCTGCCGTTCTCATCAAGTCCACAAAGCGGCTCACCGTTGCCTGTTGCAGCGCACTTTCCTTATACACAAGCCACGTATTCCGCCTCACTGCCTGTCCGTTTCGACGGATCAGTTCCTGCTGATGGAGGCCATCCGAAGCTGACACGAAGATGCCCGGGATAATCGCATAGCCAAGGCCATACCGCACCATCTCCTTGCAGGTCTCATAGCTGTCTACACGCATCGCTACGGTTGGTGCACATTCATAGCGTTCATACCACCAGGCCGCTACGCCTTCTCGGAATGGGCTCACGGGAGAACCGCCTGTTTTCGTCAAGGGTTCCTGAAATGCAATTTGCGGAAGCTCTGGAAGCTGATCCAAGTCAATGGGTTCACGGGATACAATGCAGACTGGTTCATCGTGCAGCAGATGTTTCCCTTCATACCATGGATGCTCCCCCCGAATGACACCCACCTGAATTTCATCCCGCATCAACAATTCCATAACCTCTACACTCAGAGCACAGGTTACCGCAAACTGAACCTCAGGGTACAGCTCCTTGAACTGCTTTAACAACGGAGGAAGCTTGTACAATGAATAATGATTGGCAATCCCCAGGCGCAGCGTCCCCTTAACCTCATTACGAATGTTCGATAGCTGTTCCTTGACTTGATTAAGTTCATGGAGCATTTTACGAGCATAGCTGGCCAGATGCTCTCCTTCGGGAGTAAATCTGGCACCTTTTAACGTTTTATCGATGAGTGGTACCCCAAATGCCTTCTCCAATTGCTGCAAACGGTATGTCAAAGCCGGCTGGGTCATAAACATGCGCTCCGCAGCCTTGGTCAGACTACTCTCTTCCGAAATGCTCAACAGCAAACGGCAGTCTTTTTCATCCATGATCATGTCCCCCTTCACTTCTCGTCTCCTCATTATAACCCAGAACACCTTTGTTAAAGGTACAGAAAAAGCCCAACTCCTTATGAGTCAGGCTCGCTCTGCTGATCTGCTTCTGTTCAATGAATTTACTGCGAAATCGTAATGACCGAGGTAACAAAGTGGTAGGATTCATTTTCCTGCACGGACTGTGACAGCAAAATCCGATTGCCTTCCGGACTCCAGCTCAGCGGATCAGATGCGTTATCCATATCAGCCGAGATCTGGAACTGCTCCGCCGATTCCGTATTGGAGACGAACAGCCCCTTCTCATCATCACTCTCCGAATTAATTGTATAGGCGATTTTGGAATCGTCACCAGACCAACTCGTACCGAAGATTTGCGTGCCTCTGGCGAGTGTAGCTTTCTCATTTCCATCGAGATCGGTCAGCACCAGCGCCCGTTTGGTATCGGCTGTTTTTTTCACAATCGCCAGTCTTGAACCATCATTGGATGGAATGACCCATTCCACACTTTTTAGCACCTGCTTCTCTTCACCGGTCTTCGTATCGTAGGCGTTCAGCTGCCCGTCTGTGCCTGTGATGTAGTAAATCACATTACCCGAAACGCGGACGCTCCTTACATTGAAGTTCCCCGTCTTGACCATCACTTTCGTCGTTCCATCCACACTCGCTGATACGATATCCCCATTCATGTTTGGGAAAACGACATGCTCCTTATCCAGCCATGCACCTTCGAATACAAAACCGTCGTCCTGACCAGCCGGTATCACTTCCCCGTTGTTCAGATTCAGAATGAAGCCTTTGCCTGTCGATTCCTCCGGTTCTCTGTAGAAAATATACTGACTATCCGGGGACACGAGTGGTGAACCCAGACTGACTTCACTTTCTTTTACAGGTGAATCGGTGCCCTTCGTCAAATCATACATGTATAAGTTATGCGGATAACGTTTCTCACCCTCTACTGTGACAGGCTTCATGGACTCGTTTACTTTATCCGACAAAATCCAGTCATTGCTTAGCCACGCTACCCCGCGCATATTCGGCAGTTTATCGATTTTCTCCAACTTAAAGCTCTGGTACACCGACGTATTTGTATTATCCTTCACCGTAATATCCGTGCCTGATTTCCCGTTCTGTGGGTTGCCCCCTGGCTCCGTTGTTCCCCCGCATGCTGTTGCCGACAATAGGACGATTGCCCCGAGTGTGCCCATAGCCGCCTGTTTCCAATTCATCATGGTCCCTCCTGATTGCTTTCTATAGACCAAGCATACACACCGCATACTTCCAAAGTTATTCAGACTTGTTTCCAACTTGTAAACTCGAATCGGCCAGAGGAAAAATCAACTGGAACGTCGTACCTTCCCTATGCTTCGGATCGTTAGACAGCAATGTAATCGTACCGCCCTGCTTCTCTACAAATTGCTTGACGAGTGATAGTCCCAGCCCGGTTCCCCCGGTTTTTCTGGCCCTGTCTTTGTTGACGGTGTAAAAGGGTTCAAAGATTTTCTCCCGCGCCTCATCCGGGATCGGCGTACCAGAGTTAAAGATGCGAATAACCGCTTGATGCTCCTGCATTCGCAGTTCATTGCTTACCCTGATAACACCTCCCGGCACGTTATATTTAATGGCATTATCCAGCAGGTTAATGAAAATCTGCATCAGGCTCTCCCGATCGCTGCGAATGATCGCAGGCTGCAGGTTCAGCTCCATCGTGAGCGCAAACTTCTCGGCTTTGCCCCGCATTCGGCCACAGGCGTCTTCCAGCAAAGCGCGTACCTCCACATCCTCCGCCTGATTCTCAAAATCATATTTTTCCAGAGCAGACAGATGAAGAACCTTTTCAACCATTTCGTATAACCGCTCGGTTTCTTTGCCGATGTTGTTCGTGGCATCATCCAGCAATTGCGGATCATCCTTATACATGTCCAGCAGTTCCACATACGCCTTGATCGCTGTAAGCGGCGTTTTGAACTCATGGCTAATATTGCCGATATATTGTTTCTGCTGCTGCTCCAGTGCCTGAAGCTTCTCAATCGCGAGCTGGAGCTTCTGCTGCTCATCATGCATGGCTTCAATATTCTGCTGAATGGATGTGCTCATATAATAAATGCCCTGTCCCAGCTCACCTAATTCATCCTTGCCTCTCACAGGCGATTCGGCAATATAATGCCCCTCACGGATGGAATCGGCGGATTTCTTCAAGCGAGTTATGGCGACGGCAAAACGATTGTAGAAGAGGTATCCCAGAAAGAAGCTAAGCCCTACCACGGCAATACCCGCCCACATGAACAGCTGAAAGATACGGGCATAGAACTCATGATAGCTCTGAACCGGATATTGCATACGCACAGCACCCATCTGCCCATCCGGTCCGTCCAGGGGCGCAGCATACAGCAGCGTATCCCCCTGTTCGTGATAAGCAATTTTATTTTGCAACGCATAGCTTAGCGTCTCTTTGATATCTGCACTTTCCTCAGACGCAATGGATGAGCCGACCTGCTGCCCCTTCATATCATAAAGCGCGATGGGCAAACCTGTGGAGCTCGCTAGCTCCTGAGCCAGCCTGCGGCCATTTTGCTGTAAAAAAACCTCCTGCTCCAGACGAACTGACTCGGTATAATAAGACTGCCGCACATTCAGATTGACCAAACGGGTCTGCTGGGACAGAATGGTCTCAATCTGTGTCTGTTGATTGCGCTCAATCCCGCGCAATACAAGGGAACTGAGTACAACTACGGTCAGGATCAGCAGCGCCGCCAGAAAGACGCTGAACTTCAGTTTTATACTGACTCTCATACCGAAAGGCCTGGACCAGGGGCTGATGCTTTATAGCCAATTCCATATACCGTCTGCAATTTTTGCTGGTCGGTATCGCCGATTTTTTTGCGCAGGCGCTGAATATGAATATCCACCGTGCGTGTGCCCCCGGCATATTCCATGCCCCACACCCGGTCCAGCAGATCATCCCGCGTGTATACACGCTCAGGATTGGACATCAGAATGGTGAGTAAGTCGAACTCTTTTGGGGTCAGATCCAGCTTCTCCTCATTCACCATGACCGTGCGGTGAGCGATATGGATGCGCAGTGTTCCATTGACAATGGCCTGATTCTTAGGATCGTCAGGAGATGGGCTGCTTTTTTCCACGCGCCGCATCAGCGCCTTTACCCGGGCGAGCAGCTCGCGGATCTCAAACGGTTTGGTCATATAATCATCCGCACCCATTTCCAGGCCGACGATCTTATCCACGATATCATTTTTGACGGTCAGCAAAATAATCCCGATATCTTCCCGATCCTCCAGCCTGCGGCATACGCCGTATCCGTCCAGCTTGGGCATCATCACATCCAGAATTATGACCTGGGGATGGAATGACGCCACCTTCACCAGCGCTTCCTCACCATCATTGGCTGTCTCTACTTCATATCCTTCGCGCCGCAGCGCGTAAGCAATGGCACTAACGATACTTGATTCGTCATCCACGACCAGCACTTTTTTATTCATCGGAATCATCCTCTATATCTATGTCATGAGTTATAGTATTCTTTGGATATATGTTAACAAGGTATGGCCTAATTAGCTATCGAGAACAACGGGATTTATAGAAAAAAAGCCTGTATCCTCTTCTCAGCTTGGACTTCGCTCTACTTTTTGTATACCCCAAATATAACAAAAAAGAGCCAATCCGTATTTGGATCAGCTCTGGATCGTGTTGATTTAGTTACTGCTTGGGCAGCAGTTTTTTGATTTCCTCTGCGGAGAGCCCGGAGGCTTTCACCACAGCAGACATATCTACGCCAAGTGCAAGAAGCTCACGAGCCATTTCCGCTTTACCTTCTAATCTACCTTCTACCTTCCCAATGGCTTCTCCTTCAGCACGGGCACCTTCTATCATCGACTTTTCATCGCTTAGTGCTTTCATCCGCGCATCATAAGCCATTCTCGTAGCTGCATCCTGACTCAGAAATTCCAGCGTGTCCATTGCCTTTTTTAGCATCGGTTCATTCATCGCCAGCACCTCCCAGTTTGATGGATCAATTCCTTTTAAGAATAAAAGCCAGTTCACCAGTCCGCCCTTGTCCATAGGGACAGGGTGTTGATCCAGTTTGGTCAATTCCATTACATGAATTTCTATATCATCTGTCAAACCAATACCTGTATGATCTTCACGTAAATGAAAAACATTGTGATATCGTTCATTGTCCAGACATGAGTAATTTAAAATATTGATCGTCACGCATTTTTTCAAAAGATTATAATTTTCACCCTTCTTGATCTGGTGAGAGTACATTTCGCTCCAGTAGAATAGCGTTCTTTTTTCCATATTATACGGATTAAACAGCTGCATCTCAATGTTGATTAACTTGCCTTCCACCGTACGTGCTTTGATATCCAAAATGGATTGTTTATCTTCCGGACTATCTTTGTCCGTAAACGTGTTAATAAGTGTAATTTCCGTAAGAGGCGACTCACCGGTTTCAATAAACGTGCTGTTAAGGAAGGCTAACAAAACATCTTTACTTTGCTCACTTCCAAAAATACGTTTGAATACAAAATCCACTCGTGGATCGAGCAAATCCGTCATCCAGCATCAGCTCCATTCTTCACCAGCATTATATCATAATTCCCATACTTCCTTCAGCTTAACGTTGAACCTGCATTCATATCTGATCACTCCTCAAATGACAAATTCATTGGCTCATCCGACATCTCGTACTCTGTCTCCATATGTGTCAGCGGTGTATTCAGATCAACCTCTTCGAACCGGAAACTATCCACCCATACTTTGCCTTTGCCGTTCAAAATAACCCCGAATGAGATGACCGCACTGTCCTGTGGAACATCGAGTACAATATTGTACTGATTCCATGGCTGCGATCCAGTAATCGGCCGATCGTGCATATTATCGAATTGAAGCACGTCATGGACATTGTTATCCACTCGCATCCATAATCCACAGAATGCTTCAACACGTTCGGTCTTCACAAATCCCGATAACTTCAATCGCTTGCCTACATACTTATCTGCCCTGAACTGCTGCATCATTGTGGCAAACTCATTGCTATCCATCGGCGTAACTGCCTTCAAATATCCTGAAGCTTTCCCCTGGTGCACTTCGGCAGGATCAATACCCATCTCATAATTTTGCGGATGACTTCCGGTTAACATCCAACCTGTAATCGTTGACGTCTGATTCATCTGTAATTCTCCTCCTCTGGTTCTTCCTTCGAATAATTTCAGATCGAACAATTTGCGAAAACGTCCTGGTGGCATGCCATATAATTTGCGGAATGCGCGGGTGAAGGCTTCCTGACTCTCAAATCCACAAGCCAGGGAGATGTCTAGAATGCCTGCATCCGTCGATCGCAGGGCCGTGGACGCCAGACTCATCCGACGGTTTCGGATATAATCCACCACGGTCATGCCAACCTCATTACGGAAAACCCGGTGGTAGTGATACGGCGACAACAACGCCTTGTACGCCACTTCTTCCAGCCCGATCTCCTCATGCAGATGGGTTTCAATATAGAACAAACTTTGCTGAATCATTGCACGGTAACGGCTCAACTGAGGTAAAGCCCCCTTCCATATCCTTACTATACGTAAGGCTGCACATCACATTTTGATCATTTTTGCTAAAAAAAGCCGATCAAGGAATATATCCCTTGATCGGCTTTCCAAATAAGTCTATCGTTCCCTGCCAGCAATCAGACTGCCGGCACTGGTTGAGCTCCAACTTCCTCATCATGCTCCACCAGTTCATGTTTCTCCCAAGCTCTACTCTTCCAGCGGAAGTACATAATGACCGCACGGGTCCACTCATCAGCCGCAATGGCAAGCCACACACCAGCGAGCCCCAGATGAAGTTGGAATATGAGCAGGTATCCCAGAGGCAGACTCATGCAGACCATGGAGATCAGACCCATGTATACCGGGAACTTTGCATCCCCTGCCGCACGCAGGGAACCAATTATCACAATATTGCAGGTACGTCCGGTTTCGAGCAAAAGACTGAGCAGAATCACTTGAGCTCCCAGCTTGATAATTTCCGGATTATCCGTAAATATGCTCATCAGCGGTACGCGGAACAGAATGATGATCACGTCAATGATAACCGTAGCCAGAAGGGCCCATTTCACACTGTTAAAAACACGTTTGTACGCATCGTCTTTGCGCCGCGCACCCACAAGCCGGCCCACAATGATCGATGTCCCCATACCAATCGCCATGCTGAACAAGTAGATATAGCTGGAGATATTACCCGCATACTGCTTGGTTGCCATGGCTTCTGCACCCAGATAGGTCACATACAGCGTGAACACGAGCTGGCAGGAATGATATACCATGGATTCCATCGCAGACGGAATCCCAATCCGCAATATTTTGCCAATAAATTTCTTCGACAGGTTGATGTAATAACCAAACTCCACTCTGACTTCCATGACGCGATAGAGCAGCCAGAAGAAAATGATCAGGCAGATCAGACGGCTGCCGACTGTGGAGATCGCTGCCCCTTCCACACCAAGCTTCGGCAGGCCAAAATGGCCAAAAATAAGGGCGTAGTTACCAATGACGTGAATCACGTTCATCAGAACGGAAACATACATCGTTTCTTTGGTGTAACCATGCGTACGAATCGTCGCGGCCAGCGCGTTAATCAGCGCCTGAAGGAAGATCCCGCCTCCGACGATACTTATATAAGAACGGGCAAAATCGTATATTTCACCTTGAATATGCAGCAGTGTCAACAGATGTCCTCCGAACAGAAGAAAGCCTCCGCTCAGGATCAGTCCGACAATCAGATTCAGTGTAATCGCATTACCCGTGACCTGTGCCGCCTCACTTAACTTCTTCGAACCAATATATTGTGCCACAACAATAGCAGCGCCATGTCCAATGACTTCCAGCACAAGAATCGCAATGGAAATAATCTGGTTGGCTGCTCCGACCCCGGATACTGCATTATCGGACACCGAACTGAGCATGAACGTATCCACGCTCCCCATCAACATAAACAAGAAGAGTTCCAGGAAGATAGGCCATGTTAGCCGAATCAGATTCAGATCCTTGGCATCCGAACGCAGGGACTCTTGGGTTGAGGATATTGCTGTCATTTTCTCACCTTTCCCGTGTGGGCTTTAATTCTTAGGGTATGTTAGCACAGGTAGTTTGAAAATGCAGTAGTTTTGCGAAAAAACTTGAAAGTTTTTTGAAATTCCAATAATAGGTATTTTCAACTCTTTCATTTATATGAATTGAACTAAAGATTATTTACACTTGCTACTCCGATGCCAGAACAACCTTCCGATCGCTGTTACCCCCCAGATTTTTTTGATTTCCTTTTTCAAAGGAGAAAATCTGGGGATAAAGGCGAACGCTCCGCTTCTTCTGGTTATTTCTGTCCTCTCCGTTATCGTGTAAATGTTTGGTTCAATTTATCTAGCCCCAGGGTGATGAGTAAAAACCCTTACACCTCCCTCTTTGATTGGGAAATATAAGGGTTCACGGGTTATGGTAGCCATTGACTCATATCACATACATAGGTTCTAACCTTTTACCGATCCGGCAGCGATGCCCTCCACGATTCGATTGCTCAGGACGAGGAAAGCGATCAGGATAGGCAGAATGCTGATCATCAGCGTTGCACCAATCGCGCCCCAATCCGTGGTGTACTGCCCAATAAAGTTCTGTACCCCAACGGTCAGAGTCTTATACGAGTCTGTGCTGATGAACGTATTCACGAAAATAAACTCGTTCCAGTCATAAATCATGTTGATAATCGCCGTCGTAGCGATCACCGAAGCGGTCATCGGTAAGACGATACGGAAGAAAATCCGATGGACCGAGCATCCGTCCATCACGGCGGCTTCCTCGACTTCCCGTGGAAGGGCGTAATAGAAGCCTAGCAAAATCATGATGGTAATCGGCATGTTAAACGCGATGTAGGACAGAATGACTGACAATGGATGATCCGTAAGATGAAGCTTCAGGAACAGACTAAACAGCGGGATCAGCGTTGAATGCACAGGGATCATCAGACCCACCATGAACAACCCCAACACCAGTGAACGTCCTTTCCAGCGCATACGAGTGATAGCAAAGGTAACCAGACTCGCGAACAACACGGTAAACACGACAGACACAACCGTCATCCAGACGCTATTGAAAAAATATAGACTAATGTTGCCTTCCGTCCACACTTTCACATAATTCTCCCATCGCGGCGTTGCGGGGAGGGCGAACGGAGCCATATCAAATACTTCCTGATTGTTTTTCAGCGAGAACAGCATCAGCCAAATCAAGGGCAGAATCTGCAGCAATGCGACCAGAATCAACAGGCTGTAGAGCAGAAAATATCCGATCCTTCTCAGCAATGTCGAGCCCGGACCTGTTCCCGGATAGGCTGGCAACCGAACCACGGTTTCCGTCTTCACAGGGATGGACCTCCTTTCATTTCACTTGTATCAAGAGTACTGAATGGTGTCCTTGGATGCCGTAGCTTTCCGTAACAGCCAGGTGACGACCAGACAGATGACCAACAGGAAGAAACCGACAGCACTTCCATAACCAAAGTCGAATCCCCGGAAAGCCTGATGATACATATAGGAGGCCATCACTTCACTGGAGCCATTCGGTCCACCATCCGTCATCACATAGATCAGATCAAAGTATTTCAGCGAGCCGACAACTGCCAGCACAATCGTCACTTTGATCACTTCCGTGATCAGGGGCAGCTTGATGCGAAAAGCAATTTGCCAAGGGTTCGCTCCATCAATCCGGGCGGCTTCCACCAGCGATTCCGGGATATTTTTAAGCGCAGCATAATAAATCAAAATATAAAATCCGGCATACTGCCACAAGATCGGCACGAACAGCGCATACAACACCAGCGATGGCTCCGCCAGCCAGGCTGGCGGATTGGCAATCCCGATTCCTTCCAGAAAGGAGTTAAGCACGCCATTGCTTGGGTGATAAATCTTAAGCCATAGCTGGGCTATAGCCACCGATGACAGCAGCATCGGAATAAGATATATTTTGCGAAACAGGTTGGCTCCCTTGATTTTGCCTGACAGCACAAGTGCAATCGCAAGATAGCCGATTAGACTCAGTGCGGAGAACAGCGCCAGCAAAAAAGTATGATAGGCACTCTGCCAGAACGTTGCGTCGTGAAGCAATCGTGTGTAATTTTCTAAACCGATAAAGGTCATTGCGCCAATCCCGTCCCACTGCATCAATCCGTAATATCCGGTCAGTACGATCGGTACATAGATCAGGACCAATAACAGCAGCAGCGCGGGAAGCACGTACAACGCAGCGACTAAACGGTTGGACATGACTTTGTCCATCAGAATATCCTCCCTTTGTGCGTAGTACCGTTAATTGCCTTTATCAATGGCTGCCTGATGATTCTTCACAAACTCCTCTGGAGTCACTGCTTTTCCAAACAGGGCCTGAATCATGTCCAGATGGACCTGAGCTGCCGCTGGTTTCATCTGTACATCCGCGAACAGTGTCAGGCTGCTGGCCTGATTTAATTCATTCAGCAGATCAGTATAGAGCTGCGGCAGTTGGACTTCCGCAGTATCCACTTTTGTTGCCGGAATGACGCCTGCCTCAGTTACGGAGCTCTCACCCCATTTTTCCACGAAATATTGCACGAACTTCTGCGCTTCATCCTTCACCTTGGAGTTCTGTGCAACGAACAGACCTACACCTGGACCGCCGACCCAGCTGTTAATGTCGCTTTTGCCACCCTCCATCGTCGGGAATTTGAAAAATCCAATCTTATCCTTGAACTCCTGTGGTACATCCGGGTTGGTTGTATAGTTCGGCAGTTCCCAGGTGCCCATCAGATACATCGCTGCCTTCTCATTCATGAATTCCGATTTGCCTTCATCGTTGGACAAACCGTTGAAGCCTTTGTTGAACGCGTTCATGTCCACCAGCTTCTGTACTTCAGCAGCGGCATTGATCAGTGCGGGATCATCAAACTTGCCCGTGCCCTGGATAGCCTTTTCCAGTGCATCCCCGCCCAGACGATTCGCCAGATACATATACCAGAGCGAGCCGGTCCAGCGGTCCTTGTTGCCAAGAGCGATGGGGACTTCCCCATTATCTGTCAGCGTTTTCACCACATTCAGGAACTCATCATATGTTGTTGGCGGCTGCAAATTATACTTGGCGAAAATGGCCTTATTATAATAGATCGGAGATATATTCAACTCAATCGGGAGCGCGTAGGTTTTGCCCTCTATGGCATACGCCTCGGTCGTTCCGGCAATGAACTTGCCTTCAAGGGGACCACTCATAAGGTCATCCACCGGCGCGAACAGGTTCCCCTTTACATAAGGCTCGAGAAATCCCGCGGCCCAGGTTACCCCTACATCGGGAAGTTCATTGGAAGCGGATAAAATTTTAAGCTTGTTTTTATATTGCTCATTCTCCAGCACTTCCTGCTTGATCGTTACGTTCGGGTTATCAGTCTGATACTGCTTGATGATGTCGTTAACCAGCTTGTTCTGCTGTGCTGAACTGCCCGCTGGCCAGAGGTGCATAAACTTGAGGGTCACCTTTCCATCGGAGCCGCTACCGCTTGCTTCACCCTTTTCATCGGAATCCGAACTGCTGCATCCGGTTAAAAATATGGTGAGGATAAGCGTCAATGTCAGAAGCATTGCTATGGGCTTTTTATTCATTTTCCCAACCCCCTGTATTCGTTTTTTCGGTTGATGTAACCGCTTTAATTAAATTCTAACATGGGTACACCGACCCCATAAGACCAGGATGATTTGGAAAAACTCCACTATTTTATGGTTATTTATTCTCTTGATTGGTAATGGAATGACGATATTTGCTTGGGCTGATCGCTTCGAGGCTCTTAAACACTTTAATAAAATATTTATCCGTCTGATACCCTACCTGCTCGGCGATCTCCGAGATGGGCATGGCGGTCTGAACGAGCAATTCCTTGGCTCGCTGAACACGTTTGCGGGTCAGATATTCACTGAAATTAATTCCCATCTGCTCCTTGAACAGCACGCTGAAATAACTTGAGTTCAAATGCAAAAGCTCAGCGATTTCCCGCATGGTGACTGGCTCGCCCAGATGGGCCTCCACATAAGCAATAGCTTCGCTGATCTGGGGATTAAGTCGCTGATCTCCTCGCTCCCTGGCATCCAGCAGCTTGGGATCAACGAGCTTCTGCATTGTTTGAATGCGCCGCTGCTGTTCACCAAGTTCCAGGGCTTTCTCAACCGTCTGGATCAGCTGCTCCTTCTCAATCGGTTTGAGCAGATAATCCACCACCCCGAGCTTGATGGCCTGCTGGGCATATTGAAAATCAGCATGTCCGGACATGATCAGTACGACAGGCTTACTCGGATAATCCTGTACCGCTTCAACCAGAGACAGGCCGGAGAACTCCGGCATTCGAACGTCTGTGATCAGCAGGTCCGCTGACTGTTCCTTGAGCCATTCAGCTGCCTCGACTCCACTAGCTGCCGTTCTGATCTCATTGCGGCCAGCCGACCAGCCTTCCAGCGTCTTGCGGATGCCCTCTCGTGTGCGCGGCTCATCATCGACGATTAGAATCGTTTTGCCATGAATCATATGCGCCCTCCGTATCCTTCGGAATATTAAAGCCAATGATGGTTCCTTCACCCATTTCACTTTTTACGGACAACCCGCAAGCTTTACCGAGCTGATTGCCAAAATAGAGCTTCAGCCGACGATCGACGTTAATCAGACCCACGCCTGTCCCTTTGTCGGAAACTGCAGGTCCCCCATTCAATGCGTGGACGACAGATTGAAGCCTTTGATCATCCATACCAGGTCCGTCATCCCGAACCTCTATGTGAACAAGCCCCTCCTTTGTCGATGCATCGACACGAACACTTACCTTTCCAGGTCCGATTCTGCTCTCCACTCCGTGAAGAATGGCGTTTTCCACCAGCGGTTGGATGAGCAGTTTGGGGATTTTCACCATTCGCATGCTATCACTTAGTTGAATCTCCCATGTCAATCTGTCGCCAAGTCTCATCTCCATAATCCGAAGATAACGTTCGGCGTGTTCCAATTCATCGGCAAGCGTAACCCATTCATTCTGATTCGGACTGGAGATAATATAGCGAAATAAACGGGACATCGCGACAACCATACGTGCCATTTCCTCATCTCCTTTGTCCTCAAGTGACCAATAGAACGCCTCCAGCGTGTTGAACAGAAAATGAGGATTAATCTGCGACTGAAGTGCCTTTAGTTCTGTTCGAGACTGCATAATTTCCTTCTCATACACTTCCTGGGTCAACTCGTTCAGCCTGTATACCATCTGATTGTATACTTCATTGAGCTTATGTATCTCCATTGTTGAGCTCACCATAATATTCGGCTCCATCGCTCCCGGACGCGCACTGCGCATGGCCCTCATTAGTCGCCTGATCGGACGTGTAATCATGGTCGACAAGAGGAAGGACATGATTAGAAACAAAACGACGCCAAATAATCCGGATATGAGCAGCGCCGTACGAAGGATGGATACTCCTTCGGTTGTTTCACTCACAGCAGTAAGGACAGCCAGGGTCCACCCCGTAATTTCGGAATGCTGTCTGACCACAATATAGGGCTCATCCCGGGTCTGAACGATGGAGCGATCACTGCTCAACAATGCCTCCACATTCAGGTCTGCTTCCAGATTGGAAGTCACAACGCTCCCGTTGGCATCCGCCAACAGAATCGAGTCCAGCGTATCGTCTGCATCATCCAGATCATTCAACTGAAAGAAACTGCGCTGCATCCGCACTACAACGTAGCCTCCATGTTCAAAGGCCCGGTCCATCAAGCTGACACGCCGAATAGCCATAATCACGCCGGGATCTTCCGGATCGGGGCCAGTCCAGATCAGCCTTCCTTTTTCCTTGTCCGCTTCCGTAATCCAGTTCCGGTCCAGCCTCACATCCAGGGAGCGGTCATCCATGGGGAAAATCCGGCTGTAATTGGTGGTGTAGATTTCCATGCTCTGTACGCCATTCATAAAGGATTGATAGCTGCCCACAATCTGCAGAAGGGCCTGACGCTGATTGAATGTAGCCGATTCTCCGCTTTTTTCATTGCTCAGCAAACGCTGAACGTAAGGATCATCCGCCACTTGGGCTGTCAGGGAGTTCACCTGTGAAATAAGGGCATCCAATCTGCCGTTGGCTTGAACAGCCGTCTGATAAATATGCTTCTCCGCATTGGTCTTAAGCAGACCGGATACCCGATCATAGGCAACAATGCCTGCAATGAACAAGACCATCAGCATCACCATTACAAAACCAACAAAGATCTGATTGCGTAATGAATTCCATCTGCCCATTTTCCCTCGCAAGACCCTTCCTCCTCGCTGCATGTAAAAGAAATCGCCACCCGAATCTCATGCTGGGTGACGATGGTGTACAAGCTATGCCGAATCCAGCATCAGCAATAATTAAAGCGTTTACATAACGGTTGATTATTCCCTTTCTCTACGCTTTGTTTATCGATTAAACTAACGACTAAAAAATAGCACAGTTCCCCTTGTTAATCAATCACTTATATCTATCACCCTGTCCAAGCAAGCAAAAGAGCCATAAAAACAAAAAAAGGCTGGGCTCCATGAGCCCAACCTCTCCTTTATTATTTTACCGAGCCTTGTGTCACCCCGTTGATAATCCACTTCTGCGCGAACAGATAGATGATGATCATCGGCAGCAAAGCCAGCAAATAGGACGCAAACGCCAGGTTAAAGTCGGTATTGAATTGACCCTGGAATACATACTGCACAAGCGGCAGCGTGTATTGTGCCGGATCACTAATGATAATGAGTGGCAGCAGGAAGTCATTGTAAGTGGACAGACAGGTCAGAATACCGACTGTGGCACTAATCGGCGCCATCAATGGGAAAATGATTTTCCAGAACGTGCCCCAGGTTGTCGCTCCATCGACAAAGGCCGCTTCCTCCAGTGCTACCGGAATGGACCGAATGTATCCGACGTATACAAATACGTTAAAGGCGAGTCCATATACCGTGTGCAACAGGATAAGACCCAACAGATTCGTCATGTCCAGTGATGCAGTCAGCTTAACAATCGGCAGCATGATGATTGGAAACGGAATGAACATCGCGCTGACGAAGTAGTAGTACAGCCCTTTGAAAAACTTCCGTTTCTCCATATTTCGCGCAATCGCATAAGCCACCATGGAGTTACTGAGCAAGGTCAGTATAACTGTTGATGCAGTAACGATCGCACTGTTACGGAACGATTGAAAGAAGTTAGTCATGTCTATTGCACTTGCAAAGTTCTCCCAGTGAAGCGTTGTCGGAATGGCAAATACCGATTGGGCCATTTGCTCCGGATTTTTCAATGCGATGGTAACCGTCATATATAAAGGGAACAGGATGAACAAGGTACCCAGAACAATCAACAACATAACAGGCCAGTTGGTACGTAAACGGCTTCTCATTACAGATCCGTCTCCCTTCTTTGCAGGAACCGGATTTGCAGAATCGAAATCACCGCAATAACGATGAAATAGATAACCGAGTTCGCAGATTGATATGCATATTCGCCGCCTTCAAATCCACCCGTATAGATCAGATGGGAGATGGACTGTGTTGCCCGTCCCGGTCCACCATTGGTCAAGGCCACGATTTGGTCAAAGACCATCAATGAGTTTTTCATCGCCAGCACCATGTTAATCGTGAAGAATGGAGCAATGAGCGGGAATGTAATGCTCCAGAACTCACGCCATTTGCCAGCGCCGTCCAGATTTGATGCTTCATATAATGTCGTAGGGATCGTTTGCAATCCCGCCAGATACAGAATCGTATTCAATGCAACGGATTGCCACACGGCCACAATCACGATCCCGATCCATGCCAGGCTTTCGCTGCCCAGAATGTTGGTGGATAGGGCGTTGATCCCGAGGTTTTGTCCCCAGATCGGAAATACGTTGGAGAACAGGTAGTTAAATATGTAACCTACGATCAATACACTCAGGATATTCGGCAAGAAGTAGATGCCCCGGAAAAAGTTACGGAACTTGATCTTGGCATTCAGCCCGAGTGCAATGAGCAGACTTAGAATATTCGTCAGGATCGTTACAACGATCGCAAACTTGAAGGTAAACCAGTAGGCATTGCCTACATTGTCATCCTGAAACAGATTGAAATAGTTTTTGAATCCAACAAAATCATAACCATTACCAAATCCGTTGTAGTTCGTAAAAGAATAATAGATCCCCTGGAGGGCCGGCAGCGTCATAAATACGAAGAACAATACTACCGCCGGAACCGTCATCCAGTAATAGGGCGCGATGCGCTTGTTCATACTCCATCCTCCTTCGGACAAGGCCTTATCGCCGATTCGCTACCTTGTCCCATTCTTTGTCGAGTGTATCCAGATAGTTGTCGATGTTCTTGTTCTGCAAAAAGGACTGTACGATGGAATTCAGCTGCACCGCAGCCGGAATATAGTGATCGGCAAAGTCGATAACCTTGCCCTGCTCAATGTAAGGTGTCAGTTCCTGTACAGCAGGATCATCTTGTTTTACACCTTCCACCGCAGAGAACAGCGTTTGTTCCTTAATGTACTTGCCTATATTTTCAGGCTTCAGCAGAAATGCGATGAACTGCTCGGCCTGTTCCTTGTTTGGTGTATCCGCTGCAATGGTAAACAGGGAGTCGATTCCGTTCACCAGCTTAATCTGGCTTGGGTCATTGCCTGTCGGGAATGGGAAGAAACCAATGTCCACATTCGGGTTCGCTTTGCGAATCTCGGAGATCGCCCAGGTACCCTGGATGTACATATAAGCTTCTCCATTAGCAAAGGCCCGGTTACCATCGGAATATGCTTTACCGAAGTTGTCGCCGTGACCGTAATTCATCAGTTCCAACTGCTTCTCCGCGACCTCGCGGTATTTCTCCTTGAAGGTCACCTTGTTCTCGCGACGCTCCAGATAGAAATCAATACCAACCAAGTTAGGTCCGAGTGCATTGAACGGCAGATTCGTCTGCCAGTCATCCTTGTATGTGAAGTAAAACGGAATTTTACCTGCATCCTTAATTTTTTGGGCTGTAGCAATCAGCTCGTCCCAGGTCTTAGGTACGTCCAGACCCATTTCTTTAAACAACGTTTTGTTGTACATGATGCCGTTTGCATTCGTTGCGTAAGGAACGCCTGTTACTTCATCCATGCCCGTGACATCCTTCAGCATCTGTATGTAGTTGGGATCGATTGTTTTTAACAGTGGACTATCGGTCAGATCGGCGAAAATATCACTCTGTGCAAGAATGGAATAGGTATCCGTCGCCCCCATCGCCATAATATCTGGCACATCGTTCTTCACCACACGTGTCTTCAGTACCGTCTCCGCATCTGGTGGATTCACCTGAGTGACCTGAATATCGGAGTGTTCGGCGTTAAATGTTTTGATTAATTCATCAAAGGTTCCTTTGGCTTCGGGTTTGTTCTGAAAAAATTCAACCTGCACTTTGCCGTTGGCATGATTCCCGCTGGTGCAGGAAGACAGCAGTACAGCTGTTATTCCACAAAGCAGCATTATCCCGAGTGCCTTGGTAAGCGATGTTCTCATGTTGTACCTCCCTCAGCTTATATACGTTAAGATTTACCCATTAAATTAGTGAAGTAACCACGTGGTTAATCCTTCCACTGATTCCTACTATGAGCGTTGACTATAATGTGTCCTATTATTCCTAAAACGGTTTCGGTAAAATTGAATCAGGCCCACTGAGCGTGAGTCCGGTCATCGACATAACAAAAAAAGACATCGGATGGTATCCAATGCCTCTTATTTATTCACTTATAATGGCCTACAGCAAAGCGGTTGTTGTTTCATTATGAACGCTCAATTTTGGGCAATGCATTACGTAAACGCTTGGCTCGGTAACTCTGAAATGCACGGATCAGCATGCCGATGACCAGCAGCACCACACCAACGTTTATTGCGACATCCGCCAAATTGAGTATTCCGCGTCCCGACGGAAACACGAGAAAATCCGTTACGCGTGCGTAAATAAAGCGATCGATTGCATTCCCCAAAGCACCACCGACCATGAAGCCGGCACCTGCCTGCATCCAGAAACCGCGAATTTCACCTTTTCTCCGATAATACATCATGCCTGCGATAAATAGAATGGCGACCACGCCGAACAGACGCGCGTTCCCCTGAAACAGGCTGCCAGCCATCCCACTGTTCTCATAATGCTGCAGCTGCATACCCGAATCGCCAAGTCTCATCGTGTCGCCAACTTCCATATACATCCTCACCGCCATTTTGGTGCCCTGATCCACCAGGGTAACCAGCAGTGCTATAAAATAAAACAACATGTTGCCTCTCCTCCTGCCAGACTGCTATAGCTGCCTAGCCTATGTTAACCCCTCAGTCTTCTACCGTACCATTGGGTTTAACGTAATGTTTCCTCCACTTTAACACAGCCGCTGTATTGAATCCATATGAGCTGTAGAACCTGTGCTCACACCTTCTCTCGTTTCCGTTTCAAATGAAAAAAAAGCCCCCAGCCGTCTTATACGGAATGAGGGGCGATTCTCAAAATTATCGAATAGCGGAGAGCACATCCAGCAGCATCGATTTGAATTTCGGACGGTCAATGGCCTCGCAGACGCGTACGTTCGGTTCTTTGCCGAAACGTCCGTTGATATCCACCACGCTATATCCGCGCGTTAATTCTCCTGCTGCTTCCACATCCACGTAATACTGACCGGATTTGGTCATGAGCGACTCATCTGCGGCAACAGCCATTAGCAACGTATCCGGATGAGTGGTTCCGTTCAGTTTATGTACCGATTTGTTGAACTGCATAACCACTTTGTTGATGGCCGTGAAGAAATCTGCACCAGATGTACCTAGCGCTGCAATCTCCGCATGATCGTCATCATCCATAACGGAATACTGAGTACACATCTCCCAGCCAACCATGGTTATGGGAATGCCCGCGTGTAATACAATTTTGGCTGCTTCCGGATCAACATAGAAGTTATACTCCGCGGCTGGCGTAATATTGCCCAGTGCATTATTCGTTCCACCCATGATGTAGAGATGTGCAATCTCTGGAATAATGGTCGGGTCCTTATGAATGGCCATCGCAATGTTGGTCAGCGGTGCAATCGCCAGAAGTGAGATCTCGCCCGGATGTGCGTGTACCTTTTCAATGATAAAATCAACCGCATGCGCTGCCTCGGGACGCTGGTCCGCCTTCGGGAAATGGGCCCCGCCCATGCCGTCATCGCCATGTACGTCTTCCACTGTACGGTGCTGGGCCTTTCCGTAGGCCATTAACGGGCGTTCGCATCCTTTGTACACAGGTACCTTACCGCCATGACCCGCAACCTGCACGGTGTACAGTGCATTTTCCACCTCTTGGTCAAACTGCACGTTCCCACCTGTAATCGTGATGCCCTCCACCTGGAAATGGTGCAGTGCCGTCAGGATCGCAATCGTATCGTCTCCTGCTGTATCTGTATCAATGATGACTTTTCTCATGATGCTGCGCTCCTTCTTGGCTAAATATTTATTCTAAATTATCGTTTATCGCTAGCATTTATTTTACATCAAAAATGTACCGATGACGATGGAAACGCCGATGATAATGGAACGCAGCAGCTGTGCCACGGCCATATTCCCTCGTGCAATTTCATCACATACCCGCATCTTGGGGGTCAGGAAGTCAAATATAATATAGACCAGACACAAAATAATGATTCCCAGTGCCGACCAAAGCAGCATATCCAGCCACGAGTGCGTGGAGAAGGACACCATGCCCACAATAATACACAGGCCCAGCAATTTGCTCCCCATGTATATGCCTGCCGCCTCGTTGCCTTTCGCAATTTCCTCACTATCGTTATACCGGGTCAGTTGGCTAAAAGCGAAATACCCGCATACCAATACAACCAGTAAAATGCCCACACCTACCGCTACATTCAGCAGGTTCAATCCCAAATTGTCCATTCCTTCTCCTCCTCATCATCCATCCGTTCATTGACCGTGGCCGCACAATAATAGGCCATATCCCCTGTCACTTTCTCCCCGATTCGCGGCAGTACACCGGCAAAACGTCCATTAATGACAAATACTCCTGTAAGCAAATAACCACTGTATTCCCCATCCTCTGTCTGAATCAAGGCCTGTTCCATTGGAACGAGCTGCTGATAAATCTTGGGCTGATTGTTATAATAGGCGGCAAGCTCCTCTTCTTCATCCACTGTGCCTGTTTCGTTCGAGTTTGATGGCGTCTGAACGCTCACAGGTGGATACGTATTCGGCTTGCCCATAGTCTGCTCCGTATCGTCACCTAGCAGTGAGGTCCCTCGGCCTTCGCGTCCCCAATAGCTTTTGGCTACATAGGGAATGGCATCCTGCTCAAAGGGTCCTGCTTCGAAATAAGTTGGCAGCAAATACCGCGAAATGGTTCTCAGCTCTGCATCGTTAAACAGCCGAAATCCGCAATATTCCGGGGTCTGTTCATTGCGTTCATAGAGCGACCAGATGGCGGCCATGAAGCCTTTGCTCTGCATCAGCACATGTTGTACGGGATTCATCAGACCGAGTCGTCCTTCCTGTACCAGCTCAAGCAGCGCAGCGCCGATGTCCACCCCCGTCGTCTCGTCTCGATCATCAATCAGATACTCCAGGGGATAGAGACGGTACAGCAGGTTGATCTCGCGCCCTTGATGGTAGAGTGAATCCCCGGGGATAATCTCCAATTCCTCCAGTGGAGCGTAAAACGTTTCATATCCCGCTTCCTGACACAGCTTCATCAGATACTCCGTATTGGTCCGATCCTCCACATGATCTCCGAACGAAGTAAAGGTCACCGCGCCTTTCAGTCCCTGCTGTGCATAAGCACCCAGCCAGCTGCGAAAGCATTCTCGGATACACTCATCCATGCCTTTGGACGGAGGATAGAACGATGTTTTTTCAGCCATCCCCACCAAAATACTTTCCAATGCAGCTGCTTCCGGTATGCCTGTTGGGGTATCGGTGTTATTTTCAATGCATTTGGGACCCGTTTCCCCAATAATCCAGTCCTGCCGAGTGATCCCGCCGGTCACCATCTCCATACGAGCCGCTGGAATAAGGCCGGGGTGAATACCCAATTGATGCTCCAGAAAAGAGTCGGGCATGTATTGCTGGATAAAACGCATCACCTTGCAATAAATCCCGTCTACAGCCTCAACTGCTGCACGCAATTCCTGCATCTCCGCAGGGGTATAAACCGTTAATGCAGGCACACAATATTGCTTGCCATACATTCGGTGATACGGGACTTGTTGCCCTGCTTCGCCCCTGAATACTTCTTCATGGCTGAACGGCAGCTCGTATATATGCCTCATCAGGTTCTAACCTCCTGAACTGCGGAAGAAGCTGCCAAAGCCGCTCGATTTGGAACTGGATTTGCTGTAGGAACTGCTGTCCTTGTTGCTCCGATAGGACGATCCGCCACCATAGTAATAGTGCCCGCTGCTGGAGTCATACTCACATCCGGTATCGTATTCCGGGTCGCAATCATCGCTATTGCTGCCACAACCGGATAATACGGCAGGCACTGCAAGCATGAGCGAGAAGGCAACCAGCTTGGCACGTGAGCCGGGTTTGGGTGTGAGATTTTCGGCCATTACAGATCCACCTCCTTCATAAAAAACAACACTTTGTTGCGATCCGCATCCAGCACGGAATACACAAATTCATAGGTTATACCGCCACGGACCATGTAATGGTCCAGTAGCTGCTCGGCAAGCTCCATCGTGTACGAGGAGGATTCTGCCAAGTCCAATTCCTGAAATGCACTCCCATTCCACAGCATGTATTCCGCGCTGTACATGGAGGACATTTTGCACATCGACAGTGCAGCGTCCGCAATCGCTGTACCGTGTTCCGCAGGCTTTTGATTGTTGTACTCGGTCAAGTAGACTGCATGCTCCCGACGATCCTCGCATTCATTGGACAGATGCGCCCAAAGCTTATTTTTCATCAGGGTGGCATCAACCAACTTGCGCATGAACAGTTCATCACGAGTGACCGAAACCTGCTCCAATACCCCCGTCTCCACCTGCCGATCATCCGACCAGTTCCGATAAGTCAATGAATAATAAATAACGATAACCTGCCTTTCCGTAAGCTCTAAGAGGAGCCGTTTCAATACACACAAACGTATTAAACGCATGAGAAGGAAAAAAGTTACACTATTCCCGCTGACATGTAAAAAAGCATTTTATATAAATCCCAAGAACGTTTTTCAAACTAAAGAATATGTACAATTGCCACTCCGATGACAGAACAACCTTCCGATCGCTGTTATCGTGTAAATGTTTAGTTCAATTTATAGAGATCGAAATGAATCTAATCGTATGTTAGTTTTGACAAGCAAAAAGGCCAGAGGATATTCTCCAGCCTTCTTCCTTTCTTCATCTATTTCAAATCTACTTCAAGATCTACCTTGAGATCAGCTCCATATCGACTGTCTCACAGCTCTGCCCACTGGGCCAACATTTCATTGTATTCGCCAGAAAGTCGCTCGCGTTCGTTCCATATTTGCTCCAGCTCATCTGGCGTGTTCTCCGCAGATTCAAGCTGATGATCCAGCACCTGAATTTGCTCTTCCAGTCGAGCCAGTCTTTGCTCCAATTGTTCAGCGGAAAGCTTCTTGGATGTGGACGTTGTATCAGGCGTTGCAGCGGACTTCGTCTCCTGTGGCGGTTTTGCACTCCCACGTGCTGGAGTCGCTACACCTGCTATACGTTGATTTGTCGCCGCTGCACGTGCTTGCAGATCAAGCTTCTTCTCGCGATAGGCTTCATAGTCTCCCAGATAGGCGATCATCCGCCCATTCTCCAGTTCCCATACACGGGAAGCGAGTCGATTGACGAAGTAGCGGTCATGTGAGATGGCAAGCACCGTTCCTTCAAAATCAACGAGCGACTCTTCGAGCGCTTCCCTTGAAGCGATATCCAGATGGTTGGTCGGTTCATCCAGCAAAAGCACATTCGGCTTGCGCTGAACCAGAAGAGCCAGCCTTAGCCGTGTCCACTCCCCTCCAGACAGCTGCCCTACCGAGCGGAACACATCTGCTCCATAGAACAGATATCGGGCCAAAATGCCGCGCGCTTCTCCTTCTTCCACGCCCGCTTCCAACCGGAAGTATTCCAGCACGTTCAGCTTTGGATTGGAAGGCTCCTCCTGCTGGGCCAGATAGCCGACATCCACTCGTGCACCCCACTCCAGGCTGCCTGCACTCGGCTGCTCCTCGCCCAACAAGAGCTTGAACAACGTCGTTTTGCCTGAACCATTGCGTCCAATCAGGGCAATTTTGTCGCCATATTCGAGTAATCCCGAGACACCTCGCAGAATTGGGCGTTCTCCATAAGCCTTTTCGACCTGTTCCATAACGGCCACCCGTTTTCCCGTACGATCCGTAGGACGTACATCGAAGTCAGCGTTACGCCGCTCCAGTACTGGCCGCTTTACCTGCTCCATCCGCTCAATAGCCTTGCGCATGGAAGCCGCACGCCGGAAGAACTTTTCATTGCCCCCGACTCGGCCCCATTCTTCCAATTGGCGGATCGTTTCCTTCATTTTTTTGATCACCTTCTGCTGCTCCTTGAACTCCTCAAATTGCTGCAGCAGTCGTTGTTCCTTCACCTTCATATATTCCGTATAACCGCCAGCAGACGTTTGCGCTTCTCCATCCTCCAGCTCCAACGTCCTGGATGCCACACGGTCCAAAAAGTAGCGATCATGTGAGATCAGGATAATCGTACCTGTATACTCGCGCAAAAATCCTTCCAGCCATTCCACCCGCTCCAGATCAAGATGGTTGGTCGGCTCATCCAGCAATAACAGATCAGGCCTTACAATCAGCTGTGAAGCCAGCACAACCCGGGTCTGTTCACCACCAGACAACGAACCAAAACGCCATCCGTAATGCTCCTTCGCAATATCCAGACCGTCCGCGACCTGATCGATCCGGGCATCCATCTCATATCCGCCCTCACGCTCAAACTGTTCCTGCAACGCCGCATACCGCTTCAACAGGCGCTCCAATTGGTTCGGATTGACTGCACAGTCCGGATCGGACATCTGCTGCTCCATTTCCTTCATTTGGCTCCGGCACGCCATAAGCTCCCTGAATCCAAGACTCAGCACATCCAGCACCGTGTAATCATCCATTCCTTCCGGCACCTGAGCCACATACCCAATACGTGTATCCTTCTTAATCATCAATTGTCCTTCATCCGGTTGGTTCAGTCGTGCCATCAGGCGCATCAATGTTGTTTTTCCGCTTCCGTTGCGGCCGATCAGGGCGACCTTGTCGCCTTCCATAATTTCAAACGTAATGCCGTCCAGCACCAGATGTGCTCCGTGGTATTGAGTAAGTTGTTGTGCGCTAATAATCATCATAATAAGGTTCCTCCTATGGATTGGAAGATCCTGACCGCAACACAAAAAGAGCCGCAGGAGGTTAGCTCCGCGGCTCTTCAGAATTCAAGCAAAATTGCTTATCGTCCGAATGAGGTCAAGGCAGGCATCTTCTCGCATATGTTAATTTCCGTATATTCAAATTTGGACAGACTTCTCCCGTTAGTTGAAAAAGTATGAACAATGCCAGCCATAGCAATCGGCAGCTGGCTAATACGGTTGTTAAGCATCGCGTGATTCACCTGTCTTCACCTCCCTTGTCATAATTAATGCCAATATATCACAGACGAATGCTTTACTGCAACCGTCTGATCGCCCAATTCACTCTTTGTAGCGTAAGCCCCATTCGTTCTATTCATTCCTTCTGCGCCGCCGCATGACCAGATCCACAATAATGACCGTGATCAGGGTGAGCAAGCCGGAAGTTGCAATCGATACCCCCAGCAGAGCATAGCCGATCCCGTTCCAGCCGCCAATATTGACGCTGATCATGATAACGACGGCTCCACCCAGCAAGACCACACAAGGCAGAATAAATTGAGCCCTTGTCATCTGCCGACCTTGCAATCGATAGATGAGCCATTCAATAAGCAGCAATGCGAGCCAAATAAGGAGTATCAATATAATAAGACCTTTCACTTATACGCCCCCTTCTCCTCCATACATTCCTCCGAATGACCACTGACACTAAGCATTCTGGATACGTGTAGAGTTTATCACATATTGAAGCCCTCCATTCACGATAAATCGAATTCGTGAATGAGGGCTTCAAAGAGGTTTCATGATATGAAATTGGCATATTTCTTATGATGCCTTGTTCCCGCCAGCAGGCTCAGTAAAGGCTTACACTTTCAGTCTGGCGTTGTTCATAACGCAGTCCCTTGTATAAATCCGCTTTATCAACCGAATGGAACAGATTCATTTTATAGCGAATGACGCTTTGGGCCTCGGCAATGCATTCCGGATAAATGGCATTAGGGTCCCATAATTCTGTTGTACTTAAAATTTCACGAGCTTTTTTGAAGTATGAATATTTCATATCGCTGGAAATATTGATTTTACATATGCCCAGCTGAACGGAGTCGGAGACCTCTTGATCGGGGTTAGCGGACCCCCCGTGAAGAACGAGAGGGATGTCTACCAATTGATTGATTTCTCTCAGAATATCCATTTGCAGCTCCGGTTTAATATGCTTGGGATATATGCCATGGGCTGTACCGATGGCTACTGCTAACGTGTCGATCCCCGTACGTGCCACAAAATCTTCCGCCTGAACCGGGTCCGTGTAAGTTACCACCGATACGCCGCCTTCGATAGAGTTACCGGTCTGCCCAATCGTCCCCAATTCCCCTTCCACAGACACGCCGACGGCGTGTGCAATTTCCACCGCCTGTTTGGTAATAGCCACATTGTCTTCATAAGGGAGCAGGGAACCGTCAATCATGACGGAAGTGAATCCACACTTGATCGCCCGGATGATATCAGCAATGGACCCGCCATGATCAAGATGGATCACCAGCGGAACATGGCTGGCATGTGCACGCTGGCGGGCATACTCAAAAAATTCATCCGTCAAAAATTCAAGTTCCGTGGGGTGGATGGCGATGATGGCCGGTGAATTGGAATGTTCGGCCTCCTCAATCACCGCTCTCAAAAAAGTACTGTCTGCCACGTTAAATGCGCCTACCGCGAATTTGTGTTCCTTGGCTACCTGTAGCAAGTCCTTCATCGTAATCAACATAAGTTCACATCTCCTTTGGATTAGTGTATAGATTTAGTAGTAAGCGCCATCATATTGGTGGGCCTTACTCCACTTTGAACACAATGTCATCAAAGCTTACGCTTTCATCTTCCGTGTCGTCGAATTCTTCATCCATGGCCGTTACTGGCTTCTTTAATAGGGATAAGGTTATTCCGCAGATTCCGGTACCAATGAGAAGAGACAACATAAACAGCCACGGATGCGTAAAAAGGGGAACAACGAACAATCCGCCGTGCGGCACCGGAGCCTCAACGCCCCAGATCATAATCAGCCCACCTGCTATCGCTGAGCCGATGACACAGGAAGTCACCACCCGGACCAGATCCCTTGCTGCAATCGGAATTACTCCCTCTGTAACCATACAGATTCCCATCGGAAATGCGGCCTTTAACGATTCCTTTTCCGCTGCTGTGTATTTGTTTCTTGTCAGAAAATACGATAGGGTGATCCCCAGTGGTGGAATAATCGAGCCGACAAACTTGACAGCCTCAGGCCCATAGATACCTTGGACCAGCATTCCATCGGCAAACAGCGACATCGTTTTATTGACAGGTCCTCCAAAGTCAAAGGTAGCCATCAAGCCCAGAATGGCCCCAAGTGCAAATTTGGAACCGCCCTGCATGGATTCAAGCACATGGGTGAGGCTGTCCTGCAGCCAGACAATCGGCTGCCCAATAACAAGGAAGATACACAAACCGGAAATCAATGTGGCCAGAAATGGAATAACGAGGACGGGCATTAATCCCTGCATGGACTTGGGCAGCTTCACATATTTTCGGATGCCGAGAACGACATAACCCACGAGGAATCCTCCCAACATCCCACCGATGAACCCCGCCTGAATCTGACTGCATATAAAACCAACAATTAATCCTGGGGCAATTCCGGGGCGGTCGGAGATCGAATAAGCAATCGCTGCGCAAATTAAAGGTACAACCAGTCCCATTCCCCAACCGCCAATTTGGTTAATCATATACGGAATGGTTCCTTCAGCCTTGCCCACATCGGCTCCTCCTAATATTTGACCCAGCGCGATACACAACCCTGAAGCAACGATCAAAGGAATCATATAGGAAATTCCGGTTAACAAATGGCCTTTGATCACTGAACCTGCGTTATTGGATTTAGCGCTCATCGTCTCGCCTCCCTTTTTATGAGGATACCCCTAAAGACTGCTCCACCTTTTCAATGAATTTAATCGGCGCTTTAATAACCGTTTCGGTTTTCACCCGGATGATGCGCTTGCCTTTGAACCTTTCTTCTCCGCCGATCTTGATATCTGCGGCCACAATGACAACATCAGCAGCTCTTATCTCTTCCCTGGAAAGCTCGTTTTCAGTTCCTATGGTGCCTTGGGTCTCCACTTTAATCTCATGTCCGCGGGCTTTCGCACCTTTGATCAATTTTTCTTTGGCAATATACGTGTGGGCAATACCAGCAGTGCAAGCGGCTACGGCTACAATGTTCATCAGTATCCCTCCAAATGATGTAAGTGTGCTCCATTTTATTGAAGCCAGAAAATTGCCTTATTCCTACGATACGCTTTCCCTACGGGCAAACAGGTCCATAATCCGGGCCGGATCAGGCTCATGCATCAAACGTTCCAATACCTCCTCATCAGCAAGCATACTGGCAACCTGGACCAATAGTTTCATGTGGGTTGTATTCCGGTCCACAAGTCGTACGGCAAACAAGATAACGACATGGACAGGTTTGTCGTCCAGGGTTTCCCATTCAAGCGGGTGCTCTGTCCGCCCGATGGTGAGCGAGGTTTTGAGGACAGCAGCCGACTTGCCATGAGGAATCGCAACATGATTCTCCAGACCAGTCTGACCTTCTTCCTCTCTTGCATAAACGTCCTTGATAAACTCTTCCTTGGAGGAAAGAGCACCATCCTTTTCAAGCAAATCTGCCAGTTCCTCGATGGCTTCATCCTTGGTTCGAGCTTGTAGGTCCAGCTTAATCAACCGTTCGTTGATAATCTTGGTTATATCCATAATGGTCCTCCTCCTGGCCGTGCTTGGACTGTAATATTTCGACAAGCTCCAGTGGTGTAGTTACTCTCATAATCTGTTCAAACATTCGCCTGCACATCAACAAGCTCTGTATTTCGATCAGCAATTCAGTTATTGGTTCGCCTTCAAAGAAAGCGATTACAATTTCTAGTTTGCTATTTGCCGATTTGCCTTGAACAACATTAAAACCGACGACTGGATTAACATTCACATCACTGCGGATCAGGAAAATCGACAAATGATTGTTCAGCTTGGCTTCGGCAAATGTCCGATTCTCCATGTTAGCGCCTACATGTTTGAGTATGGATGTAAACAACTTCAGACGGGATGCTTTTCCTTCTGCAAACGGTTCCTTCGTATTCGTTTCAATCTGCAAACAAGATGGGTGAAAGTACGCCCCGATCAGCGGAAATGAAAACACCTTGTTTGGATGCTGATTCAACTTCTCCTCGTTAAACTTGGCCTTGATTAAGCTGACATCCGTATCATTTAAGAGCGCCGAGACATACACAACCGGCAGATCCTGATGCTCCAGTTTAACGGTAGATATGATCAGATCAATTTCCGTCCAATCCTCCATGCGCTTGAACCAGCTTGTCGAAATGACATCAACGACTTCCCATTCGGGAAATGTACGGTTGATCCGGTTTTTCAGCAAATGAGAGGTGCCTATTCCAGTAGAGCAGACCAGAATAACTCTTTTCTTTTTACTGCTTTTCTCAATGGATGCCTGAAAATAAAGTACCAGGTAACTTATCTCATCATCACTAAACGAATTCAACCCACAGGCTTGGGCAATGGGCAGCATCCCCAAAGAGACGAGGGAGAAGATCTCGGCATACTCCTTGCGTATATCCTCCAGCAGAGGATTATTAATAGAAATGTTGTATTTTAGACGGTTCAGCATCGGTTTAAAATGAATAATCAGACCCTTGTACAATTGTTCGTCTCTTGTAAGGTCACGCCGGATCATACCAGATACGTTCTGAATCAATTCCTTGACCATCGCTTTGGACTCCGGACAAGCTTTGTCCATCAGACCTGACAACTCAAGGTTAAGGGACGGGATACTCATTCCTGACGAAATTAGATATTGATAGATGAAATAAATCTCTTCACTTGGCAATTCCAATCCATATTGTTCCTTGATCCTGTTGGCCATGGCTTTCGCAATAGAATGCACATTTGGGTCGGTTACTGGATGATCGGAAATTCCGTCGGCCAAGCGAATTACCTTGCCACTCTTCAGTCTGCGGATACAAATCAGCAGGTGAGTCAGCATGTTAATGTAATATGGATCGCCTATGGTATATCCTAAATGCTGCTCGGTTTCTTCCAGAATCCGTTGAATCCCTTCTACCGAATCGGAGCCAAAATGTTCAATCAATTCACCCAGTGTGTTACCATCGATCCGGGACTGATGCTCTTGTTCCTTCCGGTCTTCACTCACAAGTTCATGAATGAGAGAAGCCATGGCTTTGCGGATGTCAATCTCCGAACCAATCAGACGGGTGCCGAGCTGGCTTTTTTCCAGTCGCAGATGAAAAGGTTCAATTCGTTCTTCAATGGCCTTGAGATCGTTCACAATCGATGCCTTGCCAATAAAGTATTCTTCTGACAACTTGTTAATCGAGGTTTCCTCAGGAGAATCATATAATAAATTCGTCAATATTTTGATTCTCCTCGCTTCAACAGAAAGGGTCGTCACCACCTTTTTTCCCGGAATCCATTGCGTGCTCCTCAGTTCCATCGTCTGTTCCTGGGTTAAAGCCAGCGCAATACCTGTTCCCGGCTTCCGTTCAAGGCGAATTCCGCGAGTATCCAAATTGTGCTCCAGGGCGTTTAGCTCCCTGTAAATGGTTTTTTCAGACCAGTTCATGTGATTGGCTATTTCTTTGACCGGAACAAAATCCCTACGCTCCAATAGAAAATGCAAAATCTGATATTCTCTCGCAGACAGCGCCTTCATTAAGGGATCACTCCTTCCTTACGCTCACAGCATAACACCCCTATTTTTTTTGATAAATACTAAAATATGTCCATTTCATTGGGGTCAAATTAATATACCTCCTGTTCAGCGCTAGCGGAACACCCGTTGATTCAGGCACAAAGAAAAGGCTCCCGATCGGATTCCCTACCCGATTAGAAGCCTTTTGCTCTCCGTTTTCGATCTACCGACTGGATGCTATGGCTGCGCGTCCTGCGGTTATTGCTCAGATTAACCCATCGAAACCTCACACCGTTTATACCTGCATCTATATGGGTCACTTCAACCAGTTAGCGAAAAAGTTCCGGTATCCCTCTTTCATGATCGTGCGTGAGAAAGCACCGAACGCATACTCCCGGTTGTCTTCCGACACACTGCGCGGCGCGGCAGCCGCCATGTTCACCAATTCAAACCAGTTATCCTCATTGCCTGCAAAGGCATGCGTGGAGCGAATGTGGCCGTAGCAGGCATGCTCCGGCTTCACAACCATTTTGCCCATCGCCATCGCTTCGGTCAGCGGCATCGCAAACGTATCAAAGGCCGAGCAACTCCAATATACCTTGGACGAGTTCATCAGGGTGAACACTTCATCCTGCGTCAGCGCAAATTGCAGTTTTACGTTGTCCGGAATGTTGTATTTCTTCATGCTTTCCTCATAGCGGCGTCCGCCAAATACCATATATACTTCCTTGTCCGGGTTCTGCCGGGCATATTCCAGCACCAGATCCGGACGGCGATTCGCCTCATCCCGACCGATCCAGAGCACGCGATTATGCACGACCTGACTCGGGTCGTAGTGGCGCTGTGCCAGCTCTTCACTAAAGCCAATCGGAATGACGTTCACGTCATGTACCCCGAAATTGCGGCCCAGCTCTGTTTTCAAAAACTCCGTCTGCACAATCGCTTTATCCACCATTGTATAGAATGGCTTCATCATTTCGTAACCCGTCAGCGCCGGGTCGGGAAAGCTGTGCGGGAACAACACGCTTTTCGGTAAAAACATCTTCAAAAACGTAAACCCGGATACGGTGTAGATGACATGCTCTATATTTTGGCTATATATCTGGTCCAGTACGATATCATAGTTCACCAGGTCGCCTTTCTCATGCTCATAACCCAGCAACCAGTCATACCCGCTCACATGGCGCTCCGGCGAGATGAACACAATCTCCACACCCAGCTCCAGCCCAATTTGCTTCAGCCGATCCGCAAATACGCGCGGGCCCTGCGCCTCGGTGAATTGAATTTTACGCATAACGAGTCCTACTTTACGCATGTTCTGCACCCCTCATTTCTATTCCGTGAACAATCGGTTCATGCACTGTTCCAGCGTCATTGCCGTCTCATGCCACTGGTTCCGCAGCTGTTCCTCGGGCCATACACAGTCTGCAGTTCTCAGATCCCCATCGATCAGACGCAGCATCCAGAGCGAGAATACAATGGCATATGCACTGTACCAGCTTTTAAAAGTAACCCGATCAACCTGAACGCTATGGCGCTCCAGCCCGTCCAGATAAACATTAATGATTCGCTCCCGCAGCTCAGGCGTAACGGTTCTCGGGTACAGCGGATGCGATAGATCCACCAGATGATATATGTCCCAAAGCGGCGTGTTGAGATGGGCATGCTCCCAATCGATGATGACCAGTCTGCCATTCACATCCGCCATGTTGCCGGGATGCAGGTCACCATGACACAGAACTCGTGGAAGTTCTTCGTCTGCCTTGCAAATTAACGTGATGATGCTGTTCCAATCGATTGGAGACAGCGTCATTCCCAGTTTGAATAGCAGATCCTCGGTAGCTCTCGCCTGCCCGAGCATCTCGTCCAGCATGTTCCGAATGGGTGGTTTCTGACCTTCATGAGGCATTTCGTCCCAGCCGGAAACAGGTATCGTGTGCCATTCGGCCATGTTTACAGCAGCAGCTGACAGCGTATTTTCCCGCGAATCATGCACCAGTTGCCCCAGATCCTCGTAGATCAGCCAGCTCTGATCCGGTGTAGCGTCTCTGACTGATGCAGCGATGAGCCGGGGATAGATCGGCGGTAAATGCATTAGCACATGCTCTGCCATCCATTGTTCACGCCCATGCTGCCCTTGATGGGTCAACGGCTTAAAAATATAGCTCTCTCCGCCCGGGGCTGTGAATCGCTCGACATATCTGCCGTTCATGCCTTTGTACAGCCGTTCACGTTTGCATACATAATGGTCATTCAACATTCCTTGCGGGGTCACCCAGCAAGAAACATGTAATTCTGCATTCCCCTGGTCCCCCATACTCCGTACCCTCCGTAATTCGTCCGAATGAAAACGCCGGCATTTTGCATCATTAGCTTCCGCCACACCCGCAGGGACAAAGCTCCCGTTGAACAGGCGTATCCCTCTATATCTTGCAGTTTGTAAAACGTAATCGGTAATGATGTAAAGTGCTTATTTCTATTCATCATACGTTGACACCTACCAAGCTGCAAGCTTTTGAACAGAAGCACTCTGGATGCAGAATATCAAGCAATTCATAAATTACTCTTGCAATTTAGTTAGTGATCACTTACTATACAATCATGAAGAACAAACCTCATGTAGACAGCAAAAAGAAAGACATCTTACAAGCGGCAATGCGCTTGTTCGCAACCAAAGGCGTTGACGGCATTTCCGTCAAAGAGATCGGTGACGCCGCTGGTGTAACCGATGCGGCGATTTACAAACATTTTAAGAACAAAGATGCTGTTGCTCTCGAAGCCTTCACCCAATATTGCGCGGACTATACCGCCTTGATTGACGGTTATGTTCACCGGGAAGGTCCGGTGCTGGAACGCTTCCGGCAACTGATTACCGAGGTTCTTCAATTGCATGATGAAGATCCTTACGGACTACTGTTGATCTCACAGAATCATGAGATTTTCATTGAAGCTGGAAGCAGCGAAGATTACCGTCAGCCGCTGGATGCGTTAATTGACCTGGTCGATCAAGGAATTATGCGGGGGGAGCTGCCAGATCAAGATTCACGGCTCACGGCTGTTCTGGTTATTGGCGCCATTACACGCATGGGCGTCTCCAGTATGCAAGGTGAGCTGCCCGAGCTGCTTGTTCCCTACACCGGGGAAACCGTTCATCGCCTGTCGTCGATGTTGGGGCAGGTATCGGCTGAATTGGGATAGAACCGACGACTACAGGCATTTTGAAGCCGTTCCGATCTCGCAGTCTTTAAAAGATGGCTCTGATCAAGATGGGTTCCGTTGTAATATCATTCGTTTAAATTATAGGCAAACCAGCTTCAACTACCTTCAAGGAAATTCCTGAACGATTACCGGGTCATTCGTGACCTTTTCTTTTTGCACATGAGGTTAGTGTTCATTAACTAAAATAGACAGGACGTGTCGTCATCATGAAAAAAATATTAATCATCCAAGGCAATCCCGTTTCCCCAAGTTACAATGGCGCAATCGCCGAAGCTTATCGTAAAGGTGCTGTGCAGGCAGGTGCCGAGGTTCGCATGATCACCCTAAACGAACTGGAATTCAACATGAATTTAGAGGGAGGCTATCGTAATAAACTGCCGCTTGAACCGGACTTGCTAGAAGCCCAAGAGGCTATTAAATGGGCAGAGCATCTCGTATGGATATTCCCGATTTGGTGGGGAGGACCGCCAGCTTTGTTCAAAGGATTCATCGACCGCATCTTCATGCCAGGTTATGCCTTCAAATATCACAAAGGTAAACTTTTCCCGGATCAGCTGCTCAATGGCCGTACGGCTCGCATGATCACCACCATGGATGGTCCGAACTGGTACTACAAATGGTTCCAAGGTGAGCCCGCACACAAAATGATGAAGATCTCCACCTTTGCTCTGACAGGCATCAAACCTGTGCGCATAACACCTGTAGATCTGGTGGGAAAACAGTCCGAGGAACAGAGAAAGAAATGGTTGGAGAAGATTGAGCATCTCGGGCGGAAAATGGGGTAGAAAGGCCAGATTACCAGACTCCTTTAGGTGGATACAGCGTCGTTTAATACGTAAGATTGGATCGAACAAAAAATAAGGTTGCACCCGCGTGCAACCTTATCATATATTCATCTGTTCAACAGCAACTTATTCTAAGCTGACCAAAACATTATTTAGCTATACACGAGGCGTCCAGACGGATGCTCGGGCAAGATGGACGAAACCAACTGCTGTACAGCCGGATGCTGGGACTGAAGAATCGATTCCTTTTCGTCTCCACAAAACACCAGTCGCCCCTGATCCATCACCGCCACCCTGTCACATATCGTCATCGCCGCTCGAATGTCATGTGTGATAAACAGGTAGGACAACCCATAGGAAGCGCGCAGCTCTGCCAGCAGCGATAAAATTTGAGTCTGATGCACCATATCCAGGCTGCTGACCGACTCGTCCAGGACAATCAGCTTGGGCTTGAGAGCAATCGCTCTCGCAATGTTAACACGTTGCAGCTGTCCACCACTGAACTGATGTGGGAGCTTGCTGCTGTCCTCAGGTGCAAGCCCCACCTGTTCAAGCAGCTGACTAATCTTCCGCTGCTGTTCCTTCGTTGACATTCGCTCATAATTATCCAACGGCTCGCCAATAATTTGCGCTGCCGTCATCAGCGGATTCACAGCAGAATAGCAATCCTGAAACACGACTTGCAGGTCACGTCTCAGACTCTTGAGGGCACGCTTGCTTGATTGATAAATATCCTGCCCCTGGAACAACACCCGCCCTTGTCGGGGTCTCTCCAGACCCAGTATAATTTTGCCCAGCGTACTTTTGCCCGCACCGCTTGTACCCAGCAGACCCAGGCAAACTCCCTGCTCGATCATGAGTGAAATATCCGCCACTACTGGAGCCGGTGTACCCGAGCGATCCAGCCAGTTACGTCGGCCATAGCTATGGCTTACTTCACATACTTGAAGCACAGGTCATCATCCTCTCACATTCCTTGGCCTTACACCGCTTTGTCCCTTACCCATACTTCTCGGAGTCTGCACACACTCCATACCGTTGCAGCCCGTAGATAATACCTCATCAGCCCAAAGCCAGCCTCGGCCGGGCATGAAGCAGCATTCGTGTATATTCATGCCGGGGATGATCGAAGAGCTGGTGAATATCTGCCTGCTCCACGATTCGTCCCTTCTGCATGACAGCCACTTCATCCGCCATCTGCGAGATAACGCCCAGATCATGCGAGATAAGTAAAATAGACGTCCCGTGTTCCGAACGAAGCCGGTCGAGCTCTTGCAGCACTCGACTCTGATTCACGACATCCAGCGCTGTAGTAGGCTCATCGGCAATAACCAGGGCCGGTCGCAAACACATGGAGATGGCAATCATGACCCGTTGCAGCATGCCTCCGCTGAGTTGGAACGGATAACGCTTCATTAGCTTGGCAGGCTCCGGTAAATTCATATCGGCCATTGCTGAAATCGCCTGTTCCCGGGCCTGTTTCTTGTTCATCCCTGTATGTGTACGCAAGGTTTCAATGAACTGCGAACCTACCGTATGTACCGGTGTAAAAGCATTCATCGGATTCTGCATAATGAATCCAATTTCCTTGCCCCGGATGCGGCGCATCTCCTCACGGGGCAACGAACCAAGCTCCCGCCCATGTAGACGTATGCTGCCGGATACTTCCATGCTGCGCGGGTCAAGCATCTGTAGCAATGCATTACAAGTGATGGTTTTGCCACTGCCACTCTCGCCGACCAGACCAAACACACAGCCTTTTCTCAATTCAAAATCAATCGGAGCAAGCAGCGAGACCGGACCATCCCCGGTTTTAAGCTTTACTTGCAGACCACGAACCTCAAGCACCTTGTCTGTATCCACCATACTCACGTTCACCCCCGTAAGGCTGCCAGCCCATTTCAACTAACGTTTTGCAATGCCATATCGCTCGGACAATGCTTCACCCAGAATATTGAACGTCATAACCACCAGCAAAATCAACACGCCCGGATAAATCATCAGCTCTGGATGACTTCGGATGTAACCCGTTCCCTCATGAATCATCGCGCCCCATTCCGCATTGGGAGGCTGTATACCAAGCCCCAGAAAGGAAAGCGCGGATATGTCCATAATCGCCCAACCCATCTCCAGTGTGCCCATCACAACGATGGGGCGCTGTACGTTCGGGATGATATGTTTACGGATAATCTTCCAGGAGGATGACCCGCTAATGCGCGCAGCGGTGATGAAGTTCCGCTCCTTCAGACTCACGACCATATTCCGGCATATCCGGGCATAATACACCCACTGCACCATCATCAGAGCGAGCAGAACCTGCATCAATCCAGGGCCAAAAATACCAACGATACCCAGCACCAATACCAGATTCGGAAATGCCATAATCCCTTCACAGAGACGCATGAGCATACTGTCAACCCAGCCGCCAACATACCCGGAGACAGAGCCTACAATCACACCAATAATTAGAGAGGAGAGGAAAATAAGAGTAGCAAAACCAAGTGACACTCTCGCTCCATAGATTAGTCGGGATAGGGTATCCCGGCCCAGGTGGTCCGTTCCCAGCCAATGCTCCACAGATGGACTCTTGAGCTTTTGCAACAGATTCACCTTGACCGGATCATGTGGAGCAATCCACGGGGCCAGGAGCGTCACCACGAAGAACAGCAAAATAATAATCGAGCAGACCAGGATGGCTCTCTGCCCTTTGAACACTGTACGCCATTTGTTTATCAATGCTCTGCCCGTCCTTTCGCTGAAATTCGTGGGTCCATAGCCAACTGCACCAGATCAACGAGCAAATTACATACGATGAACAGGCATGCCGCAAGAAAGACGTAACATTGGATAACCGGAATATCCCGGTTAAATATCGCATCGACAAAGTAACGTCCGAACCCGGGCCAGGAAAATACCTGCTCCACAATAATGGTTCCTGTGAGCAGCTTGCCCATACTCATCCCCATTCCCGTAATAAGGGGGGATATCGCGATTTTCAGGACATGCTTCAGCATAATCACCCGTTCCCGTATCCCGCGTGTTCTCGCGTACTGTACATATGTCTCCTGTAATTGCTCCAGTACGCTGGAACGTAATAACCGAGTATATAAGGCAATCAGAATTAAGGAGAGTGTTACTGTAGGCAGCACCAGATTCTCCCACGATCCGCGTCCTTCCACAGGCAGCCAGTCCAGCTTCACCGAGAAAAAAAAGATAAGCAGATAACCGAGCCAAAATTGCGGGATGGACGCCCCAAAATAGGAAATCCCCCGGCTGACCATATCAATCCAGCTATTTTTGTACACCGCCGCCAGTATTCCCAGGGGAATGCTCACCAGTGCGGAAAACAATATGCTCCACAAGGCCAATTCAGCCGTCGCGGGGAGCTTTGATTTCACTTCATCAATGACAGGTTTGTTTGTGAGATACGAAGTACCAAAATCCATCCTGGAAATCTTCCCAAGCGTATCGATATATTGAGTAAACAGTGGTCGATCCAGACCAAATTCATGACGTTTCTGCTCCAGCAGCTCCGGTGTTGGATAGATGTGTGCCGCAGTCAGATAAGCCTCTGCCGGATCAACCGGTGAAATATGAATAAGCGCAAACGTAACAAGCGTAGCGACAAAAACGATAGGAATGATCGCGATCATCCGTTTACCAATATAGCTGATCACTAAAACGTTCCTCCCTTTTTTTATCAAGCTACATCGTCTGCCTGTATAAAATCATATTGATGTGTTTATTTATTGTTTTCCCACTTCAATGCCCGGAAACGGATTTTCATCACGATTGGCCGGGAAAACAAAGTTGGTAATACTCTTCTGATATACTGCCGTTTTCTTGATATAGGAGATCGGGACAATCGCCGATTGCTCCTGAAGTGTTGTCAGGATCGCACTATACAGCTCCTGGCGCTTTGTCTCGTCTGTCGAGGACAGAGCGGCGTGTACCTGCTCGTCCAGTTCCTTTTTCATGGGCAGCGCACTCAGCGTCTCGGAGATTCCAAATCCAGGACTAGCCACAACATTAATAAAGGAATGTGGATCATACGGAGCTCCGTAATTATACCAGAAGTACAGGTCGAAGTCGTTGGCCTTCAAACGCTTGATCTGCACAGTCAGCTCAAGCCCGGTAAGGTTCACTTTGACCCCCAGCTCGCTCCATTCCGCCTGAATGGTCTCCGCCATCGCTTTTTGAATCGGGTCTGTTTTATCAAAAATCATCTCGAATTCAAGCTGCTGACCATCCTTCTCACGCACTGAATTCCCCGCAGACTGCTTCCAGCCCGCTTCATCCAGCAAAGCTTTGGCCTGCTCCACGTCATATTCGACCGGTTTCAGGTCCACATTGGTGTAAGGATAGTTTTTGGACAACACAGTATCCGCCGGTTCTTCCAGACCGGAAGTAATCCCTTCGACCATTGCTTTTTTGTTGAATCCTTGCTGAAGCGCCATCCGCACTCTCACATCAGACAACTTTGGATTTGAAGAATTCAGCAGCAGATCGCGAGTTCCCACCGGCTCAGACAATTGAGTCACATATTCGTCATTGTCGCGAAGCTGTTGGAATGCATCCAAACTGATGACACCTTCACCGTAGATCAAGTCGAGATCCCCTTTTTCAAAGGCAAGCACACGGGTTTCTGCATCAGGAATAATTTTGACCGTGACCTGATCGATCTTCGGTGCAGTTCCCCAGTAATTCGGATTACGCTTAAAGACGGCATATTCATCCTGTTTGTATTCAGCCAGCATCCATGGGCCAGTACCCACCGGCTCCTTGATGCCTTTGGACGTATCGCCATCATCGGGGAATCCGGCCTCTCCCAGGAAGCGGAACGGACGGACAACAGACAAGTCCTGAAGCACAGGGTAGTAAGGCTCTGTGAGAGTCATGCGGAAGGTATGGTCGTCCAGCACCTCCGTCTTATCCAGCACACTCACAACGCCCAGCCAGCTGTGTGTTTCTTTATTTTTCATGACAGCATCAAAGTTCTTCTTCACAATCTCCGCATTAAAAGGCGTGCCATCAGAGAATGTAACGTTCTGACGAAGCTTGAAGGTATACACTTTACCGTCCTCAGAGATGGTCCATGATTCAGCCAGTGCAGGCTCGAGCTTCCCATCCTTCTGATAACTGATCAGCGGCTCATAGATCATGGATTGGGCAAAAAGTTGTGAAGGATTATATGTGTGCGGATTCATCGTACCGATATCACGCGGCCAAGACATTGTAATGGACTTGCTTGAGGATGCTTGATCCGAGGCAGACGATGAGGAGGCCTTCTTGTTTTCTGTATTGCTGCAGCCCACCATAACCAGCAGCAGCAATAATGCGGTTGCCAGCAGGAAGGCAGACGATTTTCGATGTGATGCAAACATGGATGTGGAACCCCTTTTCTCTATATTATATTTGATAATGATTCTCATACTCATCTATTAAGAATAGGCAGGAGCTTACTTTTTGTCAATATAATTCGACAGTTCGACAGTCAACTTTAACACCTGGTGGTGAATACTAAAAAAGATACCCTTCCTATTATAAGAAAGAAGAGTACCTTTTCAATGGAATTTTATTTATCGATTCTTGAAACACCTTGTCAGTCAGTTTAAACTTCCACCGCAATGCCTTCATAGAAACGGCGAATGATTTTCTCCGCTGGTTTACCATAAACGCCGTATCCATCGTCGCTCAGGGCATCCTGCTCCTGATGCAGATGGGCACTCCAGTCCCACAGACCAAAGCCACGTACCCACTCCCGCTGACTGGCATGACGGAACATGGCTTCATAGAACTGCTCCTGTTCGTCCACGTTCACTTCACCTTCCAAGCCCCAGTCGTTCGGTACCTGCGCCGATCCGCTGCGGCTAGGGCAACCCGCTTCCGCGAAGAAGAAAGGTTTGCCGTAGGGTGCAATGACCTGTTCAATCCGATCCAGCTGCGCTTCCCAGTCTCCGATGGGATAGTACCCGCTTGACGAGATGACGTCCACGGCATCCCACCATTTCACATGCCCTTCCTGGTACTTGTCGGTGTTGTACGATACGAGCCCCGTGTACACTTCACGTACTCCCGCAATCACTTCACGCCATTCCTGATCCCGGCGCTCAGACTGCACCATCTCACAGCCTACAATAAACATCTCGCAATTCTCGCGCTCTGCAATGGCTGCATAGTGCTTCTGAAACGTGGTATAACTGCGGAACCAGTCTTTCCATTTCGGCTCACACGGTACATCGATATCAAAGAAGTTAATGTGTGCACGCCATGTGCCATCGGCGCAATTGACAGTCGGTTTCAGAATGACCCGCAGTCCGAGCGTACGGGCGTAGCGTATCATGTCCACCAATTCATCATCTTCCACCATATGTTCACCCTCATATTTGACCTCTACCGCCTGCGGATGATCCTGCTGCGCCGCCAGCGCAAAAATAACATGCGAACTGCCTGTGCGTTTAGCCATCAGACGCAAGGATTCTTTCGCTTCCAGCTTGCGGAAGTCTCCCCTGCCGCTCATCCAGCCAAATGTAAATCCCTTGATGTATTCCATATGCATTGTTCCGCAATGCTCCTTTTTCACTTAATGTAAAATGAATGACCGAATGTTACACGTCCAACTACGATTGCAGTACCATCTTCCGATCGCCGTTATCCCCAGATTTTTTTGATTCCCTGATGAAAGGGAAAATCCGAGGATAAATGCGAACACTTCGTTTCTTCAGATCGGTTCTGCACTCTCCGTTTTTGTGTAAATTTCAGCTTTATTTAAAATTGTTTCACTTCAATTTATAGCTTTCCTTCCTCACGGTCTCCGGCGATAACTTCGTCGGTCTCAATGATGTAGTTCACGATCTCTTCGACGGTTGTATACGCCACACCAACATAGGTGTCGGCTGCTCCATAATAGATGGCGATCCGTCCTGTCTCCGCATCATGCAATGTGGCACAAGGGAAGATGACATTGTCCACAAAGCCTTGCTCCTCATACCATTTTTCCGGTGTCAGCACGAAGTTGGAGGAACGATATTTTACTTTTGATGGCTCATCCAGATCCAGAATGACCGCACCCATACTATAAACAAAACCATTGCACGTACCGGTTACACCGTGGTAGAACATCAGCCAGCCTTCGGACGTTTCAATCGGAGCAGGACCACCGCCAATTTTGACCGATTGCCACCAGCCTTGACCACCTTTGCTCATGACATGACGGTGTTTGCCCCAATACACAAGATCCGGGCTTTCACTGAGGAAAATGTCTCCGAACGGTGTATGTCCGCTGTCGCTTGGTCTGGATAACATCACATAATTGTCATTGATTTTACGCGGAAACAACACGCCATTGCGGTTAAACGGCAGCATTGGGTTTTCGAGACGCACAAACGTTTTGAAATCATCGGTTTTCGCCAAGCCCAGAGCAGCACCATAGAAATCGGTACACCAGATGATATAATACGTATCATCCACTTTTACCAGACGTGGGTCATATGCATAATTCGGCATGAAAGGATCGCCATTCTCATCCACAAAGGCAATACGTTCCTCTTCGATATTCCACTTCAAACCATCCTCACTCGATCCCATATGAAGGTGCGGACGTCCGTTAATCGTTTCGGCACGGAATACCCCGATGAATTTCCCTTCATAAGGAACGACTGCACTGTTGAAAATACGGGCAACTCCCTTGACCGGGTTACGCGGCACGACTGGATTGGCTGAGTGTCTCCAGACCGGTCCGTCTGTTCCCTCCGGTTTATCCTCCCAAGGTATATTCAGCAATGCATCCCCAACAATGTGTACGTGTTTCGTATCGACAACTGTCATCGTTTCATTTCTCCCTTCGTTTATTATTTAACGGAGCCTTGTGCGAAGCCGTTGTAAATGTACTTCTGTAACAGCAGGAAGATGATCATCGTTGGAATGATGGCGATCATAATCCCTGCGCTGATAACCTCCCACTGTGATCCGAACGGTCCCTTGAATTTGAAAAGGGCCGTGGATATGACCTGCAAGTCTGTCTTGGGCATGTACAGGAACGGCGTGTAGAAGTCGTTGTAGATGTTGACGCCCTTCACGATAATGACCGTTACAATCGCCGGTTTCAGCAGTGGCAGAATGATTCTCCAATAGATCGTGAAGTAGGAGGCACCGTCCAACATGGCGGATTCATCCAGTGCGTTGGAGATGGAGCCCAGAAATTGCAGGAAAATATACACCGCAATGATATCTGTGCCCAGGTACATTACAATGGCTGCCCAGCGGGTGTTGAACAGGTCAAGTGCGTTGATGATCTGGAAGGTAGCAACCTGCGTTGTCACACTCGGAATCAGAGTAGCAAGCAGGAATGCTGCGACCATGATTTTTTTGCCCTTAAATTTGAAACGATCCAGCACATACGCAATCATGGAACCCGTCAGGGTGGCGCCCACGATGGAGATGATCAGGATGATAATTGTATTTTTGAAACCGACCAGCATGTTGCCGTCCACAAAAGCCTTCGTATAGTTCGCAAAGTTCAGCCAGTTGGCAGGTGGGGCAAGCGGACTGCTGGTCGCATATTCGGCATTGGTTTTGAGCGATGCAAACAGCACCACAACGATGGGTACCAACGCAATGAACGCGGCGAGAATGAGTGAAGCATATTTAAATATGCTCGCAAGGGTGTATTTGAATTGGTGCACGTTCATTCCTCCCCTTTTATGGTGACACGCTGAACCAGCGTAACAAGAATGACAATAAACAGCAGCACAACAGCCATCGCTGACGCCAAGCCCAGCTTGCCGTACTTGAATGCCAAGTGAACGGTCTGAATGACAAATGTCTCACTGCCGTTGGAACCATCGGTCATAATATATGGAATATCGAACGCACTGATTGCGCCGCTAATCGCCAAAATCAGGTTGAGCTGCAGGATGCGCGTAATACTCGGCAGAATGATATGCCGGAACTGCTGCCAGCGATTGGCCCCGTCAATATCCGACGCTTCATACACATCCTTCTGAATGGAAGAGATTGCACCCAGGAAGATGATGAAGTTAAAGCCCATGTACCTCCATACCGACGCGCCTGCGAGCGACACATTAATAATGTTCGGATTCCCCAGCCAAAGCTGAGTGTATTGTCCAAGCCCTACAGCCTGCATGAGTGTATCGAGGGTACCATCCGGTTTAAAGAAAAAGAGGAAGATAAATCCGATGGCTACGCCATTCAGCAGATAAGGGAAGAACAATATGCCTTTGAAAAAGTTTTTCCCTCGGATTTTGAAGCTCAGAATCGTTGCAAAGTAGAGGGCCAGACCCATTTGTACGAAGGTAGCCACAAAATAATACAAACTGACAATAAACACTTTAAAATACTCAGGGTCACTGAATATCCGCGTGTAGTTCTCAAACCCAACATAATCGAACCTTTTGCTGTATCCGTTCCAATCCGTGAAGCTGTATTTGAACATGTTAATGACCGGTAAATAAGCAAACGTGAACAGCAGTGCCAGCGGAATGATTGAGAAGGCACAGATAATAAATATACGTTGCGCTGAATAGCCCCAATTCGAAATCTTTAAGTATTTCACGCTCTCCACACCTCCAAGCGGTTCTACCGCTTTTATATCAAAAGAAGACTCCCATCCAGTATGCGGTACTTCGCTGCATGTCAACGGTGGTCGGCCATATACATCGCGCTTTTATTGGCCGACTCATCCGCCGCAACTGGCTTATTTTGCGAGTTCTGCCCGAGCTTTCACCCATTTGTCATTCAGGTCCTTCATGATGTCGTCATACGATTCGCTGCGGTTACCGATGCCTGCTTCGATAATGCGTTTCTTAAAGTCAGGCTGCCAGAGACCGATCTCGCCTTCGTTGTCGATTTTGTCAACCAGACCTTCCTGTCCTTCTTTGGCTGGAGTCAGTGTGGAGAATTGAACATCTTTGTACTGGTCCAGAATGGGTGGCAATTCAGCATTTTTGTCTGCGCTCATGCCTCCACCTTGCTCAACCGCGTAGTTCGATTTGGCCAGGAACCAGTCAATCCAGGCTTTTGCAGCAGGTTTGTTCTCGCTGTTTACGTTCATGCCAATGTTATAGTCTGCCGCCAGCGGAACGACCACATCACTTGCATTCGTAGGGAATGGTAAAAATCCGATGTTATCCGGTGTATCCGTCAAACCTTGAATTTGTGTAATTGCCCATGATCCTAGTGCCATCGTTGCAATTTTGCCATTCGCCAGATCCGCCTTGGAGCTTTCCCAGTCGGTTGTCGTTGGATCTTTCTCGATCAAGCCATTTTTGGCTGCATCATAAAGCACTTTGTACAATTCGTAGTGCGGCTTGCCAGCCACAAAGTTCTCATCCGTGTTCGGTTGATCAATGTTAACGTAGTCGACACTGCCTGCAACCGTCGGCAGATCCGCTTCCCATTGTGTCAAAGCCCAGCCGGATGCATAGTTGGTGTACAGTGGAACCGCATCTGTATTATCTTTGACCAACTGAAGCGCAGCCTGGAATTGCTCGGGTGTTTTCGGAACTTCCGCAATGCCAGCATCTTTGAATACCTGTTTGTTATAAATGATACCGGAGAACGTAATAACCGTTGGAATGCCATATACCTGACCTTCCACCATACGTTCCTCAATGCCTGTGTACTTATCTTTCAGCTCATCGTACGTGCCCAGCGGTTCAAAAAAATCCGGAATGTCCGCAATTGGTACGCTAGTGGGGATCATCAGCACATCGCCGTAATCCTTGGTGCTCATACGGATCTTCACTTGTCCCTCATAGTCGGCCAGTGCCTGAAAGTTTACTTTGACATCCGGGTATTCCTTATTGAATTCCGCGGCATAGTCTTTGAACACGGTATCCACAATATCTGTACGCTGCGTCAGGACGGTAATTTCACCCTTGATGTCCGCCGGATCTGTGCTAATTTCCTCTCCTGCCTGTGAAGAGCCACCGCCGGAAGAGCAAGCTGCGAGCAGAGAAGTAATGAGTAGCATGGTAAGCAGCAGTATCCAACCTTTGTTTTTTCTCAATTGATTCTACCCCTTTTCTAAGTTAATTTAAGTTATCGTTAAGGTTACAAAATGAATTTTATTATGGTAACGCTTACCTGTCAATTAAATTATTTATTGCTTAACAAAAAGTTTTTCTTTGATGACTCGTTGACAATGCTATTATCCGACACTAATATTATTTAATAAAGTTAACGATAACTTAAATTGATTCAAATCCTGTACTTTGAAGGAGCCCTAACTTATGACTTACACCCATGACATCAAAACGGAAGTAAAGGAACACTGGGAAGCACATATATTGCCATTCTGGTCTGCCCTCAAAGATCATAACAACGGCGGCTTCTATGGCCGGGTCGGGAATGATCTTCAAGTTGATCGCCTCGCTCCCAAAGGCGGAATTGCTACAGCCCGACAATTATGGTCTTTTGCAGCCGCCTACCGGGTAACCGGGAATGAAGTTTGGCGCGATCACGCCGAACATGCCTACCGTTTTCTTGCGGATCATGTACTGGATGCCGAGCACGGAGGCTTGTACTGGATGGTGGATGCCAAAGGGGAACCGCTGGACACAAGTAAACATGTGTATACGCAATCCTTTGGGGTGTATTCACTAAGCGAGTATTATCGCGCAACCGGGGATGAATCTGCTTTGGAACTTGCGAAAACGCTTTTTGCGCTGATTGAGGATCAAGGCCTGAATGCCGAATTACCTGCATATAAGGAACAATTCGACCGCTTCTGGAATGAACAGCCCAATGAGATGCTGAGCGAAAATGGCGTGATTGCGGATTACACGATGAATACGCATATTCATGTGCTGGAGGCCTACACCACGCTTTACCGCGTATGGCCTGATCCGCAGGTGAAAGCGGCGCTGGAGCGCCTGCTTGGGATTTTGTATGAACGAGTGTATGACAAAGACACGAAGTTTCTCGGGGTATTTTTCGACAAACAGTGGAATTCCATTATCGATCTGCGCTCATTCGGACATGACATTGAAGCCAGCTGGCTGATTGACGAAACATTGAAAGTATTGGGTCTGGATCAACACCCGGAGTATTCCGCAATGGTTACGGATATTGCCTATAACATTTCCCATGTGGCCGTGAATACAGATGGTTCGCTGTTGAATGAACAAGAGGGTGACCTTGTAGATGAGACGCGCATTTGGTGGGTTCAGGCCGAGGCGATGGTCGGCTTCTACAACGCCTATCAGCGTACAGGTGATCCGTTGTTTCTGGAGAGAGTGGAACGCCTGTGGACGTATACGAAGGAACATATTATCGATCACCGTGCTGGCGGGGAATGGTACTGGTCAGTAGACGGGAACGGCATACCGGATCAAAGTGAAATCGCCGGACCGTGGAAATGCCCGTATCACAATAGCCGATTCTGCATTGAACTAATTGAGAGGATGGGATAACGATGATACACCCCAAATACAATGAATTATTGGAGCAACAGGAGCAGCTGCTTACGCGTCAAAATGAAATTGATCCCACCTTCTTCAACGGCGTATACGATCGGTACCGTTATCCGGTAATCACACGCCATCATGTGCCGCTGCACTGGAGATTTGATCTGGACGAAACGACAAATCCCCACTTCATGGAGCGTCTGGGCATTAACGCTACGCTTAATCCGGGGGCCATCTATTTCAACGGTAAATATGTGATGGTCATCCGAACCGAGGGCTTGGACCGCAAATCTATCTTTGCCCTGGCTGAGAGTGATAACGGCATCGACGGATTCCGCTTCACGGGCAAACCATTAGTATGGGAAGATATCGATGCCGACGAGACCAACCAGTATGATATGCGATTGGTACAGCACGAGGATGGCTGGATCTACGGTATCTACTGTTCAGAACGTAAAGACCCGGAAGCTCCGGCTTTTGATACATCCAGTGCCGTAGCCCAGGCCGGACTTGTCCGGACGCGTGATCTGGTCAGCTGGGAGCGTCTGCCCAACATCACGACCAACTCCCCTCAACAGCGGAATGTTGTATTGCACCCGGAATTCGTGGATGGCAAATATGCGTTCTACACACGTCCACAAGATGGATTCATCTCCACTGGAAGCGGTGGCGGGATCGCTTTTGGTCTGTGCGATGATATTATGAATCCAGTTATTGATGAAGAAACCATTATCGATGAACGCAAATATCATACGGTATACGAGGTGAAAAATGGCCAGGGTCCTGCTCCGCTCAAAACGGATCGCGGCTGGATTCACATTGCCCACGGAGTACGCAACACTGCAGCTGGCCTGCGTTATGTGCTGTACACGTTCGCCACGGATCTGAATGATCCGGCACGCATCATCGCCAAGCCGGGCGGGCACTTCATTGCTCCTTATGACGACGAGCGCGTAGGTGATGTGTCCAATGTTATTTTTTGCAATGGTGCAGTAGTCAACGAACAGGGTGAGGTCTTCATCTATTACGCGTCCAGTGATACCCGCTGTCATGTAGCCACTACAACGCTTGATAAACTGGTCGATTATACCTTTAATACCCCGGCCGATCCGTATCGTTCCCTGGATTGCGCCAGCCAGCGCGGGGATCTGATTGAGCGGAATGAGAAGCTTCTCCAAAAGCAGATGGCTTAAATCCGAAGAACAGCCTTCAACGGAAAATGCAGCATGCTGAAAAATTAACGGAGCGCTAACCAGAATTTCTTTATTCCATGTGGGTAACGATGTATACTAATATGGATTGTTATTATGATTGAAGGAAGCGCTAACCATAATGACAGCACATTGTACGTAAACCGGCTTGAAGGAGGCGACCAAAGCTGAAGAACAATATCACCATGCGGGATATCGCCGACAAGCTCGGAGTTAGCAGTGTGACGGTCTCGAAAGCATTAAATGATAAAGATGGCGTCAGTGGCGAATTAAAGGAAAAAATCAAAGTGCTTGCCGTTCAGATGGGCTATCGGTATAATGCCGCGGCCCGTTCGATGAAGGAAGGCTTGACTCATAATATTGGCGTTATTATCCCGGAGCGTTTTACCGGACCTACCCAATCGTTCTATGTACGTGTATTCCAGCGCATCACCAAACATCTGGAGGATCAGGGGTACTACGGTATTCTTCATATTCTGAATGTTCAGGACGAAGAGGAATTAACGCTGCCCAAGCTGTACAGTGACAACAAGGTGGATGGTTTCATTGTGCTTGGACAGATCAGTAAAGAATATATCGAGCTGGTCCAGTCGATGGACGTTCCTAAAATGTTTCTCGATTTCTACGATGAGCATTCGGATATCGATTCTGTCGTCACCGATAACTTTTATGCTGCTTATGAGCTGACAAACTTTCTTGTACAACAGGGACACCGCCGTATCGCTTATGTCGGGAATCTCTATTCTACCAGCAGCATTCAGGACCGATTCCTCGGTTATTACAAATCATTGCTGGAACATCGGTTGCCGATGGATCAAAATCTTGTGCTTAATGACCGCGATGAGCGAGGAACGTTTATTGAAATTGATCTGCCCGAGCAGCTGCCAACAGCTTTTGTATGCAACTGCGATCAGGTCGCTCATCTGCTTGTTCAGAAACTGACTTCCCTGGGTATCCAGGTGCCTGCACAATGCTCCGTCGTTGGATTCGATAATGATATCTATGCCACGCTCTCCGAGCCCAAATTAACTACGGTTGAGGTGGATGTGGAACAGATGGCGCGGACCGCGGTTCATTCCATGCTCAAAAAGATTGATAACCCGAGTCGCAGCTTCGGTCGCGTACACGTGAAGGGCAACATCATTTATCGTGACTCGGTGAGTGCTGCACCAGCCCTTTCGGAGGAAGCGTCTATTTAAAAAGAAACAGGGTTCCCCTGTTTCTACAAAAAGAGTGCTCCCGGCCATTATGGCTGCAGGAGCACTCTTTGCTTATGAAAAAACGAGGAAGCAGCAGCAGGAATCCTGTAGATCACGGCCACTCGTTTCAACACCCTACTCTTGTTGTAACTTAGTAGCTCGTCTTCAACCAGTTGTCTTTGGACCAGGTTAATTTGCCTGCACCCGCACCACTTGTTCCGGTAAGACGTGCATTCAGCGTCGCTGGATCATCGGTCGTGTAACTGTAAGGAAGGGAAGAGAATCCGTTCCAGGAGAAAGCTTTCACTGCGGCCGGAACCGGGCTAAGCGGACTGCCGGACGTATCACTGTTTCCACGGAATGAGCTTCCATCCAGGGAATACATCGTGTCCGTCACCTGAATTTTACCGGTATATGTAGCATCGGCCGGATCTGTCTGGTTATTGCGGACCGGGAACTGCACGTCTTTGATCACCGACTTTTCGACCAGCACTGCGCCGCTTTCGGTGGAGATCGCTCCATTACCGATAATATCAAAATGATATCCTTTGGATGAAATCGCAGTTGCCATTGCAGAGGTAATTCTGGATTTGGCTGCACGTGCTCCGGTCGCATCCATCACGATATTGTAGGCGTGTGCATTTCCTCCGCGCAGACGCGGCATCCGATCCTGAATATCCTTGTACAGGTTATGGTGCAGGGTCATGGACAGATTCGCGTTAGCTGATTCGAAGCTGGTCGAACCAACCAGATGGCCTTTTTTCTGAGGAGACGAAATGGCAATGATATCGGCTTTGCTGAGCCCAACAGCGCTGCTGCGCAGGTAGTTGTACATGGGATAGGAAGCCCTATTCGCTTCCAACTCGTTAATCTGCTGGGTGACCCAGCTGTTTGAGCTGCCGTCATCTCCTTTGAAGAGGGACCAGGAGATGGTCACACCGCTGGTTCCTTTTTTCGAGTCGACAAGCCCATCATAGGCTTTATTGAATGTACAGTGGTCAATCCATACGTTATTGTTCTCTTCCAGGGTAATGTAATCCCAGTCGTTTTTGTCATAATCGCCTTTGGTTGATTCATCCCATTCCCATAATTCATCGAATTCAAGGTTGCGGATGATGACGTTGGAGCTGCGTTTGACGCTGAAGGCTGCATGTTTGATCTTGGCCCCATTGGCTGAGAAAATGGTCAGGCCATTGAAGCTGTCGATCGTCAGCTTGCTGACGCCCGTTTGTTTCAGCACCGGGTGAGTCAGTGCATCATTATGCTTGGCAAAAGGCGAGGTCTGAGCAGCGCTCGGAATTTCATTCCATCCCAAGTTCAGGTCGTTCATAATCTCGACGACTTTGACCCCGGAGTTCTTTTTCAGAGCGGCAGCCAGATCCGTTGCATTGTACACCTTCTTATACTTGGACGTATCCGATTCGCTGATGGTGCCTCCACCCGTATTCCCTTGGGAGAAACCTGTAAGATTGTAATCTGCATTGCCAGCTGCCTGTACACTTGTCGGTCCAGACAGGAGGGTAAAACCCAACGTCAGAGCCAGTGCTGCACTGCACCATGTTCGAATCTTGCTTTTCATAAAACCATTCCTCCCTAATGATAATGATTACGCACGTCCATCTCTGCCATCGCATGTCACGAAGGACATGTCCTCAATGTAAATGCTGGAAGCGATTACGACAATAATCCTTATCTCAGGTCGTTTCGTGATCCTGACATCAGCCGATATACAACACCCAATTTAACCTGGAGCATTCCAATTTCAACTTATGTACATGAGAAAAAGCCCCCGAAGGGGCTTACTATTATCTGGAATATTCCTTAATTATCTTTTGATCGAACGTGTCCAGAACCCGCCATGGAACTGTTTGGGTTCGACGGTAATGACAAATGCTTTGGGATCCAGCGCCAGAATCGTCTGATACAGCAGTTTCTGGTTTTTGCGTTTCGCCAAAATCTCCATAACCAGTCGATCTCCGTCACGCCCACTGCCAACCCAGGCGGTAACACCGTAACCTTTATCCCGCAAGGCATTCGCCACATCCCCGCCCATCTGGTTACAAATCACCTTAACGGTAACGTAACCGAGCGCAATCTTCTCTTCAATCCAGGCACCCAGCAGTACCCCTAGCCCATAACCAACGGCATACACAATCAACGCAGAAGGCTGAGTCAGATATTTGAGTACCAAATTCAGGCCAAGTACATAGATTACAATCTCGCCCATACTGATGAGCGCAGCAATATATTTCTGTCCTTTGAGCGTCAAAATCATCCGAAGTGTATACGCGGATACATACACAATCTGGATTAAAAAGATAAATACCAGTATTTTAAACAATCGCCATCCCTCTTTCCTGACTTTCACACCGGAACGGGCTGTTTGTTGTGCGCCTTCATTCCGTTTCCTTTGCACGTCATTTACGCGTCTGTACGTCTACTCTATCTCCATCATTGGACGTTATACGGTCATTTTAAACGGTTGAATAACAATCGGCTGCATTTTCTGCCCACGGGCATGCCGGAACTGCCATTATAGAGCCCTTTCTGCTCATTATCAACCCGGCCTGAGACCCAGGGGCGAAAACCTGCGGGACTGAATATGCTGAGTCATCAGTAATGAGAACGAAATGTTAGGCAGCAGGTTCGGGAAACGACGGCTACTAAAAGGGGGAAATGCCATGCAGTTGTGGCACGAGATGGAACGGGAAGCTATGGAAGAACTCATATTTTGCCATGATCCACGCAGCGGGCTCAAAGCCGTCATTGCCATTCATAGTACGGTACTGGGTCCAGCACTTGGAGGATGTCGCTGCTGGACGTATGCATCGGAAGAGGACGCTGTTCGGGACGCCATCAAACTCGCCAAAGGCATGACCTACAAATCGGCGGTATCCGGCCTGCCATATGGTGGTGGTAAAGCTGTGGTATGGGATGTGCCAACCGAGCTGAGAGGTATAACAGGTGGCAACAGTCCAGGCAGCGAAATCCTCAAGAAAAATAACGAGAAAACCAAGGGGCAAACACACGGGGATCGAGAAGCTGCGGGAATCGAAGCAGAAACGAAAAAAGATATCGGAAACAACATAAATGACGGACCGTTAAATACTTCCGTGATACGTACAAATAGAGATCCGGAACCTTCGGATAGCATCGCCTTGAGCTTACAGGCCTCCAAACGTGCAGCGATTTTCCGTGCGCTTGGTCGTTCTCTGGAAAGACTGAACGGCCGCTATGTCACTGGGCTTGATCTGGGCACTACGGCGGCAGACATGGATCAGATCCGGCTGGAAACGGCCCATGTGACGGATACGACCGGATCGCTTGGCGCAAAGGATGACTTCACAGCCGAGATGACCGCCTATGGGGTGTACACCGGCATTGTGACATCGCTGTGTCACCAGGGCATCGGCGCCTTGCAGGGCATTTCCGTTGCCGTCCAGGGACTGGGCAAGGTCGGGTATGCCCTGTGCCGTTACCTGCATGCAGCCGGGGCACGGCTCATCGTGGCAGACGTTGTACCCGAACGTGTACAACGTGCCCTTGTGCAGTTCAGCGGCGCCATTTCGGCCGATCCGGCCCATATTCACGCCGCTGACTGCAAGGTGTTCGCCCCCTGTGCCCTGGGGGGCGTACTGACCCCGGCAACAGTGGAGGAGCTGCGCTGCTCCATCGTTGCCGGGGCGGCGAACAACCAGCTCAGTGAGCGGGAGCTGGTTGTTCGCCGCATGCAGGCGCGCGGCATACTGTACGCGCCTGACTATGTGCTCAACGCAGGCGGAATCATCAGCACCGCCTGCGAGCTGGAGGGCGCGGGGCCCGACCTGATCCGCCAAAAGGTGGCGGGGATTGCGGGCACGCTATCCAAGGTCTATGCGAGAGCGAAGCAGTCTACCATGTCTACAGCAGATGCAGCCGATCAACTCGCAGAAGCTGTCCTGCAAAGCGGGAAATCCCACGCTTAACATACCGATTGATCAACTAATTGAACACTACACTCCAATGTCTCCAGCGATCCATATTCCTAAATGGAGATTACGGTTACCCTGGCCCTATCATTTTCTCAAGCATTAAGATCCAGCATATCTCGCCCCAGAGAACCTGAAAGAATTTGAAAACCGTAAAAAAGCCACTCCGGTTCAATGACCCGGAGTGGCTTAAAGCAACTTTATCTTAACGCGTTCATCTTCCAACCTTCATCATGGAACCTCAACCGCTACTGCATTACCCTTCAACCGTTACAGGTTCTCGCTTCACCCGATGCCGATGCAGCTTCGTCCAGAACAGCACATTGGTCACCACCAGAAGCGCTACATAGATCCAGATACCTGCTGGTATGGTGTGGATGAATACATGTAATCCCCATAACAATGCCATGAGCGGAAAGAAAGCAAATATGAGCCAGCCGTCACTCTGCCCGGCCACACTGAAGGATTGGGAAAACGGCGGTTTTCGCAGCAACAGCCTTCCAGACAACGGAATAAGTGCAGTTGCTACCAACAATATAATGACCAGATCAGGGAGAATCCGTAGACCAAAGGTCCACACAAATACAATAACGTTTAATATAAATACGGGCAGAAACATATTGCATAAGAAAGCCTTCAGCGCTCCGCTATATAGCACGCCCTCATTAGCCAGAGGAGCCGCCCGGAACGTCCAAAACGCCTTGTATTGTCCAGAGTACTTCAGCATGGTTACCACCGTCACAATCAGTAAGAGAACAATATACAGCGTGTAAAAGAAAGAGCTTTCTCTGAACTCTGCCCATGTGGAATTCTGTAGTTCGGTGAACCAGAACACATACGGCAATACGAAGGATAATCCCATGGACGGATACACCTTGAGCTTGAATTCCCGCTCATTTCGCATCATACTGGCAGACAACCGAAAACACGCCTGTTCTTCTCTCGAACGAGAGAAGACCTTCGCCATGATGCGATCCCATCCCCCACGTCTTCGTCCAGAGGCTTGACCTGCATGTGCCATTTTCTCCAAATACAATTCAAAGGAAGGCATCAGCTTCACGTACACCAACAGACTTACCATTGGCACAATCAATGCAAGCGCCGAGAAAACATACAGCCAGGGGCCTCCACCACCGCCGAACAGCAGCTCAAATGCCGCTGCATACCATACCGGAGGCAGCAACAACTGCCACCAGGCAGGTGTGAACACCATATTAAAATCGATAATGCTGAACGATCGTATAACCAGCTGATAACCTACGGCAATCCCGATGGAGAGCAGGATCTGCACCATATTAATCATGTCCTTCAGCTTCTCGCCATCCAGAAACTTCATCATGAATAGATAGATCAGGGACGTAGTCACCAGAATCAACATATTCATCAGCAACAGCTCCACCAGAAATAGCAGGAAAAATCCGATCCCGTGGGCAATCAATCCCGCTACCAGCGGTGCAGCCGTCAGGGAACCTGTCAGCAGCAGCAGATAGACGCCTGCGTGGATGGCACGAGCCATACCAACGGTACGTCCGTTTACCGGCTTGGTCATGATGATATTACGATCTCGAATATCGAGCAGTACCGAAGAAAAGTCAGAGATCATGGATGTCATGATCATAAACATCAGCATGGCGGTCACTAAACCCATCTGAAGCATATAGTGTCCCGTATCCCAGACAACAAAAGGAACCATAATCAGCCCCATCAGTGCGTATAACCAGAGGGAACGCAAATACAGATTGCCTTCTTTCTGCTCCTTGTTGCCATTGCGCGCTGACAATACCGTCGGCACCCTGCGCTGATCCATCTGAAATTTCACCCGTAGAATAAGACGCAGCACATCATAATCCGCGCCTGTTCTGGCGATGATATGTCGAAAACGATCCAGAATCTTCAGCGTGCGGAAGTCGGAGGATTCCGCCATATCAGTACACCTCCTGCACGATGGACACAAAGCGTTCCGCAATCGCCTGATGCTCATTGAAACCCGTCAGTTGATTGAATACTTCCTCCAGTGAACCCTCCATGGATTGCTGCTGAAGCTGCCTGAACGTACCATCCGCCATCACGCGACCTTCGGCAATCAGGACGATTCGGCTGCTGATCTTCTCCACCACATCCATGATGTGTGACGAATAGAATATGGTTGTGCCTTTGGCAGACAGCTGCGTCAAAATCTCCTTCACGACCATCACGCTGTTAGCATCCAGTCCACTGAGCGGTTCATCCAGAAACAACAGATCCGGGTCATGCAGCAACGCGGAGATCAGCAGCACTTTCTGACGCATGCCTTTGGAGAAGGAAGCGATGCGGGAATGATATGATTTTTCCAGTCCAAAACAGTCCATCAGCAATTTCGCCTTATAATCGGCATCTTCATAGGACAACCCATACAATTCTCCTGTAAACGTCAGATACTCTGCCGGGGTTAATTGTTCGTATAATTCCGCCACTTCAGGCACATAACCGATTCTGCGCTTATATTCCACGTCACCGTCCGCGATATCCTTGCCAAAAATGCGAACCGTACCCACATATCCCTCAACCAGTCCGAGCAAAATTTTGACCGTCGTGCTTTTACCCGCACCGTTCGGACCGATATATCCGATCATTTCGCCCCGATTCACTTCCAGATCAATACCATTCAGCACATAACGGCCGTTATACCTCATCCGCAAGCCTTCAATTGACAGCACTTGGTTATCACTCACTTCGTTATCCAGCTCCTGTCTCTATGTATATATTTCTACAATTCTACTAGTTTACCACAGTTTGGAATAAGAATGATTAAAGAATAATTGAAAATACATCACGATGCGAAAAATCGTCTGGACATCGTCCCTGTGCTCGCATCACGCACAATGGTAACAACATCACAAAGCCCTTGTCCCGCCTATAGGTAGGTGCGGGACAAGGGCTTCGCAAGATCTTTTTAATGAATACACATATACCTCAACATAAATCCTTATTGAACCTTAACAATCTGAAAATGCTGATTCGTACCGCCATTATCTGTCCACTGGATTGCGGCGGCCCCGTCTGCCAGGGATTGTCCAGAAATATCAAGTAGCTTGCCGGTGCTGCGGTTTTTCAATTTATAGTAACCTCCGCCCACACTAACGAGCTGCCATTGCTGACTGGCCCAGCCGCCATCGTTCCACTGCTCAATCACAGCTCCATCTGCTGTGGAGCCATTTTCCACACCGATCAGCTTGCTGCTGGATCGGTTGATGATTTTGACATAACCGCCACCTGCATCCGTGATCTGCCACTGCTGACTGGTCGTGCCGCCATCTGCCCGCTGCTCCAGATCGGCACCGTTATCCGAAGAACCGCCGATGACATTAAGCAGTTTATTGCTTTTACGACTAATCAACTGATATGAAGCATTGGGATCCCATACGTCAGGCGTATCCACTCCTGTTACAGAACCTGTAGCTGCATCAATGGTAACACTGCTTGCCCAGTTCATCGCCAGACTGGTTGCACTTGGGAAAGAGAGTGGCAGCCACACATATTTGGAGTCCTGCACTGGCCCGCTCCAGGCGCCAGCCCAGCGATCACCCATATAGAGATAGGATGTGGTCTGTGCTCCTTCCACCGGAAGCACGTATGCCGATTGGGAACCATAGGTTGTACTATCCCCAAAGTTGCTCAGGCCGCTCCACGTGCCAGTTATGCTGGAGGCAGTCGCATATTTGGCCTGATTCGGATTCCATCCCGTAGCCCCGGATGTGATCAGAAAGTAGACGCCGCCCTTTTTGAACATGGCAGGTGCTTCACGATATTGCCCCGGCCACAGCGTCGTTACGAGTGATTCCACCCCGAGAAAATCCGGAGTCAGCTTGTAGATATTCAGGTCGGCATTTACTTTGGTCGCTGAGATGAGATAAGCCGTGCCATTGTCGTTGTAGACCGTCATGTCTCTCGAATCGTAGCCAAGCGGACGATAGCTGCCCACATACGTATAATTGCCATCCACTGTACTGGAGGTTGCTACAGCCACTCGGGCTTCACCATAATCGACTCCGTTTTCCTTGTGCATCCAAAGAACATATTTACCTGTTGTACTGTTATAGATGACTTTCGGGCGTTCGATGTTGGAAATGTTCAGCTCGACAGCTGAGCTGCTGGTGAGCACATCATTGCGATACTCCCAATTTTTCAGATCCGCTGAACGATACACGGACACCGCCTTGAACGTTCCATTCGGATTGCGGTTCTCTCCAAACCAGTAGTAATATCCGTTAGCCTTAATCATCCCTCCCCCATGAGCATGAATGACATTACCGCTTGTATCCTTGAACTGTACCCCGTTGGTCACACTGAGTGGAGCAGCGGAAGCCTGTTGTCCTGGAGCGACCAGCATAGCTAGCGATTGTAGCGCCAAGATCAGAGCAAGCAGATAACAAAGGCGACGAGTGAACCGATGTGAATTTGTTTTCTTTTTCAACCAATCCTCATTCATAGAACAATACACCTCCACACTTTATTTGTAGAGCGCTTACATTAAAATCGATACGTCTCTTCTTCCTCCGATCGATGATGCATTTCATCAAATACTTACTTCTCAGACTGGATCGGCACTCACCTCCTCGTTACGATTGTATCCGCCAAGCCCCTGCTCGAATAGTGAACAATACGGCGGAACATGTACGATTACACACTGAACTTGCGAGTGAAAAGCAAATAAGACGCTTCATTCGAAGCGCCCCTGCTACACATGGCTTAACTCTATCATGTAAACTCTCTCTTTAGTTGAGCTTTGCGCTCACCCTTGATCACCTGTACGGAATCAATCCTGCTGAGCTCTCCTTCATTCAGCCATTCCATTCTCCCGTTCTATTACAAGACGAATTACAAATTACCTAAGGCATCTTCTACCAAGTCATCCCCGGCGATCAGATCAAAAGCCATGCGATACGTCTTCTCCTCCTGAAGGGAAGCAGCGATTACACGGGCCACATCTTCACGTGGAATACTTCCCGGTTTTAGATCTGTTCCTACAGAGATTTTGCCAGTGCCTGGCTCATTTTTCAAACCACCAGGACGGATAATGGTGTAATTCAGATCACTTGCGAACAACGCCCGATCGGCATAATGCTTCGCCACGTAATACGGCTTAATGGCATCCGACCATTTCTCCCGTTGATCGGCCCCAAAGGCACTGACCAGAATATATCTGGTAATCCCCTGCTGCTGTGCGGCCTCCATCGTTTTCACCGCACCATCCAGATCAATGAGCAGCGTTTTGTCCGCGCCTGTAGATCCGCCAGAACCCGCTGTAAACACGATGGCATTGTGATCCTTCATCGCCTCGGCCAGATCTTCCACGCTGCCTTCCAAATCACCAATCACGACTTTGGCACCGAGCTGCTTCAATGCATCAGCCTGCTCCGGTTTGCGAATCATCGCAGTGACCTGATGTTTCCCTTCCTGCGCCAGCTGCTGCACCAGAAATTTGCCGATTTGTCCGTTCGCTCCAATAACTAATACGTTCATATATTATTCTCCTCTCGGTTTTCCTTTTTGTAACCAGCTTTTTATAAATCAGACTTCTCTTTCATTTAAACGAAAGCCGACGCTTCTAAGCGCCGGCTGCTATGTATTACTACCATTCAATGCATCCTGTGATGCGTATAACACGCACTCCTTTAATATACCATACTCCCAATACAGTTATACTGAGCACCTTTGGTCCTCGATAATTACGATAAGCAACATAGATATGATATATCTCCCTTACCTTTAAAAAATGCTTTTACATGCCCATAAGGTATTCATGGCATGGATACAACAAAAAAGGCACCCCCAGAGGGGTACCTTTGTGTGCTGCATGGCGAACAGATCTTAGTAAGCCAGTGCAAACAATCCGTGAATATGAGCAAGGTAACGGATGTTACTTGCTTCTTTCATCATGGTTGCAGGCAGACCTTTCAGACGAGTCTGGTTGCCACCGATCATGCCGACAGCATCCTTACGACCCAGACTTCCCAGTGTACCGGAGAATACTGGTGTGAAGGATTCCATTGCGCCACCTTTGAACATTACGCCCAGGTTGTGACCAATGGTTTCACCCATTTGCCAAGCCAATTGTGCTGTTGGAGGGTATGGACGAGCGCCTTCGCTAGGGAAGACCACTGCGCTGTCACCAGCAACAAACACGTCTTTATGGGATGTGGATTGCAGTACTTCCGTAACTTTCGCACGGCCACGATCCACTTCAATTCCGCTGCCCGCAACAACTGCATTACCTTGAACGCCGCCAGTCCATACGAGTGTGTTCGTAGGGATGGAGCTTCCGTCTTTCAGCAGAACTTCATTTTCTTTCATTTCGGTAATCGCTACGCCAACGATGAAGTTAACGCCACGTTTTTCCAGACTTGATTTAGCACGCTCAACCAGTTCTGGCGGGAATCCTGCCAGGATGGAAGGACCTGCTTCAACCGTGTACAGGGAAACTTCTTTGAAGTCGATACCTTTTTCTTGGCATACAGCCGGAAGAAGGTCAGCGAATTCACCAACAAGCTCGATACCTGTCAAACCACCGCCACCAATAACAAACGTAGCGTCTGCTTTGTTGCCGGATTGTTTGTAAGCATCCAGACGAGCTTCCACGTGTGCACGAATGCGGTTAGCATCGCTAACGGATTTCAGCGTGAAGCTGTACTCCTGCAATCCTGGAATTCCGAAGAATGCCGTTTCACTGCCCAAGGCAACAACGAGTGCATCGTAAGAGTAAGTAGAACCACTTGTCATGAGAACTTTTTTCTCGTCCGGCTTGATTGTATCCACCGTATCGATTTTCAAGTTCACGTTTTTACCACTCAGCAATTTTTCGAGTGGAAGGGCCACTGCTTTTTCAGCAATGCTTCCCGCTGCAAGACGGTGCAGTTCCGTAATAATTTGGTGCGTAGGGTAACGGTTCACGACTGTAATAGTCGCTTCTTCCGGTGTCAGGTATTGACGCGCAGTCAGCGCAGTCAACAGACCGCCGTAACCTCCGCCCAAGATCAAAATTTGCTTCGACATATCCATCCTCCGTTCTTCTAATCTTAACGTTGCTGTTGTTGACGCTCGTTCAGGATGCTCAAGAATGATTGAGCAAAACGCAGCGTTTGTTGTACGTTTGGATCTTTAAGCATTTTGAGCATAGCGAACAAACCAACCGAAGTTTGCTCGGCTTGCGCACGATCACTCGCTTCGATGGCAGCAGAAGCTACACCTTTAGCTTTGTCTACAACAGGTTTAGCAAACTCACCCATTGCGCTCATTGTGTCGCTGATCAGAACTTTGTCTGTAGCTACGCTTTGTGCAAAGTCATAAGCTTTGGTCATTGCAGTGACCATTTCAGCCAGTTTAGGCAGGTTCTCCACCAGAACGGTCAAAGACTCCTGTACCTCAGGCTTCATCAGTTGATCCAGTACGTCCAAGGACTGGCGTTGGGAAACGTCGGCACCTTCTGTAACCGGCACCTCTTGTTGAGTAGGCGATTGTGACATAAGAGAAAGTCCTCCTTTACTTTGGGATAGAAGTCCGCGACTTTCATGATGCCTGTCATGCAGAGCCGAACCACAAATACATCCAATACAACTAAATGTACCAAATTTCACACAATAGAATGAGCATAGCCCATGGGCCGCTCCCACATCATGTATTGTATCTTGGGTCTATTGCGGACAACATGTGTTGACGCAAAACGACAAGCAGGCCGAAACCGAACTCTATACCCCTATATTACACCTCTTACACATGAACATGAAAAAGAAATTTTTTACACTTGTGAAGATATTGTGAACATTGTAACAAAATCGATTTTTTTGTCAAGCATTGCAATTGAATTACAATCGTTCTTCATCCTGTCCCAGATCCGTAATCCTACCATATGTGGTATGAAGACAAGATCCCATATGGCTATATGCGCGATATGTACACAAGGGAGGATTTTTCAACTTAATTTTTCAGGAATTGTTTTCCAAAACCATGAATTTCATGCAACGAAATTGGTCACTGTCGTTATTATGCAGCTAGGGGTACAGCCTTATTCCTGAATTGACATCATTTCTTACCTTAGTATGAACCTATCGTGGCTTGAAAGCAAAAAAGACACAAAGAAGGCCTGACGAGTCGCCCTGCCTCCTGAGGTTTATTTCACTGTTCGCCCGATCGTTTTTCAAATCATCTACAGGCATCTCTGTCCCCCGTGATTGCACACGCTCGCGCACACTGAATTCCAGAATGCTCATCGCTTTGCTGATGGCCAGCAGAATTTTTGCCCCCTGTCCAAAAGCGAACGTTTAGACTATGGATATCCCGGTTAATAAGGACTACACCAGAAACGAAGGAGATGTTCGATTATGAGTAATTCAACTAGCGATAAAATCAAAGCAGGCGTAAACAAAGCCAAAGGCGAAGTGAAGGATCAGGTCGGTAATGCAACTAACAACAGATCTCTTCAGGCTGAAGGCAAGAAAGATAAGGCCAAAGGTGCTGTACAGGATAAAATTGCCGATGTGAAAGAGCATCACTAGATCCATTCGTTTAACGTGAAAACGCACGACGATTCGTGCAGTAGATATAGGTAAGCAGCCTACCGTTCAAGCCGAATGAACATTCGGAATTGTACGGGGGCGCAAAAAAGCCAAGGAAGGTGTTATTCCCTACACCCTTCCCTGGCTTTTTTTGTTCTGGTTTATACAGCCGGAACTGCGTATCTGGCCATATCAATAATAAAACTGCGTGTCTCCCTTGTCGTATGATATTCCCGGCTGAATTGCCTTACCCAATCGGGATGTTCCTGATACCATCGAAAGGTCTGCTCTAGCCCCTGTTCCAGCGTTGTCTTGGGGAACCATCCGAGCTCTGCTCGCAGCTTTCCAGAGTGAACGACTAGGCTCGAGCCCCTGGATTGGGTAGGTTCCTGCTCCCGAATCTGCGCCGTTCCATGGGAACCATGTATGGTTTGCAAAAGCGCCCCTATCTCTTGCATGGTCGTTCCTTGCCCCGTTGAAATGTTATAGATCTGCTGATCTTGTCCATTCAGCATAATCTGTTCAATCGCTCGCAGCGCATCATCCACATACAGAAAATCACGTACCGCCGATCCCTGAATATCCAGCGGCAGGCCGTCCATGATTCGCCCAAAATTACGCGGAATAATCCGATCCGGCAGCTGCCAGGGACCATAGAGGTTGGTCAACCGAAATATTTTGACAGGAAGTTGATAACATTGAGCATAGGATAGCGCAAGCATCTCACAGGCTACCTTTGACGCGGAATACGGGGATACCGGAGCATAATCATCCGTTTCATGATACACTCTGCCCATCTCCCCTCCATATACCTCCACGGATGAAGCCAGTACGACGGGAATATGATGATCGGATGCATATTGCAGAATGGCCTGTGTACTGAGGGTGTTGTTACGAAACACTTCTCCGGGGTGATGATACGAATAGTCTACGTGTGGCATCGCTGCCAGATGAATAATATAATCTGTTTCGTGTGGCAAGCTGAATCTGTCTGTAGCGAGGTCACAACAGATGAAGGCCATGTCATGAAGTGGGGAGCTGTGAACAAGCCTCTGACAATAATCATCCTGATCCACCAGGGTGATTCGATGTCCTTTTTGCGCTAAATACTGCGAAAGGTTAAAGCCTACAAATCCAGAAGCCCCTGTAATGACAATGTTCAAGCACATTCCCCCTTGCGATTTATACAACAAGTTCACTAAAGAGAGTCTATGTTCTGAGTATAACCTTAAAGTGATACATTTTGTATCATTTTACCATTGTTTTTTGTTCTTCTCCAGAAATAAACGGGTAATGTCATAGAGAGGTGATATTTACGATGAAGGATCGAATGAATGATGTACAGACGATGTTATTTCAAGACGATGGTGTGATACCCAATCATCCGAGCCTGCCTGTACTTCTGTATAAAGGGATTTGGGTAAAAGATACCTCTCGTGCGGAGTCGTTACTGAACCGTAACGGATGGGGAAATAGCTGGATTAACGGTGTATTTGATTATCATCATTACCACAGCAATGCTCATGAAGTACTTGCCGTAGTCAGCGGCTGGGTTCAGCTCATTCTTGGCGGGGAGCATGGACAGACCGTTCGCCTTCAGGCTGGAGATGTCGTTGTACTTCCTGCGGGGACCGGACATAAGCGGCTGAGTGCGAGCCTTGATTTCCGCATAGCCGGGGCCTATCCGGGTGGCATAAGTTACAATACCCGAACTGGTGAACCGGGAGAGCGACCCAAGGTTCTGCGTGAGATTCAAGATGTACCCATCCCGGATACCGATCCGGTATATGGACAAGAGGGACCACTATTGGAGTTATGGAATGAGAAAAAGAATTGAAAGACTGCATGGACTGTTCTCGGATGAAAGACTACCGTGAACAGTCCATTTCGGTCACTGTGGGAGCCGTACACTGTAGAATCGCATGGCATGTGGATTTCCTTCCATCTCTAGTCGTCTCTGTATGATCAACTGTCGGATACGGTATTCAATAAAGGCGTCTCCGACAGCTTGTTCGAGATGGCCCAGCACCTCACCAACAATACGGGCTGATTTTATGAATTCACCAGGCTGTCTGATTAACGTAAGCTCTCTGGCTTTTTGCATAATGTATTCATCAATCGCGTCTTCGGGCAGGCTTTGAATCTCGCCATCCTTCATTAAGCGCAAAAGCCCAGGCTGTACAGCCAAATCCACCCACTCTTGCTCCATGTGTCTGCGTTCCTCCAAAGACAACGGTTCAGCATTCACGCAGTGTTCCCACATCGCTAGCAACTTCTCAGAAGAAATTCCACCTGTTCTAAGAACATCATGCTGAACTTCAGAATTATTAAATAATTCCTGATATAAAGCACTTGTCTCGATCAAATAGACAGGGCCAAGCCGGTTACGCAGCAAATGCATGGCATATAAAAGTCCCGTTTTCTCATGAGCATTATTCGCATACCAGATCGTTATTCGCGTATCTTCATCAATCGAGCTCACTACGCTGTTTAATCGAAGCAGCTCATCCATGCCTTGGATGGCATAACTTCCATGTTCACTCAAATAGAGCTTATCGAGCAGCCAGAGGTGCCTGCGGTGTAAATCCGCCTTGTTCGTCAAATCGCCCAATGGACCGATGGCATAGTAGTCATTCATAGAGAAAAACCGCCGCTCCGAGCGCCCTGGAACCTTGCCCATCGCAACCTTAATGCTGCCTAGCGGCGATTCTCCAACCGCAATGTGAATTTCACGTGGTTTCTGTGCCATCAACGCCTGTTTCTCAGCTTTCTCCCGGTTCCGATTCTCGTCCAATGTATTAAATATCGACTGAATTTTCGTTGCAAAATGATCAGAATGTTCTTCCGCTGGCTGAACACTGGCTTCCCTTTCTGCAATAAGATAAAGCATACGCAATAGCGAACGCAGCTCATCCTCATTCATAAGGTGCAGCTCTTTTTCAAAATCAAAGACATTGTCAATCATGCTTATCCCCCTATAAACAGTCTAAACAGATGGACAACTCCGATTAAACCATTCAAAATCAAACGTACGCATTTGCATTTCCGTAAGTTTACGACGAAATAGACTTTCCAGAGGAGTGACTCAGATCATCCATTTCCTCACGATTTGAGGACGAACGGGTAAAATGACGCTCCAGCTTCCGACTTGCCCACAGGGATGCAGCAATAAACAACAAAACGCCGCCCCACCGCACAGGATGCTCCATAAACTGAGCAACATTGGAACCGATATACGTCACACAGAAGATCATAATGGCTTTACCAAAGCTTACCGCAAGCAGGAAAGACATGAATCTCATCCGCGCGATACCTGCCGCTACATTGATAATGACGAACGGACCGACCGGGAATATACTCAACAAAAACACATAACTAAACGCATTCCGCCGAATCCATACCATACTGCGCTGCACACGAGGTTTACTCGCCCAACGTTCCACAAAAGCCGATTTCCCAATCTCCCTGACAATCAGGAACGTAACGGTACAGCCGAGTACCATCCCGATCCATGAATATAGAAACCCTGCCCATAGCCCGTACACCGCACCGTTAACGCCAACAATCAGCAATGTAGGCAGCGGGGGCACGAACGATTTCATAAAGGTAAGCAAAATTCCCGGTAAAGGGCCCAGGGAGCGAAACTTCTCCAGCCAAAAACGAATATTCTCTTCCGTAATATAGGACATGATGTCCAAAGATGCCGGGGTCATCTGCTTCCCTCCAATCTATAAGTCCGATATTTCTTCTATGATGTTTGTTAACAAATCCGCTTTCGAATATAAGGATGCCGAAATATCTCTACTCACTCCCCCCAGTATAACGTACATATGAACGCTGTACCGTTGTCAATTTGAAGAAATTTCACCCGCTTCGCTGAAAAACAAAAAAGCACACCCGGACCTGTTCGGTCTTGGTGTGCTCTCCTTATCAAATGCCCCGCCTGAAACGGATTGTGGAACAAGCTCAGAGCAGTATATCGCTTAACCCTTATTCTAGCTGAGCTTCCTGTATATCCAATTCCAATTCATTAAGCTCTTCCTGATGCGCAGCATTCCACTCGGGAATACCGGAACGCATGAATTCCTCGGCATCCATTGCTGCTTTGGACTGGTTGCACAGATTGCAGGCGCAGACACAATTGAGCGGAGTGGTATGTCCACCCTTGGCTCGCGGCAGAAGATGGTCAATCGTGTCTCCGTACGAGCCACAGAAATAACAGGTATAGTTATCGCGAGTCAGAATAAACCGCTTGAAGTCCTTGTTACTGAACAATCGGCGGATCGTGTACCGATTAACCACAACAGCGGCCTTTTCCTTGACCAGCGTGACCGCCAGCTCCATATCCACTTCTTGATGCCAGCGCCGCCCTTTGTCTGTCTTGCCACGCATGCGCACCATGCCTTGCCGGTTAGTCCGAAGCGATGACGGATCTTCCGGGTCAATCGCTACAGGAGCCGCCGGAGTATGACGGCGGGGACGGCTTTCTGTTCCAGCCCCGTGACTGCGGCTGGAATGTGCAGGCGCCCGCTGCCCGGATGTTCCGGCACGGGCGGTGTCTTCGCTGCCCGCCTTGGGCGCACGCTCCTTGCGTGCCGGGCGCGGCTTCGACCCGGGCGAGCCTGGCTGGCGCACGGGTGCAGGAGGCGCAGCCTCCATCGCCGCGCCCGATGCTTGGCCGGGCGCGAGCCGTGCAGCAGCGGCGGGCTGCACTGCCGCTGTGGGTCCAGCGACCGTATTGGCATCGCCACGGTCGCTCAGGTCCGGCGCACTGGCCTCAGCTATGCTGCGGGCCTGTTCTGCGCCGGACGGCAGCGCGGCAGCACGTTTGCGGCGCCGCTTGCGTTTGCGCTTGGCTGCGGTCGGCTGATCCGCAGCCCCTAGCTCTGCTGCCGGGCCTTGCGGCTTGGCTGGCAGCAGAGCCTTCTTGGCCGCCGCCATTTCCTGCTCGGCGGCCTGATCCGTGCCAGCGGCTATGCGCGCGCGGGCACGCTTCGCAGATGGATCAGCACTCGCTGTATGCACCTGCGAATCCCTGTCTTGTTGTTGAAGCACATCGGTCTGTGGAAGATCTGCAATGTCGCTCGTGGGGTTCGTCTGCGAAATCATTTCCGTCGGCTCATGACCCGGATGCACGTCAGTACGCTTCGCTTTCCTCCTTCTTCTCCGCTTCTTCCTGTTGCCTGAAGGAGACGAAGGGGTAATAGCAGAAGCTGCGACAACATTTTCTCCATAGTCAGCAGAGTCCCGCTCTCTCGGAGAAGTTGAATTCACTGAAGGCTGAGCATCCATACGTCTGTCTGACGCAGACACAGACACAGAACCTGAACCCCTGTCCACTGCATCTGTGATCAGGTCTGCTGCGTGGTTTACAGACGAAGAAGCATCGGCAGCTATATGCCGCCGGGCTGGTGCTACACTATTTTGATTTCCCGTACGCTCATCCGTCTGCCGAATTGAGACGTTATGGGCACTATTGTTATCTGCTTGTCCACCGAGCTGACGACAGCGGCGACAAGCGCCGCGTCTGGCTCCGGGGCCAGCCCGCTTTCCGGTTCTTCGTCGAAATTCGGACAAAGGTCGCTTTTGCCCGCAATACATACATGTCTTGGTCAGTTGCGCTTCATGTTCCGTCATTTCCTGCCGGAAAGGGGCCAAGCCCGTCTCCATGTTGTCACCTCGGTTCCGTATGAATCCGGTTTCTTTCTATTGTATCACATCTGCTCGCTAACACACTCATAGCCAGATGTCTCGTAGTCTTTTGTCTTGTACTCCTGCGTCTGCCCCACGCATTCGTGAAGGATATGTTCCACGTATTCCAATATATCTTGCATCGGTTTCCCGCATTGTTCACATGTTGTCATTGTTCTCACCTTAATCCTGTTCTTAAAGTTCTCTGCTTATCAAATTATTTAAATGGTGTTCCGCCTTCTCATTACCCTTCGAGTATGAAAAAGAAACATCCGTTCCCCATATAAGATTCCAACCGGCAATCAAAAAACCGTTCCCCGCTCAACCCTAATGGTCGACCAAGAAACGGTTTATTATTCCTTTATTGGCATAAATATTTTTTTAACGAACGTCGAGTTGTCCCGAGTTTTGTTGCGGTACCAGACGCGGCTTGGGTTTGGGCAAATTGCCGAAAATCACCCATGCAAACGGAATGAATCTTGCCGTGAGTCCAACCACAATCCACGATGCAATCAGCGCCACACCAAAACCTCCGGCGTACCACAGGTGAATCAACCAGGAAACCCCGGTTTGTGGTGGGAAGTTCCGATAGACCAGCAGGAAAAATGGATGAATCAGATAAATACCGAAGGACAGTGCCCCCAGCCGATTGAGCGGCTTGACGATAAGCGATGGTCCTTTGCGATAGAGCAGGTACGCGATCTGAATGAGCACCAGTGCACAGGCGAACGTATGCAAGTTCCAGAAGAACTCATACCACAGCGTGTTATAGGTCGCAATCTTCATACGCAGCAGATAATAAATGTACACATGACCGAGTCCGGCAAAAATCCATACTGCCCATAGCACAATCCATGAAACTACACGAGCTTTGGTTGCATTGGCCCGACTAATGACAAACCATTGTTTAATCTTCGGAAAATAAACCCCGATAAAAGCACCCAGCATGAAGTAGGAAAAGTACGAGAAAGCCCAACTTCCCTTGTTCGGCACCTGGAATCCATATTTGTTACTTACGATAAATGCCCACTGAATGAGCAGCCCAATCGGTACTGACCATTTGACGACTGAGGGATATTTCTTGAGCAGCCACAAGACCAGTGGGAATAACAGATAAAATTGCATATTAATAAATACAAAGTACAGATGCGTATACGCCTTGCCCGTGAACAATTTCGTTATGAAACTTACGGCTGATTCACCGAATGGACGGCCCTGATAATGCGTGAAGTGCAGAATCACAAAATACATTAATGAAAATATGAAATAGGGCAGCAAAATATAAACAAATCTTTTTTTGTAAAAGTTACTAACCAGCTTCTTATCGAGCGGGCGAGAATAATAGTTATAGAACAGCACAAAACTGCTCATGAAAATAAACGTGGGTGTACCATATTTCATAAAAATATTAATAAAATTGTACAGCCAGTAATACCCTGAACCTGTCATGTCCACCGTAGCGTATGAAGTGGAATGCACACACAGCACGCCGATGATGGCCATTGCCCGTACGAGATTCAGCTCTGGAATTCGCTCTCTTTTGATGGTTTCACTCATAATTAGCGTTTCTCCTTACTATGTTCGTTGATATGTCTAATGTGACTTAGTACGTTAAGCTCACTATCTATTAAAAAGCATAATGCTTAAGAAGGGTAGTCCAATTTCTTAAAAGTTCCTAAATTTTCAACAATTTTCACAGTCCTCTCATGTCTATATATGTAAAAAAGACCGCTATGACGCGGCCTGTGAGCATGTTCCTGTGGGTCCAAAATAATGTTGGGTCACAGGGATGAAAATGGTAAACTCCACTACTAAAATGGATCTTTCCTATATCAACCTATATGTTAAGGTGAGCTTCTTAACCATTGGTCTGACGACTCGCCAGAATTTGTTTATAAACATCAATAGCCGACTGACGGGATGTTTTCAGATCAACAATCGCACCCTGGCGGGGCTGATGAATCTCTTTGCTATGCAAATCCTTCAGGTCAGGCAGCCATTTGCGGATATAATCCCCTTGAGGATCATACTTCTCTGACTGTGTCACGGGGTTGTTCACCCGAAAGTATGGAGCTGCATTCTCTCCAAGTGATGCACACCACAACCAGTTGCCCCGGTTTTGAATGTTGTCATAGTCACTGAGCTTGCGTCTGAAATACGCTTCACCCAGTGTAAACGGGCATTGCAGGTTTTTGGTAAGAAACATCGCGGTCAGAATACGAAGCCGATTCGGCATATGTCCCGTCTCATTCAGTTCCGTCATCGCTGCGTCGATAATCGGAATACCCGTTTCGCCCTTGCACCACCGTTCGAAGTAGTAATCACTGAGCGGCGACAGATCGTAACTTTTCTCATATGTAAAATAATGACTCTCATACACTGCCCGATACAGGTAGAAGTCACGGAAGCATAATTGTCTGATCCATTCATTTGAATAGTCCGTGCGTTTCGCAGCATCATACATCTTGCGGATGGATACAGCCCCCACAGCTACATAAGAACTGAGACGGCTCGGTTCATAAGCTTCATATTCATCCCGATGGTCTCCGTAATCAGCAATCCTGTCGGACAAAAAGCAGTCCAATACGAGATGAGGATCATTCAAATCTGAACTATTAAATGCCAGCAAATGTGGAGGTACCTGAAAGGTCTCCGGCCATTCTATCTGCTGGTCACTGACCTTCACATCCGCAATCGTAGTGGTTGATGCTGGATTGGGATGCTCATTCATGAATTCCACCCAGCGCCGATGGAAAGCGGCAAAAACTTTATATGGCTCGGACTTGCCCGTAAAATCAGCGAACCCCGGCAGATCCATCAGCAAATGATCCGTCAGCTGCGTAAATGTGACATCTCGTTCCTCGGTTACCTTACGTATTCCACGATCCCGTTCGATTGCATACGGGGTCATATCCCGATGAACAATAACTTCATCTACACGACTTTGCATTTGTTCGAGGATGTAATCAGTCACCTCAGCTGGTTTGCCATAAGCCACGTGCAGCTTGCGGCCTGACTCCCGATACCGCTTACCAAGCTCTACAGCATGCTGTAGAAAGTTCACTCCGCTATGTTCCTGATCACGCCCCTGCCGCACCAGGAAAGGATCATAAATGAGCACATGCAGACTCTCCGCATCCTGATTCCGCAGATAATCGAATGCGACCAGATCATCTGTACGCAAATCTTTGCGATGTATGAATAACTTCATGCTTCATCCTCCTGCGTGAACTTCAGCCTACTTTGCCGTTAATTCTTCATATAGTCTGCTTGTCTCCGACTCCGGTTGATGTCCCAGTTCCTCAAGCAGGGTCAGCGTAAATGAATGATATATTCTGAGTATGGCTTGTTGATCATCCATGGATGCATATACTCTCATCATTAATCGGCAGATCTCCTCGGCATAGGGCTCCCGTTCCTGAAGTTCGCTCAATTGCTCTATCGCTTCCTTGCCACGTCCATGCTTCATGTCCCATTCGGCGATATCCATAACCAGTCCCACATATTTACGTCTCAGATCTCTCGCTTTGGATTGAGCCCAGCGATAATCATGCTCCTCCAGATAATCACCACGATAGAGCGGGATAATATCCCTCAACTGATCCACATTGTCTGACGTAACGGCAGCGTATGCCGTCCTTTGCTCGAATTGCTCTACATCACTGACCAGATTACCCGATAACAGACGATAACGGTTCATGTTGTATTCCAGCTTGCCCGTCATGCTCCATTCCTTCAGCAGCTTGCGGATCTGATATACGGAAGTATGCAGATGCGTTAGTCCTTTCTCTTGTGAGACATCTGCCCACAACTGATCGAGCAGAATCTCTTTGCTTACCCAATCCCCTCTATGGTGAAACAAAAACGCAAACAGTTCCTGCGATTTGGCTGTGCGCCACTTGTGCTTCTGTGCTTCCGGCTCCAAACTTCTATAGATATCCAGATGTTTGAAAGTAAGCAATCCAGGTACATGGGTATCCACTCCCACGGCCTCAGATTCCTGATCCTCAGCAGTCGCAGCAACCTGAGAGGATGACGATATCATTCCTGCAGCAATGCGATCAATCGTTTTGGCAAGTCGCACTGAACTTACCGGCTTCAGCACATAATCCAGCGCCTCAAGCTCAAAGGCCTCAACCGCATAATCGGCGTAAGCCGTTACAAATATTATGCGAATACTGCTGTCCAATTGCTGTATATATTCAGCCGCTTCCAGTCCATTCATTTCCGGCATGCCAATGTCGAGAAACACAACGTCCACACGCTCATTTGCCAGAAAATCCAGACCGGCACGGGCTGTCGAAAAACACTGCACGGGGGTAATCCGCCCATCCGATCTTAACAGGCGCTCCAGATGAAGCTGCGCCGGTTTCTCGTCATCGATTACAATGGCTTTCATCGCTCTTCCAGCCTCCTGCCATGATATATTCAATGGGAATACCGCGTATACTGGCATCCGCTTATTCGTTTTTTAACCAGATTCAACTCAACAGGCTCATTATTTGGAGATGAGCCCCTCCTTCACAGGTATGCGGAACCGTATTATCGTTCCTTTTCCCGAATGGCTCTGAATCTCCAGTCCGTGACCGTACAAGGACAACAGACGCCGATTTATATTCTGCAGCCCTACACCTCCAGGACCTTCCGTTCGCCCGGAGTGTACCTGAGCCAAACGTTCAGGGGGTATGCCCACTCCATCATCCTGAACCTGAATGACGATGTGCTCACCTTCCCTTAGAATGCCAAGGTTAACCGTACCGCCTGCAGCACGCGCCATCACCCCATGTCGAATTGCATTCTCCACAAGCGGTTGAATACTGAGCGGTGGCAGGTACAGACGCACATCCGGGTCTACATCATAACGGACTACCAAACGCTCCTCAAACCTCGCCTGTTCCAGATGTACATAGGACTCCACCAATTCCAGTTCCTTGGCAAGCGGAACCAGTTGGTCGCGGTTCTGGAAGTCGAAACTTCCCCGCAAGTATTGGCTCAGTTCAATAAGCAGATCGGTCGCTTTGTCCGGATTGACAGCGCATGTTGCAATAATGACGTTGAGCGCATTATATAGAAAGTGCGGTTTGATTTGAGCCTGCAAAAAAGCCATTTCCGTACGAACAACCTCCTGTACCGAGGTACGCATCTCAATTAACGTCCGTACCCGGGCACGCAGTTCACCCGCATCTACAGGTTTGCTCAGAAAATCATTTGCTCCTGCCTGGAATCCCATTTTGATATCCTCAGGCATCCCGCGAGCCGTCAGCATCAGAATCGGCAGTTCAGACAGGGAACTGTTCTCCCGCAGCTTGCGACATAGTTCAAGCCCGGACATTTGCGGCATCATCCAATCGGTAATGACTAGATCAATGGATGGGTGTTCTTCACGCAGTTTTAATGCCGCGGCCCCACTATCCGCTGCAATGACACGATATCGTTCCGTCGATAACAGGTTGAACAGGACCTGTCGGTTCACGGGATCATCATCTACAATTAGAATGGTATGTTCAGCTTCCAGAATCTCATCTGTCTCATCCCAGTCGATTGCAGGCGTATCCTGTGCTTTTATTTCTTGAGCCACTACATATTGGGCTGCAACAGGTCTCGAACTTGCCTGGAGCAGCGGGAATTGCACAATGGGCAGAGTGAAATGAAAGGTCGAACCTTCACCCGGCTTCGATTCTACCCAGATGGTCCCTCCGCCAAGCTCGACCAGTTTGCGAGTAATACTCAGCCCAAGGCCAGTTCCCCCGTTAACCCTCTCACTTGTTCCGTTGCCCTGTTCGTAAGACTGAAATATGTCTTCCAGTTTATCCGCAGTAATTCCAACCCCCGTATCCGCAACAGATACCGTCACCAGAGCTCCATCCACTCGGGCATACAGCCGAATTTCCCCTTGCTTCGTATACTTATACGCATTGCCCAGCAGATTGTACAGAATCTGTCTTAGTCGATCCTCGTCGGCCTCAACCAACGGTAACGCTGGAGGCCATTGCTGAATCAGCACAATCGGTTTATCCTCAAAGGTGAAACCAGAGACTTCAACGACTGTTCGAGCAACCGATTCGAGATCAACAGCACTCCGTTTTAATTCAATTTCACCATTTTTGAGCTTGGAAAAATCCAGAATATCGTTTACCAGCAGCGAAAGCCGCTTTCCAGTTGACGTGATCATGGACAGATTTTTGGCCTGCTTGGGTGTTACCGCCCCGGCCGCCCCTTCCAACATCGATTGAGCAATATTAATGATGCCATGCAGGGGAGTTCTCAGTTCATGTGACGTATTCGCCATAAACTCATCCTTGAGACTGTCGATAGCAAGCAAACGTTCAGACAACGCTTCAACTTCACGAAATGATTGTGCGAACCGGATCGCTGTTAGAATCATCTGTGCAAAAACAAATAACAGCAGCTCGTACAGCGCAAGAAATGTCGTATCCACAGTGGTGAAAGCACCCACGGTGTGCAGCACAACCACCATAAATATACTCATCATGCTCATCAGGACAAAATGACCATCATTCGGTCGCTTTTTCAGCCAATGGAGCATGGCTCGCAACGTGTAACCAATGACCACAATTGAAATCAGCAGCATAGGCAGCTCCAGCATAGAGAACAGAATAGGAGACAATATAAGACCCACCGCGCATTGGACTAGTACCAGAACCACACCCAAGCGAACAAACCATGAATGGATCGCGCCAGGTACAAGCGCATCCATATAACGAAGCAAGTAATAATACGCAAGAGCCGCGCTAATTAATTGAATCCGCAGAAATTCATTATTCGGCAGGAATGGTAACAGTGTCCCCAGCAACTTCTCTCCATGAGTCAAAGCGTACATCGCACCGGACAGGCTGAATAATCCCAGATACCGAAGCTCTTTTTCACTGCGTCGGAGCCGGAAAAGCATCAGGAAGAAGGCAGCTGGCAGTATAAATCCGAACAGGGTCATCAGGTCCTGGAGCCAGTCCTGCTGTTGGCTTTTCAGAATGCTGTGCTCGTCCCCGAACAAAACGGATGCAATGATGCCGCCAGACGAGTAGCTGTAATTGGATACCTGAATGATAATATCTGCAACGTTGCCTTCTATGGAGGTAAATCCCGTAAAAGGCAAATTGAGCTGAATATCCGTATTTTGCGTTGTGCCTGGCAGCCCTTTGCCGCCAATCTCTTTGCCATCTATAAATATCCGATGGGCCATACGAATATTTTGGGTACGTATCCCATAATCATTCTTCTCTGCTCTCGGGGGAATTCGAACACGCAAATGATAGGTCCCATACCCGTGCGCCTCTCCCATAGTCCCATTCCATCGGGATGGGACATGGATAGGTAAAGGCTCGGAGAGGGGCTTGCGTCCAGATAAATGCGCCTCAAAGTCAACGGGTGCCAACAATTGCCCCGGATAGAAATCCCAGTTACCATTCAGGGATGCAGCCCCCTTCCTGTCGAAATCCCAGCGGGTCAGGTCCAGGACCCCGTCCCTCCCATGAGGATTGCCGCGCTCGGAAAATAACGTTTGTAGAATGGATCCTAGAGGAAAGACAACAATACATATAAAGCTAATGGTGAGCATAATCCAGTGTTTTCTCATCTATGTAATCCTTCCGCCTCCATCGCGAGAGACGTCTAATTTTGTCGTTTTATATCTATAACTCCATGTTACACGTTTCTGTTGCGGACGGAAATAGTTCTTCTATGATATTTTAACACCAAAAAAGCCACAGGCTTAACTACCGGAATGCAGACCGGAGTAAGACCTGTGACTTATATGAATTTGCTGACCATCTGCTTTACTTCTCTGTTGTACTTCTCCCTTTTTCTTACGCTTGCCCAACCACTTGGGCCAGTTTCTGTACAATTCCGGCCCAGCCCTGTTCCATCCGTTCACGAACCATGGCATGAGCTTGTCCAAATTCAGTCAGTTTGTCGGCATCCCAGCCACTGTGAATCAATGTAAAATCTGTATCTTGTCCTTGCTCCGTCAGTTCAAATGTTAGTGTCCAGTCCTTACCCCATTGGAATGACAGCTTGTGTGGCGGTTGGACCTCTGTGACCTTGCATGGTGATTTTCCGAAGGGTCCTGCCTCCAATATAAATTCATGCCCTTCCACCGGCTCCAGATTGCTCGGCATAAACCATGATTCCAAGCCTTTGGACGTCGATACAATTCCCCATACGTTCTCCACAGGTGCGTGAAGCACCAATTGTTCCCTAATATCCGGCAATGCACTTGAAGATTCCATTCGAATCGCCTCCTAGATCTATATCAGCATTTTTCATCTTTCCATTTGATCGCTCATGGGATTATGCAAAACGCCCTTTTCACTTATTGTTCAAGATTCAATAATGCGTGTCAAATATATTCAGCTAACAACAGGTATTCTGTTGACCAACCCTTCAAACCAAATCTATAATTGGAACATATTACATAAAGGTGCGTGATTCCTATGTTAGTCTGCTCCGAAAAATCCAATTCCAACCGTTGCCGGAAGGGATAAACAGTATATCACCTCAATAGGAGCATTCGGGTGGACTGCAAAGTTTAACGAATTAGCGTTTGCTCGGCTCGTTACAAATTACACTAAAAAAGGATGCCCTCCGTCATGTTCATGACTTGTGGGGCATCCCTTTTCAATTGCATTTATATAAATGTTCTAAATCAAGATTAATATCCGCGTGAATATTGCTCTGCAATAGCCGCTTTATCTTTGCTGACGCCGAGTTCCAGAGCTGCATGAGTAGCCCAGTACGGATCGCGCAGCATGCCTCTGCCAACGGCAACCAGATCAGCGTCACCGTTGCCGATAACTGCTTGAGCCAAAGCTGAATCCTCAAGCATTCCCACCGCGATGACAGGAACATTCAATTCTTCACGGAAACGACGGGCAAATGGAACCTGGTAACCAGGGTAGTTCCCCGGTTTACGTTGTCCGGAAGATCCTTCACCACCGGAGCTGATGTGGAACATGTCCACGCCGGCTGCCTGATAGGCACGGGACACTTCAATGGTATGATCGATATCATATCCGCCATCGGCGTATTCTATGGCCGAAATCCGCATAATCAACGGCATATCTTCCGGCATTTCTTTCTTCGCCGCACGGATAATCTCAACGCCAAAACGGGAAAGATCCTGTCCATACACATCCTCACGATGATTCATCAACGGAGAATGGAATTGGTGAATGAGATAACCATGCGCACCATGCAGCTCAATGGCGTCGACCCCGGCAGCTACTGCACGGCGTACCCCGTCCGCGAACTTCTGTACCATGGCTTGTGCTTCCTCTGTTGTTAAAGCGTGTGGCGTATTGAAGCTTTCTCCAGGGAAGGTAACCACCGACGGAGCTACAGGCCGAGCCGCATCCTCTGCTTTACGTCCTGCATGCGCGATCTGAATCGCCACTTTGGAGCCATGAGCGTGAATGCCATCCACCACTTTGGCAAAGGCAGGAATGTGATCGTCCGACCAGATGCCCAGGTCATTATCGGTGATGCGTCCGTCCGGATCAACATCCGTCATCTCAATTATAATCAATCCAGTACCCCCAACGGCACGGCTTACATAGTGAACCTGGTGCCAATCATTCGGAATACCATCTTTGGCAGTTACGGAATATTGGCACATTGGCGCCATGACGACACGGTTATTTAATTGAAGCCCCTTAATTTGAAACGGGGAAAATAATTTCTCTGTCATTTCAGGTACATCTCCTATTCAATATGGTATATGTTAAGGCGTTTACTTGTTTTGCTGATCGGAAAATAGCTTTCCATTCTTGCCGTAGTTACTCTTCTCCAGATCCTCAATGAAAATGAATACATTGCTCGGATCGACGTCCAGTGTCTCACAAGCCACTTGGGTCATCCGTTCAATCAGCTGGCGTTTCTGCTCCGTCGTCTTGCCTTCCAGCACTTTAACGGTTATAAATGGCATGGCTAAATTCACATCCTTTTATCATTGATTATTATGAACTTTACCTACAGAAAAACAAGTACGTACTTTTTTGTGAGATAGTACCCTTTTTTATACCTAGTTGGTCCTTTCTTTCCTCCGATGCGTCCGGCACAACTCGAAATGGACCCAAAACATGATATGATAGCCATACAGACATACTGGAAATAATATACCCACTTTATATAAGTTGTATCTAAGCGTTACACGAAAACGGACCTCATAGTGTTTCAGTGTAAAATAAGTAATTCAACTTATATAATAAACCGAAGCCAAAGGAGCGATTACTGGTGAAAGATATTTTAATTCAAAGACTCACAACCTATGCTCAAATGGATACGCAATCCGATGAAAACAGTGAAACTTGTCCTTCCACACCAGGCCAACTGGTCTTGGGAAAATACCTTGTTGAAGAATGCAAATCCATTGGTTTGCAGGAAGTGACGATGGATGAGAACGGCTATGTGATGGCTACACTGCCATCCAATACAGACAAGGATGTTCCTGTGATCGGTTTTCTCGCTCACCTGGATACAGCGACCGACTTTACAGGCAAAGATGTAAAACCACAGGTGATCGACAACTATGATGGACAAGATATTGTACTGAATCAGGAACTGGATGTGGTGTTATCCACCACCGATTTCCCGGAACTGCGTGAATATAAAGGCCACACCTTGATCACAACAGACGGCACAACACTGCTTGGTGCGGATAACAAAGCAGGCATTACCGAGATCATGACGGCAATGGCTTATCTGATTGAACACCCGGAAGTGAAACACGGGAAGATTCGCGTCGCTTTTACCCCGGATGAAGAGATTGGCCGCGGGCCGCATAAGTTCGATGTTCCTGTTTTTGGAGCCAAATATGCCTATACGGTGGACGGCGGACCGCTCGGCGAGCTGGAATACGAAAGCTTCAACGCGGCTGCTGCCAAAATCACGGTACGGGGCACCAACGTGCACCCGGGAACAGCCAAAAATAAGATGGTCAATTCCGCCAAAATTGCGATGGAGCTGAACCGCCGTCTGCCTGCGGAGGAAGCTCCCGAGTTCACAGAGGGGTATGAAGGATTCTATCATCTGTTATCCATCGAGGGAGACGTCGAATTGACCAAGATGAGCTACATCATCCGGGATTTCGATCGGGAGAAGTTTGAGGAACGCAAAGCGTATTTGTTGAGTGTCGTGGACGAGTTAAAGAGCAAATATGGCGAGAAAAGCATCTCCATTGAATTGAATGATCAGTACTATAACATGCGTGAGAAAATCGAACCTGTACGTCAGATCGTCGATATTGCACATGAAGCGATGACCCGCCTGGATATCGAACCTGTCATCCGTCCGATTCGTGGAGGAACAGACGGTTCCCAGCTCTCGTACATGGGTATGCCTACACCCAACATTTTCACTGGCGGAGAGAACTATCACGGCAAGTTTGAATATGTATCGGTTGATAATATGGTGAAAGCCACACAAGTCATCGTGGAAATTGCTCAATTATTCGAACAGCGCGGAGAAGTTTAATCGAAGCATAAAGCTGCAGCACAGCAATTAAAATGGATCATTCACCAACAGGTGAAGGCACGGGCACCCTCTTTCATATGACAAGCTGAGGGTGTCTTTGCCGTCCCGTGCCCCTTATTTATTCGTACATATTGCCTCCCGCAATTTCACGCAGCTGATCCAGATTGCAGATGACCATGTTGCGCTGTTCTTTGCGAATGATTTCACGGTCGCAGAGATCATGGATGACCCGGTTCAAGTGTCTATAGCTCGTGCCAAGCATATCGGCGAGCTCTGTCAGATTGGAGGTCTGGATTTCTTCGGTGACTTGCTCCCCTTGTTCCATCGTGGACAACAGATAACTCGCAAAGCGGCTCTCGACCGGATATAGCAGATTGAGACTCGACAGATTCGAGAAGGTATACAACTTGTGGGTCACATGACTGAGCATAAAATGGAGGAACTTCGGGTTCTCCGCATATGTATTTTGGAGATAGCGATAGCTTACACCGAGCAGCAGGCTCTTGTTGACGGACTCAACCGTATTTTTGGCTTCCTTGCCATTCACCAGCTCCAGATCACCTATGAGTGCAGGCGGCATACTGAAACGTAGCAACAGTGACTTACCGTTTGGCAGCGTTGTATAAATCTTGAGTTTGCCCTGAACGAGAAAATACAAGCGCTCGGGGCGTTCACCTTTGGCACATATAATCTCGCCTTTGGAGGCTTCAAGTAACCTTAATTCAGCAAGCGCAGGCTCATCGAGCACCTGATCCAGGCCATGCTCCCGCGCAAGCTGACGCAGCAATTCAAAGTCCATGATTTCTCTCATCTCGGATTACCCCCAATGAAATTTAACCGTCTACTAATGGACCTAGGTCCTTTTATCCGATAAAGAAGAAGCCTGAGCGGCCTTCTGCGTATTATACCAAATGCTCATATAACAAAGAGGACTTGGAAGTCCCATGATGGAAATTCCAAGCCCTCTTTTTATATCTTTTTATCGTGCTGTAAGTGTATCTTGTGTTTTATCTAAATCATCTAAATCTGTTATTCCTTTATTATTTGGCAGCTTTATTTCATTTTCTTCCTACTACCTCGGCCTCAGACTCCCAGCACTCCACCTCACCCGGAATGTGAATACGGTCCCGCGTAAAGATCGGATCACGCCCTTCGGCCTTTTGCTTCTTATAATCCTTCAGCGCTTCAAATGTCACCTTGGACAGCATCAGAATGGCAATCAGATTCACCACCACCATCAGCCCCATAAACAGGTCGGCCAGGTCCCATACCAGCTGTACCTTGGCAACAGCACCGAAAAGAACCATTGCGATGACACAGACACGGTATACCCATAGCCATATTTTATTAGATTTGATAAACTCAATATTGGTTTCCCCATAGTAATAATTCCCGATAAGCGTACTAAAGGCAAACAGAAACACCATAACTGCCAAAAATCCGGACGCCCATGAACCAATATGCACACTTAATGCCGCCTGGGTCAATTCAATTCCACCCAAATTCGAGCCTTTGTAAACGCCTGATAACAAAATAATCATAGCTGTGCTTGTACAAATGACCAACGTATCGGTCAACACGCCCAATGCCTGAATAAGTCCTTGTTTGACCGGATGTGTAGTATGCGCCGTAGCCGCAGCGTTCGGTGCACTACCCATACCTGCTTCATTGGAGAACAAACCACGTTTGACACCATTCATCAGCGCAGCTCCAAGTGTACCGCCAGCGACTTGTTCAATGCCGAAGGCATTTTTCACAATCAGCGCAATCATGGCCGGGAGCTGGGTGATGTTCGACAGAACAACAAATGCAGCCACGCCAATGTATAGCACAGCAAGAACAACGACGATGTATTCGGACGCCTTGGCAATCCGTTTAACACCGCCCATAATGATTCCAGCAAACACAACGGCCATAATAATACCCACAGTCAACCGATCGATGCCGAATGAATTTTTGAATGCCACCGTAATCGTGTTGGACTGCACCGCATTAAAGACCAAACCGAACGACAATGTGATAAGAATCGCAAACAAAATTCCCATCCAGCGTTTCCCAAGGCCACGCTCCATATAATAAGCCGGCCCCCCGCGGAATCCGCCCTTATCTTTGATTTTATAAATTTGAGCAAGTGTACTCTCTACAAAACTGGAGGCTGAACCAAAGATCGCGATGACCCACATCCAGAATACAGCCCCGGGTCCCCCCAGTGCAATTGCCAGTGCAATACCGGTAATATTCCCGGTACCTACGCGGGCTGCCATACTGATACAAAATGCCTGAAACGGCGAAATTTTGCCGGGCTCCTTACTTCTCGGCTCCCTAAGCACTTTCACCATATCTCCAATCATGCGAAATTGCATGAACCGGGTCTTGGTCGTAAAGTACAGACCGCATACCACCAACAATATGATTAACAGCTTGGACCACAGAAAATCATTGAAAACTGCAATAATATCTTGTATTGTTTGCTCCATTGGCAATGCCCCTTTTCGTAGATGGTTCATTAAAAAGTGTTTCCCAGCTGTATGACTAAGCGAAAAATTCTTATACTACTTCATAGAGCATCGTTTGTACCATTCTGCACATCTCGGAATCCACATTTTCGGATGTTACTTATACTACAGGGGCATCTACGGAAATCGACAAATACCTACACAGAATCATTTAAATTTTTTTATAAATAAGCAACGTTTATCCATTCACTGTTACTTTATCTGACATATTGGTCGCATACACGGGTCTTCACATCGGGATATACAACCAAGTATGATAATAGAGGACATTAAAAGCAGGATAAATCGTCTTCACCCATACATTTTTCTCATAACGACTACTTCATCAGAAAGGAGGTCACTGAAATGCGTTATTTTATTGTGGATGATGATCCTGGCGTTCGATCTATGCTAATGGATATCATTGAAGATGAGGGGCTTGGAGACATTGCGGGAGAAGCAGAGGATGGAGCTCATATTACTGCCGAACTGCTGGAGCTGCACAAGGTGGATGTACTGCTAATTGATCTGCTCATGCCGCAGCGAGACGGGATTCAGACCATACGTGCTCTTGAAGGAAGGTTCAATGGCAAGATCGTGATGATCTCCCAGATAGAATCGAAAAATATGATTGGGGAAGCCTATTCTCTTGGCATTGAATATTATATTACGAAGCCGATCAATCGGTTGGAGATTCTGTCTGTTTTGCGTCTGGTGGACGAACGTCTGCGTATGCAGCAATCCATCGCAGATATTCAACGTACACTGCAGGGACTCTCCAGACTGCAATCTTCCGATCGTAATGCAACACCGGTGCCCGACAAAACAATTACGACGGCAGGACATTTCCTGCTATCCGAGATGGGCATGATCGGGGAAGCAGGCAGCAGAGATCTGCTGGACATGCTGGAATACCTGGAGCAGATTGAAACCGAGGAACATAAGCTCTCTCCATATACGTTCCCGTCACTTAAGGATATCTTCCAGAATGTAGCCCTGCGCAAATTGGGCTCCGATGCTTCATCAGCAGAAGTGACAAAGGAGATCAAAGCATCCGAACAGCGCGTACGCCGTGCCATTTTCCAAACATTAAGCCATGTCGTATCGCTCGGGCTCACGGATTATACACATCCGAAGTTTGAGAACTATGCGTCAAAGTTCTTTGATTTTACGGAAATTCGCAAAAAAATGCTGGAACTGCAGAACAATGTGGAGCCCTCCTTGTCCCAGACCCGCATTAATACGAAAAAGTTCGTTCAGGTGCTGTATCTGGAAGCCAAGCGGCTGTTGCATTAAATAGTAACAAAAAATATGCGCGCATGATCGTACTGGAATGATTCAGCATTCGTTCTTCCTGCTGTCTATTCCAGCTATTATCATGCGCGCATAATTGCCTAAAAGTGCATCTATATCCATCAAGCCCTTGGCTTGCTTAGGTTCATTCGATTATACTCATTAATCAATTCATCCAGTACCATGGACTGCTGTAGCACATCGGGATGTCCAAATCTACCCTCGTTATGCTCTACCAACATATGAAGGTTATGTCTGGCTTTCTCTATTTGATTTTTCAATTCCAAACTCATAACCATCGCGTCTGATCCCTCCTTATTTCTGTGTTACATTTTAGGTTTTCCTGTCAATCTATAGTTGGATTAACATATGGCATAGTTGGCATGGATGTTTTGTATGCTTCTCCAAATTTTGATAGTCACTGATACCATCTCTAGAGGGCGATCCACAAATGGCTCTGGAGCGCCTTATTGATGGTAAGATTGTAAGTTTACAAGCAAATTTCCCCCACTACCTTCACAATCAAACAGTTGTGTCATTATTGTGTATGTTAAAAAAACAAAAAAGCACCTCTCAATATACAGGCTACCCAAGGGGTTATCCTATATCGATAGAGAGGTGCTTCATCATTTGATCCGTTTAATTAATGCGTGACCTTCACTGTAATCAATTCACTTGAAACTGATCCACTTTCATTGCTCCATTCCACAATGTATTTATACTCTCCAGGTGCGCGGTCGTTGACCGCCACTGTTGCTGTCTGTGCATTCGGGGATGCAGCAGTCAACGGTTGGCTGTCGATCTCTTGACCATTCTCATACAGGCGATAGGAAGTGGCATTTGTGCCCCACCACATATTCATCGTAATGATATAGTTTCCATCTCCATCCCAATTGTCATGAGAGAGCACCGGTTTTGCCGGCGCTGCATCACGCACGGTTACGGTATGGGGAGCACATTCAGTTGTTCCCTTTGAATTGATCAATTCGCAAGTATATACATACGTACCGTTTACCCGGCCCGAAATATTGGTAGATGCCTTTTGGGCGGAAGGGCTTGAGACGGTGAGCTTCTGGGTATCGATCAGTTCACCGTTCTCATACAATTTATACTGTGTACCGTTATTCCCCCACCACATATTCATCGTGATAGTGTATGTTCCATCCGCCAAACCATCGCCATGCTGGTTATCGTCGGACAAGGACGGTTCACCTGGTGCACCTGTGGCATGGTCTGCGGAAATGACTGTCACTTCCACGGAAAGCTCGGTGATGAGCCCCGCACCATTAACCGCCTTAGCTGTAAAGATGTGTTTTCCCACCAGACCCGTCAGTGCAATCTCATCACCCTGTTCTACGGCCTCACCGTCCCAAGTCAATTCCAGAAGAGTGATTCCGGACTCCGGATCTTCTGCCTTCACATCAACTTGGAGTATATCCTCTTCGCTCATCTGTTCCGCAGGCATGCCGGTAATGACCGGAGGTGTCGTATCTTCGGGTTCTTGCGGAGCACCTACATAACGAATATTCGGTGCTGCTGGCTGCTCCATGCCTACTCCCAGATGGAAGCAGGTATGTGGCGGCTGGTTATAGGCTACATTTTGCCAAGCTACGCCAAGTCGGTAGACCGGATCATGCATCAACGTGCGAATACGTACATCCGTCTCATCTGTCGTCGTATAGATGCGTAATTCCGAGCTGTCCTGACTGCGCCACATCACTTCTTCACGCCAGTCGCCAAACAGGTCAGCCTGCAAACTCGGGTTGGCTTTGGTGCCATTGTTCGAAGCCGAACCTGTTGCTGTCAGCAAATTCACTGTCGTTTGGTTCGCATAATCCCACTTGTCGATACGAATATCGTCCTGAAGCTCACGCAGCAGATCACCGTCCCACCAGATGCCGAAGTTCGTGGACGATGGAATCTTCGTCGTGATCAGTTCACCCTGAGCACTGTAAAGCCCGGTGATTGGAATATGCTCAGCATTGGTGATCGTTGCAGCCCACACCTCAGATCCCGGATAATTTGGATCAACATCGGCGGCCATGCCGCGTCCGGTATCGATGCCTGTGAACACACCCCAGAGAATCTCTCCTGTAGCAGCATCACGCATTTCCATACCGTACTGCGAATCTTTATGTTCATGTACGTCGAACACTTCCAATCCTGGACGAGTCGGGTCCAGATCGCTCAGATGCATGGCATCGCCATGACCAAGCTTCGTATTGTATAACGGTTTGCCATCATCATCGATGGCCATTGCGCCAAATGTAATCTCATCCTTGCCATCGCCATCCACATCTGCAACCGAGAGGTTATGGTTTCCTTGGCCTGCGTACTCGCCGTAGCCATCATCGTTGGAGTCAAAACGCCACACTTTGCTCAGCTTGCCATCACGGAAATTGTAGGACGCGAGCACGGTACGCGTATAATATCCACGGCTGAACATCGCACTTGGATGTTCACCGTCCAGATACGCCACCGCTGCGAGGAAACGGTCCACCCGGTTTCCATAGCCATCGCCCCATGAAGCCACATCTCCACGCGGTGGATCATATTCTACCGTATCCAGTGCTGCTCCGGTTTCACCATCAAACACCGTCAGGAATTCATCCCCAAGCAGAACGTAACCCGAACTGTTCCGGTGGTCTACATTAGCGTCACCAATGACTTTTCCTAGTCCATCGACGGTACCATCAGCGGTACGCATCATCAGTTCCGCTCTGCCGTCACCGTCGAAGTCATAGACCAGGAATGGAGAGTAGTGCGCACCCGCTCGGATATTCGGCCCCATATTGATGCGCCAGAGTCTTGTTCCATCCAGCTTGTAGGCATCCATATAGACAATGCCGGTATATCCGGATTGGGAATTATCCTTGCCGTTGTTGGGCGACCACATCAGGACAATCTCATATTCACCATCACCATCGACATCGCCAACACTGGCATCACCCGCATAATACGAATACGGCTGTCCGTCTTTCGTATACGCATCCGCAGGTTTTTGAAGAGGTACAGACAGATACTGCTCCTGCCAAACGCCAAATTCCTTCGTTGCTGCTTTTTCAATGCCGTTTTGTACGGTCATGACCCGGTATTTGGACGCATCCGTTCCTTCGGCATCCGTAAAGTTGGTGCTTCCCGTTATCGGTTCATCGTTAAGCTTCACGCCATCCCGATACAGATTAAAGGCAATGGTCTCGGCATCCAGCCCCAGCATGCGCCAGCCGATATAGTTGCCAATTTCCGTTTTTACAGCGACCGGAGCACGGTCCAAATATTCCATTTCGCGATTCAGCGTCGTTGCTACCGGTGTTTCAAGTGCACCCGAAAGTTCGGATACCCCACCCGCATTCACAGACGCCACTTTATAGAAATAAGGAATGGTGCTGAGAATGGTGGAGTCTGTGTATACTTTCTCCTTGGTACGAGCAATTAGATCATACGGCCCATCCTGCTTCACAGCGCGATAGATTTGATATGCCCGTGCACCTGCTGCTTCCGTCCAGCTGAAGGAAACATCATTTTTGTTGATGCTTTGTAACGACAGGCCTGAGGGAATCTCTGCCTTGTCTACAGATGAATCAATCGTCGATACAGGCAATGCATTGGATGCTACCGATTCTGTTCCTGTATGATCCGCAGCCGTTACCGTATATACATAATTCATGCCCAGGTCGACCTTGTTGTCGATATAGGTTGTTGTATCGGTGGTTGCCAGCAACTCGGCCTTGGCCGCTCCAGTTGACTGACGGTATACCTTATACTGCACGTCATCTCCAATAGCGTCCCATGACAATGCAGCAGTGATCGGATCACTCTCCAGATCCAGTCCATCCAGCTTCAGATTGGAAGGGGCCACCAATACTGGTGTAATCTCAAGCCCGTTGAGATGGGCCGTTTGCCCACTGAAGATCAGATTCATCTGTCCATCCTGAACGTTTATCTGGTTGATCACTTTTTCGGCTATATTTTGAGCGCCGGAAGATACCGTTCCATAATCTTTGCCTTCAATATTGATGTTCGTCCGCGCCGAACCAATCCAGTCCCCCGTGTACGTCTTGACCGAATAGGTACCATTCGGCAGATCGATTTTGAATTCATACGAGCCGTTAAAATAGATCACGAAGTCACGACGCAGGTTATCCGTCGCACTGCCACGATCCCGATCGGCCATATTGGCGGAAGACGTTAATCCATAACCGCGTTCAGGCGTGTACAGCGTGTTCCGATTGACTTCCGTATACCCTTCAGCAACCGGAGAACCTACCGGGCCAAAGTCATATCGATACGCTGCCGATTTGGTGGTGAAGCTGACTTCATCCGAAGGATTGGATTCGCCGCGACCATTCACAGCGGTTACTCGAACCGTGTACGACTTTCCTTCGACCAATCCGCTCAGCGTTAAAGTCGGTACGGTTGCCGTTCCTGCCAGCTTGTAGGCAGATTCCGGCTCTGTTAAAAGTTTGCGGTACACTTTGTAGATGTCTGCGGTGTCATCGGCCGTCCATTTCAGTACTGCTCCGGCGTTGCTGATGCTGCCTGCCTTCAATCCAGCAGGTTTGGCTGGCAATTCAGCCGGAACTTCGGCATCCTGGACCGCTTCCGATAAAGGCAGGTCCAGATCGCGAACCGCACCTGCAACCAGACGGGCGATCTGAATCGCTCCGTATTCCTGGAAGTGGGTATTATCCGTTGCCCCATTCGGGAACGCCTGATAGATACCTGGTGATACATGGAGGAAGACAGACAATGTCGCTTCCGGTCCAATGGAATCATAGTACGCAATGCTGAGTGCGCTCAGATCGATCAGCATCACATTTTTCTCCGAAGCTACTTCCTTCATCGCCTGCACATATTCAGGGAAGGATACATTGAACTTGCCTGTGTCTGCGTTAAAGTCCCTGCGACCCATTGGCGTTACCAGAATTGGCGTAGCTCCCCGCTGCTGCACGCCGTCTATGTAGGTTTTCAGATAGTTTTTGTAATCGGCGGGTGAAGCATAGCGGTCAGGAACACTGATCGTTGCATCATTGTGTCCGAACTGCACGAACAGATAATCTCCCGGACGAATGAGGCGCAGAATTTCATCCAATCGGCCTTCAAAAATAAAGGATTTGGAACTGCGTCCACCAATGGAATGGTTTTTAATCTCCACGGCATCACTGAAAAAGGACGGGAACATTTGCCCCCAACCCGCTTGGGGCTCCCAATATGGGTTATAGGTCTGCATCGTGGAGTCACCTGTAAGGTACACAGCAGGTTTGTTACCTGCTTCGCGTTCCTGCTGTTTGGTGATCACAAGTGCATTGATATTGGCGGCCGTTCCGGAGAATTCAAAGTTCATCTGCCCATCCACAAGTGCAATATCGAAGCTCATCTCCAGATATTCACCTGCTTGCTTGGTGTTCTGCTGAACCTTGCTCATGCTCTCCACTTTGATTGCAATATCCGTGCTGCCTGCACTGTCACCAGCGACAAGGGAGACGGTGTAGTCACCGTTCGGCAGATCTACCTTAAATCCACTCCCATCAGCAACGGTGGCAAAATCCGATTTGATCGGATCACTTGTACCCCGATCCTGCACCGTTACCTTGGACACATCGGTAAATCCATAGCCAAGTTCCTTGGAATATGAAGACGCTGCGTCCACGCCTGTATATCCATTCGCAACAGCTCCTGAACCAAAGTCGAATTTATAAGTGCCTCCTCCCGCAGCTTCATCAGCCGATACGGCTGCACTTGCTGTTGGTGTGCCAAACAGGCTCCCCCACCCCAGACTCGAAATGGTAAATACCCATAGGAGCAAAACCAAGCCAACTTGCCGCGTCTTCGCGATCATGAACACCCATCCTTTCGTTTCCTCATCAATGAATGATTACAGCCAGAACGATGGTACCACTTTTAAGTAAGCGGTTACATTACCACTCGATACTATCCCTTCTTCCAGGGAATGAACATGCAATTTTCCGTCTTTTTCCACCAATAAACCGATCTCTTCATTTTTGATCTCTACCACAAGCCTTACAATGGATCGGATAATGATCCAAAAGGTAATAAAATCCCTTTTCATACGTAATTCATTCAGGTACAATAGGGCGATGTGTGTGTCCGGACCAGGCGGATGCGAATTAAGAAATATAGAGGACGGTTCAGCTTCTAGCGGATCATCCTGATTTGATTATTTGGAGGCTCATCAACACCATGCAAACTGATTCACAGACTAAAGTTAAAATCATAAACGCCGATCCCAGCGCGATGGGATTATTTGGGTTGGCTATCGTTACTCTGGTCGCTTCCTCCCAAAAGCTTGGCATTACAGATGGCCTTAGTTACGCCATTCCTTGGGCGATTTTCCTCGGTGCCTTTGCCCAGCTGTTCGCTTGCATTCAAGATTCCAAACGCAACAATACCTTTGGTACAACTGCCTTCGGCGCATACGCATTCTTCTGGTTCGCCATGGGTGCCAACTGGTTGATCAAAATGGGCGTGTTTGGCTCCACTCTTGCGGAACAGGCAGATGGCAAGCAGCTCGGATTTGCTTTTGCCGGATACCTCGTGTTCACCCTGTTTATGACACTGGGTGCCGTTGAAGCCAACAAAGTATTGCTCATCATTTTTATTCTCATTGACTTCCTGTTCCTTGGCCTGACCTTTGACGCTTTCGGCGTAGCTCCTCATATCTTCCATACCATTGCTGCTTATGCTGAAATGGGAATCGGAATCGTGTCGTTGTACGGCACAGGCGCTTCTGTACTGAATGCTCATTTTGGCTACACGTTCCTGCCTGTTGGCGGACCGTCTGGCATTTTCAAAGCCAAGGCTTAATATACAGCATCAAACCGCCAGGGCGCCGGTCCCGCCTGGCGGTTTTTTTGAATCATGCTTCACTTGAATAGGGATACAGCCTTTTTTTTACTTTTTACCATTTTTTTCATTACTTTTTCTGAAAAAAAGTATAATATTAACATGTCATATACAACATTCTACTAGGTGAGGGGGTTTATAACAAATGAGAAACAAAGCAAGATCCGCAGTTTTATCCTTAGCACTAGCCGCAACTTTGGCGATTCCAGCAGTAGTTAGAGCTGATAGCGTCCAGCTAAATCCGGCAGATGAGACAACGCCACCAATTGTTACTCCGTTCTCTGTTGGTAACCAACAGCCGCTCACAACTGTGAGCGCTACTACTTCTATCGCCCCCGCTTATTTCTCGGTTCCAGCTGGTTACGGACATGGTAAATTCTACTTCCTAAACAATGGAACAAGCAATCTAACTGTTACGATGACACACTCATCAGGATTAGAGTATATTGCAGCTACTGTTAAGCCGGGAGCAGCATATACTTGGAGAAGCACGGCGGATTATCCGCAAGGTATGCGCGGTGGTGATTATACCATCTCATTCCATTGTTCCAGTGGTGTAAATGTAAAGTGGTCTGCATTCGCTTCCAATAGCGTCACTGAAGCTAACGGATAAAACATTAAAATCCGTTACGACTGATTATTCACAAAAAAGGATTCGAGGCCATTATCGGCAGCTCGAATCCTTTTTTGTGTATTCGAAATGTAACAGTGTATGACAGTCTATTATATTGGTACATCAGACGGCATGTCGTCGACGCTAGAAGCGCCCTAGCTTCCGATAATATCGGTGAACGAGCAGGACTCAAGCAGTTTCCAACCGATGTAAATAACCATAATACATTGTTCGGCGGCAAACTCATGTCCTACATCGATGACATCGCATCGATTGCAGCATCCAAGTTGTGCCGGGTCAATACCGTCACAGCTTCCACCGATTCGGTCGATTTCTTGTATCCGATTAATCCGACGGATTCGGTGACATTGGAATCCTTCGCATCCTGGACGGGACGAAGTTCGATGGAGATTTTTGTGAAGGTAATCCGTGAGGATCTGAAGACGGGGGAGAAAAAGATTGCGGCGACTGCATTCCTCACCTTTGTTGCATTGGATGAAAATAACCCGCAAACTTATCGTTCCTCGCATTATTCCGGAGACGGAGGAAGAGAAGAAATTATATGAGACTGCTCCAGCTCGGGCGGCCATGCGGAAACAACGGCGGGAAGAAAGTAAGAATTTCGCCGACTTCCTCACCGTTAGTTATCCCTGGGAATAAGAAAACTGAACACGTATTCAGTCCTGCAGCTTGTGTTCGTGAATGGTCCGACCCTTCTGCCCTGGTTCAATCAGGAGTCGGGTCGGTTTAATGTTTATCAGTGCAGTCAGCTGCTCCCCCATGTAATGGGAAGAATACTTGAACCCAATCTCTGCCCAGTGCATAATCACACCAACGGTGGCAGATACCAGATAACTCAGCATAATGTCATAATTAATGGCGTAGTCGCTGTCTTCGGTCACCAGTACAAAATCCTCGGTTAAGTAGGTTCTGAACATATTGCAGAGTCTGGTTCCCATATCACCATTCATCGTCATCAAGGCTCGAAAGATGTCCTGGTGCGCTTCAATATATTTAAACACAGGCATTGTTGATGGCAGCAATGCCGTCATATCCACTTCTTTTAACTCCGCATAAGGTGAAGCATACGCTTGTCCTACTCCCTGCATGAAATCATCCAGAATAAATTGCAGCAGCTCGGGCTTGCCGGGAAAATGTAAATAGAACGTTCCCCGGTTATAATCCGCCCGCTCCGTAATATCACGAATCGTGACGGCTTCAGCTCCCTTTTCCAATATCAAAGAAACTGCCGCAGCAATGATAGCATCCTGCGTTCTTCGTGCTCTCCGATCCTGAGGGTGTTCGATAATCAACATTTCCACCTCCTCTGTCCATTATTGTAATCTAAATGAACACCGCTTACATCTCTGTCCGATAGCTGACATATGCGCTGTCAATGATGATTGTCACATTTCTATGTATATCTTAACATTGAGATAGGAACGATAGACGACAGGTTTACTGTTTTTTTTACAGTTCACCTGATCTTAATAATAGAAGGAGCGGAACATTCATGAGTACATCCTATACCCAAACTGCCGTTATTACAGGAGCAGCCGGAGGCATCGGTAAAGAATTGGCACGTCGCCTTACTGAACGCAAAATTAATCTGGTACTGGTTGATCTGAACGAGGAAGCCATCCAGCAAACCATTACGGATCTGCAACTCGACAAGGAGCACGTCATTGCGGTGAAAGCCAACGTATCTCAGGAAGCCGATGTGAAAAACTATGTGCAGCAAGCACTTGATGCGTTTGGCCGAATCGATTATTTTGCCAACAATGCCGGGATTGAAGGTCCAACTGGGCTTATTGAAGACCTTAGTGTTGAAGCACTCGACCTCGTATATAACGTCAATGTACGCGGAGTCTTCCTTGGTCTTCAGAACGTTATCCCTGTCATGAAAAAACAAAAATCAGGCGCGATTCTGAATACCTCTTCCCTTGCAGGTCTGATGGGAGCTCCAGCTGTCTCTCCCTATATTATGTCCAAACATGCTGTTATTGGTCTCACTCGCACAGCAGCGAATGAACTCGCGCCTCATGGTATCCGGGTCAACGCGGTATTGCCAGGCACCATTAATACCCGCATGATGCGCCAAATCGAGGCAAATTCCGGTAACGTGGAAGATTATCAATCCGCTACCGTAGCCAGCATTCCGATGGGCCGCTATGGTGAGCCGGAAGAAGTTGCGGCAATCATGAACTTCCTGTTATCGGAAGAAGCTTCTTATGTCACTGCTTCGCTCTATACTGTCGATGGCGGTATGATGGGTCAATAAGCAGTTAGTTGGAAAAAGAGTGCTTAGTAACGGGGCTTACCTATAAGGCTTGCCTCGATGAATGTCAAAAATGACCTCAACATCCACCATAACGTGGAAGCTGAGGTCATTTCTTTGATATCAAACACCGGGTCCACAACCGCAAAAACTAAAACGTGTTAATCCACGTAGCCTGCGAGACCTTTTTCCATCAAATAGTCCATTTCGGCATCCAAAATGCCTTCAACGGTGAGCTCATCGAGCTTTACATCTTTACGGCTCAGAATGTAGTCGGCCAGATCATCACCGTCGATATCCACGTCGCCTTTGGCATTTTCATGCGCCTTGTTAATATACGCCTGCTCATGCTTCAGGACCAGAGCGATATTTGCTTCGCTTGCCTTCGTCTTCTCTGCAATATATGCCTTCATTTCCTGTTCATTAATTGAGTTTGCTTCAGTCACGTTATAGTCAGCTCCTTGATTCATACATACTGTTGCCATTGTAGCATAGGTTAACCCACAACAGACATGCCTTATACCTTATCCCTAGGATAAACGAACGTAGAATGTTGCGCCTTCCCCCACCACACTGCGTGCATATATCTCGCCTTTGTGCTGTTCCACGATCGACCTTGCAATCGCAAGCCCCAATCCATGTCCACCATGTTTCCGTGCTCTGGAGGCATCAGTCCGATAGAAGCGATCGAAGATTCGGTCCAGATGTTCAGGCGCGATGCCCTCTCCCGTGTTGGAAACGGCCAGCACAACGTCGTTGTTCTGTTTCTTCAACGATACGTTGACCGAGCCTTTGGCTCTGGAGTATTTCACGGCATTATCAAGCAGGATGAGAATGACCTGTTTGATCTGTTCGCTGTTGCCATGGACCATGAGCTGCGGCTCAATGCTGTAGTCCAGAGATATATTTTTCTCGAAAATTACCGCTTCCATTGTCAAAATGATCGTCTCTACCGCATCGCTCATATTGAACTTGGCATGAATCATCGATGATCGCGAATCGTCAATTTGAGTCAGATATAACAGATCATTCGTTAGTCCCGACATGCGTTCCGTTTCCGATTTGATATAAAGCAGCCATTTGGCCTGATTCTCAATTGTATCCTCCCGGTTCGCGAGCAGCACATCCGTGTTGGTATTAATGATAGCCAGTGGCGTTTTCAGTTCATGCGAAGCATCCGCTATAAACTGCTTTTGTTTCTCGAACGCTTCTTTAACCGGAGTAATGGAACGATTGGCGAAATAACGGCTCAGGAAGTAGATGACGATCAGCATGATCAATCCTACGATGGCAAACGTATAGATCAGATTCGTAAGGATGCCCTGTTGGGCCGTCACATCCATGAACACAATCATGTGCCCGGTGCTGCTCGGATCGATTACATACGCCCAGTCCGTCCCATTCAGCGTAAACTGACCGGTCTTCCGGTCCAGATTATCGACTTTATTCACCTTTTGCAATGCTTCGGTATAGAACGTGTCGTCCATATCAAATCTGGAGTGCGTATCCGTAATTGTCCATGCAGTGTCTGTCTTGATCATGAACGACACGGAACGCCCTGGCGGTGAATTCGGATCACTCCCTGGAGCTCCGTTTTCTATAGAATCCGATGGGGGGGACCCCGTTCCCGAATCCCGATCTTCTCCACGCTGCATTTTGGTGGAATTGTACGGACCATGATAGAAATCCGATACTTTGAACAGCTCCATATTGGTTTCCCGCTGCACATTCTGGTACGTAATCATGTAGATCGTGGCAAAGGCAACCAGCATCATAATCGAGATGGATACCAGGTTCACGATCAGAAATCGGTTTCTGAGTTTCTTGAACATTAGGACGTCACCTCAAGTACGTACCCCACACCCCGAATCGTATTGATGCGGACCGAAGAGTTCAGGAAGGTTAATTTTTTGCGCAAAAACGAGATGTACACCTCCACATTGTTATACTCCACTTCCGAATCGAAACCCCATAACTTCTCAATAATCTGCTCTTTGGAGGTAATGGCCTGTTTGCGCGTAATCAGCAGTTCCAGCAGCTCATTTTCCTTCAGATTCAGCTTGATTTCCTTGCCTTGCACACTCAGCTTCAGCTGCGTCGTATTCAGTTCGATGTCACCGAACTTCAGTCCATCCTCCGGAACAACTTCTCCCTTTCTTCTCAGTGCGGCTCGAATCCGGGCGAGCAATTCCTCCGTCGCAAAGGGCTTCGCTATATAATCATCGGCTCCATAATCCAGCCCGGTCACTTTATCTGAAATTTCTCCTTTGGCTGTGAGCAGAATGACAGGCGTATGATTGCCTTCGCTGCGCAGTTCCTTCAGCACGGTAATCCCGTCCATTTCCGGCATCATGATGTCAAGCAGTAATAGATCATAGATTCCGCTCAACGCATAATCCAGACCCGACCTCCCGTCATGCACCATGTCTACAGAGTAATTGTGTTTTTTCAATATTTGCGATACGGCTTCTGCCAAATGAACCTCATCTTCCGCAATAAGTATTCTCATCGGTTCTTCATTCCTCTGCATGAATTGGTTTCGATATATGTCAATCTATTATACCAACGATTGTAGCAACCGAACCTTGAATCAATCTTAATTCAACTTTTTTCACGGACTATTAAAGGAAAGTAAAAAAAGATCAACGGAATGTAAAATCATTTAAGATTCATTCAAGGTTGGCGCTCTAAGATACAGACATGGAAGCAATACACGAGGAAACAAAACATACAAAACATGGTTGAAAGGACTGAATCCCAATGGCAATTGAAGTATTCAACCGATATGAGAGCAAGTATCTCCTGACAGATGAGCAATACGAGAACTTTTACACCGACCTGCTGAAATATATGGAGCTGGACGCCTTTAACAAGAAACACGAGTTCTACTCCATTAGCAACCTGTACTTCGACACTCCGCAGGATTCACTGATCCGCGCCAGTCTCTCCAAACCCAAATACAAGGAGAAGCTGAGACTGCGGGCATACGGAGTACCTGAAGAAAATGCGAAGGTCTATCTGGAGATCAAAAAGAAAGTGTTTGGCCTGGTGAACAAACGCCGAACTGCCCTGAAGCTGGACGAGGCATACGAATTCGTTCAGACGGGCAAGGCACCTGATCTGGCGGATTACATGAACAAACAGGTCCTCGAAGAGATCAAATACTTCCTACGGCTGTACGATCTCGAACCGAAGGTATATCTGGCGTATGAACGCAAGGCTCTGTTCGATAAGAACAGCCGCGATCTCCGCATCACCTTTGATACCAACATCCGCAGTCGCAGATACGATCTGAAGCTGGAGCAGGGAGATTACGGTGAGCCGCTGGTGAAAGACGGGCGCTGGCTGATGGAAGTCAAAGCCGAGAAAACCGTTCCGATGTGGCTCTCCCAACTGTTGTCCGAACACGGTCTTTATCGCACCGGCTTCTCGAAGTATGGCAATGAGTACAGACATCTGGCCAGAACAACCAATCTGAACTACCAGACTGAACGAGAATTGCTGCCGGGTACCGATTTCAACCCATCCATCCAACAAGAAAAAACAATCACAGAAAGAGAGCGTGTCCTGTATGCTTGATTCCATCTTTAGTTCCGCACTAACCGATACAACTCTGACCTTCAGCAATGCCATCGTTACCATCGGACTTGCCATCATTATGGGGGCCATTATCAGCCTGACATACATGAAGACGAATCAAAGCACATACTCCCAGAGCTTTACGCTAACGATGGTTGTGTTGCCCGTCATCGTAGCCATTATCATTCTTCTGATCGGCAGCAACATTGCCCGTGCATTCAGCCTGGCCGGTGCCTTCTCCATCATCCGATTCAGAAGTGCGCCTGGCGACCCGAAAGACATTGCTTACGTTTTGTTCACCATGGCTTCCGGTCTTGCCTGCGGTGTAGGCGCATTCGGTTATGCCGTACTGTTTACCATCATCCTGTGTGTACTGATGTTTGTCCTGAGCCGCTTCAACTTCGGAGCGAAGAAAAGCCAGCAAAAAACATTGAAAGTGACCATTCCCGAGAATCTGAGTTACGAAGAAGCGCTCGACGAGGTATTCCACAAATTCAATGTCGTGCATGAGCTCAAAAAAATCAGAACAACCGAGCTTGGCAGTCTGTACGAGCTGGTCTACAACGTCAACATTCATGAAAGTGTCAATCAAAAAGAATTTCTCGATATGATCCGTACCCGTAACGGTAATCTGGATATCTCGTTAACCATGAGTCCAACAACCACTGAATATTAAAATTCGAAGGGAACGATATAATATGAAAAAGAAAATTATAACTGGCAGCAAACTGTGGTCCGTCGCGATGATTACGGCTATGGTTACAGCATGCAGCTCTCCTGCAGCAACCAGCAGCACCGCAAATGCCGCAGTGTCAACGACAGGGACAACCAAAACCGTATCCGTTAGTGAACAAACCTCGGTGAAGTATGCCGATCTGGTCACTCTGGATGCAGACGATACCAATGTTAGCTGGAGTGCAACGGATTCCACAACGATCAAGTTGAACGGTACGACCGCTTCCATCACAGGATCAGGTGCAAAAGCAGCAAACGGATCGGTAACCATCTCCGCAGCAGGTACCTATGTCCTTAGCGGCAAGCTGACGGATGGACAGATTGTAGTCAATGTTGCAGATAAGGGTACCGTACATCTGGTATTAAACGGGGCAACCATCAATGATAACGACAGTGCAGCCATCTATATCCAGAAAGCGGGCAAAGCCATCATTACGCTGGAGGAAGGAACCGAGAATGCTGTCTCCGATGGCAAGACATACGTATATGCCGACGATACAACGGATGAGCCGGATGCAGCCATCTTCAGCAAGGCAGATCTGACGTTCAATGGTACAGGCAAGCTGACGGTTACAGGTAATTACAATGAAGGTATTACGAGCAAGGATGATTTGAAAATCATCAGTGGCACAATCAACGTCAAATCTGCCGATGACGGCATCAAAGGTAAAGATATGGTAGCGATTCAAGCCGGTACGATTACCGTTGATTCAGAAGGTGACGGCATCAAATCCACAAACGATACGGATACGACCAAGGGCTTCGTTGCCATTGCTGGAGGTACATTCAACATCAACAGCGGTAGCGACGGCATTCAAGCGGAGACCGCATTGGTTACCGATGGCGGCACATATAACATCGTAACCGGAGGCGGCAGTGCCAATGCACCGGCCAAAGTAGAAGAAGGGTCATTTGGCGGCGGTGGCGGATGGGGTGGCGGTACACCTCCAACCGATATGGGCACACCACCGGATGGAGAACCACCTGCCGGTATGCCAAGCAATGATGGAACGAACGCAACAGGCGCAGCTCCATCCAGCTCGACCAATGCAACAGCACCTGTTGATTCCAATGCAGATGCAGACACAAGCGCAACAACAACAGAAGAAGAAACAACGAGTGCCAAAGCACTTAAAGCCGGGGCTGACCTCACCGTCAATGGCGGTACGTATACGATCGATTCCATGGATGATTCCCTGCACAGCAACAACAATGTGACGGTTAATGACGGCAAGTTCAGCATTGAATCAGGGGATGACGGCATTCATGCAGATCAGGCGCTTACCATTAACGGCGGAACGATCGTGATTGCCAAGAGTTATGAAGGCCTTGAAGGTGCAATCATCACCCTGAACGATGGGGATGTGGATGTAACTGCATCCGATGATGGCGTGAATGCTTCCGGTGAAATAACTGCAACTGACGCTGATGCGGATGCAGCAACCACTGCAGATGATAGCACTCAAGCAGCCGATACAACTGCAGTCTCCAACATTTCTGTTACAGAGACGACTGGCACAACATCAACTACGAATCAAGCAGATCAAAGTACAGACGCGAATAACAACACTCGCCCACAAGGCGGTGCTCCAGGTGGTATGCCGGGTGAATCTGCCAGCAGCAGTGAGCTTCATATCAACGGCGGTTCCCTCACCGTCAATGCTGGTGGCGATGGACTGGATTCAAATGGCTCCATCTATATGACAGACGGAACCGTCATCGTGAATGGTCCAACAGACAATGGCAACGGAGCACTGGATTATGACGGTAACTTCGAGCTGAGCGGCGGATATCTTGTCGCAGCGGGAAGCTCAGGCATGGCTCAGGCAACATCTGAAGCATCCACTCAAAATACCATTGCCATGACGTTCCCTGAAACGCTAAAAGCAGGAACACTGGTGCATGTGGAAGATAGCGAAGGCAACAATATCCTGACCTTTGCTCCAGCGAAAGATTATCAAACGGTAGTTATTAGCTCCCCGGATCTGAAAAAAGACGGTTCTTATGTGATCTACTCCGGCGGAACATCGACTGGCAAAGCAGTGGATGGACTCTATACAGACGGAACGTATAGTGGCGGAACCAAAGTCGTTGCCTTCCAATCCACAAGCAACGTAACTTGGGTGAATGAATCTGGTGTAACAACTGCCAACTCAGGTATGGGTGGTCCAGGAGGAGGTCGTGGCCAAGGTGGTTTCGGAGGCGGAAGAAACAGAACAGAGTCCGGTACATCGGGCACAACGACCGATACCACAGGAACAACGGGCACTACGGATACCGCGAAGTAAGTTAAAACTTCAGTCAAAAACCCAGCTACCTTCATGCGAAGATTGCTGGGTTTCTTCATTTTATATGTTCTGTAATAGTAAGCCCTTAAAGATTATTGCCAAAGAACTCTGTTAACTTCGGTACAGCTCGATCCACATCTTTATCGTACAGAGAGATATGTGTCGCACCCTCAACCCAGAACAATTCTTTTGATCCGTTCGATAATTCAAAAACCTGTTTACTGTAATCTCGTGTGTCTTCTGCCTCCGTACCTGCGATTATCAAAAGCGGCTGTGTTAAGAAATTACTGATTTTTACGTCTATTGCAGAAAATGACAATATTTTGTCAACGCTAGTTAATAAAAATCGATTACTTGAGTTGGGATGCTGGGCTCTTGGTGTTCTGTAGTATTCATAACGTTCCCGTAAATACGATGGTGTATGTTCATCAAATGCTTCAGGGGAATCGGGCACATAATTCTGGAACACGGATTCTGCTCCATTTGCTTCTGCAGTACGCTGCTTCGCAACCGCTTCAAGTGTTTGCAATTGTGCTTCAATGCTGCCTGTTTCTTCCCGGAACATAGCACCGATATCAACTGCACTAACCGTTGCTAATGCTTTGATGCGACGTTCAGTTTCGGCTGCAACTACGGCATAACCGCCACCGGCACAAATACCAAGTGCTCCAATCTTTTCTTGGTCGACAAACGGAAGGGTTGTTACATAATCCACAGCAGAGCGTACATCTTCCACTCGGACATACGGGTCTTCAAGCAAACGTGGTTCTCCTTCGCTTTCTCCCTGATGAGATGCATCATATGCTAATGCAACATAACCTTTCTCAGAAAGTTTTTGTGCATATAGACCTGCCGTTTGCTCTTTTACTCCTCCACCAGGGTGTACAACAACAATCCCAGAATATTTTTTACTTTCATCGAATCCTTCTGGCAAGTAAAGGTTACCCGCCATGTTTAACTGACCATTTTTAAAAGCTACTGATTTTTTCATGTTTTTTCTCCTTTTTGTAAAATAATATTGGAAATTATATTTTGTTGGATGCCCTTACTTATCTATTGTTTTTCTGTTACTACCACTGTTACTCTTGTGTGTATTAATGACCACATGTATAATATTAAGGTGCATAATTGAAAACATCAATGACCACATTCTCAACTATGAGTTTTAATACACACGATATAAAAACTGTGTATTAAATAAAGGGAGTTTTATTTATGAGTACAATAGATCGTAGAAAACTAAAATCACAAAAAGCTATTCAATCAGCCTTTTTAGAAATGTTAATCGAAATAGGGTTTGATGATATTACCGTTAAAGATATTGCAGAGAAAGCTGATCTGGGTAGAAAAACGTTCTATTTACACTATGTAGACAAATATGACTTATTAGACCACATTGTAGATTGTCATTTGAAAGAACTCGAGGAGATATGTGAATATAAGCAGAATGTTGATTTTTATAAAGGTTCGGTTACATGGTTTGAATATTTTGAAACACATAAAAATTTCTTTGCATCGCTCTTTAAAAGCACGAGTACCTTTTCTTTTAGAAAAAAACTTTTAAAGTTTGTTATGAATGATATTGAAAAAAGGCTAGATGCTTCATCCACTGAGAATAAACAAATCGATAAAAATATTGTTTTGAAATTTTTAGGCATGGCTGTTGTTGGGGTTATGGAATCTTTTGTTTTGGAAGAATTAACAGGAAGTACTGAAACAGTAGCAATCCAAGTTGGGCTATTAGTTAAAAATAATATTTAACATATTCACCTCTAACCGAGTGTCTTTGTTCTGGCCCGTTAGCACTCAGAACGTATACACATACACCTTGGTCCGCAGCGTATCGCGGCACGTGATTGTCCGTAGGGGCACCTTGCCTGGAAGTGCAAAACAGACACTAATTACCTTTGCTCCTGGCGGCAGCTCACGGCTGAATTTGTCCACGAGCCGATCCATCGCACCAGGGAATAAGTAACAGATAACGCAATCTGCATGTTCATATGAACGGGTATAGATGTTGCCACGAACAAATCGCAGCCTTCCCTCCAGAGAATGGCGTTTTCCCTTCACTCTCCACAAGCGGACACTTAGAAAAACAAACAGTTGGGAAACCCACAAGGGAACGATTGAATTCTCAATACCCGTAAGCCGTTTACCAGGGCAGTGCCTAACCACGTCCAGTGCCAACGTTCCCCACCCGGAGCCCGCTTCAATAACATCGCCGTAGCCTGGAATACGATTAACCTCCCGGATGACCGTTTGCCTGACGAGGCGGGAAGTCGGCATCGGCGAGATTCCGTTTTTCCAACTGACCAGTACGATAGATATCACAGATATAAGTGTCACCACAGCAATCAGCCATGGAATCAGGTAAACGATGAACATGACTTCATCCCTTTAATTTTATACAGAATGATTTCCTTCCCTCCTACATCAGAAAATATCTGGTATATCAATCGCTAATTATTATTACTAATTCTTTTATTCATATCAATTATATATCTAGCTGAAGGTTCGAAGGGTATTGCATTTGACTCTCAGTGAGCCTTCATTATTCATTTGGGAAGTAGTTTATTTCACTTAAAAGAGCATCTAATAGATTTTGTTCTTCTTGCTCTGTGAGCCACAATTCAGATTTATTGTTAAAACTCATCACTGTTTCATTTGTTTTCGGGCCAAAGTACATTGTACTTAGCTGCATAGCGCTGAATAAATTCCTCCTAAAGGAATACAACCGTTCATACGTCTCCTTGATACGGGAATCAAGATCTTCAACTTCTAGATTCGCAGATACTCTTTCAATATTAAGTTCTAGTTGAGACAGTAATTTTTCATGATCTAATTTTAAAAATCTATTGTCAGATATTAATTTTGAAATGGTATCAATCATTTCAACTCTTTTTTGTATAACCACATTTCGTTCTTGATATTTTATATCTGTAGCATATTGCTTCTCCCAGTTAATCTGGGTTAAATATGATCCCAAAAAAGAACCTATTGACAGTGTCACAATTCCTGTAAAAAAGGGGGTTAGAATTTTTTTCCATATAGACTGTTCAGTATTACTTTTCTCACTATAAGCTCTTCTAATGACCTTTATTCGTTGTGTTCGGTTTCTTCTTGTCACAAATTCACTCTCTTTCTTATAGATTGATTAAAGAGCCCATATTAAAGGGAAGATGAAATAAGATTGTTTCCATCTACCTAATCGGAGCTATATTCCTCAAGTTACTAGCTAGACAAGTCCAATGATTAAAATATGTAATACTTTAGTAATAAAATGCTGATTTCTTATCTTTTCCTACAACAAATGCTTAAAGAGACTACTTACTGAGGCAGTACGACGCACAAACAACTCTAATGTCCTTACATACAAAAAGAAGCTTCCAGAAGTTCAATGAACCTAAGAAAGCTTCAAAGAATCTTAACCTATTCTAACTCATTCAATCCGGTACATGGGACTTCATGTATACCCCTTTTTTGTACACCGACTTGATTGTAAAATGAACCCCCAGCTTGCGATTCGTCCGGTAGATCAGCGAGTTAATCTCGTCAATGCCTACCGACTCACTCTCCAGCATGCTTCGCTCCGGCCACACTTGCCCGACAATCTGCTCCCGGGTCACAAAGTGGTCCAACTGACTGTAGAGCAGCTTGAACAGCTGGTACTCCTTCTTGGACAGTGGAATCTCCACCTCACCAATCTGCACGGTTTGCAGGTGATCCTGCAAACGCACACCCTCGCCTAGCAGATCGGATATCCGATATTCTCTCGTTTCTTCAAGATCTCCCTCTGTGCGAAGCTGGATCAAGCCGTTGACCAGAGTCAGGCTGTCTCCCTCGGCAAAAGGGTATTTCTCATAGGGAACGAGGCGCTGTCCGTTCAATTCGGTTCCATTTTTGCTATCCAGATCCTCAATCCACAGCTGATGCTGCTCATCATAATGAATGCGACAATGCCGCTTCGATATCAACTGATTGTAGACAGACAAGTCCAATTCATCTCCACCCGTATAACGCCCCACTGTAATGGAGCGCCCCTGGCTGACATAAGCGAACGAACCGTCACTTTCCTGCCCTGGCGTACGAATGACGATTTTTGCCGTCTCCCGCATGTTATTCTCCCACCTTCAAATATCACTCGATCTCTATGAGCGTTCCGTTCATAAATAATGATAAATTCATCAGATTTGTTCCATTGTTTGCAGTCATAATAATTTATATAGTGTATACAGGCATCGTTATATGCTTTTCTCTACTATACCAGACGTTGTGCCTTTTTTCTCATAACCGTCGTATGCACGCCTTAGCCCAACAACAAGAGAGGTACCTCACCATGAATAAAAAAAACATTTTCATATATGTGCTGCTCGCCTTCACCCTGTCCATTACATTAACAGTGCTCTCCCGCATCAATGATAATCCCGAACAGTCACTTAAAGGAACCACCACAACCGAAACTTCATGGTTGCAACTGAACACCCAGCCGTAAGTATACCCTATTATAACGTGATCACCACAAAAAACGTTTCACGAATGTCATCTTATGCTGGGTCATGCCATGTTAGATGAGGATTAGATCCTAATCCATTCATCAGAATAAGGCCCCTGGACGCTATGAAGTAGCGCTCAAGAGCCTCATTTCAATGCTTATTTATGATATGCATACTGATAAGCTAACCGGATCATGTCTACTTTCAAAAGTGATGTTGCTGCGGAATTACCTGTCTTCAGCGGCGCTTTTTCCTGATGCCAAATTTCCTCCAGCCATACACAATGAGAGCTATAGGACCAGCAATCCATACCAACTGCCATAACAAGATACTCAGGTCAAATCCCATATTGTACCCTCCCCAAAAGATGGTAAATGCTGCGTCGACTATCCTAAAATTGGTTCTTTTCATCCTCCGGCAGATCCGGTTCATTAGGCAGTTCGGTTTCTCTGGCCTGTATTTCCTCCATCCGGCTCGACACCTTCTGATACAGGTAGGAAATGCCCAGCAGCAGTACACCAAAGCTGAAATAGGCAATGATTTTGCTGCCCGATGTGAGCAATCCGACATCATAGAACACCATCTTCCCGGTGGAGAACAACGTCAGGCCCAGACCAAGGCGCCGAATCATTACATATTTTCTTCGGAACCCATAGGCAATGTACAGGATCGCAAGCAGCAGATAGATCAGGCTGAACAGCAGCCCTACATCTCCCCAGTGGAACTGAATCGTCAAGAACACAGTAATGACTCCCAGCAGATAGACCCCTGCGATAACCGGATACCACTCAATGCTCTTAAACTGCCCGCGGATTGCCGCGATCAGCAGATCCCTTCCTGCAAAGAACACACCCACGTTAAAGATAATCAACACCAGCAGACCTACGATTTCAGCCGCTGTATGCTGCTGAACCTCCGGCTGAAGTGCCGGCATGGATAACGTTACCGCCAATGCAATACAACAGCCCACCGCATGCAGGAAGGTGACATAATACTGTACGATCCGGTCAAGCAGCAGCTTCACTTTGCTCAGCCCATAGGCCATGGCAATGGTCAGTGCAGCGAACATCAGCCACTTGTAGAACAGGTATAACAGGAATGAGTCATCGACGGCTTTCATATACAATTCATTCGACTCGTACAGCACGTATAACCACAGATTCGCCAGTGTGACGTACTTGAATGCATTCAGAAAACCCAGTTCTGTCAGGCCATAGTGGTGTTTCTTCTGCGACAAGGAGCCATTGCGATCCAAGGCGTAATACAGTGTAATGAGCAGCGCGCCCAGCGTGATGCAGGAGTATTTTAGCATGAAATACGATTGCTCCCCCATAATGAACAGCACCAGCACATCATAGTACACAAAGGTAAACATGCACAGCAGCACGATGCCCCATCCGGCACGCTCCACCAGCTTAAATCGCTTCAGATGTCCGAGCGTAACCAGCAGAACCCCTTCAATCAGCCAGCCCATGGACAGCCACTTTGCCCCAAATTGGAACGGTATAATCAGAATGGCAAAGGTCAGGGAAGTCACGTAGAACAATAGAAGAGTCTGTTTCTCCTGCGGCATCCTCTGCTGTACAAATCGGGCGAGCCCGAGATAAACCAGAGCGAAAATCAGAGCAAGCAAGCCCTGTGCGTCATTCCATCCCGCTGCATCGAACAATACATATAACATCAGACAGCTGATGCTTGTATTCATGGCCAGCAGTGCGAAGTCCCACCACGTTAATTTCACCCGATGTCTGAAGGGATACGCCAGTGTAATGCCGAGATATAATGCAAATGTCACAATGGAATACACCATGCCGATCTTCTCACTTGGCGAGAGCCATAACAGGATGAGCATGGACGGTGTGTTGAACAGAAAACTGATATAATGCACAATCGGCCACCGTTTGCCAAATGAAATCCATACAATAATCCCGTTTAAGAGCAGCAGATAGATCATCGCAACATATACAGCCGAACCTTGAAGGCCGAAATAGGCCATGTAGGAGATTAACGGCAGATACCCTCCAACCAACCCAAGTGAGCAGATTGTTCTGGACTTATACCTCAACGATAACAGCACGGATATGGCTGAAACCAACACCGACAAGGCAAGTCCCGTATATAACCCGATAATATGCAGTAAGAAGTAACTATAGAAGATCGAGCCAAACAGAACAGAAATCCCGCCTCCAAGGAGCCCCATCGCGAACGTCTGCCGTTTGCGCCGGAATAGCCATTCACCCCCGGCAAGCATAAGTGCACCGAGCAGGAAGAATGCTCCACCTTTCATCTCATCGTTGAACCAGGTAGCGTAGGAGTACTGAAACGCCGCTCCAACGCCAAGAATGATAAGCAGAATGGCGACCTTGTTGATCCAGCTTAGGCCAATCTTCATCTCCATCCGGTTCTGGCGAATACGCCGCTGAATGGTCTCTTCGCTTAAGCCTTCTTCCGCCATATGCTCGTATCCCTGCTGCATCTGCCCGCGCAGTGCCTCTTCTCTCTCCCACAGGGTCTGTCTGTGCTGCTCAATCCGTTCCTGCACCTCAGCAGCCAGATAATCAATTCTCTCCTTAATCTCGGTGGCGTCGCTCTGAAGTTCCTCTGAAGCCCTGTTGAATATGGCATTCAAATTCACTTTGGCACGATGTTCATGCGCCGCCAGCCGATCATTATGTACACTCGTCTTTCCTCGAAAATAGGTCTCCATCTTCTCCTGGGATACACGAATGAGATTCAATTTCTCATCCAGCATCTGTTCGGACAACGCCATGCGAAGACGGGCATTCTCTTCCTCCATCTTGCGTGTGCGTGCTTCAAGCTCCTGCAGCTTGAGTTGATGTGCTTCATATTGCGCTCGCAGTTGTTCATTCTGCACGATCAGATCATCGGATTGATACTCCTGGAGCAGCGCATTGTATTCCTTTACCAGCTGCTTCTGCTGCACCTGAACCTGGTGAAGCCGATCCTTGAACTCGTTCATGAGCTTCCTCCGTTGGTTGATGTTTAATCTATTTCCTATATTTTACTATATGTATGCCATAAAATGGGGTTTACTTCATCAAGCAAAGGAGATCGTACAATTAAACATGTAACAAGCTAAAAAACATCAGCATCTTCCCGGTTTTTATAATCAAAAACGCAAGGAAATGCTGATGCTTCATTTTTATAAGTTAACCTATGGTTTTTCTTTTTTAGTGACTTGTTTTCGGAATCGGTTTTTTCAGAAATACACCATAGGAGACAGCTCCTAAGAGCAGCAGTCCCGCCCCCAGCAGGAATACATTATTGAAGCTGCCCGTCGTATCCAGAATGTATCCGGTTACAATCGGGGCAAGCGCTGCACCCAGAAATCCGCCAAAGTTCTGGATGGCCCCCAATGACGCCACCTGTTCACCTGGCGCAATGTCTGCTGCCAGAGTCCAGATAACTCCCGAGGGCAGTTGAGAGGCAAAGTAACCTACAGATAGCAGTACAATACTCACCACCGTACTGTCAATGAACGGAATCGGCGCTACCGAAGCCGCTGCCAGAATAGCCCCGCCCACAATAGGAACCTTCCGTGAAGTGACCGCATTGACGCCTCGCCGAATGAAGAAGTCCGAGATAAACCCGCCTAGCAGAACACCGATAATACCGGCTACAAACGGAATGGAGGCGATCCAGCCTGTCTCTTTCAATGTGAAGCCCTGCTCTTTTTCCAGATAGCTTGGAAGCCAGGTCAGGTATACCCAAATGGTAAACATGATGCCAAAATTACCGATAATCATAAACCAGGTGCTTTTATGCTTGAACAGCGATCCCCAGTTGGCTTTTGGTGCATCTGCATCCGCAGCCGTTTTCGCATCCACAGTCTGCTCTGCCACAGCATCAGGCCCTTTAATCATCTGCTTTTCGGCAAATGTCGGATCACGATACACTTTGAGCCAGATAAGCATGATGATCAGTCCGATGACGCCAACAAAAATAAACATGCCTCTCCACGTCATCGTTAACATCAGAATGGTCAACAGGGGCGGTGCAATGGCGTTGGCGATCTGCGAGCCGGTATTGATAATGGAGGTTGGCAACCCGCGTTCATTTTTCGCAAACCACCGTTCCGTCACCTTCAGCCCGGAGGTGAAGAAGGGAGACTCGGACACACCCAGCAGCATTCGCATGGCATATAACAGGGAATATGAATTGACAAACGCACTGAGAATGGTAGCAACAGACCAAAGTCCTGAAGCCCAGGTAAACATTTTTTTGGGACCAAATCGGTCAACCAGCCATCCGGCTGGTAGATTGGCAAGAGCATAAGGCCATAGAAAGGCGGACAGGAGCAGTCCCATTTGCGTGGAGGAAAGTCCAAATTCGGCTGCGATGGTTGTATTTGCAATACTCAGGTTCGATCTGTCCAGATAGTTAACAATTGCACCCAACAGCAGTATCAAAATAATTCCCCACCTTAAACCTACTTTTGGGGTCTGAGGGACCGATGCAGGGGACGGCGATGTTTTTAACGTTGCCATGTAACTCACTCTCCTCAACACATATGAATATAGATATAATTATATAATATGAATAATTATGGTAATTTAAAGACGCTATGAAGAACCACTGTCCTGACATTTGGACATACGCTTATAAAGTATGCGTTTTCAAAACTTGTTCTCATCCTTCTTTTATTCATAACAAAGTGATACTTGCTACGCGCAACGTTGGTTCACAACGATACTACCAATCCATCTATCGCTGTGAACGTCACTTGCACGGTCAGCCTTAATCGGAAAGATCAGCGCGCTGAGGCTACAGCCTGCAAAAATTCTTCAGCGGCCTTGGTCACTCGTCCGTAATCGCCATCTTCTTTCGCTGCTTTCGTAATATAGCTGCCAACACCGACCCCCACACAGCCTGCATCCAGCCATTCATGCACATTTTGCGGCGTCACGCCGCCAGTAGGGGCAATCGCGGCCTGCGGTAGCGGAGCAGAGATTGCTTTTACATACTGCGGTCCTACCGCTTCTGCTGGAAACAGCTTGACGATATCTGCACCTGCTTCCAGGCTCTCCACGATTTCTTTAGCCGTGAACGCACCACTGACTGTAACCGCTTGATAGCGATTAGCCACCTTGATCATGTCGGGATTAAGCTGGGGACTAACAAGCATCTCTGCTCCTGCTAATATGGCTGCTCGCGCCGTTTCCCCGTCGAGGATCGTCCCTGCTCCTATTAGAATACCTTGGGGAGCATATTTGCGAGACAGTACCTTGATGACATCAAGAGCTCCTGGAACACTCATCGTAATTTCGAGAGCCCGAATGCCCCCCGCAATCGCTGCCTCCGCCACGGATATTGCTTCCTCCTCATTGTCAGAGCGAATAATGAGTACGATACCGGTCTCATTAATAATTTTCATATTCTCCAGTTTTCTCCACATCTCCATACCCTCCTCATTCTATCTCGTCTGTGATCTGATGATCCCAGCTTACTCTTCTGGCATGGGATACAATCGATCCCCGCTATATCCTAGTTGGCCTGAAAGTTTCCAGGCAGCTTCTTTCACCATTTTCACAATATTCTCCTCGCGTTCCGGGGTCATAGTGGAATACATGCTGGCGACACTAATCGCAGCTACAGGCTCGTCCCACTGGTCATAGACCGCGGAGCCGATACAGTACATCTCCAGATGATCCTCCCGATCGTCGATGGAATAACCACGTTCACGGATTTCCTGCATATCCTGCAAAATATCAGGAATGGTTACTTTAGAGAAGGACGTACGCGCCGGAATATCGCCGCTGCCCACAATCTCCAGTACCTTGCCGATCGGCAGTGCTGCCAGCAACGCTTTACCAAGCCCGGTAGTATGCATGTACCGGCGAGAACCCAGCTTCGCTGTCGGTCTCATGACCGAATAGCTCTCAGCCTTGTCCAGATATACAATCCGTCCCTTATCCTCAATTCCTAGAAAAGCAGTGCTTCCGGTCTGACGGTTCAATTCTTGAAGCAAAGGTCTTGCCATATGGGGAATACCCATATTAGAAAGGTAAGCCATGCCTGTCTCAAACACAGCAATGCCAAGTCGGTAGGTTTTGAGACGTGCATCGTCCATTTCGATAAATCCCTTGTGCAGCAAAGTCTGTACCAGTTCAAACCCGCTGCTCTTGGGCAAACTCATTTGTTTACAAATCTCATTCAGTGTTAACGGAGTACCACTTTTGGCAAATAAAACGAGTAAATCCGCGACTCGTTCAGCAGATTTATTCATGCGAATATTGTCCATATTTGTCCCCTTTAAATCTTCGACGTCGAAGTTCGTATATGTGAACTTATTTCACATCACCGAACGATGCCCTCATTATAGATCAGCCCTACCGAGAAGATCAACCGCTTTCTCAAAACTTTTTCAGGATAAAATTTTTCTCCAAAAAGGATTGAATTTATTTTGAAAACGTTATACTCTAATAGCAAGTGTTCACTTATGCGAATACAGTTCGCATATACGAACCAACTGAATTAACACACCGATTATCTATTCGATCTGGATATCATATAGAGGGGGAACATCTATGAAGCCTATCCTGATTTTTTTGATCGGGTCTGCCGGCTCGGGCAAATCGACCATAGGCAAAAAACTTGCTTCTGCACATCACTTTTGTTATCTGGATAAAGATGTCTTGTGCAACACATTTACGGGAGAGTTATTGGAAGCGCAAGGGTATTCCCCTCATGCTCGTGACGCCAATGCCTATTATCGTGATACTGTTATGCCGCTCGAATACGAAACTTTGTTAAACGTGGCGAATGACAATCTTCAGTTGGGCAGATCCGTCATCCTGGATGCACCTTTTGTCGGTTATTTTTCTAAAAGCGATTACATTCAATATTTGATATGCAAATATCAGTGGGAAGCCGTCATTCCAATCGTATTGCAGGTGGATGTGAGTATTAATGTTCTTCATCAGCGGTTGCAGAACCGCGGCCTGGAGCGGGACCAATGGAAGCTGGAGCACTGGGAAACCTTTGTTCAGGGACTTCAAGCCAATGTATGCATGTGGGAGAATATCGAGGTCATTTCCGTGGACAACAGCTCAGAGGAATTCGATCTGGATCGACTGACTGCTCTGCTGCCCGTGTCTACTAAACCGTCTTCAGGGCCGCAAAAGACTGAAGGCATTGGAATCAAATAAACTCATATTGAACAATACTAAAAAGTGCACGGGAAGCCTAGGCTCCCGTGCACTTCGTTGTGTTTTATTGGCAGCAACAGTGAATCACTTTAGTAGTGCTTCTACTCTATGTTTTATCCACTTCAGTTGCTTCAGCAGATTCAGGCTCCATAATTTCGGTGGCATCCGGGTCCAGCCAGTTAGCAAGCAAGGTCCGCACATATTGCAGATCACTCTCTGACAAATCATAGTACCATGTTCCGCTGCGCGTTGCGCCCTCACCCTTCAGCATATAATTGCTGATTGTTGGTGTGGTGTCTTTCATATATAGAGACTCGGCAAACTTTACGATGAAATCCGAGTTCATGTTGGTTGTAAAATTCGATCCGGCAATCTGGATCACGTCCGGGATCTTTGTCAGATTTTTGACCTCAAGCGCACGATTCATGAATGCACTGAGGAAAAGACGGTGACGCATCGTCCGATTGAAATCGGAGTCTTCCCGGTAACGCACATAGCCCAGCGCTTCTTCGCCGCTATAGATTGGTTTGTTCGCTTCCACAAACAGCTTCTCATGCGCTTTCATCTTATTCTCAATATTTTTCTTGATTGGCAATTCAACACCGCCAACCGCATCAACAATATCCTTGAGTCCGTTAAAATTAATCGCGGCATAGAAATCAACTTTGTTTTCCAACAGATGCTCCACAGTATCCATCGCCATCTTGGCTTCACCATGCGCATAGGCTGAATTAATCTTCGATTTCACATCCCGGCCGACAATATCGGTATAAGAGTCACGCGGAATGGACAGCAGCAGCACTTTATTTTCTTCCGGACGAACGACAGAATAGATCATGGTATCCGAACGGCTTGGTTCGTTATCCCGTTGGTCAATCCCTAGCAACAACAGCGAGAATGGATCGGTGTGTTCTACAACGGGTGCATCCTTATCGCCAACCGGCTTGAAGGATTCATCGAGCGTTTCCTTTACCGTATCCGAAGCAAACAGGTTAAATGCAAACACGACGAGTTGCTTTTGATAGATAAATCCGAGTCCCCCCAGCACAATGAGCGTGCTCAGGATGATAATTAAAGGTTTCTTCCATCTCTTCTTCGGTTTCTTCGGCTTCCGTCTAGTTAAATGTGCGGCACTGTTTTCCATCATATCTCCTTTAATAACGGTCTTAGAATCATTTAACTATATTAATAACACGTTTTCAATAGATTACGTTATAATCTGCTATACAAGAAATGACACAGAAGGAGCGATGAACGATGGAATATCGACGTTTGGGAAGCAGCGGTCTACGCGTTTCCGCACTTGGACTTGGCACCAATGCCTTTGGTAAACGGGCGGACGACCCGACTTCGATCCGCATTATTCATGCGGCACTGGATCAGGGAATTAATTTTATCGATACCGCCAACATCTACGCCGGAACGGAATCGGAGCGGATTATCGGACAGGCCCTTACAGGTCGACGGGAAAACGCTGTGCTTGCTACCAAAGCCGGACTCCCCCGGCATGACGGTCCCCATGGGCGCGGTTCCTCTCGCTATCATTTGCAGCAAGAGCTTGAACATAGCCTGCGGCGTCTGCAGACGGACTATGTGGATCTGTATCAGATCCATACTTTTGATCCGTACACACCGCTGGATGAGACGCTGCGCACACTGGATGATATGGTCACTTCCGGCAAAGTCCGCTATATCGGGGCCTCCAACTATGCAGCCTGGGAGCTGATGAAAGCTCTTGGCACCAGCGAGCTGAAAGGATATGTACGTTATATCTCGACCCAAACCAGCTACTCTCTGGCTGATCGCACACCTGAGCTTGAACTTGTACCGATGTGCCTTGATCAGGGCGTTGGCATCATCCCGTATTTCCCGCTGGCTGGTGGCATTCTGACGGGCAAATACAATGGTCAAGCAGGCATACCTTCCGGTTCCAGGGCGGATACCGATCCCGCCTTCAACCGATTCCTGCTTGAGCGTAACATTAACTTAGGTGAACAAGTGAGCCAGAAAGCAGCCGAATTCGGATGCTCCCCGAGTGTACTTTCACTCGCCTGGCTGCTGGCACGACCTGCCGTTTCAACCGTAATTGTCGGCGCTACCCGCCCCGAACAGCTGGAGCATAATCTGGCTAGTCTGGACATGAAACTAAGCGATGACATGATCACCGAGCTCGATCAACTCAGCGACTCATTTCGCTATGGTAAGCCGTTTGCCACATATCGGATAGATTGAAATTGAAGCAACAGGAATAACCTCCCGGCTAAAAAGCCAGGGAGGTTATTTCAACTTTTGTATAAGAAAATCAGAATTAGATTAACATGACAACTTCCAACTTCACTACACACTGTAGTCTAATAAAGCATAAGAAAATATTGTTCTATGAACTAAACATCTGTTTTATGTCGGATAAATTCCTGCATGATTTCCATGTATTCGTCCTTGCGACCACTTAACACATCAAAGAACACCTTGTCGGCGGCTTCAACTAGATGAATACCTTCAAGCGCCAAGCGGGTTCCTTCCGGCGTGGTTGTAATAATATTCGCACGGGTATCTGTAAGATGACGCTTGCGAGTAATCAACTCTCTCTTTTCAAGAGCACGGAGAACTTGAGAAGTAACATTAACATCCACATTGGCAAAATGCGCTAGCTGGACCTGGGTTACTCCCTTGCCCTCAGTGTCGCGTTCATTGAGCCACACACAGGCATGCAATAATACAAATTGGGGTTGGGTTAATTCCAGAGGCTCCAGCACCTTGCGTATTTCCTTTTGCCACATCGTAGTCACCTGCCATAGCAGATACCCCGGGCTTTCCTGAGCATTTTTATACCGTGAGCTTTCCATTTCATATACCTCCATCATTACACCTTGAGCTTCATCTATCTTATAACGAATGTTGGAACCGATGTGTTTCAACGTTGTACATTTGTAATGGGAAACATTAGCGTGAAGGAATAAATTGTTTCACCCATTGGCCAAATCCATGCGGATTACGACTCTGAATTAGAACGGTACCTTCACCCCGGAATCGGCATACCAATCCCTCTCCACTCGTCACGCTGGATAACCAGCCTTGGGATGCTTTCTCAATGCGATAATCCACATAACTCGGCCATGCGACCAAGTGAGCATTATCCACGATGACTTCTTCACCCGCAGCCAGATTGATGGCATGGATGGCACCATAGGAAGACAGGAACACGGTTCCTCGACCACTGATTTCTATAATAAAGAAACCTTCTCCAGAGAAGAGACCTTTCTTCAGGTTCTGCATTTTGGTATTCACCTGAATGCCTTCCGTTCCAGCCAGAAATCCATCCTTCTGTACGTAGAGCGAATAGGAACCATCCAGTTCAACCGCCTCCACATCTCCCATGCTGGACGGCGAGAGCAGAATTTCTGCAGATCCCCCTGCAGCCGTCAATTCCTGAAAAAAGAATTTCTCGCCGCTGAGCATCCGTCCGATTCCGCCAAACATGCCGCCTTCAGCAGATCCCTTCAAATCAACGGTTGGTGTCATGGATACCATTGCACCGCTTTCCGCCTTGAACCGTTCTCCCCGTTGCAATTGCACCTTAAGCATCGCAAATGCACCATCATATAGAATTTCATAGTTCATGGCTTCATCAGCTCCTTGTTGTCCGTGTTAAAATCATTTAGCCCATTATCCTCCAACACGGAGGATTTGTCTCCGTATTCCTTAATAATATGCTGATCTCCCCAGTTACATAGGGCGTTCAGAATCGGTTCCAAACTTCGGCCATATTCACTCAGTTCATACTCCACTTTGGGAGGAACCTGGTTATAGACAATACGGTTCACGATCCCGTCATCCTCAAGCTCCCTAAGCTGCTGCGTTAACATTTTCTGCGTAATTGCGGGCATAATACGCTTCAGATCACTGGTCCGTTTCTTCCCGTGTGTCAGATGGCAGAGAATGACGCATTTCCACTTGCCACCGATGACTTCAAGCGTCGCTTCAACGGAAATATTATATTTCTTTCTGATCATGCTGAATATCCTCCCGGAATTCTAATTTATAAAAACAAATGCTATATAGGCACTAAAAAGTACGTAGAGTACTAAAAAGTACGTACTATTCATTTTATGTCGAATAACTCATAATAGCATTTGCCGGTAAGTAAATCTACATTCTAGGAGTTGAACAAAAAATGATTCAAGACTCAAAACGCAGTACCTGGGCACTGCTGGCGCTGGCAATCAGTGCGTTTGCCATCGGCACCACTGAATTTATCAGTGTTGGATTACTGCCCCTTATTGCAGATGACCTGGGTATTTCCGTAACGACGGCGGGACTGACCGTTACTTTATATGCATTAGGTGTAACCTTCGGGGCACCGATTCTAACCTCACTAACGTCAACAGTGTCACGCAAGACACTGCTGCTTGCCATTATGGTCGTTTTTATCGCGGGTAACACCATGGCTGCGCTATCGAGCGGAATTACCATGCTGCTCATTGCGCGAATTGTCTCCGCTCTGGCACACGGCGTATTCATGTCCATTGGTTCCACCATTGCGGCAGACCTGGTTCCTGCAAATCGCCGGGCGAGCGCCATTGCCATTATGTTCTCCGGCTTGACCATCGCTACGGTAACCGGTGTACCCCTGGGAACACTCATCGGTCAGAACTGGGGCTGGCGTGCAGCTTTCATTCTTATCGTTGTCGTCGGTGTTATTGCCTTCATCGGTAACATGATTCTTGTACCGTCCACGCTGCAACGCGGAAAGCGGACTGCATTCCGCGAACAGTTGAAGCTGGTGACAGGCGGACGGTTGCTGCTGGCTTTAGCCATTACCGCTGTGGGATATGGCGGAACGTTTGTTGTGTTTACCTACCTGTCCCCACTTTTGCATGACATCAGCGGTTATTCCGACAAAACAGTTGCGGGAATTCTGCTGCTGTACGGAATCGCCATTGCGATCGGTAATATTATCGGAGGAAAAGCGGCCAACCGCAATCCGCTCCGAGCACTGTTCTATATGTTTATCATTCAGACCATCATTCTGGGCATCCTGTATTTCACCGTTCCATTCAAGTTTGCAGCATTAATCACCATTCTAGGGATGGGTCTGCTTGCCTTCATGAATGTGCCAGGGCTTCAGATGTACGTCGTGACGCTAGCAGAACGTTATGCACCGCAGGCCAAAGACGTGGCGTCCGCCTTCAACATCGCGGCATTTAACGCAGGGATCGCCATCGGTGCCTATTTGGGCGGTGTAATCACGGACTCCATCGGTCTGATTCATACCACATGGGTGGGTGCAATTATGGTCCTGGTTGCCGTTCTTCTGACGGGTTGGGCAAGAGCGCTTGATCGTAAAGATCCCTATTCTCCATCCGAGACGTAAGACAGGTTCAGTCAGAGCAACAGGCTAAACCATGCATCATTCCAGTGTTAAAGCAATCATCCGGAACCGGTTTCCCCTTTATTGTAAATCTAGTATAATACGTTAATTCGAATTTAATCTACTATGACTTAATGAAGGACAACAGGATTTATCGTTTTACTCATTACTACTATTTTGGTTCATACTATGAGGAGGACTTCACATGACAGCACAACATTTACAATCCACAGTAGCTTTAAATAACGGTGTTCATATGCCTTGGTTCGGACTTGGCGTATTTAAGGTAGAAGAAGGAGCCGAATTAATCGAGGCTGTTAAACAAGCCATTGCTCACGGTTACCGCAGCATTGATACAGCCGCTATCTATGGCAACGAATCGGGTGTAGGTCAAGCGATTGCCGAGGCGCTAAAAGAAAATAATTTGAAGCGTGAAGATCTGTTCGTCACATCCAAAGTGTGGAACGAAGACCTCGGATACGAGGAGACGCTTGCTGCTTATGAGACATCACTGAACAAACTGGGACTGGAATACCTGGACCTGTATCTGATTCACTGGCCAAAGGCAGGTAAATATAAAGGTGCATGGAAAGCGATGGAGGAGCTGTACAAAGCAGGCCGCGTCAAAGCCATTGGCGTCAGCAATTTCCAGATCCATCACCTTGAAGATCTGATGCAGGATGCCGAAGTGAAACCAGTGATTAATCAGGTGGAGTACCACCCTCGTCTGACTCAAGTTGATCTTAGAGCGTTCTGTGAAAACAATGGAATTCAGTTCGAAGCATGGTCCCCGCTGATGCAGGGTCAACTTCTGGACAACCCAGTCCTGACTGAGATTGCCACTGCGAAAGGTAAATCGGTAGCACAAGTCATCCTGCGTTGGGACTTGCAGAACGGTGTCATCACCATTCCGAAGTCCACCAAAGAAAAACGCATTGTAGAGAACTCTTCCATCTTCGACTTTGAATTGTCCAATGATGAAATGGAGCGCATTAGCGCCCTGAACGAAGACGTTCGCGTTGGACCTGACCCGGACAACTTTGATTTCTAATTGAAGGTTTCTGATTAGTCCGTTTTAAATTTTTAGATAAAATAAGTAGCGCAAATCCTCCAACTCTCGTTATATACGAAAGTTGGAGGATTTTTGATGTAGATTCACATTGAAGAAGGACACTCCAGCGCCTTCTTTTGTAAACTCTATTTTAGACGGTTCGATTCTTCCATTAACAAATGCATATCTAACGATTGCATCACCTAGATAATGACCTATTGAAATCTGAATTGAACACCATAAACAGTAATTCTCTTATCTGAAGTCTTGGATAGTAGTGTATTAAGAGTTGATTTAGCTGGTGTTGCAGCACTTTCTTTGGACGCGTTTTCATCAATCTTTATCGGAATCGAAGAGTGATTACTTGCACCACATCCGGACCATAAAATAGATCCTGCCATTGTGGCAATTATAATTTTTTTCAAGAATATATCCTCCATTGCGATTATTATTAAGGATTTCATTTTATTCAGAGATGAGTTGCTTAGTACTCAAATTGAGTTTATAAAGAACGTCTTTTGCATCTTCTTTAGGGGTTCCAGCACCTATGGGCGAATGGACAACTAAACTATTGTTTTCAACATTAAGTACGGGTTCAGATTCAGAATACAGAAGTCTCTTAAAAACATGGCCATCTTTAACGATCTCTAATGGGAATGCGTCCCCACTTTGTTTGTCGATTGCGAGTACATAGGCTTCCAATCCATGCCCCGTTTTATATTGTGGGGTGAGGGCATAAACATCAGCATCTTTAAAACTCACTTTTACAAATTTTAATTTTTTTTCTGATGGTTGGATAAATATATAAGCTGGTAATTCAAATAAAACTTTATCCTGACCATCATATTTATAAATAATGGAATAATTACTCTGGAAGGACTGATCTCCCTCTTGTCCCTGCGTACTTGATACGTTTAAATGTCCTCTTTCTTCCTTACCATTGGAAACCATAAGCAGTGTTCCCTTATCTGTTTGTTGTTCTGCCCGAATAGAACGGTCTTCATTAATAGAATCAATGACAATTGAATCTGATAATGAAGACTTAGAAAATAAACTAGATATAACAACTGAAGAATTTTGTTCTAGAGTAGATGTAGATGTAGATGTAGATGAATGATTAGTGGTTTGTTGATTTATATTATTGCCAGGTGTAGTCGCTCCAGCGTCTTGTTGATTGTTACAGGCAAGGAGTACGCTGAGCAGTAATACCGATGGAGCTAACATCAAAATATATTTTTTAATTGTAACCCCCGCTTTCATATACAGATTTCCCCTATCATTATACCAACCTATTTATCCAACAAGTTTAAAAAATGTATTTTATTTGTTGATATTTACGTAACATTTTATTCAACTCCATCATCCGATTAGCAAAGCAGAAACTCCTTGGTATCACAACGTTCCAGACAAATTTCCGGATACTAACCACGGCGAGAATTTCATTCATATGAGCGAAAAACCACCGGATCAAAGATCGGTGGTTTTTCTTGTCTAATACCCGTTTCAATTCAAAATGTTGTAATTAAAATTTTAACTATTGAAGCTGCCACAAGGCAGGCACATTGGATGGTTCCCAACCTGTCAAGGACGTGTGGGGCTGCAAACATTTATAAGTCTTACCGTTATATGTGACCAGTTGTCCTGCAGTGTAAGCTGTGTTGGCCTGCCAAGCGGAAACGCCGGGATTCGTCGTTCCTGCCGAGGTTTTCACGCTCACCGAGTTGCTCGCAGCAGACACATTGCCTGCTGCGTCCTTTGCTTTTACTGTAAACGTATACGAGGTATCGGCCGCAAGCCCGCTGATTGTTGCCGTCGTTCCGGTTACTGTTGTCGCCAGTGTTGTCCCGTTGTAAACGTCATAACCCGTTACACCCACGTTATCTGTGGATGCCGTCCAGCTAAGCGTTATGCTGGAGGACGTTTGCGCGGTGGAAGCAAGGTTTGTCGGTGCAGTTGGCGCTTGTGTATCGCCTCCCGGCTGAGCTGTTGTGCTTACGGTTACTGCATTACTGGCTGCAGACAGATTACCTGCCGCATCTTTTGCTTTTACCGTGAAGGTATATGACGTACCCGCTGTAAGTCCGCTGATCGTTGCGGTCGTTCCGGTTACTGTTGTCGCAAGATTAGTGCCATTATAGACGTTATAGCCTGTCACGCCTACATTATCTGTTGAAGCATTCCATGCCAGCGTCACCGAGTTTGCCGTCACGCCTGTCGAACGGGCATTCCCTGGTACGCTTGGTGCCGTCGTATCTACTGGTGGCACTGTACCTCCGGTAGGCAGATCGGCTTTCAGTTTGTTTTGGAGTGTTTTGTTACGGTCACCGCTGAGCTCCCAGAACATCGCTCCGCCGAGCCCTTTGCTCTTGATATAAGCCGTTTTATATCCAACGGACTCTGCATCGTCATAACTGATAAAGCGTTTGTTGGACGCATTATAGAGATATGGCACTTTGGCCGTGTCATTCCAGTAACGTGTGTATCCGTTTTTGTTGATGTAATTGGCTTCCAGATCATAGAAGTCAAAGGAGCCTGCTTCCCATGTTCCAACGGAAGAACCACCCGTGCACGTCTGATACTGGCCGTTGCCTGCCTGTGCACATCCATCCCAGCCACGGCCGTAGAATGGAACACCAAGCACGAGTTTAGCAGCCGGTACGCCTGCATCCAGATGCCCTTGTGCTCCGGCAGCCACATTAAATGTATTGGCATCTGGCACGCCAGCGGCTGAAGCCGCAGGATCATAGTTCAATGGCGCATTATGTGCGCTGATTTTCTGCCAAGCCCCGTTAAAATCGTATGTCATAATGTTAATCCAGTCGACGATGGCAGCAATTTTTGCAAGCTCCGTATTGGCAGCATAGGTCGCAGACGCACCGCTTGCAATCGTAAGCAGATACTTCTTGCCGTCCACAGCTCCCGCTGCATCGAGTTTTTCACGGATTTTGCTCAGGAGTAATGTGTAGTTTTGCTTATCTTCAGGACGTTTGCTGTTACCATCAAGTCCGCCGGATACCGGGTACTCCCAGTCCAGATCTACCCCGTCAAAATTGTACTTCCGCAGGAAGTCGACGGCAGAGTTCGCAAAGACCTCTCGAGTTGCAGCAGTCGCAGCTACATCAGAGAAGCGGTTGGACCACGTCCATCCTCCGACGGAGATAATGGTTTTCAGGTTAGGATTGGTTTGTTTCAGCTTGTTCAGCTGATTGATATTGCCTGCAATGGGCTGATCCCACGTATCCCCTGCAAAGGTCTTGCCCGTATCGATCCATGGATCGCCGAGCACAATCGTTCCGTTCGGAACATTGATCGTTTGGCTTTTTTCATTCTGGCAGGTCCAGGTTACAGGATTGGGTCCTGAAGGGTCTGGATTTCCATGAATGCCGTTCCAGCAAATATCGGCAAACGCATAGTTGATATGCGTCACTTTGGTCGGATCGATATCGGCTACATTATAGTTTCTGCCATACGCAGCCCAGGACGGATAGTAACCAACAATTTTATAAGAATCTGCTGCTTCGGCCGTAGCAGGTTGGAGTGCAAAAGAAGGAACAATAACGGATAAAAGCAGGGAAAGACCAAGGAAAAACTTTGCAGTCTTCTTAAAAGCAGTGTGTTTATTTAAATTTATCATTTAATACACAACCTCCTCTGTCTTTTGCGTGCTAAGTCCATTCAGGAATGGACGATGTGCGTTCGAGAACTGGTTATTCGTATACGCGTCCCAGTTGATTGACCAGGTCATAATGCCCTTGAGACCGGCATAGCCCGCAGGCTGGCGCAATGTATAGGAACCGCCGTATGATACTCCTTTGATCAGATAATTCAATGCCTTTTGCAGCTCAGCTGGCGCCGTATAGCCGCCTCCAGCCGCCTGCTGGGAAGCAGGTACACCAATCGCAATCTGGTCCGGTCGCAAAGGACTAAAGAATGGACCAGAGCTTCCGCCTACGTTAAAGCCTTGAAGCAGCATTTCGGCCATGGCGACATGGAAATCGGCTGTCCCTTGAGCGTAAGAGCGCCCATCCAGCCCCACCATCGAACCGGTGTTATAGTGCTGCACATGCAGTAGGGTCAGGTCATTGCGCAAGGCATGAATCACTGGAAGATACGCTCCCCAAGGACCACCATAGTTCAGATATCCGCCCTGAACGTAGGCCGTTTCCGGTGCAGCAGTTAGAACGAAATTGGCACCGAAATGTGATTTAAGCGCTTTCACGCCGTTAATCAGGTTAACGATCTTCGGAGTCGTCGGACTACGGAAATCGGTATCCCCCGCATTTAGAGACAAGGAGCTTCCTTCAAGATCGATGTCGAGGCCATTGAATCCGTAAGTCGAAATAATGGATTTTAGAGAATCCTCGAACTGTTGTCTCTTGGTCGCATCCGTGAGCTCAATTGTGCCATTGGCTCCTCCCATAGAAATCAGTACCTTTTTCCCTTGGCTCTGAAGGTATGCAATATCCGACTTGAACTCTTCTACCGTAGCGTTATACGGCGTAAAAGTAAGCGTTCCGCTGCCGGGTGAGATTGGCTCGGCAAAGGAGACATTAATAACGTCATAGGCTGTTGACACGTTGCGAAGTTTAATATTGGTAGAGCCATTGTCGAAATTGTGCCAGTAGCCGATCAGCCATTTACTGCCGGTTGGCCCAGGATTCGAAGGTCCGGTGGGAGTCGTAACGCTGAGTGAGGTACTTGCAGCGGAAAGATTGCCTGCCGCATCTTTTGCTTTGACTGTAAAAACATATGTGGTGCCGGCCGTCAGTCCTGTTACTACAGCCGTAGTTGTTGAAGTGTTCGCCGCGAGAGTACCGTTCCGGTACACTTCATATCCGGTTACACCCACATTGTCCGTGGATGCGTTCCAGGTAAGATTGACCGATGTATCCGTGACGAAGGATGAGGTTAAACCTGCAGGAACGGAAGGTGGTGTCGTATCCGGAGTTGGAGTCCCCCCTCCAGTACCTTCCCCGACGTATTTCCACAATGCAGGCACATTTGAGGGCTCCCATCCGGTCAAAGCCGTATGGGGCTGAATACATTCATAATCTTTATTTAAATAGGTTACTAGATCTCCTTTTTTGTATGCGGTGCCTGCCTGCCACTGGGCAGCGGCGTCTGCTCTTGGTGCAAACCACGTAATAATCAGAATAAATGCCAAAGCGAATGTAATGACCGGGCGGAATCGAACAGCTTGATTCAAGCAAAATCCCTCCTGTATTCAGGTTATTTTCACCTTGCAAACCATGCTTCACTGGTGCACTTACATGTGATCCGCGATCTATAGAGCATGTAAAACCGTCTTACGATGAGCGTCGCTTCACTCCCTTTCCTTATCAAAATGGACCTTCCCTCTCGTTTTCTCTTTTTGCAGGCATCAACCAAATTTTACAGGGAATTTACAGATCCTCACCCTGTATTTAATCAGTAAAATGCAATTGAGTTAAGGGATAAATTATTTCTATGGGGGGCGAAAAATGTAATATACCGCACAAAAAGGCCGCCTACCACGTCATTAAGAGACGTGATAGACGGCCTTTTTTTATTTTAAAGTAACGGATGTATTACCACGTTTATTTTAATTTCGAGGAAGCTGTTCAAATGACAGCATACCTTCGAAAGGCTGCCACCCATCCTCGCCGGATAAAATAACAGGCACAGTGTATTCGGCCGCTTCCTGCTCACTGAGTATTTTCGCCCATGGAACTCTCCCCATCACACTTCCGGCCCCAGGCCCCGCACTATGATATTCAACGTACGCAACCGTCGCTTCCGCATCGGTCTTGTTCCAATTGTGCCAGCCCTCCTGCTTCACATGTGCGCCCATCCAACAGTTCAGGAAGCAGACTTTGGCATGATTACGCCACGGTCTGCCCAGATATACGGACTGGGCGGGGGCATTGCTGGTTAGGTCACAATCGATAAACACATAGCCATAACGTACATCCTCGGGTGTAGAGGCAGCGGTAATCCAGCCGTTCACATCTCCCTCCGCCGCCGCTGAGTCGGATAAACGGTTCTTTGCAAAGATCTCACACCCCTGGAACACCGCCGTAGCCGAGCCAAAAATAAAATCCACATCGCCCTCGATGTAACAGTCCTCATAATATTGGCGCAGCTTCCGCCGCTCCGCCCCGTCACGTGGCCCCCCGAAGAAACTCCGGTCCATCGGCTGCTCAGGCAGCGGCCCGGTAAAGATCGTGTCCTGGTGACCTATAAATCGGCAATGCCGGAAGGCTGCCCGATCCCCATCCACGTAGACGGCCAATGCCTGACCAACCTCACCACCAGGTCCAGCCGAGTTTACGAAAGAAAGCCCTTCTGCGGTAAAATCATCTTCACCGATAAAGACCGTGTAGGAATGAAAGGTATGATACAACTCCCCGTTCGGGAACTTCTTGAGCGCGTAATCATCATACGTGATGATGGTCTGATCGGCTCCCGCACCAACGAGGTGGACCATCGGCTTCTCGATGTGCAGTTTTTCAACATAGGTGCCTGGCTTTATACGAATCGTATACTTTTCAGTGCAGTCGACCGGAATCGCATCAATCGCAGCCTGAATAGTGGGAAAATCGCCACTACCGTCCGCAGCAACCCGGTAACCATTCCGGTACAGATCCAGATTCGCTCCTTGTGACAGAGGTTTGTTCATAGCAATTCCTCCATTTCCAGCGCAGCCAGCAGTAGCGGTGCCACGCCCATGAACGAGTCACTCACAATCTGCTCGCTGACATAATAACTGTACGAACCATCCTGATCCAGACTCAGTCCTGCCCTGCGACAAATCGCGTTCAGCTTCACGCCTTCCTCCGCCAGCGTTCTGGCGCAGCGCAGGATTGTTTTATTTTTGAAACGTGTACTTATAGCCCAACGTCTTCGGATTTCTACATCTGGTTCCGATACTCCATCGGTGTTACACCTGTCACTCGCTGAAACGCCCTGTAGAATTGACTGACATTGGAGAACCCCAACCCAAAGCTGATGGTGGTCACCGAATCTGTTGTATGGCGCAGTCGTCGGGTCGCTTCCTCCACACGCAAATTCAGCACGTACTGATACGGCGTTGAACCTGTCAGTGCCTTAAAGGAACGCATAAAATGATATCTGCTCTGGTGCGCAACCGCCGCCATGGATTCGATGTCCATTGGACTTGTATAGTCACTGTGTATATACTCCAGCACGCGCCGTAGATGGGGGTCGATGAACGCGCCGCCGTTGCCGCTTGTTCGCTGAAGCAGATTCTGAAGCTGCCCGTAAACCAGGCTCCCGCCCGCACTCACTACCCCACCCATTCCTGTGTTTGCCAGCTTCAGATTACTCCCATTTGGTTGAGCAGACAGCATCCGTCCAAGATATGTCTCTACCGCAAGCTCCGTTTCCTGTATCTGCAATGGTTCGGGCGCATCGTCCAGCAAAATGGCGTTCCAGCCTCGAAACAGTCTGCTGATCTCAGCCGGATCGAAGGTTTGTGTGGTCCGAAACTCAGTCTGCGCTCCTTGTTGATCTGAATCCTCCAAGCCGCCAACTGGCGGATTGCGAAACTTGATAACGATAACCGCGGAATCCGCACCAATCTCGAAAAAGTGCTCCATCCGGGGATGGGCAATAATCCCCAATCCTGCTTGCAGAGGATATGTCTGCTGTTCCTGCACCAGATGACACTCGCCTTTTACAGGCATCGTTACCTGATACCAGTCATCGTGCACATGGGGTTCATTGGCGAATCCGCCAGAAGCTTTCCACAATTCCAATCCATTCAGCATCATGTTTAATTCCATCGTTTCCTCACCTGCTGACATTATAGCAAATCGTGCTCACTTTCCAAGCACTTTTCACAAAGACAATAGCGGCCTGTATCTTTTATCATGGTAAAAAATAATTCGAGGTGATCTCCCGTGGCTCAAGCCGCTGTAAGCAAAATGCAAATCAATCACTCCGCCAATTGGGCGCTTGCCGGGGTCAGCTTCGCCTTCTGCTGAATGATGCGATGCAGACCGTTGTTCCGTCTGCTTTCCCGCTGTTCCAGCAAACCATGCAGCTCAGTTTCGCCCAGATGGGCTGGATTGCCTTCACATTGAATATTACCGCATCGGTCCTTCAGCCGCTGGTCGGTTATATGTCTGATCGCAAGCCGATGCCGATCCTGCTGCCCGGCGGCATGTTATTCTCCCTGATTGGTGTTCTCGGCTTTGCCTTGTCTTCCGAGTTATGGATGCTGCTTGTCTCCGCAGCATTGATCGGCATAGGCTCATCCATTATTCATCCCGAATCCTCACGTGTCGCCCATCTGGCCGCTGGTCGCGGTCGCGGAATGGCACAGTCCATCTTCCAGGTCGGTGGTAATACCGGTCAGGCTCTCGCCCCATTGCTCGTTGCCTTTATCCTGCTCCCGCATGGGCAGCTTAGTTTTCTGTGGCTGATGGCCTTTGCCCTGATCGGGATCTTTATCCAGTCTTCCGTTAGCCGCTGGTATAGAGACAAATTGGCGGACAATCGCAGCCGTCAGCAACAGCCTGTACAGGCAAACGGCATTGTACAGCCTGCTGTCCAGCCTGTAAGTCGGGGATCTATCGCTTTTACAATGGGTATTCTCATCCTGCTGCTGTTTTCCAAATTCGTATATATTGCTGGCATGACCGGGTACTATGCTTTTTATTACGCCGATGCGTATAACCTGCCTCTTTCGCAAGCTCAGATCTGCTTGTTCGTTCTGCAATTTGCAGGCATGGTTGGCACCTTGCTCGGCGGCCCATTGGCTGACCGTTATGGACGTAAACCGATGATCTGGTTCTCCATTGCGGGTACTGCACCATTTTCACTATTGCTGCCTTATGCGGGACCTGCTCTATCTATGGTGCTGTGCGGCATCATCGGACTGATTCTGATGTCAGGATTCAGCGTCATCATAGTGTATGCGCAGGAATTGCTGCCGCGTCATATTGGGACGGTATCGGGATTGTTCTTCGGTCTGTCATTTGGTATGGCAGGACTTGGATCGGTTGTGCTCGGTTCCCTGATTGATGTGACCAGCATTTCATTCGTCATCAAGCTGTGTTCTTTTTTGCCGCTGCTCGGGGTGTGTGCTGTATTCCTGCGCCGGGATCGGCCACGAAACGCCTAATATGCATTGAAACGTCAGTCATTTTGTGACTACAATAAGATCAGGATAATTGAGACAGAGGCTAACAGAAGGAAGGAAAAACGCATGATCATTGATGTACAACATGTTACTTGGAAAAGGGGACCGATCACCCTGCTGAACGATGTCAGCTGGCGTGTAAACGAAGGCGAACATTGGGCACTGCTTGGCCTGAATGGTTCCGGCAAAACCACCCTCCTGAACATGATCACCGGATATCTCTGGCCGACAGAAGGTACGATATCCGTGCTTGGACACCGTTATGGGGATGTAGATCTGCGCGAGCTGCGGAAGTCGATCGGCTGGGTCAGCTCCTCCCTTCAGGAGAAATTATATGGTACCGATCGCACACAGTATGTTGTCATCAGCGGCAAACACGCCACCATCGGACTCTACGATAAACTGTCAGACGAGGATCTGGATCAAGCACGGGAATTGATGGGTACGCTCGGCTGTCAGCATTTGTGGGATCGCGAATATCGCACCTGTTCCCAGGGGGAGAAGCAGAAGCTGCTCATCGCCAGAGCCCTGATGGCTAACCCCCGTGTTCTCATTCTGGACGAACCCTGCAATGGGCTTGATTTGTTCTCCAGAGAGCGGCTGCTGGAAAGTATCAACGAGCTGACGCAGAAGCCGGATACCCCTTCGCTCATCTATGTAACTCATCATACGGAGGAAATATTGCCTGTGTTCAGTCACAGCCTGCTGCTTCGTCGGGGCGAGATCGTGAATAGCGGATTAACCAGCGAGTTGATGAACAGAGACGTACTGAGTAACTTTTTTGAATCCCCTGTGGATGTGGATCGGCATGGAGAACGTGTCTATGTAAGAGCATCGGAAAAATAATATTCTGTATCTATATAAATTGAACTAAACATTTACACGATAACGGAGAGGACAGAAATAACCTGAAGATGCGGAGCGTTCGCCTTTATCACCGGATTTTCCCTTTAGAGAAGGGAATCAAAGAAATCTGGGGATAACAGCGATCGGAAGGTTGTTCTGTCATCGGAGTGGCAAGTGTAAATATTCTTTAGTTCAATTTATCTATTCACAGTCAGAACAGTCGAAGCAGCCCAAACTCTTATCCACATGTGGACAGGTTTTTGGGCTGTTTGGTTATCTTATGAATTATCCACAGTCTTCTGTGTATTATTTGCGGGCAGACAGGAATAAAAACAACGGAATGCGCTGTCTGCGCAGGTACGTCTCCTCGTTCACAAAATACGGACGCTGAGGCGTCGATTCCCGCAGCTGCTGTACTTGAAATCCTGCCTGCTGTAATGCCATATAGTAGGATTCAATGGAGCGATGCATTTTTTTCACCGTACCTCCAAGCCATTGCTGCTCCCGGAATCCCTCCACAAAATACTGATCAACCACCCAGTTGGTTCGGGTCCCCGAAGGCTGTAACGTCGACGTAATCACAGGATGTTCTACCGAAAATACGAAATTGCCATTCTCTTTTAACGTGTGGTATATCTTGCGGAACAAGCTATTCACATCTTCAATATAATGAATCGCCAGTCTGGAAATGACCAGATCATATGTATCCGCGGGATAGCTCCAGTCTTCCATATAAGCTTGCTCAATCTGTGCGTTCTGGCCCTTTATCGTTTCATTGGCAGCCTGAATCATATTCACTGAACCTTCAATTCCTGTGTAACTCCCACCAAGGTTGCCAGGACCCAGCAGTTCTGCTCCGAACCTCGCATCCCCACAGCCGAGATCCAATATGCTCTTGCCCCCAACGTCTCCGATCAGCTCCAGCATCACAGGCTTCTCCAACGTATCATTGGCATTTTCCTGCCACTGCCGGCGTTCCATATACTTCTCAAAATTAGCTTCATCTTCGTAAAAATCAGATCCACGTTCGTTCATTGCGTACCCCTCCGGTCCTAGGATGAAGTTCAGCTCTCCTATTCAGCCTGAAAGATTATACACCTTTGGAAGCTATAGTTGGAACCCTTGCTTGATTCAACCTCGGCAAACCTAAAACCAAAAAAGTACAGCGAGCACCATCTTGGCGCTTCACTGTACTTCTTTTTTATAGAAAAGCATGGATCAGGAACAATACAGCAAAAGCGAGACCCGATCTCAGATGCCACTGCCGATCTAGCTTCTTGTAACGGAAAATCCCGGCAATCGGAACAGGAAGCAGAGCAATCCCAGCGAGCAATCCCGTAATATGATTAAAATCCAGCTTGAAGTTAAACAAAAAAGCTCCAATCACATGAAGGGCAATCAATCCCATTGCAACAATGGCTATCGGGACGTGTACACGACGGGCTATGCCCAGCAGCTTTATAGCTAGTTTCCTGATTTGCGCCCAGGCGTCAAGCCATTTACGTTTCATCACAAACAGGATCACGTAATAAGCCAGCACGATAAAGAGCAATATCTGGGCCTGAGAGCCATAACCCTTATAAGCCTCGCTGATGTGGTGGTCGTTCCAGTTCGTCGTACTGTTATATAGATGCAGCATACTCCACAGGCCGTAAGCCAAAATAACTGCTGTCACCACCAGACTGAGCAATAACCATTTACGGTCTTTCTTCGGTATATACGATTTCTTCTTTACGGCTGCTTTGTTCATGATCGTTGTCCCCCCCTCCATAATGAATGGGTTATTCCTGATGAGAAGAAGTATAGCATCACTTTCTGTGAATTTACTAAGAAAAGCGTTTATCGACATGCTTCAAAGAAGCCATACGTATAATAGGACACTCAGGTGTAAATGAAATGGATTATAGCAATCAAGGACAGAGATAGGATTTATTCAGATTGATCCATATAAGGCCGGCGGCCGCCTTTTTTGACGAATTTCCAATCCACCTCGATATTATGACGCATTCGGCGCAAGAGGTTCACGGCTGTCTCAATCTCCTCTTCCGTCAAGCCTTGAAGCGTCACCTGGTCCGAGTGAACTCCTTCTCTGCGGATAAACTCCCAGGCTTCAAGACCAGCCTCTGTCGGATATAACAGCTTATTCTTCTTATTATCTAATGCGGATTGTTTGACAATAAATCCGTCCGCTTCCAGTTTGCTGATAGCTCTGGCTGCCGTGGTACGGTCGACTTTGATTAGTTCAGCCAGCTGGTTGGGAATAATGCCGGGATTCTCGCATATGCGATAAAGATACAAATACTGTCCACGAGACAGGTTTAGATGCTGGAATTCCACGTTGCTGATTGAATCCAGACAGCGGGCAATCATGCCAATTTCACGCAGCACTTCTTTTTTTTCAGTCAATGTATCCACTCTCCATCTATAATTGTTGCATTCGCAACATAATTGATGATATAACTAAATTGAATCAGTTCAAATTTTAACCATGATAACACATGGGACAGGTACACGTTCATACTATGTACCAGTTTACCATGTCAGGATAGGATTACTATTGACTAAAGGGGAAAATTTCATGAATACAACTATTGTTGAAGCTAATCGCCAAGATTTGCTCGACGCCTGCTTCGCCATACGTACCGCCATCTTTGTTGAAGAGCAAGGGGTGCCTGCGGAGGATGAATTCGACGCTTACGATGCACTGGATACAGAAGCTCGTCATATCCTTCTTTACGTGGACGGTGCGCCAGCTGCCTCTTCCAGACTGCGTGTAGTCGAAAATGTTGCCAAATTGGAGCGAATCTGTGTGATGCTCGATTTCCGTAAACATGGCCTCGGTCGTGTACTAATCGATAAGCTGGAACAGATGGCCCTCGACCAAGGGCTGGAGAAAGCCAAGCTGCACGCACAGGTACAAGCCTCCGGGTTCTACGAACGTCTCGGATACACAGCTGCCTCGGACGTATTTATGGAAGATGGCATTCCTCATCTGCTGATGACCAAAAAACTGAAATAACTACAAAAAGAACAAAGAGCATCCTCAAAGGTCAAGAACAAGACTTTGGATGCTCTTTTTGGGTTCTAAGGAACCCAGCAAGTGTTATCTTATGGGAGATTCAGCCATTTTGAGAATGTAATGAATCGTATACAGCTTATTTACTGTTTTGCAGCCTACAATGCACCTTTTTCTGCGGTTTTTACCGTAATAAAGTGGCTGAGATTCGTTAGCATTTCTAATTCATGTAATTTGCCACAATAAGGTGTGGTGTGTTCGTTAGGAGCGCTCCACTTAGGAGCGTTAATTAGCATGATCATGACAAAGAAGTCAGGCGTTAACCTGACTTCTTCTCTCACCTCTTTATCCCAAAGCCAGACGACCTGGCTGCGATTCATCGGCATTATTTTTCATCTGTTTACTACGCAGTTGTCCGCAGGCGGCATCGATATCGGTACCATGCTCCATGCGAACAGTGGCGTTGATATTATTCTTTTTCAAAGTATCATAAAAGCCCAGAATGGACTCTTCGGTACTCCGCTGATACTGGCTATGCTCATCCACCGGATTGTACGGAATCAGATTGACGCTGACCATGCTCTTCCGGCTCGAAAGTAGTTCAGCCAGTTCGGCGGCATGCTCCCGCTGATCGTTGACGTCCCGAAGCAAAATATATTCAAACATAATGCGTTTGTTCGTTGTCGTCAGGTAATAATCCACCGCGTCCATCAATTGCTCAATCGGGAAGGCGCGGTTGATCTTCATAATCTGTGTACGCAGTTCATTATTCGGTGCATGCAGCGAAATCGCCAAATTGACTTGCAGATTACTGTCGGCGAATTCCTTGATCTTGTCAGGCAGCCCGCTCGTGGATACGGTGATCCGCTTGGCCGCAAGCGCCAATCCTTTACGATCCTTAATCACTTCGATGAAGTCCGTCATGTTCTGGAAATTGTCAAACGGCTCGCCAATTCCCATCACGACCACATTAGTTACCCGCTCGCCTTGGCCAGCTGCATCAAGATACTGTTGTACATGTATAATCTGTTCTACAATTTCGCCACCGGACAGATCACGGCTCTTCTTGATCAGCCCGCTCGCGCAGAAGCTGCAGCCAATGTTACATCCTACTTGAGTGGTTACACATACAGTGAGACCGTATTTTTGTCGCATTAAGACGGTTTCAATCAGATTGCCGTCCTGCATACGCAGCAGAAATTTCACCGTGCCGTCTGCTGATTCCTGCTTCACATGTTCACTCAGCGAGTTCATTGTAAAATGTTCGGAAATAACATCCAGACATTCCTGACGGACATCCGTCATCTCGGTAAAATCGTTCACACGTTCCTGATATAACCATTCCCAGATGCGGGAAGCACGGGATTTCTTCTGCCCATGCTCCGGCAGCCAGGTACGTAATTGCTCTAATGTTAATCCATATATGGATGATTTAATCATGTTATTGTCCTCTTTTCGCAAAAAAGCATATGGCTCATCGGTCCTACCCAAAAAACCTCTACTCTGTATTGTCCCAAAATTGACGAGGGAACACAAGGGCTTTTGCATTTCTTCCAAGAGGTTTTATCAATGGCAAATCTGCACAGTACCTTACTTCTTCATTTCCATTCCCAACCGTTTAGAAGTGAATAATACCGGAGGTGTGCAGCAGAACCAGAAGCACCAGGATAGGCGCTACGTAACGCAACATGAACAGCCATACCCGGAACCATCCTGCACGCAGGCCGGATGCTTCGGCAGCCTTTTTCCAGAAGTATCCGGCAAAAATAGTAACCAGCAATCCACCAACGGGAAGCATGATGTTGGACGCCACAAAATCCATCCAGTCAAACACATTTTTGGAGCCAATTTTCAGATCAGGCATCAACCCCAAGGAAAGTGCCGAAGGAAGACCCACGAGGAAGACAGCAAGTGAAATGACCCATACCGCACGACTACGGCTCCAGGACAATCGCTCCATGAAATACTTCACCGGAACCTCCAGCAAGGATACAGCTGAAGTTAATGCCGCTATCGCCAGAAGCACGAAGAACAATCCGCCGAACAGGAATCCGAGCGGCATGGCCGAGAACGCAGCAGGCAGTGCTACAAATATCAACGACGGACCCTGATCCGGTGCAATCCCGAAGGAGAATGTCGTTGGGAATATGATCAGACCGGCAATGAACGCATAAATCAGATCACCCGCGCCGACAGCAACGGTTGCTGCACCGAGCGATTGATTTTTATCAACATATGAACCGTATGTCACGAGAATACCCATACCAAGCGACAGGGAGAAGAAGGCATGTCCAAGCGCAACCAGGGCAGATTCGGTCGTAAGCTGTGAGAAGTCGGGGTTCAGGAAAAAGGATACTCCCGCTCCAGCTCCCGGTAAAGTTACCGCACGAATCATCAGAATCACAAGCAGCACCAGCATCGCCGGTATAAGGATCTTGTTAAACCTCTCAATGCCGTTGGAGACTCCTTTGACTACGATCAGGCCTGTGATCAGGACTGCAACCACTTGCCACACCAAAGGCATATAACCGCCCACAAAATTACCGAATTGTCCGGCAAAGTCGGTATTGTTATACAATGTACCGCTGAAGGACGTCACTGCATATTGCAGCGTCCAGCCTGCAATGATGACATAAAAGGAAAGAATGATAAACGGCGTCAGTACTTGTAGCAATCCAGCCGCAAGCCATCCCTTTTGTCCACCTGCTTTAATAAAAGCCGTTGCTGCGCTTCCTCTGCCGCTGCGGCCAATCGCAAGTTCGGCCAGCAATACGGGCAGACCAATCAACAAGAGACAAACGATAAAGAGCAGGAAAAAGGCAGCGCCCCCGTTCTCTCCCGTAATATAAGGAAACTTCCACATGTTGCCCAGACCGACCGAGCTGCCAATGGCAGCCATAATGAATCCGGCTTGTGAGAAGCGTTCCCCTTTGTTTGGACCGTCTTGATTCAAATTGGAATCATTGGACTTACTAAAATTCATTATATCTACTCCATCTGTTCTAAGTTTTTCCGTTATTATATAACAGTCATCCACTCAGGTCATTCGAAAATCGAAATTAATCGAAATGTTATTTATTTACAGGAATATCTACACTAAAATGTACTCCCCTGCCTTCTTCGCTTAACAAAGCAATCCGACCATGATGCGCCTCGACAATCCACATCGCAATCGCAAGCACAGACCGTGTCCTCCCTGACCGCGTGTACGTGATTTATTGCACGATAAAAGCGACGAAGATCCGATCCACATCCTCTGGGCTGATGCCTGCTCTACTATACCAAAATCTACTAAAATTACATTATCCCCCATTTGATAAGACATAATTCCAGAAAAAAATAAGTCACCGTACCACCCGTTCAACGGGTGGTACGGTGACTACCAAAACATGTTGTTCCAGAATGTCTACATACGAATCTTGTTGCCCTCCTGCAAGGGTTCACTGCTCTCTATAATGATAGATTCCTGATCAAACAGCCCGCCGGTGACGGCAGATAACGACGCATTGGCATCATCAACCGTGATATAAACTTTACGAACATAAAAGGCGTTGCCGAGCGGTCCGTCCTTTTGCTCAATGCCAAATACATATTTCTTGCCACCTTCATCATGAATGGCAACATTCGGTACAAGCACCACATCCTCCAGCGTTTGGGTCAGATCAACCTGAGCTATATCACCTTCCTTAGCAGCAGGGTCTTGAATGGAGAGGATGAGCTTCCTCATGGGAACCGTGGAATTCCCAGTCGCACTTTCCCCGATATCTGAATTCACAGGATCACCATCCTGAATGCTCTCGATCTGCCCCTTCATTTGTTTGGCTTCCTTGCCATTCACTTGCACATCCAGCTCATCCCCGGCCTTGAGCAGGGCAACTGCCGGAGCTGGCAATGATAGCTCTAACATCAAGCCCAGATCCCGATTAGAAATCATCACATCCGGTCCGCTTGAAGGAAAACCTTCCATTGCGTTAACTTTGGTTACTATTCCCGCAAAGGGGGCGACCAGCTTCGAATTCTCCTTTAGGCTGTCCTGCAGTTTCTGAATGTGCCGCTGCTGGGTCTCGATATCAATCTCATGACTTTTATAGGCGGTTGTTGCGTCATTGATTATTTTTTTATCCCCACCTTGCATAGCCTCCATTAAGGCATATTGCAAACCGCCCGTGGACAGCTTTAATTTGGCGAGGCTTCCTTGTTCATCCTGAATCTGCAGTTTGATGTCCTTGCTGTCATAAGTGATCAGCGTCTGTCCTTTTTGCACCACATCGCCTTTCTTGACCGCCACCTTCTTCACTTTCCAGCCAGAGGTACTGCTTACTTCAGTCTCCGCTTTCCATTTCAGAACGCCAATGCTCTGAAATTCATGACTCAGCACGCCGCGGCTCACCGTGACAAGCGCTACCTTCGGCAAGGTTAACGACATTAACGTATTGCTGAACAAGGTGAATAATATCAGCAGCCCGAGAAACACGCCTGCGATTACAGCGATTGTTTTCTTGCGCCCTGCATGTTGCACTTCCAATGTGATCACCCCGTGAATTAACTACCCTTTAATGCCCGATAATTGAATACCTTCAATAAAATACGACTCCGCATATAAAAACAGCAATACCATGGGAGCCATATACAACGCCGATGCAGCGAACGCCACACCGCGGGCCCCCTCATTAATTCGTGACAAGTATAAGGACAACGGCTGTTTGAAGGCATCCTCTAAAAAGATCAGCGGCTGCTCCACCATATTCCAGTTATCCACGAACAGCAGTACCGTCAAGGCCGCCATGCCCGGCTTGATAAGCGGAAGCATGATCGAGTAGAAAATCCTCAACTGTCCGGCCCCGTCCATCTTGGCTGCCTCAAGGTAAGAATATGGAATATGCAGCATGGACTGCCTCAGCATAAACACACCGAACGCACTGAATATTCCGGGCAAAATGATCGCAGATGTGCTATTCATCAGCCCCAGCTTGTCCGCAATAATGTAGTTGGGGACAAGCGTCACCTGAAACGGCATCAGCATCGTCATTAAGTATACGACGAACAGCTTCTCCCTTCCCCAGAAGCGGAGCTTGGCAAAGGCATAGGCTGCCAGTGAAGCTACAACCACCTGCCCAATGATGATCGGCAGCACGATAAAGACAGAATTCCAGAACATGTGCAGGAAGAGAGGTTTATGCAACAGCACTTCCCCATATTGGTTGAAAGAAACCCAGTCGGGAATCAGTTTCAAGTTAATAAAACCGTTCTTCTCCCCTCCAGCAACGTTGACCATTTTCCCAATAAGATGATAATTATAGTCAATTTCGCTCTCCGTCATGAAAGAGTTTGAGAATGTGATTAGGATTGGAAATAGCATGGCCAACGCCAAGATACTCATTACTACGGTCAACACTACTTTGCGAAATAAAGCCATTATGCCCACGGTCCTTCCTTATTCCATAAAGCTCCGGAAGCGGCGTTCTATCATCAGCATGAAGCTTACGAAGAGGAGGATACTAGCTACCATGAGCGCAGCTGCCGCCGTCAGCTTTTGTACATCCAGTGACATGAACATGTTGTTCATATAATGCTGAAGCATATAAATGCGATCATACGGATAATCGCCAGCAATCAGGTACGTCTCCCGGAACACTTTGAAGGAGTTAATGATCGACATCAGTACCACAATGAACATCGTTGGCGTCAAATAGACCCATGTGATGTGCAGCCACTTATGCAGCCCATTCGCCCCTTCTATATCCGCAGTCTCATAATAATCCTTCGGAATACTTTGCAGGCCTGCGAGAAATAAAATAATGTTGTAGCCGATGTTCTTCCATACATACACCACCACCAATACCACCATGGACCACCCCGACTTCATCCAATCCACCCGTCCCATATGCAAATGCTGCAGCCACACATTCAGGGTTCCATTCCAATCGAACAGGATTTGCCACATCATCACGATCGAGGCTACCGGAACCACCAGCGGCAGTACAAACGCAGTCTGGAGCCAGTTCCGAATAAACAATCTCCGGTTGAGCAAATGCGCAAAGCATAGGGATAGTGCAATAATGAGCGGAACGCTTACTCCCGTAAAGAGCAGCGTGTTGGCGGCTGCATTGCGGAACGAGCCGCTGGAGAGCACCGCCTGATAGTTGTCGAGGCCTACAAACGTACCGTCGATGGTATTATCCTGGAAGGAATAGAGCAGCCCCACGGCAAACGGAATGAGATAAAATACAGAAAATCCGATCAAGCTAGGTGCCAGGAAAAGTACCGCAGCCATCCACTCTTTACGTAGCATCCTGATTCCTCTGAAACTCTTGATCCCTTCATGCTTTCCTGTCATCTGTCACTCCTCCTTCCCTTGCTGCTACTCATTCAGATACGTAGTTACCCTGTTCTGAATGAGCTTGGCTACTTCGTCAGCCGACTTCTGACCGGTGAAAAAAGCCTGTGCCTCTGCGGTGATGATCTCGTCAATCTTGGAGGGCTTGAATTGTAGCGGGTACGTCGCCCCGTTCAGGAATTTGTCCAAATCATCAATATCCTGCTGTGTGATTTTGAAGCTCTTGCCTTTCAACGGCCCGATCGGTTGATCAGACTGGATGGACCCTTTTTGAACCAACGCTTGCGCTTTTTTCGCATAAGAGGCTTTATTCAGCGGAAATCCGGTACCGTCGGGTGTGCTCTGCATTTCATCTGAGAGCAGAAACTTCATAAAATCCCACGCCTCGGCTTTTACTGCTGAACGCTCATTCAGCCCAATCGTCTGATAGGTTCGGAAGGAACCACCCGGATGCTGCGGATCGGCATTTGGACTCAAATAAAGCTTCGAGGTATAGGCATTGCCATCAGGAATGAATTCACTGATCCGCAACTCCCGGATATAATCCGATGGTGAGTTGATCTGGGCGGTGTTGAACAATGGGAAGCGTGCATCTGTACCGACTACTTTTTTATCGAACAACGTTTTTACCAGTTGAAGCAGGTCAGTAAAATCGCTGGATACAAAATTGGCGCTCTTCTGCTCCTGATTGACGAAGGTTGCATATCGTTCATTCACAAATTGCGTGGTCATATACTCTGGCACGCTTCTGCCCAAAGCATACTGGTGGTCCTTGTCGGCTCCTTTCGTTATAGCCTGGGCTGTCGTGATGAACTGCTCCCAGTTCCACTTGCTGTCATCGAATGTCACGCCACTCTTCTTAATCGCATCTTCATTGCCTACCAGACCATAGATAAAGAACCCGATTGGCACGCCATACATTCCACCGTTAACTTTCATCCCTTCCAGAATGTTAGTAAAATACTGTTCTTGTTTAAAATCAGGGTCATGGGCCATGATGTCGCCAAGATTGGCCAGCATCTTTTGCTTCACATAGTCGCCAGACGGCAGCTGATCCATCTCGATTAAATCGGGACCTTGTCCAGAGAGCATCGCCGTGCCCGTTGTTTTCACAAATTTCTCCAGGTTCTCTTCCAAATGTGCATCATCCGTCTCAACTGATCTCAGATCAATTGTAATGTTAGGGTGCATGGCTTCATATTTTTTCTTAGCTTCTTTAAAGTAATCACTCGGGAAAAAGGTAGAGAACACCACGGTTTTCTTCTCCGTAGTGGAGGGTGCGCCCAAGCCTCCCGGCTGACCTGATGTAGACGCCGATTGATCCGTTGGCTGCTGGCCCGTCTTCACTTCAACAGCGCCGCCGGCGTTACTGTTTCCAGTACCCGCACTGCAAGCAGAAATGGTTAATACGAACATCGCTGCCAATATCATCAGCATGAATTTTTTCATAATGTAATCTCCCTTTAGGTTCTTTGATCGTATTCTTGGCTCCCCTTTGCCGGGTACTTTAACAGTATAGAGAACGGATATATCATAAGTGAGATAGAGTTATATAGAAGTTGTAAAGTTTGGAGTGCAGGTGGCAGTACGCAAAATCGAGTAGGCCCATGCGCAATTGCATGGGCCTCTCACAGATCCGGTGGGGTCATCGCATCCGGCTCCTTTCACTCCTTAGTCGATTGCGCCGCCAAATGCACAAAAGGTTGATTCCAAGCCATATTCATGACTTTGAACCAACCTTCTATATAGATTAAGTTTAATCCCTCTACCGTTTGGAATTATAACTTAGCAGCGCCATGATATCCTTGCTGAAGCCTACGACTTTATTACTGCTGAAATTAACCACGACACAATACTTCAGGGTCTTGTTATCCTTGCTCGTATAATACAGCTCCACATTAGAACCCCAGCGGGTCATATCGAGCTGCGGGGTTAACTCAGTCAACGGATAGCTTCCATGTTCTTCTACAAACCGATCGGCAAGATCAAATACCTTTTCTTCCGAATTACGCGGCATAGCTCTGCTTCCCCGGTAGGAACGCAAAATCTTCAACACGTCGCCATCCTTGGCATTTAATACAATATCATAAGACTCCTCAGGAACCTCCGACGACGTCAATGTTACATAATACAGCCCGCCGGTAATCGCTTGGATATCGCTGGTGAACTGCATTCTTTGCTGGGACATGCCTTCCAAGGTTACCTGCCCGGCAATCTGACTGGTCTCTTTCAGCAGCTCCTTGAGCTTGTTCTGATCCACAGTCATAATCTCGAACTGCGCATGATCCAGAGCCAGCTTTATGTTCAAAAATTTGTCCACCGCTTGTACGCTCAGTGTCTTCACCGCATCCTGGGACAGAACCCCTTCGTACTCGATCTCACTGTTCTTATGCTCCTGTACTATTTTTTTGATCATCACGGTATCCTTGGGAATACTGTTGAACAAGCCTTGGCATCCTGTCGCAAGCACCAGTATAGCTGAGTACAGCAAAAGCATCCTATATTTTCTCATGTACGTAACTCGCTTTCCGCAGCATGGTTCGACGCAAAGACAACTTCCACCGTTGTCCCTTGCTGCACAACACTGTTTACCCTTATGACAGCACCGTGTATACCGGCAACATTTTGACATATCGCCAGACCCAGGCCTGCGCCGTTACTGCTTCGTGTCCTGGATTTATCCGCCATAAAGAAGGGCTCGAATATTTTGTCCTGATCCTCCACGCCAATTCCGATACCCTGATCAATAACGGCTAGAATATAATTCCCGCCCTGCCAATACGTACGCAGTGCAATCGTCTGTTCCGGCGAAGAGGCTTTGAGCGCATTATCCACGAGATTGAAAATCAGCACCTTGATTAGATCGCGCTCCAGGGGCAGCTCCCCTTTTTCACAATCCAGCACTATCGCCACGTTCTTCTCCTTAGCCATGATCTCTAGCGCTGGCTTTATCTCCGTAATCATCTCGCCGAGATCCTGCAACTCCATCTGAAACTGTTCCTTCTGCAACAAAATCAAATCCATCAGCTTCAGTGACAGCGACTCCAGCCGCTTCCCTTCGGAATAAATTATATTCAGACCGTCCACGAACAGCTCTTCGTTGTATTTGGTCGTCCGCAAAAAATTGGCATACCCGATAATCGAGGTCAGTGGCGTTTTTAGCTCATGCGTAAAATTATTGATAAACCGTTGCTTTTCCTCGTTATTACGCTCCAACTCGTTGATTTTATCTTCGACAACCTCCGCCATCTCATTGAAATTGGACCCCAGAATACCGATCTCATCCTTTGATTTCAGAGTGACGCGCTCCGAGAAATCCCCTTGGGCAATGACTTTCGCTGTGCGGTTCAGGCGGTCAATGGATCTTGTCAGCCCTCTGCTCACGAAGAACATCATCACCATAAACAAAAGACAGGCCGCCAGATCGACTTTGGCAAAAAAGCTGTACTGGTCTATCCGGTCCTGATATACCGCGGTAACATCTTTCATGTAGGTGAATACATATTTTTTATGATTAATATCTGTAATGTTCGAGGTAAACAGAATCGTCCGGGCGCCAATCTCCCGCAGAATAGAATGAATGCTGTCCTCTTCCAGATTATCCAGTTCGCTCCGCGCCACGGGCATTGGGAAATCGGAGTTATTAAATACCGTACGCTGCGAATCATCCGTAATATCCATATAAACCAACTGATCACTGTTCTTATCCACAAATTCATTCGCAATACGCGTCAGGACCGTCTTCTCATAATCAATCGAATCATAGATTCTCAGAATCGGCACGATGGCATCCACGCTGGAATGAATGCTTATGTTCTGGCTTAGAGCCACGTTAATTGCCTGGCCCAGCATCTTGTTGTGGCTGCGTTCAATTACCAAAATGGAAGCAATGTTAAAGATAATGACAAATACGAGAATCGAGAACAGATATATTTTCTGCCAAAATTTCATCTATCAGTCCTCCAGCCGGTACCCGATTTTGTAAATCGTCTTGATCTGCTCCTGCAAACCTAGCTTCTTGCGCAGCGATTTGATATGCATGTCTACCGTTCGGGTCTCTCCGTAATAATCGCCGCCCCATACTTTATCCAGGAATTGTTCCCTCGTCAGGGCGATATTCTTGTTCTTGAGAAGGACCACCAGCAGATCATACTCCTTCGGCGTCAGCTCCACTGGCGCTCCTTGAATCACGACTTCTCTTTTATCAAGATCCACTTGGACATGCTGAAATTCCAACACCCTGTCTTCATGACCATATCTGCGCAGCACTGTCTCTATACGAGCCAGTAGCTCAATCGCTTCAAAGGGCTTGACCATATAATCATCAGCACCCAGCTTCAGACCGTTTACTTTATCGTAGACCGAGTTTTTCGCCGTCAAAAAGATTACAGGGGTGCCGTAAGGCTTAATTCTCTCCATCAACTCAAACCCGTTCAGACGGGGGACCATCACATCAAGCAAAATAAGATCGAACTTCTCCCTCTTGAGCATCTCGAATGCCGCCAGACCATCATACACCTCGGTGGTGGCATAATTCATGAGGTTCAGATTCATCTTGATGATTTTAGATATATGAACATCGTCTTCAACGATCAGTATCTTCTTATTCATCCGCATCATTCTCCTGAACAATCATATCGTCGTAATTCTTAATGATTTTGTAATTATATATAATTAGGAACGCAATTGCATAGCAACAAGGGGCTATCCAATAAGTCCCTTTTCAATCGCGAGTGGAATTTTGATGTGACCCACTGGATCATGATCTCGGCTACCCAACTGAAGAACGGAAAAACATTAACGGCAATTGCCAAAGAAAAACATCAAGAGGGAGGGTCCTGTTTCACAGGGCCCTCCCTTGGTCTATTGCATAGAACATCTTTTCAAATCATGGGCATTCAGCAAACTTTAAGCTTCGTACCACACACATACGGTCGAAAATTAATGCCGCTCTCATCTTGGTCGCCTATACTTGCACCAATCTCAATCGCCCATGCTGAGGAGGAGAATCATGAATACACTGAGCTACACAGATCCAAAAACCCGATGGAACAGGCGTTTCTGGCTGTATGCCGTTCTAATTTTCACCGGAGGTCTGCTGCTTCGGTTGTACCTTGGAACACAATTCAGGGGTTATGTCGGAGATCAGTCCCTGTTCGTCGATTGGATGAATGCTGTTCACCAGTACGGTATTCGCGAATCATACCTGTTTGGCAAAGATCAGAACTATCCCCCCTTGTTTATCGTCATTCTGGGGTTGTACCGCTGGATACTCGATGGCCTCGGCATAACCGCCTCAGCCGGCAATCTGTCCATGAAAATACTGCCTATCGCCTTCGACGTCCTGTCCATGGCTGCCTTAACCCTCACCTTCAAACGACTGGGCTCTGGCGCATGTTTATTGCTGCTTGCAGTCCTTTCCTTCAACCCCGGTCTGTTGGTCGACAGCGCCATGTGGGGACAGATCGACATCCTGCACAGTACATTGATGGTATTATCCACCGTTCTGCTTCTAAGTAATCCTCTCTTGGCGGGTGTAATATTCTCCGTTGCCCTGCTGGCGAAGTTACAGGCAATCGTCATTGCCCCGGTCATCGGTATTGTATTACTACGCCAGCTTTATCACAGGCAATTTCGCGGCATGCTTCTATTTGCAGCAGGATTAATGATTGCTACCCTGCCTGTGTTTCTCTATTTTGCAGCAAACGGAACTCTCAGTGCCATGCTGAACAATGCATACGGAAGCGCCGTTAATATGTACCCGCAGCTTTCCCTGAATGCCATGAATATCTGGTATCACCTGCTAGGTGATCCGGCAACAAACGATGCAACGGTGTTATTTGGCATAGTGACGTACAAAATGTTGGGGCTGCTGCTGCTTGCTATTGCTGTGGTTGGCGTATCAGCCTATCTGTTGTTAATCAAGGAAATTCGTATCTCATCTCTGCTCATTGCAGGTGCAGCGGTGAATCTCGCCTTCTTTATGCTGCCAACGGAAATTCATGAGCGTTACAGCATACCTGCTTTGCTATTCTTTGTTCTGGTCCCGTTCTTTGAACGTAAATGGATGTGCGCAGCAATCGCCTTCTCCCTGACTACCTACGTAAATATTGCCATGATCATGAGCACAGGTTCTGGCGGTGACGTTGGCGCAGAGGAAGGACAATCCCTTATGGGTAGCGGGCATGGGGGTTTTGGCGGAGGACATGGAGAAGGCTTTAACATGCACGGATCTGGATTGACCAACGGCTGGATTTACGGCATCGGCATCTCCATTGCGATGATCCATATCGTGATCCTGTTCTGGGTCGTGTATGTCATGACCTTTGAGGTTCTGAATGGACGGAAGAAACGCAGCTGAATATCAACCTATACGGACAAAAAAAGAGGTGCTGCAACAGCCATTCCCATGGTTGTCGAAACACCTCTATTCCGATTAAACTTTAATTTCAAGCAACTCATATTTGATAACGCCCATTGGCGCATTGACATGAATGACGCTGCCTACTTCTTTGCCCATCAGTTCCTTGCCAAGCGGGCTTTCGTAGGATATTTTGTTATCAGCAACATCTGCCTCGGCCGGACCAACCAGCATGTATTCAATTTTCTCGGCAAACTCAATATCATTAAGCAGAATGGTTGAGCCAATGCTTACTTTGTTCGAGTCGATATTGTCCGAAGTGATGACTCTTGCTTTGGTCAGCATTTTCTCCAGAATCAAAATGCGGGTTTCCATAAAAGCCTGATCATCTTTGGCTGAATGATACTCACTATTTTCCTTCAGGTCACCGTAACTGATCGCGAGTTTCAGACGCGCCGCTAGTTCCTTACGCTTCACCGTCTTTAAATCCCTCAGTTCGTCCTCCAGCTTTTCCAAGCCTTCCTGTGTCAAAATCACTTCATCATTAGCCATTTTTCCATCTCTCCTAATCCTGCTTTCTATCTATATTCTAACCTATATCCACTCCAAACGGTTAACATACCAAGAAAAAGAAATAACGCTCCCAATCATGGAAAGATGTGTATGTGTCTCTCTTAATTGTACCGGTACAATTGAAGCAAACTTGTATATTCATTTCAGTCGATCACTTTTACAATGAATTCAGGGCAGCAGCAGTATATAACACGCCCACTACATGACTCGAGGTGATCTGGATGAATGTTATATTGACTCCATCTGAAATACAGGCCTACCTGCAACGGATAGGCATTAACGATATCAAGAAACCCACACTGGAATTCCTGTCCGAAATCCAGCAGGCACACGTACAGCATCTATCCTGGCAGACGGTTGATATTTTTGCGGGTCGGCCTGCAGGCATCGATCTTCAAGAATCGATTCAGCTTATCTTGCAAGGGCGCAGTGGTTACTGTTTTCATCTAAATGGCGCATTCAGCGTTCTGCTTCACTCTCTGGGATATACAGTGCATTGGCATCGTGCTGGAGTTCAGCCACATGGTGAACAGCCACGTGTGAACTCGTTCCATCTCGGTCTGTCGGTCTCTTTGCCAGATACAGACCCCAATGCGGTACGTTGGATTGTGGATGTCGGTCTGGGTGGCATGCCCTTCGAACCGCTTCCTCTTCGTTATGGAACCTATGGATCAGCACCGTTCACATATACATTAATGCCTTCATCCGTTGCCCCTGGCGGATGGAGACTTGAATATGAGCCCAACGGGCCAAGTGAAGGAGTCGACTATGCTCCCGAAGTGCTTACCAGTCTGGAAGAGTTCATTCCGAAGCATGAATTCTACAGCCAGTCAGCCGATTCACCTTGGCATAACGCGTTTTTGCTCCGTCAGAGGGATGCTCTTCAAAGCACCGAGCTGCGTGGATGTATGCTCCGGACGCATGACCGCGATGGTATCCGCAAAACGGAGATACAAACCTACACCGATTGGAAAGACGTATTAGCCGAGCGGTTCCATGAACCGTTGATGAATTACACGGAACAAGAACGTAAAGAGATATGGGATCGGGTACAGGCCGCACATGAGGAATGGAAAAGAACACAGCAGGCATGAAGCGGTATGGGAAGACCCGAGAAACCGATGAATATAAAGGAAAGTCTGCAATGGATGCCGAATACATCGTCAGGTGATAAATGATGATAACGATTCATGTTCTACAAGTTCCGACAGAATTGCCAGAGGCATACTGGAACCATTTTCTTTCGCACGTATCTGAGGAAAGACGAGCACAAGCTTCACGCTTTGTGCACCTGGCGGACGCATATCGCTCCGTTCTGGGTGAAGTGTTGACCCGTGTGACGCTGAGTAAGTTGACTGGCCTAAACCCGGGAGAGCTTTCGTTTACCCGTAACCAATACGGCAAACCTTCGCTCAGCAACGATGCTGATGTTCAATTTAATGTCTCGCACTCCGGCGATTGGATTGCTCTAATCTCTGGTGGTGATACTGATCTGGGCGTGGATGTGGAAAAAATATCGCCCACCGACATGAAGATTGCGGAGCGCTTCTTCTCTATGACGGAGAGCCAATTTCTGGCTGCGGAACCCGCTGAGATACAGCTGGAGACCTTCTACCGTCTATGGACGCTAAAGGAGAGCTACATCAAGGCCGTCGGCATGGGCCTGTCTATGCCGCTTGATTCATTCTCCATGATCCGCAATGCTGATGGGCACTGGCACTCGCCGGAAGCAGCCTCTTATCCATTCCTCAGCATGCGACTGGATCCCGGGCATATGTTAGCAGCTTGTTCCGCAGGCGAAGGTTTGCCTGCCCAGCCGGATTTCATCACAATCGAAGAGCTGTATCAGGCTTTATTATGAAGGAGGGGTTACGAACGAATCCTCTCTTCAGATATCAAATCATGCTTAAACATCCCTGGCGAGCCCGCCAGGGATGTTTTTGAAGTATGGAATTATTATGATTCCTGCGTCAATGATGGAGATTTCTTTTGCCTCCGAAAGAGACCCTGGCCACTGTTCTTCCGTATCGTTTCAGCCGCATCAGCATCGCTGATTTTCAAGGCAAAGCATAGACCAATTAACAAAAACGCAGCAGCCCCCAGTAAAGCCAGACGGTAAGCCAGCATATTCGGCTCCATCGTTCCAGCAGCAGATACTGTCGTTGTCCCCACGCCAGCCAGAACAGCAGACAATAACGCCATTCCAACCGCTGAACCCAGCCGATTTTGCACCGTGAACCAGGTGGAGGCTCGTCCCATGGAAGAAGGCGGGATCTGGGCAAACGAAGCAATCTGCACCGCCCCTACCGTCTGTCCCAGAAAGATACCCACGCCGAACAATAAGGAACGGATGAACCATGGATTCGTATCTACTGTGATCTGACTAAGCGTAATGAAAATCACTACCGTGCAGATCAGACCCATAGATATCAGCTTTCGCGGACCCAGCCGCGGATACGTCCAGGGCACAAGCTGGGAAGCAATCATTAGCCCCAAGGCTTCCGGGAATGTGGTTAGCCCTGTCTCCAGCGCAGTGGCGTTTAGCACATTTTGATACATTAATGGAAACACATACAACATGCCCAGCAGACCTGCTGCTCCGCATACGGATACCAGTCCCGAATAGCGAAATAAGCGGTCTTTCAGCAAACGTAGGTCAAGCAAAGGCTGCTTCGTGCGCAATTCAGCCACTACGAGCAACACTAATAGGATGATTCCTGCAAGGCCGGCTCCAATAATAAGAGGTGAAGTCCACCCTCGCAGTGGACCCTGACTAAGCGCGTACATCGTCAGAGCGAGTCCTGGGGCAGATAATAACCAGCCCGGTACATCCAATCGGCCGGCTCCCTGCTCTCTATGCTCTTTCAGATACAGCATTCCGAAGATTACCGCTGGAATGCCGACGGGAAGATTCACATAGAAAATCCATCGCCAGGAGAGCTGGTCCACAATTAATCCGCTCACAATCGGCCCCAGGGCCGGGGCCAGAGCAATGGGCAGTATGAGCATTCGGGATACTTTAGCCCGTTCCTGAGGCGGAAAGGTTCGAAACAGCATCGCCATTGCTACAGGAGTAAGCAGACCACCCCCTGCTCCCTGCAAAATGCGGAAGAACGTCAGCGTACTTAATTGATCGGCCGTTGCACAGAGTGCAGAAGATACCGTAAACAGTGCAAGTGCGGACAAGAAAACCCTTTTCGTGCCCCATCGATCACCAAGCCAACCCGCAACAGGCAGGAATACAGCCAAACTCACCAGATACCCCACATTCAATGTACTTGAAGCAGCCGGAGGAATCCCCAGCTCTTCACTGATGGTTCGTAGTGCTACATTCAGGACCGTTCCATCCATGGCCACCATAAACATCGCCAGAACGTAGACGATGCTGACAATTACCTTGGGATTCAGACCGATTTTCATCTGCTAATCTCATGAATGGCTCCAGGCATGTCAGCTTCATCACAGAGGCTTAATGGTTTCAGATCTGTCCATTGCTCGGCGATGTAATCAAGGCATATCCGACGCTTGGCTTTGCCCAGCATTAAGGTCCAACCCAAGGGTACTGTAAGGGAAGCAGGCCAGAGGGAGTACTGTCCCTCTTCATTGATTAACACCAGATAATTGCTGTCTTCATGTTCAAAAGGGTTGCTCATCGCCTTGTCCTCCTATTTATGTTGAATATTACGCTTGTTCAGCTCCTCCAGCTTGGCAGCTAGAGCTCGGCAGATTTCCTCCAGCGGCCCAGGCTGGCAAAGGTCCTTGTGACGACAAGCGATATCATGACGCTCCAACTGGCCTCCGATGTACGCATTCCACATCTCCGGTTCAATCGGGTCGAACCAATCAGGAATAATGGTGGAACGGAAGAAGATCAGATCGCCCTCGAATCGGGATGGCGTGTAGGCCCCCAAGATCCGTACGGAATTTTCATAGGTCCTCCGCAGCTTCATGATCGTCTCTTCATCCAGACTCGCCAGCGCACTGCCCTCACTGCGCAGTATGCGCATAGCTGTTGCCATATCCAGCGGACCATCCCCAATACTGTCCGGATCATAACCACCCAGTGCAAGCAGTGCGGTTAATGCTTCTTCCTCATCCGGCTCTCCACGAATCGGCAGATAATGACTCGGATACGCATCCAGCATGGCGAGAAACTCTACTTCCTCGCCTTCGGATTGCAGCTGCACTGCCATAGCCTGTGCAACGTTGCCACCAAGAGACCAGCCCAGCAGACGGTAAGGTCCTTCAGGCTGTACCAAGCGGATATGACGGATGTAATCTGCCGTCATATCTTCCAGTGTGGCTGGAAGCTCCTCAACCTCGGCAATGCCTCTGGCCTGTAATCCATAGAGCGGATAATCCATGCCCAGATGTTTCATCAGACCGGCATAACACCAGCTAAGCCCTCCTGCTGGATGGACACAGAATATAGGCAGATGCTCCCCATGTGTTCTGAGCGGCAATAACACCTGAAGCGAGCTTTTCCCGGAATCCGAATCCATCTCCAATCGCTCCGCTAGTCCCGCTACGGTAGCTGTTTCGAACAAAATGCCGATGCCCGGCTCCCGGCCCATTGCTTCACGGATGCGACTCATCAGGCGCACAGCGAGCAGCGAATGCCCACCCAGTTCGAAGAAGCTGTCGTCAATGCTTACACTCCGCATGCCTAATACTTCAGCAAACAAATCACAGAGGATCTCCTCCTGCGGGTTGCGAGGCGCTCTGCCACCTGTCGTTAATTGCATCTCCGGTGCTGGGAGTGCCTTGCGATCCAGCTTGCCATTAGGTGTTAGTGGCAGGATCTCCATCACCACAACCGCAGATGGAACCATATAATCAGGAAGACTGGCGGACGCATGACGACGCAAACTAGCTGAATCGGGCACCATTCCAGTATCCGAAGCCGGAACGATATATGCTACAAGGCGCTTATCCCCCGGCTGGTCCTCACGGACAATTACAGCAGCCTGAGCCACGCTTGAATGCTTTGCCAGCACTGCTTCAATCTCGCCAAGCTCAATACGGAATCCACGTATTTTCACCTGTTGATCCGCCCGGCCCAAGTAATCGAGGGAGCCATCGTGCAGACGCTTCGCCAGATCTCCTGTCCGGTACATGCGAGTGCCTGCCGGACCGTATGGATCAGCAACGAACCGCTCAGCTGTAAGATCAGGCCGATTCCAATAACCACGGGCCAAACCCGCTCCGGCTACATACATCTCCCCGGTTACTCCTGTCGGTACTGGCTTCAGGTGATCATCCAGCACATATACCCGTAGATCCGGTATGGCGCATCCAATCCAACTGCTCGCTCCTTCCGTCGAACTGCCTGCATGCAGTTCCTGGTAGCTGACATGAACCGTCGTCTCGGTGATGCCATACATATTGATGAGTTTTGGCGCATCATCAGCATGGCGTTCATACCAATCATCCAAACGGCCAAGCTCTAGAGCCTCTCCTCCAAAAATCACATAACGGAGCGCAAGCTGCTGCCCCCAGGACGGATTTTCACGATCAGCCTGCATAAGTTGGTAGAATGCGGATGGTGTCTGATTTAATACGGTTACCTTTTGTTCAGCGAGCAATTGCAGGAACACTCCCGGTGAACGGCTGATCTCATGAGGAACAACAACCAGTCGTCCTCCATGCAGCAGTGGTCCCCAGATTTCCCAGACCGAGAAATCAAAGGCATAGGAATGGAACAAGGTCCACACATCACTCGCGTCAAAATGGAACCAGTGCTGCGTAGCATCCAACAAACGGATGACATTGGCATTCGGAATAACAACCCCTTTGGGCTTGCCTGTCGAACCCGAGGTATAGATCATGTAAGCCGGGCTCAGAGCTGTTACACGCCCATTGCGTTCACTATCCGCAGGGTTTCTATCATCCATCATCCCCAATTGCTGCAGGGTATGCGGATCGTCCATATTAATACACTGAATTTCCGCTACCTGCGGAAGCAAGGCGTATACCTCTGTACTCGTTACCATGACTTTCGGTGCTGCGTCTGTCAGCATATGTGTCAAGCGGTCTGCCGGATAATTGGGGTCCAGCGGCAGATAGGCAGCCCCTGCTTTTAGCACAGCAAGAATGCCCACAACCATTTCAACGGAGCGAGGCAAGGCCAGCGCTACCATTTGTTCCGGTCCCACGCCTTGAGCAATCAGTAATCTGGCAAGCTGATTGGCTCTTGCATTCAGCTCCCTGTAATTCAAAGTGATATCCTCGCAGATTAAGGCAGTCACTTCCGGGTGAGCTGCTGCTTGTATTTCAAAGCGCTCAGCTATAGTCAAATGTGCATCTTCACTTAGCTTAAGGGACCATTCTTGTTCAAGCTGTGCCTGCTCTGTCGGAGTCACGACATGGAATCTGCTGATCGGTTCATCCATCTGCTGCACGGCATCCTCGAGCACCTGCATCAACCGGACCACGAGTTCGCCTGCAGTAGATTCACGGAAGAGGTCCGCACTATATTCCAGCACCCCTTCAATTCCGCCTGGAGATCCGTTATGCTCACGCTGCTCTGTCAGCTCGAGCGTCAGATCAAATTTGGATGAACCCACACCATGCATGCGGGTTTCCGCCGTAACACCCGGCAGATCAAGACGAATATCCGGTGTATTTTGCAGCACAAGCATCACTTGGAAGAGTGGATGTTTGGAACGGGATCGAGGCGGATTCAACACTTCAACCAATCGTTCAAAGGGCAGATCCTGATGTTCATAGGCAGCCAGATCGACCTCCCGAACACGGGCCAGCAGTTCGCGGAATGTTGGATCACCTGAAGTGTCGGTACGCAGCACAAGGGTGTTAATGAACATGCCAACGACTTCATCCAACGCATCATCACTCCGTCCGGCAATCGGCGTTCCGATCGCGATATCCGTTCCTGCTCCCATTCGGGTAAGCAGCAAGGACAGTGCCGAGTGCAGCACCATGAACAGGCTGACTTTATTCTCACGTGCGGTTACCATCAATTGCTCATGCAGACGTTGACTGATCGTAAAAGGAACTGACCCGCCGCGGTAACTGGACGCGACTGGACGGGCGTAGTCAGCAGGGAACGTAACCTGCTCCGGTAAATGGGCCAGCTGGTTGGTCCAGAATTCCATCTGTCTGGCAATCAGACTGTCCTGCTGCCTCTCATCCCCCAGCAATCTCTCCTGCCATACCGCATAATCGGCATATTGAATCCGAAGTGGCTCCCAAGCAGGGGCAGAACCCTGTAAGCGTGCCGTATAAGCTTCTGACAGATCGCGGATGAGCGGCGACAATGACCATCCATCTCCGGCAATATGATGGAGAAGCAGCAACAGCACATGCTCATCCATGCTGGTTCTGAACAACTCGGCACGGATGCCCGGTTCAGTGGAGAGCTGGAAGCTGTAGCGTGACGCTTCTGTCAGAAGCTCGGGAAGCTCCTGCTCGGCAGCAGCGGTTACATTCAATTTCACTTTGATGTCAGCGGCATTCAGAATATGCTGGCTCGCAGAGCCCATTTCTGGCGGATACAGCGTTCGTAATGTTTCATGACGGTCAACAATATCCTGCAGGGCGTTCTCCAGAGCATCCGCATCCAGCATCCCGGCCAACCGGGCAACCAGCGGAATATTATACGTCGGATTGGCACCTTCCAGACAATACATGAACCACAATCTCCGCTGGGCAAAGGAAAGCGGAAGCTCACCCTGACGTGAAACAGGCTGAATAACAGGTCTCACCGATTTCGCCTGATCCAATCGTTTGGCCAGTCCTGCTGCGGTTGGAGCTTCAAATACACTGCCAATGGTCAGATCTGCACCAAACACATCACGGATACGTGCTGTAATTCGTCCGGCCAGCAGGGAGTGTCCACCCAGTTCAAAGAAATCATCGTCAATGCCCACGCGACCAACACCCAGAATCTCAGCGAACAGACTGCACAGGATTTCCTCCTGTGGTGTGCGCGCCTCCCGTCCATTGGCATTTGACAGCAAAGTGGGTACAGGAAGCCGTTTGCGATCGATCTTTTTATTCGGTGTCAGCGGCATCTCGGGCAGCAGCATGAATGCAGAAGGCACCATGTAATCCGGCAATGCATCAGCCACGAATGCTCTTAGTTCTGCCAGATCCATACGATTCTCCTGTTCAGACTCAGCCACTACATACGCTGCCAGTCGCTGGTTTCCCGGTTGATCTTCTCGAGCCATGACCGTGACCTGAGCTACACCAGGATATCTGGAGATTACTGATTCAATCTCACCCAGTTCAATCCGGAAGCCTCTAATTTTGATCTGGTGATCTGCACGACCCAAATAATCGATGGAACCATCCGGCAGCCATTTCGCCAGATCCCCTGTACGGTACATCCGACTGCCTGGCTGACCGAAAGGATTGGCTACAAAACGTTCTGCGGTCAGGTCAGGTCTGCCCAGATACCCGCGCGCAAGCCCCTCGCCTGCGATGTACAATTCCCCTGCTACACCCGGAGGGACTGGCTTCAGGCCTTGATCCAGCACATATAGCTGCGTGTTGCGAACCGGCCCACCAATCGACGGTTTCCCCGTCGCCCCTGTCTCCAGTGATGCAGCCGTGGAATAGATGGTCGTCTCGGTCGGACCGTACTGGTTATTGACTTGACACCCCAGCTCCTGCAAAGAAAGCTTCAGTTCCTCCGTCAGTGCCTCTCCTCCAGTAATCACGGTTAGTCCATCGAATTGGCCCGGGCGGCTCGTCACCAAGGACTGCCATAATGTAGGCGTAGCCTGCATGATGGTTGTCCCCTGCTCCCTCATCTTCGCAGCCAGGGCTGCCGGATCAAGAATGGTCTCTTTACGTGCAATATCCAGCCTCGCACCCGTCGTGAGTGGCAGGAATACTTCCAGTACGGATATGTCAAAAGCAATCGTAGTCACCGACAGCCAGTGGTCCTGTGGACCAACTTGTAATCTCCTCTTCATATCCTCAAGCAGATTTGCCAGCCCCAGATGGGTTACGGCTACACCTTTGGGTTTACCCGTGGAACCTGAGGTGTAGATAATATATGAAGGATTGAGCAGAGAAGCTTCACTTGTCAGGTCATCAGCTTCGGGATTACTTCCAGGCTGGCGGCTCACTGCCAGAGCCGTACTCGATTCATCCATTACCATAATGGGTACACTGGCTGTGGTTGGCAGACTGGAAACATGGTTCATCACCGTTACTACACAAGCAGGCTTGGCATCCTCCAACATGTAGATCAGCCGGTCTTCGGGATAGTCAGGGTCAAGTGGCAGATAGGCGGCCCCCGTTTTGTGGATAGCCACAATCGCAATGATCACTTCCAGTGAACGTGGCAGAGCGATGGCTATCATCTGTTCCGGCCCTGCCTGATATCGTTGTATCAATTCATGGGCCAACTTATTCGCCCGTTCATTCAGCTCTGCGTACGTCAGAGATTCCCCTTCGAATGTCAGCGCCGCTCCTGAAGGCGTTCGGCGGACCTGCTGTTCAAACAGTGCTGCCGAATTGCTTAAGCCCGTCACCTCTCCTTTTCCATTCCATGTAACCAATACTTGCTCACGTTCGGCAGGGATCAGCACTTCAAGATTTCCAACCGTTTCCGTCTCCATCCCTTCCTGCATCACCTGGTTTAGAAGTTGCATATAACGCAACTGATGGTTCAGCAGTTCGGAATCACTGTAGATGGACGGATTAGCATCAAAATCAATACTCAGCCCATGACCATGACCCTGGTCCACGACATGAATGGACAGATCGTCCACCGGACCAGTGGACAGGTTGTGAATCATGCCGCTCTGCCCCGCAAAGTTCAATTCATGGTGGAATGGCATCACATTAATCATCGGTCCGAACAGACGACGATTCTCTCCAAGCAGCTTGAGATCACGCCGCAGATCCTGATGCCGATAACGCTGATGCTTGCGTACCGCCCGAATCTCCTGCACAACCTGTTTCAGCAGCTCTGACACGTTCATAGCCGAATCGACGTGGAGACGCAGCGGAAGTACGTTCATGACCATACCCGGAACCCGCAGGGATGTTGATCCCAAACGGCACATCACGGGCAGAGCCAGCACAACATCGGACGCTCCTGTCATCCGGTGTACGTAGATGGCAGTTGCCGCTATGAACAGATCCGGCCAGGTCACACCGAACCTTGCCGCTGCCGCCTGCATTTGCTCGCGCTGCGGCGGGGTAAGCAGACCGCTCTGACGCAGGAAATAGGTAGATGTTCGCGGAGCCCGTTCACCCAGACTGACAACATCCGGTTCGTCTGCGTATCGTTCCATCCAGAACTGACGATCCTGTTCTTTGTCTACTGAGGCATGATAAGCCTCGTCTTCCTGAAGTACGGCCGTCAACGATCCGAACGACGCTGCTTGCTTTACTTGATCTGCTGCTTCTCCTCTTACACTTGCAGAGTATAGGCTGGCTACCCTGCGGGTAATCAGCGAAACGCCGTATCCATCAATCGCAATATGATGAACACGCTGGTACCAGTAATAACACTCATGGCTCACCTGGAACAATGCCTCCGTGAAGAGTGGCCCTGTCGCCAGATTGACGGGATGGGCCAGATCCCTTTTCATCCAAGCCAGTGCTGCTGCATGGGGCTCCACTTCCTTGCTCACGTCGATGACATGGAATGTCCAATGATCATTTTTGCTGTTCACAGACTGCCACGGACCTTGTTCATTTTCGCCATAAACCATATTCAGCGATTCTGCTTCCGAAACGGTCTGTCGCACACTCTCTTCGAATCGTCTGGCGTCTACGTTGCCCTGAATGACCACATACTCGGCGGTATTGTACATCGGATTGTCCGGATTCAACTGCTGAGCGAACCAGATACCGAACTGGGCAGAAGACAGGGGCCAAGCCGTGTTCCGACTATGTGACGTATGCACGGCCCCGCTCAAAAGTAGTCTCCGTTCGGGAGCACTTTCGTATAGGCCTTATCCAGCAATGCTGCCCATGCAGCCAATGTAGGCAGTTCCGCCAGATCCACAAAAGTTACCCCCGCTCCTTCCACACGAAAGCGCTCAGCCAGACTCATAATACGAATGGAATCCATTCCCCAGTTCTGAATCAGGTCATCATGCTCCCCAATATTCGCAGGCTGCTCCTGCAGCATCTCTCCAACCTGATTTCTCAATGCTTCCAGCGTCGCTTGGTTCACGCCATCACGACCATTCTGGGACTTCTCAGCAGCAGATGCCGTTTGCTGCTCAGTCTCTGAATCAGCTACATGAGCGGGTGTAGCATAGGATTGTTCACCTTGCTCACCTGCCTCGGACGTTACGGCTCCTCCAATTCCGCCTTCTGCCGTGACATTTAGCACCTCAAGCAGACGCCCGGTTGTCAATGTCACCGCGCACCGTTCTGATGCATACGTCAGAGCCATGCGATGTTTTTCCGCCGAAAAATCGGCCACTGCATCAGCAACCAGAAACGCCTGAATATCTCTCATAAAGGCTTCGCAAGAGGTCATCAGACATCCGATATGAGCATAAATGCCGCAGACGATCAGTTGATCGCGACCATGCTGCTGCATCAGTTCAAACAATTCTGTCTTTTGGAAGGCGCTGTATCGCCATTTGGTCATGAAGGTATCTTGCGGAGCGGGTGTGAGTGCTTCAATGATTTCTTTTTGCACAGGTCCTCCATCAATCCCCACGCCCCAAAAATCCAGCTGCAGTCCGCGCTGCTCCGGTGTCTGTCCACCCGGTTGTGCGGAGTAGACCACCGGAATGCCAAGCTCATGACACTTCGAACGAAGTTGTGAAATATGATCGATCAGCTCCACCACAGGGGAATGCCCTGCCGTAAAAGCGTTCATAAAATATTGCTGCATATCGTGAATCAGGAGTACCGAGCGCTTCGCATCCGGCGTCCACGTTACCTTGTTGACGGGAAGCTCCGACTCTACAGGCATTGCATAGGGTTGAATCTTTGGAAGTGCCATGAATATCCCTCTTTTCAGCTTTATTTATTACAATCATGTTCATCGTTGTGCTGTAATGCTATCTATAAGAAATCACGATCAGGATATGGGCTGTTTAGTTGTAATCATCTCGCGCAGCGCTTTTTTGCTGACCTTGCCAACTTGAGTTTTGGGAAAAGACTGCACAAACTCAATCCGATCCGGTATTTTATAGCTCGCCAGGCCCCGATTACGCAGAAAAGATTTGACTTCGGCAGCTGACGGAGCTTCACCGCTCGGCACGATAAATGCACAGGAACGCTCACCCAGATATTCATCCGGCATGGATACCAATGCCGCATCATGTACGGCAGGATGGGCAAGCAAATGATTTTCCACTTCCTCGGCAGCCACTTTGTCACCACCGCGGTTAATCTGGTCCTTCGCCCGTCCTTCCACAACGAGATATCCATCCGCCGTAAGACTCGCAATGTCTCCGGTACGATAGAAACCGTCCGTGGTAAACGATCTGGCATTATGTTCATCGGCCTTGTAATAACCACGAATCGTGTAAGGACCTCGCGTCAGTAAATGTCCCGATTGCCCCTGTTCCACCTCAACATCCTCGTCATCCACGATTCGCACTTCGTCATACGGAGACATCGGCTTGCCCTGAGTGTTAACAATGACATCCAACGGATCATCCAAACGGGTGTAATTCACCAGACCCTCGGCCATGCCGAACACTTGCTGCAAGGTACAGCCCAGGACGGGTTGGACACGTGCAGCCACCTCGGCACTGAATTTGGCTCCGCCAACTTGAAGCACCTCAAGTGAGGGTAGCTTAGTCCCCCGGGTAGCCGCCGCGTTCAACCATATGAGTGCGAGTGGTGGTACAAGAGCCGTGATGGTCACCTGATGACGCATAATGAGTGGAAAAGCTTCATCCGGACTGGAACCGCGTGACAGTACAATGGTTCCACCCGCGTACAACGTGCCCAGAAAGCCGGGTGAGCTCATTGGATAGTTATGTGCTATAGGCAGTACCGCCAGATAGACACTCTCCGGGCTGAGCCCGCAGACCTCCACACTTCTCCGCAAACTGTAGATGTAGTCATCATGGGTGCGGGGAATCATTTTGGACAGCCCGGTACTTCCACCAGACAACTGTAGAAAAGCAACGTCGGAAGAAACCGGCTCATCCGGCAGTTTAATCGGATCTGCATAGACATCTTCCAGAGCCGTGAACCGCCCCGCTTCTCCCGCCACGAATACTTGCTGAAGTCCGGGAACTTCTGCCTGAACCTCTTCTGCCAGCATTCGGTAATCAAATCCGCCATCCTGATCAGGTATCACATAAGCTACGGCCTCAGAGAACCGGGCAAAATACGTAATTTCGCTCTTCCGGTGCAAGGGTAATGCGTATACAGGCAGTGCACCGATGCGGAATAAAGCAAAACATACCTCGATAAACGCCGGGATATTGGGCAGCTGGATAATCACCCGATCATGCTGCCGTATTCCCTTGGCATATAAACCGGCGGCCAGACGATCCACCCGGTCGTTCAGCTCCGCATAGGTTAATCGCTGTTCACCGCTGATAATGGCTACCCGATTGCCATATAGATCAGCGCGCTGGCGAAGCATTTCTCCAAACGTAATTCCTTCCCAACAGCCCTCCTGACGATATCGATCAGCAACCTCCTCAGGCCAGGCCTGAAATCCTGACAGCATCACTCATTCCTCCTTCATACTGGACACAGATGAATCCAAACCCATGGCGAGCAGCATTGTTCTGAACTTCGCTGAGGTCTCTGCCAGCTCCGCTTCTGCTGTAGAACCTGCTACAATCCCCGCTCCAGCAAACAGTTTAAGTATTTTGCCCTCCACTTCCGCACATCGGATCGTTACAGCCCACTCGCCATCACCGTCACTGTCACACCAGCCCACCATACCGGTGAATAATCCCCGTTCGAATGGCTCCTGTTCCGTAATGGCTTCCCGAGCGGCCTGTACAGGCGTTCCACATATTGCTGGTGTAGGATGAAGAGCAAACGCAAGTTCCAGTGATGATGTGTTTACATCAGCAAGCTCCCCATGAATTTCCGTAGATAAGTGCCACATGGTCCGTGTCTGGATTAAGGAAGGTTCTACCGGGACTGATAGCTGCTTGCACAGCGGACGCAGTGCCTCTGCCACAGCCTCGATGACTACGGCATGTTCATGGCGATCTTTGGCTGAAGCCAGCAGCGCTTCTGCACGGCGGCGGTCCTCCGCAGGATCCTCACTCCGGGCAGCAGACCCGGCAAGTGGATTGGCTCTCACTTTGGATCCTTTTCGTGTAATCAGCAATTCGGGACTTGCTCCGATATATGTCCGATGAGTGTCTTTTTCCACCTCAATGATATTGCGTTTATCCGTTGTTATACTACCTTTTAATAGAGGGAGCTTCGTCATCGGAACAGCAAATGTATATCCGTGTGTGTTATCCCTGAACAAATTACGGAGTAACTGATGCGTGTCTACAAAGCTCTGTGAAGTCACATGCAGTGTACGGGATAACACCACTTTGTGGAGAATGCCTTGATTCAGGTCAACCAAAACGTTGTTTACGCTTTGTTGATATACTGCTCCGGCAGGCACTTCACGCACCTCACAACCCACTGCGGCCGGATGCTTCTCCACCAATGCCCTCGAATCCGGAGATAAAGGTTCCGCCCATTGGATCTTCTCTGGTACGAATAGCTCCGCAGAAGAATGAATGGGATCAAATGGAATGGCGCCGACCACAATCGGTTTCGTTTGGCCCAAGGCTCTCGCCTTCTCCATCAGCTGTTCCATCCGTTTAATAAAAAGCTGCGTTTCTTCATTACGCTTTTGTTCGGTAACACTAACCGCGCCCGTGGAATCCCGTGTACTGGCCTCCGATATCTCCATGGCAGACCATCGAATCTGTTCCCCTTGAGCTAACAGGGTATATTGCGGTGAAGACCAGAAAAAGGACGTCCCCTCCCGATATTGTTCCAGAAGGTGTAAGGCGGAAGTTGCAGCAACCGTACCCGCTTTTGACATGATTATCATCTCCTTATCTTGATTCAGGCACCTAACGTGGCGCCTCCGTCCACACACAAGTTATGCATCGTAATATGTCTAGCCTGATCTGATACCAAAAAAAGCACACTATCCGCGATATCCGACGGCAACGCCAGTCTGTTCAGAGGAATGCCCAGACGGTATGCCTGTGGGGAACCCGCGATAACTGCCTCTGCTCCCTGTTCATCCGCCCACAATGTACGCTGCATATCCGTATCCGTGGAACCTGGAGATACGATATTACAGCGGATATGGTCTGAGGCGTATTCAAGCGCCAGACATTTGGTGAACATGGTTGAAGCTGCTTTGGATGCTACGTAGGCGGACATGTGCATCCGGGGCACACCTGAAGCGTTAGAACCTACAGTAACGATCGCTCCCGCTTGACGTTCGGCCATGTTTCGTACCACAGCACGTGACATGTAAAATACACCATGCGTATTCACGTCAAAAGTTCTTGTCCATTCTTCATCACGGAGTTCACTTACAGCCCCCGTGTACAATACACCCGCTGCATTCACCAGAATGCCAATGGGACCTAATGTCTCCTCAATACGCTGCACTGCATCTTCGACGGATTGATGATTGGATATATCAACAGGACAGGCTGCTGCCTGATGTCCCTGATTTCGCAGTTCCGTGACCAACCGGTCCAACTGATCTTCACGCATATCAACAGCAGCAACAATAGCCCCCTGCTGGGCAAGCAATCTCGTCACGGCTTCACCGATCCCTTGCGCAGCACCGGTGACCACGGCCACTTTTCCATGAATTCCTGTGTAACTCACTCCTGTTCCTCCCTTGCATTACTGCTCCCTCTCCTGTTGGAGAGATATGTTATCCTGCTGAACCCGATTGGATTATCCGTAAATCTGTAACATTTCTATCCATCTGTCTCTCGCCCAATCTCCCCAGACCTCTGATTGAAAAATGCTGTCGGCTCTTTCCTCCTACGACTCCGGGCTGCAGGCAAACCGCATCGTTCGACTAATCAGAAACGGCAGTACCGATACATGGTTTTCTTCTTCGAACTCGGTATATTTAATGTCCAGACCCGGCTGCTTCAGCGCGGATAACCGTTCTGTAAGACTCGAAGCTTTATCATTGTTGCGCGCAGGATGCATCTTCTCCTGTTCACCCATACCAATCCACACCTTGACGTTCACGGGATGCTGCTCCAACTTTGCGACAAATTCCTGTTCCTCTGCCTGCATGGCGGTCTGATTCCAGTGAAGTGACGGGCTGCCCGCAATGTAATAACGGAAGGCTTCCGGTTTCTTGAACAGCGTGTGCAGGACGAACAATCCACCAAGAGAATGTCCAAAAATGGCCTGTCTGTTCCGATCAATCCGGAACTGCTGCTCCATATCCGGCTTCAGCTCTTCTTCAATAAACTGCAAGAACTCATCCGCCCCACCCTGTTCCGGCAAAGGTGTTCCATCCGACTTCTGGGTATATTCCGTTGTGGCCTGCGGGGTAAAGTCATAATATCGGTGCGGTGAAAAAGGGCCCGACGTTGGATAGCCAATGCCAACAACAATGGCCGGAAGTGCTCCGGTCTTCTCCGGTCTGCGGCCCTGTACACGAACGGCTTCCACCATCGTTCCAAACACAGAGTTGGCATCCAGCAGATAGATCACCGGATACCCCGAAGGCGGTGGCGCTTCTGCTGGTTGGAACACCATAATCTGATAGGCATGATTGCCGTTGCGTGATTTCATGGTCCACTGTTCGGCACGTGGAATCTGTACGGTACTGCGTGCGATATGTTCAAGGGTACGAGATGTGGGTTGATTGGGCTGAAACGTCATTACGGATGGTTCCTCCTCGTTGTTCTGCGTATATAAGTTAATTACTGAACTACACATGATTTATATGAGATTGATTCTCATTACCAATTATAGAAGAGTCGATCCGGCTGTCCCATGGACGATATCCAGAAATGATTTTGATTATCTCCATATTTCCGCATTTCTGTAACTGAATTGGTTACCCGTGAAATTAAAAAAAACTCCCTCACGGAGCACCTGAAACGCTGGAATTTGTCCGGTTTCTGGTACTCCGCGGGGAGCTACAGTTCTCATATTACGATCAATACATATGGATGAATTTCCTCAATTATTGCGTTAACGCCTTCAACGTGTCGTCAATGACATGACCATAAGCAATCAATCCACCGCCCAGCCACGGAGCTGGCTCCACGGCGTACACATGTCCGGCTTTCACTGCAGGCATGCTATTCCATACTTTGGTATCCGTCATTTCCTTCATGCTCCCTGGACCCTGTTCCACGGTGAAAATAAAGTCGGCATCAATCTCAGGCAGCACCTCGGTAGATACCGTTGCGCTGTTCTCCGTTTGCACCAGTGCGGGCTTGCCTAGTCCCAATTGCTGATAAACCACATAACCGCTGAAATAGTTACCGCCCATCATGCTGATCCCCCGAGGAGCAAAACGAATAATGGCTGCTTTCTTGCCCTCGGTCACTTTTGCGAGCTTGGCTTTCGCGTCATCTACCTTCGCATGGTACGTCTCGATGGCTTTTTCAGCCTCAGCCGTTTTGCCCAGCAAATCGCCGATTACCTGCAAAGACTTCTCTACATCACCCGAAGCATTCGTAAATACGTAGGTTGGTGCAATTTTGGAATAACTCTCATATACACCGTTCTCGGCATATTGGGCCGTGTGTAAAATAATGAAATCCGGATTATACGCCATCAGCGCTTCTGGAGAAGGCAGCCCACTGGAGAAATCGAGGGTAGGTACGCCGCTCAGTTGATCTTGGAGATAAACATGCCCTTGCGTTCCGCTTGCCCATTGGGCTACCGGCTTGACACCCAGTGTCAGCAGAGAGTCTTCCAGATACGGTGCAAACACACGCTCTGCATGCTCAGGAACGACGACATCATGTCCCAGATCGTCTTTTACCGTTCGTTCACCTGTGGTTTCTACCTGTGCCTCTTCTGCCACAGACGTTCCAGATGATGCCGTGGTCGTTGCCTCTGTCGTTGGCTGCTCTTTCTGTGCTTCTCCTGCATTTTCTGATGCTGAGCCACAGGCAGACAGCAGACCCGTAACCGTAATCAATATCAGTACGAGCATGGCCGAGATACCGGCGCTACGAAATGGACGAACGGAACGGAGTCCGTTATCTTTTTTCTGTTTAAACATGATATATCCCCCTTGATAAACATTCTCATTTAGATAGATGGATTATATGTCATGTAGCCCGGGAATCACCATGGACGTTATCCAGATATACATTTGGACAATATCCCGTGAAAATCAGCAAAGCTTCATCCAGCATGCGCATCACACCTACGGCAGAGTAATCAAACCAGGGATCACCTGTAATCAGATGGATCTGATATTGCCCCACTGCCTTAAGCTGACGCCATACGGGTGAATGCTGCAGACTGAGCCAGTATGCTCGCGATGCGGCCTCAGGGCACACCATAACGAGAATTCGATCCGGATTTAGTGCAGCCAGTTGTTCTAATGTTAAACATGTGTTGGCCTGAACATCGGGGAAGGTCTCCAGTTGTAAACCATTATTGTACAAGACCTCTTCAATGCCCGGATTCCGATACAGATAAAGGTGCTGACCATACACTCGGACAACGATGACCTTCTCCCTGCCCACCTTCTGCTGCACGGAATTCCGTGCCTTCTCAACTCGCTGATTGTATACACTAATCCACTGCTCTGCCTGTTCTTCCCTCTCCAGAAAAGCAGCGATCATACGTAACTGCGCACGCCAATCCAAGTGATCCTTCGGTACAAAACAACAAGGTGCAATCTCAGCCAGCTTGGCCTGATCCTGATCACTGATCTGATCCGTACCCACAACAGCGTCCGGCCGGATATGAATCAGTCTTTCCACGTTGGCTTCAAATCTCAAACTGGTATACGGGTCTGTCAGTCTCAAGTGTGACTGAATCTCGGTACGGTGCGCGTTATAATAATAAGCGGTCCATTTGGGATCGATCGGCGCAGCGACAGGCATGACATTAAGCGCCAGTAGCTGTCCAATGATGCTGGAGGAGCAGGTGGCGATGCGTTTTCTTGCATTTTTGGCATAATCCGAAGGAGATACGCCCACTTCCTTTTTAAATTTGCGGCTAAAATAATACTCATCGCTATAGCCTACTCTCAGCGCGATTTCACGAAGTTTGTACCCTGTTTCTTTCAGATATCGTTTGGCACGATTGATGCGAAGATCAGTCAGATATTCCATTGCACTCTGTCCGTAGGTTTTCTTGAACAGATCCACGAAATATTTCGCACTGATATTGGCTTTGTGGGCGAGATCCGCAATAGACAATGGTTCTTCATAGTGCTCGTCCATATATCTTTTTACCTTGGCAAGATCCGTCTTGGGACTGCGGCCGGTAACGGGCAAGTGCGCAGAGGTCTGCGAATCATTTTCCAGTAACATAAGGCCACTCCTTTCGATCTGCTTGATCGGTTTGATATGAAATGTACAGTGCAATAAAGCTGGCACCATATTAACTTAACGAAAATGATAATCATTATCAATTAAAATATCACATTCTTTTCCATTCAGTCAATCCATATATGGAAGAAAGTGCACAGTTCGGTGTTAAATCCACTACACGTCGAAAAAGCTAACTGCGTGTTTGAGCACGAGTTAGCTTTTGATGACGAATTGCATGATTAGGTTTGAAAAGGTTGAAGCGAATTAATCCCGGCTCCGCAGCTTGCTGAGCAGACGAATAATTTCAATATACAGCCATACCAGCGTCACCATTAATCCAAATGCACCGTACCACTCCATATATTTCGGAGCACCGTTGTCGGCACCACTTTCAATAAAATCAAAATCAAGCACCAGATTCAGCGCCGCCACAATAACGATGACAACAGAAATGCCGATGCCGATCAGACTGTTGTCATGCAGATAGGGAACGGTTATTCCGAAGAAACCAAGCACGAAACTGAGGAGATACATGATCATAATGCCTCCGGTTGCGGCCACAACCCCCAGCTTGAAGTTCTCCGTAGCTTTGATCAGTCTTGTCTTGTATGCCATCAACAGAGCAATAAAGACCGCCATGGTCAGCAAAGCTGCCTGCAGCGTGATACCATTATACAAATACTCATACGAGGCCGAGAGTGCACCCAGGAACATCCCTTCTGCCACCGCATAGATTGGCACAAGGTAAGGCGCGGCCACAGGTTTAAATGAGATAATCAGGGCCAGAATGAATCCGGCAATGGCCCCTCCGATTGCAAGAGGAAGCACTTCCTGCCCATTGAAAAACATCATCCAGGATGCAAATGCACTGCCCAGCAGGATCACCAGCGTAATAAACGCCTTGTTTACCGTGCCGTTAATCGTCATGCTACTCTGATAGCGATCATCTCCATATCCTCTGGAGTCTTCAAACGTACTATCTTTGAGTGTGGGGTTACCGCTACGACCGATCACAACAATCACCTCTTCTATGTATTTGTTCATCCTGTAATACCATCTCTACGTTCTACATTGACAATTCTACGAATTACATATCAGAAAAATTCTAAATCTTTCAAGCAGACCTGGGATGCAATCCGCAGATCACATCCTTGTCTGTTGACGCAAGGTATAGGCTATATGGCCCAAACTTTACGGAATATGCTTCACACTTTATTTCAGCGAATTCCATCCATTGATTTCGAATCTTAACGCTCTTGGGGTGTATTCGAGATACTTATTTGTACAGAACTTTATCTACATTGTATTTCGCACGCATCGTGTTGATGATATAGGTCTCGTAAATTTCGCGATCCACCGGATCTTCAATAACGCATACTTCGATGGTGGTCACTTCCTCACGATGTGCCTTCATTGGTGATACGGTATCTTCAAAATGTTTCTTGATGCGCGGTCTTAACTTTCGTGCTTTCCCGACAAATAACAACTCACCAGCGGCATTGTAAAACATGAAAATACCACCTTTTTCCCGCGTGATCAGGTGGAAATCGGTGAATCCATAAATGTGGCTAAGCTGTGGATCAGCCTGCTTCGTGATGGTGACATCTGGTGTTGGCACAGTAATATTAATCAATAGGCTCACTTCCTCATTATCTATAGGTTTACATCCTATCATATATTATAAAGGGAAACCATTTCATTAATAAGAAGCAAGATTCAAGCTTTTTTCAACTATTACGACAAATATTTCAAAAAAAAGGTTAACTTCCCTGATTCAAAGTGGTACTATAGGGGTATGAGGAAGAATTTGGGCACTAAGACATATGTCTTTATATCTACTTCAGTCTATTGTACCCTATGATTGATCATCTTTTTCATACTGAATTCTGTTACGCGCGCATGACAAGAGTACAGTTAGCAAGAACCTAGCCTTATAGAATTTTGATTCATCATCTATTCGACCCTTGCAGCAAGCAAACGTAGAAAGAGCCTAGTTTTACGAAGATAGTATAGAATTGGATTCACCTAGAAAGCATGCAATTATAGCCGTACGAGAGTAAATAGACACACGTAGAAGGACAGGTAGCTATCGATCCTAGAGAGACTAGTCAAGCAACGCCAACCTAGAAAGTTATTGCAGCAGCACTATACAAGATGGATCACGTTTCACCCCAGCCCGGCATGTTGCCAGGGCTTTTTTACATTTGCGCGCAAACAGTCAACCACACCCGCGGGGAAACAGAGGTATCGTGGTTCTTTCTGCTGGGGTTATAATATGGCAAGATAGCAAATAAGGGAGTGATGGGATGTATTCCGATCTGCAATTGACGGAGGACCGCCCTGTATATATACAAGTCAAAGATTATATGAAGCGATTGATGCTCAAAGGCGGCCTGCAAGCCAAACAAAAACTTCCTTCCACCCGCGAACTAAGTACACTCATGAAGGTAAGCCGAAGCACGATTCTGCTGGCCTATGCTGAACTTGAGGAGGAGGGCCTGATCTATGCGGTCAAAGGCAAAGGCAATTACGTTAGCTCCACCATTGATGCACCTGAGTCTACATCCGGGTGGCAGCTGGACTGGAATGAACGCGTCAGCGACTACGCAATCCAGGCTGAGCAGTATGATCTGATGAAGCATGGCTCCGGTTCGGAGCGCGGTGAGATTTCTTTTACCAGCATCGCGCCGGATGAGAAGCTGTTCGACATGCACAACGTTAAAAGAGCCTTCCTCGATCGGATGTCGCTTGAAGGCGAAGTGCTGCTGAATTACGGATATGCGAAAGGCTATAGGCCTCTTATGAAGTATTTGTTGCGTTATATGGAAAATAAGGGTGTCGATCTGAGCGGCAAAGATATTCTGATTACAAATGGATTTACGGAAGGCTTCGATCTGGTATTGGGCGCATTGCGCAAAAAAAGCGGTAGAGCCTTATGTGAAAACCCGACACATCATACAGCCGTCAAAAATTTGAGGCTTCATCAATTTCACCTGACCGGTGTAGATATGGAGCCAGATGGTCTGGATCTAAAGCAGCTGGAACGGGAACTTGCAGTAAACCCATATGATCTGGCCTATCTCGTACCTTCTTATCATAATCCAACCGGGATCGTCACATCACCTGCCAAACGGGCAGAGATCATTCGGTTGATGAACCAGCACCAGGTGCCCATTATTGAAGACGGCTTTAACGAGGAATTACGTTATTCCGGTTCACACGTCTCCCCTCTGATTGCCAGTGTGGGCAAAGGGAACGGGCTGGTATATCTGGGCAGCTTCTCGAAGGTACTTTTTCCAGGTCTGCGCGTAGGCTGGGTCATTGCGGATGCAGCCTTGATTGATTATCTGGAAAGCATGAAACGGGCGCGCAGCATTCATACGTCGACCCTGGATCAGTCCCTGCTCTATCAGTATCTGAGCAACGGCAATTTCGAGAAATATTTGAAGCGGGCTCGCATGGAATACAAGCGAAAATATGAGCTCGTCGTCCGCTGCTTGCGGCAATATCTGCCGATGTGCCGGGTCTCCGGCGAAGGTGGACTTCACCTGTTCGTACAATTCCCACCCGAATACCGGACGAGAGAGCTACTGACGGCCTGCAAGGCTAAAGGCGTGACCTTTATGCCAGGCGATACCTTTTATCTTGAACCGGGGCAGGGACAACATACAATGCGTTTGGGCTTCTCCCGAGTTAGCGATGAGAATATTCGCAAAGGTATTCGCATTATTGGCGAGACGGTTGCTCAAATGAAATGAGGAGGATACACATGAAAGTTGGCGTGATTATGGGTGGCACATCTTCGGAGCGGGATATTTCCCTGCTCACCGGACAGGAGATGATCAACCATCTGGATATACAGAAGTATGAGGTTATTCCAGTGGAGATCAACAGCAAACGTGATCTCATTGAGAAAGCCGCAGGATTGGATGTGGCACTGCTCGCTCTACACGGCAAATACGGCGAGGATGGTACAATTCAGGGCACGTTGGAGTCGCTTGGTGTTCCGTATACAGGCTGTGGTGTACTCGCGAGCAGCGTATGCATGGACAAAGATATGTCCAAACGACTCATCCAGCATGCGGGTGTACCTACCGGCGAGTGGCTTCAGGTGAGCAGTCTGGATGAACTGTCGTCAGCCACTGTTCAGCAATTAACCTATCCCGTTGTAGTGAAGCCCAATTCGGGTGGCTCCAGCATCGGTACGCAAGTGGTGCAGGAACCGTCAGCTCTCCATGAGGCTGTAGAAGCGGCCCTCGTCTGGGATGAAGTTGTTATGATCGAACAATATATTGAGGGCGAAGAAATTACCTGCGCTGTTCTGGATGGTAAGATGCTTCCTGTTATCTCGATTCGTTCAAATGCTGATTTTTTCGATTATACCTCCAAATATAATGACGGCGGCGCTGAGGAGCAGGTCGTTCATTTGCCTGCAGATTTGCATAAACGAGTAGAAGCTGCTGCACTCACCTGTTACCGGGTGCTAAAATGCAGTGTCTATGCCCGTGTGGATATGATGATTCGGGACGGCATGCCTTATGTGCTTGAGGTGAATACGCTGCCGGGGCTTACCCGGAACAGCCTGCTGCCCAAAAGTGCAGCCGCCGCGGGTATTTCCTTTGCCAGTTTGCTGGATTCCATCATTGATCTCTCGTTAAAAGAACGCCAAAAGGAGGCCACACGCTCATGAGCCTAAATGTAACGATTCGTAACAGTTCCCATGAAGATCTGCAGGATATGGTCATTCTTATGGATCAACTCGGTTACCCAACCACGTATGCCGAGATGAAGGAGCGTTATTCACACATCGCTGCGGATTCAAACTTTGCAACGTTGGTTGCCGAAGTCCGTGGCCGTGTCGTTGGATTAATAGGACTGCAAACATCTTACCTTTATGAAAAAAACGGAAGACACTGCCGCATCATGGCCTTGATCGTACATGACCAGTTCAGAGGCTCCGGCATAGGCCGTCAGCTGATTGAGGCAGCGGAGCATTGGGCTGCCACTCATGGTGTGGATTCATTGTCCCTAAACAGCGGCAATCGACCAGATCGTGAAGCTGCACATGAATTCTACCAACAGATGGGCTTTACCGCGGGAAGTACCGGGTTTAGCAAAAAGCCTCAGGCTTTGCAGCACAACTGACTCTGATGGCATCATGACGGATTTCGGATGGAATTCACCCTTCTTTATAAAGTAACAACAAAAAGCCCATTTCCAGCACAAAGGCGAGAAACGGGCTTTTCATATTACTATGCGAGTAATTCAGCTTTTGGCTTTCATGGACTCATAAGCAGCAAGCAATTCTTCTACAGCCACTCCATTGATCCTCATCCCTGCTACCTCGCACTGTTCCAACTGTACGCCAGAAAGATCACAGTTATTGAAACGACTGCCTTTGAGGTCACAATGTCCCCAACGCATGGGTACTCTGTCTGGGCCGAGATGTGTATCCTCAAAATGAACGCCGTCCAAAGCACAGAACTCAATCTTGCTATCCGTCAATCGCAAGTCAGCCAATAATATGTGAGTCATATTCAGATTGGTGAATTTGCCTCCACTCAGGTTGCAATCAGTCATCCGGATATTCTGAAGATTGCTGGTGCTGAAGCGAACTGAATCCAAATCAGCCTGATAAAATTCATTAACCGACTCCCCTTTAACATTGGATAATTTCTCAGATGGGAGCTGGACTATAGACTCTGTTGTTATGATTTTCTCATATCCATATTCATCTTCAGACGCATAGAGACAGACATAACCCATTTTCTCATAAAAATGATGGTTATCCCGTTGTCTTCCCGAGGTCTCCAGCTTCCATATCCCAATCTCCGGGAATTCAGCCTCAACAAGCCGGATGACCTGTGATCCTATGCCCCGCCCCTGCCAGATGGGGTCAATAAAGATTTTATCCAGCCTCACATGCTTACTCCCCAACACATTTACACTGACTCCACCAATGGCGCAACCATCACATTCTATAACGTAATAATCCCATTCGCGGATCACGTAACTGTGCATGCGAACAGAAGAATAGCCGGGTGGACAAATGTTGCTGTCCAGATCTTCCACTCCCTTAGCCCAGACTTGAATCGCATGATCGAAGGCTCGGGTGCAAATCCCTGCCAGCATAACCGCATCTTCTTGTTGAGCACGCCGTAATTGGATGTTTAATTGAGTTTTCATATGTAACACCTCTGAGGATTTATTTGGGATGACACGACAAAAAGGAGCACCTCCAATTAGAGGCACTCCTCGTTCGTTTCATCATTTCAGAAACGCCGAAGCTCCTCGTAATGGGTCAAAAAGGACACACGTATCCCGTTAATGGTCTAACGGAATTTTTTCGGTGTTCTTTCATGAACATTACGAGAAATCTGGCATACTCTGAAATCCCCTCTCAACTTACGGCTTACATACAAATCTTACTTAAGGTCGGTCGATGAAAATCCAGCCTGTTTCTTTTTCTTTATCTACAGATGCCCCAAGAGATTCTGCCATAAAGCGCAGCGGTACGTAAGTTTTACCGTTCTTGCCCACATAAGCGGGTTCAACCATCGTTACTTCCTTGCCTGCAACGGTTGCCTTCTTGGAACCTATAGTCAGGACAATCTCATTGCCGGTGATATCGTCGATGACGACGATTTTCTCCGACCCTTTGGTCCATTTCACTTCTGCATCCAATTCCTCGGACAGATAGCGCAGAGGAACAAAGGTCGTATTTTTAACGGTGATTGCGCCATAGGATTCGTCGTCCGGATACAGCATGACATTTTTATGCGTGATGCCTGCTTCATCTTTTAACAATTGATACACAAGTGAATTGGAATCGAAATTGCGCAACATCTGACCTGGCGTGATATCTCCCTGCATCAGATCAATGACGCCACCCGTTTTGTCCACGGCATCCACAGTCACTGGTCCACCAATATTCCACAGTTCGCTGTCACCGTATACGGAGACCGATTTGATCGGCAGATCTTCCGAGGCAGGCAACGCTACTTTGAAATCATAGTTCTGTTTGCGAATATTCAGTGCGCTGTCGAGATAAAAGTCCAATTGGAGCTTGGTCTCTGTTCCGAACACCGTCTTCAGTTCAGGCGTTTCGGTCAACAAACTATTGAGTTCCTTGTCATAATTGGCAAGAATCTCGTCAAGGCCACCTTTAATCATTTCATACAACGACTTAACAGCAGCTTCTTTGGATTCAGGTATCATGGAAGTGAGAGTGTCATCACCCGCATCCTCGACCTCATTAACTGCTTCGAGCACTGGATAGAACACATCATACAGATCTCCAATCAGGTCCTTGAGCCCTTGCTCGTCCTGAGCAACACTGGTCAGAAACGGTTTAACCATGGCAAGCAGCTCTTCACCGCTGATCTCCACATGCAGCTTGGAGAGGCTGAGTGATTCACCGTTAACCGATTCCTGTACCGGGGTTACGGAAATATTTTTCGGGTTGGACATATGCTTCAGCGCGAAGGTCAGCACTTTTGGGGAAAGCTCCTCGATCTGCTTCTCCAACGCCTTTGTATCTAGCATAGGAAGTGTGTCATCCTCCAAAGATATGTATAGAGGCTTCTGCGCTCCGTCCACATCAATAACCATTTCCGATTTATCCATCGACAGATGGAAAGGCAATTTCTTTCCTTGCATACTCAGTGTACCTTTGACAGACGCCGTGCTGGAGTCCTTCACTTTGGCATCTTCAATATTCAATGAAATGGAATTAATGAGTTCAATCATTTGAAGCGCATCCTCTTCGACGAGGTTTGCTGTAGGTTCGATTTTTATATGCATGGACTGTTTGGATTCACCGGACTTGACGGTTGTACTGTTGATAACGGCCTTGCCAATATCTACACCACCTACGGCCTGACATCCCGTAAGCGCAACCATCATCAAAACGAGTGGTACGGCAATCCACTTCAATAGCTTGTGATTTTTGATACGATCTCCTCCTTAGGAAAAATGTGGTTCACTCCTATTATGAGGGTTATAGGTAATTGTTGTAAACCGGAACGATAAATAAATACCAAAAAAAGGCCGAACAAATGTCCGACCTCGGATATGACGTATAATTTAGCATTAGTGTGGTTGGCTTCAATACGATAACACTATGCTTAGTCCAATCATAAACAGCTGTGGTTTATTCCCGTTCTTTGCCTTCTGCTTCGTTGTCACTATCCTCATCCGATTCTTTCCCATCGGTACGTGCAGGGGATTCGAATTGATCCGGTTCGTCGTCCTGAATGGCTTTGTTCTCTTCATTCTGATCCTGTGTCATATCGCGTTCCCTCTCTTCTACCATATTCTTACGCAAGGTCTGTTCCTTGTTTCTATCAATAACCTGAATACAGGCTAATTAAACATAAGATAAGCAGGCTTAGAAAATATAAAAAATAATGCTGTTCCCGCTTGCAGCAGCTGCCTGATATAAAGCCTGAACATCGTCCAGGGTCTGCACGATTTCCTGGAATGTCTCCTCTGCGTCCCAATCATCCATGACAGGATACACGCCCTCAGCCACCATTTGCTCCAGGCTAAACTGTTTCTTCAATTCCTCAGGTGTCAGTTGTTCTAACGCCATGTACGCCTCAAGCACCTGCTCATTGGTCAACAGAAACAGATCCATATCAGAATAGTTCCCCCAATATTGTTCTCCCGCACCTTCTTTCCCATTAACCGTGCTTGTTGTACAAGAATCGGGGTAAAGAGGTGGAAAGGAACAATAATCTTCAAGGAGGAACGTATTCCATGAAAAAGTTTGATTACAACCTCAATTACGATGAGCTTGATCTGCGCAAGCATCCTGAACTGTATACCGTTGGCCGGGGAGAGCAAGGCGTATTACTGGTGGAGCCCTACAAAAGCGAAATTTTACCGCATTGGCCGTTCAAAACTCCCGAGATTGCGACAGAATCCTCGCAGAAGATCTATGAATTATTTTTGGAGTATAAGAAAAAGGGTGACTTTGTCGGTATGGATATGGCGCGCAAGTTTCTGCAGATGGGTTACACGCGGGCAAGGCGTTATACGAATCATAAAGGTGGACGCAAATATTCGAAAGAGGACGGCTCCATCCTGCCTTATCAGAATGATGAGGTAAAGGCTGAATCAGCAGCCATTTTTAAAGCCCAATGGGAGATCGCCAAAACGGACCCGGACTATGTGAAAATGAAGAAGGAGCACCGGGAGAAGTATGAGTCGGAGAACACACAGTAACATGTGTGAAAATACTTGATTCATGCAGATGTTCATTTTGATATAATGCAATACATCAAGCTTCACACACGAGATTAACGATGTATCCCTATCTAAAGGAGTCCTCATGAACCCACCTAGCCACCAATTCGTCCTGGCGCTTGTTTGCATCACCTTATGTCTGTTTATTCTGCTTCCATTGCCTGCATCCGCAGCCAAGTCTGAACTTGCCAGGCAACATGAAACGACGGCTTTTGGTCCGTTACAAAGCGATGTCGACGGGATGCAGCCAGGATGGAACCTCGGAAATTCCCTGGATACGGTCGGACCTGATGAAACCTACTGGGGCAACCCACGAGTAACCCGCGAACTGATACAGCAGATTGCTGCCCTGGGATTTCGGAGTATTCGCATTCCCGTCACATGGGATGGGAATATCGGGGAAGCACCCGGCTACACTGTTGATCCGGCCTACATGGCACGTGTTCAGGAGGTTGTCCGATGGGCGCTGGATGCCAATCTCTATGTTGTCGTGAACGTTCATCATGATTCCTATCTGTGGATCAGCCAACTGGACAATGACCACGATCAGGTGCTTTCCCGGTACAAAGCCGTATGGACTCAGATTGCCAATCAGTTCAAAGATGAACCGCGTAAGCTGTTGTTCGAAAGTGTTAACGAACCGCGATTTAATCGTGGAGCAACGAATGCCGAAGACATGGGCTCAGGCAGCAACATTGATGAGGTGCGACAGCTGGAGCTTTTGTATGAATTGAACATTGCATTTGTGGAGCTGGTGCGGCAAACAGGTGGAAATAACAGCGAGCGCCCGTTAGTCCTGCCTACGCTGGAAGGTTCGCCAACACAGGTGAGACTGGACAGTTTGCAGCAGACGATCTCTGAGCTGCAGGATCACAACCTGATTGCTACGGTGCATTACTACGGATACTGGCCGTTCAGCGTCAATATTGCTGGGCATACCACCTTCGATACGGATACGAAAAATGATGCGGCCAGCACGTTTAATAATGTGTACAACACGTTGGTTGTTCAAGGTATTCCCGTTATTCTTGGCGAATATGGCCTGCTCGGTTTTGACAAACATACCGATGTTATCGAACAGGGAGAGAAGCTGAAATATTTTGAATTCATCGGCTATCTGGTAAAGGAAAAGAAAATCGCATCCATGTTGTGGGACAACGGTCAGCATCTGAACCGCGAGACCTTCCAGTGGACAGACCCGGATTTGTTGCGGATGATCCAAGCTAGTTGGATGGGTCGCTCTGCCTTAGGAGAAAGCGATCTGCTCTATTTCAGACAAGGTGCGCCTGTGGAAGACAGGCAATTGAAGATCAAGTTAAACGGTAACAAGCTGGTTTCCCTGTATGCGGACGAGCAGATGCTTCGAACTGGAACGGATTATTCGTTCATTGGCAACACGTTAACCGTCAAATCCGCTGCGTTATCCCGGATGATCAGCTCAACTCAGAAGCTTGGGAACAATGGGATACTCACAGCGAAGTTCAATCAGGGCGCAGAATGGAAATGGAATGTGATTGTGTCCACGGAGCCCGAGTTGGGCCGTGCAACAGGTACGATAGACACCTTCTCCATTCCCACCCAATTCCAAGGTGATCAGCTTGCCACGATGGAGGCTGTGTATTCATCCGGTGAGAACACAGCGCCACAGGACTGGACACCGTTCAAAGAGTTTTTGACCACATTTGTGCCCTCCTATGAGATCAATGAAATTAAGCTGCAACCGGATTGGCTCAAGGAATTGCATGATGGACAGATTAAGCTGACTTTTCACTTCTGGAGTGGTGAGGTCATTCGCTACACCCTGATTAAGAACGGAAATCAAGTGAGTGGAGAAGTACAGGATTAGATACGGATGGAGTGAGAGTTAGAAGGGATTCCCCAAGTTGAAATTGAATGGATTGCATTCGGAGCTGCGGGATGCAACGTGACCTTTGGAGTATGGAAGATAGTTTGATGATGGTTTGAAGATTGTTTAAAGTCATGCCCTGAGCTTTACTGAGCTTTAATGTGAGAAGGAGCAGGCACTTCACCGGATCGGATGAGGGACCTGCTCCTATTTTAATTAGATATATAATGGATTTACATTACCAATTAACGCGTGATTTCGTTCTCAGCTTCCCAATGCGAAATTTCAGCACGCACTTTCGGCGCTACCTCTTTGCCGAGCAACTCAATGGCTCTCATTACATCCTCATGCGGCATCGTGCCCAGGGGAGTGTGTAACATGAAGCGTGTGATACCGACTTCTTTGCGCAAGTAGATGATCTTCTGAGCAACGGTATCTACATCACCCACATACAGTGCGCCTTCCAGACTGCGTGCCGCGTCAAAGGTGGCACGGCTATAGTGTCCCCAACCACGTTCCCGGCCCAACATATTCATTGTAGCCTGAGCTGGCGGGAAGAATTTCTCTACCGCTTCATCGGTTGTATCCGCAATGAACCCGTGAGAATGGGAAGCCACAGTCAGTTTGGAAGCGTCGTGCCCTGCATGTGCCGCTGCTTTTTTGTATAGCTCCACCAATGGTGCGAATTGGACGGGGCGACCACCAATAATGGCGAGTACCAGCGGTAATCCAAGCAGACCCGCGCGGACAACCGATTCCTGGTTACCACCACTGCCGATCCATACGGGCAGCTTCTCCTGTACCGGACGAGGATAGATGCCCAGATTGTTAAAGGAAGGGCGGTGCTTACCCTGCCAAGTTACTTTCTCCGAATCACGCAGCTTCAGGAGCAGCTCCAATTTCTCGTCGAATAGTTCATCGTAGTCGTTCAGATCGTAACCAAACAAAGGGAAGGATTCAATAAACGACCCCCGTCCTGCCATAATCTCCGCACGCCCATTCGAAATGCCGTCCAATGTGGAAAAATCCTGAAATACCCGTACCGGATCAGCCGAAGATAGCACCGTTACAGCGCTGGTTAGGCGAATGCGTTTGGTCTGTGAAGCTGCTGCGGCCAGAATGACCGCTGGTGATGAAGCGGCATAGTCAGAACGGTGATGCTCACCCACGCCATATACATCCAGCCCCACCTGATCTGCCAAAACTATTTCCTCAACGACGTCGCGAATACGCTGCGCATGACTTATAAGTTCTCCTGTTTTTACATCCGGGTTTGTCTCTACAAAAGTACTAATTCCGATTTCCATTGTCTGTTCCTCCCTATTATGAAGCGATCCGTCGTTCGTCTAACCTATTGTAAGTAGATCACCTTTTGTTATTTATCTTAATATTGAACTATTTCGATGAAAAATACAAGTGCCCCCTGTTTTCCAGAGGGCACTTTCTATTTTTCTAAATATATTCTTTATCTATACTTAGTTCCATTACATTCGCATTAATTACAATGCCAGCCTGTTTAATAAAATTAAACCCCAAAATCCCATCAATCTCCAAACCATAATCCATATTACCAATTTCAATCTGAAATTCCCTAAGCGTTGTTCCATCCACAGTTATAGAGTCCAGTAACTTGGTGTAAACATACTCTATTCCACCTACGCCTCTAATAATATCAACCTCATCATTCTCTTCAGGAACCATACCTATTTCTTGGACAATGTCTGCATTTAGTAATGTACTGGCTGATCCTGTGTCGAGCAGGACTTTCTCTAAATAGAGCACTTCTCCTCTAAACGTAAGCTGTAAGCTTATAAAAGGCAGACCATATATCTCCGAGATTTTCATCGGGGACCTCTAATCCCAACGTACCGCTCTCTCGCCACAACTTCTGGACGAGAAGTATGAAAAAAACAATATTCCCTTCTCGGATCTTCCTGATGCAATTCACTGTATCGTTTTAATGCTTGTGTGGAATCATCAAATGAATCAATAACCGCCATCTCTTCAATATAACGCTGGCCTTCCCTAGAATGTGCCTTGGTTGCCTCAAAAACGACCCATTCGTTAGGGAATCGATCCTGAACTTCCTTCCATTGCATAGTGACACCTCCAGCACGCTATTTGATCCCATTATACCATGTTCCATGATCAATCCAATTGAAATGGTACGCTCCCTTTTCCATTTATAAAGAGCAATCATTCTTCTCAAAATCCAATGATTTCATGATTATTTTCTTCTACCGATGTACAGCAGATGCGACGAGATTCCCAATATCGACGGGTCTTTGGCCGCCTCAATCATGTACTGGATCAGCTCATCGTATTCCGCACGTTCTTTCCAATATTGTTGCTGCTCTTCCGTGAGCATAGCTCTCAGACTGGACGATCCAATCAGGTCTACCGTCTCAAATCCGTTCTGCTCCATAAATGGGTTAATATCCTGAATGTTAAAATAGTACGCCCCCGTAAACCGTCCCTGATCCGGATGATCGAACGTCCCCTTTTCCACAAAAGACCGGATAGCTTCCATGTGGTCATGTGGTTTCCATTGCTGCGGGAATTGCAAAGAAGTAATGCCCATTCGCGTTCGGCTCTGCATCGCTACAAAGACGATTCCTCCACGCTTGGTAACCCGATGCAGCTCCTTTACCGCAGCCACTCGTTCTTCTTCCACCTGCAAATGATATAACGGTCCCAGCATCAAAGAGGCATCATATGCCTCATCTGCAATACCGTTCAGATGGGTCGCATCCAATACGTGAAATCCGTCAAACTGCTTTGTCAGATCCAATTCCTTCGCCTTCTGCTGAGCTATATCAACAGATCCAGGGGTCAGGTCTGACAGCGTGACACGGTATCCGAGTTTGGCAAGTTCCATCGCATATTTTCCGGGTCCTGCACCGTTGTCCAGCACAAGTCCGGTTGCCGGGAGTGACGCTCGGATATAATGCATGTTAATGATGAACTCCAGCGGTTCCCGGTCCAACCTTCCCCACTCGTCAAATCTGGAATAATAGTCAATCACACGCGATCTTTCCATGATTCTGCACCTGCCTTTTCTCAACATTAAAGGCCATATAAAAAAACAAAAAACCTGCCACCTCAACTAAGAGGCGACAGGTCTGACCTTCGCGGTACCACTCTTCTTGATCAATGAACAGGGTTGGAAACAACATTCTCCAACCTATTCTGCCATAGCATCTCAGGACCTGATGACGGAGGTTAACCGTCAGAATCTACACGAAGTCAGAGATATAGCATCATTTTCAACATCCAGCCCTTCGTGCGCTGAACAATGATGATACTTACGTAACTACGATTCGACCCTGCTGCTCACAGGTGAGTTGGGGGAAGGTTGGACTGCCTTGCACCATAGCGACAGTTCTCTGGACCAAACCTTGAGCCTTATTACTCCTGATCATTGCGTTTGACTGTTAAATTTTAACTAGTATAGTACTTCTAAATATTTCCTGTCAATTCTTATTTTCCAATGAGTTACAGATCTTTTCTTGCCTCAAATACGCCAAGCAGCTCTATTTCTTTTTCTCTTCCAGTTGAACAGCCACTTCACGTTCAGGTTCCTCTGTGCTGTACATCCATGGATATACGATTGCCGTATCCGATGTGTACTTCTCATAGCGATCAATACCCAGGTTTTTTCCGTCACCAGCAAATTGAGTTTTGGCCGGAGTACCATAACTTCGTTTTCCTTTCTGGATCGTATAAGTCTGATTAATTCCACCAAAATGCAGATCATCACTATATCTCTCCACGTACAAATCACCGTCCTTACGGTAATATGTCCAATGGATTATAGAACCGCCCAGATTTGAATCAAGGTACTGTGGTTTTTCACTAATCGCTGATAACGTAACTGGCTCGAATTCACCCTCAAAATAATTGACTTTATGATGGGCATAAAGGGTCATTGGTGTATCTAGATTAATTTCCAGACCAGCGCTCACTTCAAAACGTAGTTCCGTTTCATGCTTCGAATCCTCTGACAGCCATACTCCTCCATCTAGCTGGGCGCCATTCACATCAAGTGTGTATCTCAAATAGGGTAGTTGCAAGAACTTTTCATTATGAGCAAGGGTCAACCTGATTTGGGTAGGTGTAATGATGGCTTCCTTAACGATCACTCTATCCGATTGCTGATCCAGAGGGATATTCAGTACTCTTTTACTCGTACCACTAAGCATCTCTGTTTTATCCAGACGTATATCGATATCAAGCGATTGATCCATTTTGCCCTCTTCTTTACTGTAAGCCAATACATAAGATGATGCTTGTTGCTTCAACGTCTCCAGGTTATAGAACTGTTCTGATATATATTCACCATGTTCTCCCGGCTTGCCATGTATGCCCGCTGAATTCCCCTCCAACGTCTGTCCTTTCTGATCGTATATCTTTAAATAAGGAAAGGCATAGTCACGAACCTCCGGCTGATCAAAGGTTAATGATGTAGACAACATCATCTTGTTTTCTTTCTCGTTGAATGCACTCACTACAAGTGTATCCAAACCATCCTTGTTGATATTGAAAACTTGTGAATGCTGCTGAGAAAGATCTAAGGTAATTTCTTTCTCTTCGGGAACTAATATTTGGATTCCACCTACCGTGAAGTTAACATTCGCTTCATTTCCTGATGGTGTCCACTCTGTCTCAAAATAACCCTTAAACTCTCCATCGGTCTGATCAAGAACATGATAGTACCTGCCTTCGATCAGCTTGCCGCTCTCATCCCGCAGGCCAATAGAAGGGAATCTTACGGTATCACCTTCAAACTTACCAGGGTTCAGGGTATACAAAATAACCGTGCGATTATCATCGGAAAAGGCTGTATCCAGAGTTAATGTTACCCCTTTTACTGTCACGGACTGATTCAGTTTCTGTCCAAGTCCCTTATGCAGAGCATTCTGGATACCACTGCGGTGATTTAAAAGATCACCCCAATTAAAGTGGACTGCTGCATATACCGGCGTCGCCATGAGAATAACTGCAGCGGTTCCGATCAGTGCAGTCTTTTTCCATTTGAAGTGTTGTGGCACATGTACTTTACCCTCTGATACATGAAGTTCAGGGCAACGCTCCTGATCCTGTCGAATCTGATCCCACATGGCATCGAAATCGGGATAGCGAATATCCGCATCATTTTTCAGATGACGAGACAACAGATTTTCCGTATGCTTCACTGTACATTTCCCCTTTCTGATGTTGCTTTCTGGCTTGATCCCATTTTTTCCTAAGCAATCGAATTCCCTTATAAACTCTTGACTTCACCGTGCCCAGTGGTACACCCAGAATCTCTGCAGCTTCGGATAAACTTAATTCATTCATATAACGCAGCAGAATCGCTGAACGTATTTTCTCAGGCAGCTCATGAACCCATTGTGCCCAGACTTCGGACTCCTCGACATGCTCGATTAACGTATCAACCGGATCAGCGGTTCGTTGAGGAGTGAGAATAAACTGCTTTTTCTCCCGCTGCTTGGCTGTGCGTTCCTTCTTCAGAAAGTTAAGACAATGATTCACCGTAATTCTCATCAGCCATGTCTTCATGTACTCAACCTTCTGCCAATCCTGACGAAATACCGTAATAAAGACATCGTGGCATACATCTTCTGCATCCTGAGCATGATGGAGCATGTAGTAACAGGTTCGGTACACATCCTTGTTGTACATTTCAAACAATTCCTTTTCGTTCAAAAGCTTTACCTCCTCTCTCTGCATCAGCCTTTTCAAATCTATAGACAAAGCCGATCCTTCAAAGGTTCATTCTTACCCTTTCTCCACAAAACAAAAAAGAACCTTCACTTCCACAGCATTGCAGAAATGAACGTTCTTTATGGCTTAAGATCAGGCCGTAACTTGCTAGCCAGCGTTGCATAATCCAGATTTGCTAGATTTTTTTCACAAACTCGGACTTCAGCTTCATCGCGCCCAGGCTGTCGATTTTGCAGTCGATGTCATGGTCACCGTCAATCAGACGGATGTTTTTGACTTTGGTGCCCTGCTTAACCACCAGCGAGCTGCCTTTCACCTTCAGATCCTTAATGACCGTAACGGTATCGCCATCATTCAGGACATTACCGTTCGAATCGCGTACTACTTTCGTTTCTTCCGCATGCTCTTGTTGAGACACTGGCGCCCATTCGTGCGCACACTCTGGACACACCAACAAATTACCGTCCTCGTAAGTATATTCGGAATTACATTTGGGACAGTTAGGCAAATTAGACATATGTATTAAACTCTCCATTCATTTTGTGGCTTTCTCGCAAGTATACGGGAATACAGTCCATTCTTCCACATAGGAAGAGGTTAATGAATTTAAACTAAATTTAAGATTAGGACGCCCCCTGATTTAAGGAAAGCTCCTTATACTTAAGTTCAAGAAGAAACATTCTGGAGTATCACCACGAAAATAATACGATTCAAAGTCATATCTCACACGAATTGTACACATACACATATACATTTCCGATAAAAGGAGTTTCTGCTATGTCACCCTATGTTTTTCCTGTCCAAACGGCATTCCTGATTTTTGTCATTATCGCCATGTTTCTGCTGGTGCCCTGGTTAATCTACGGATATCGGAAAGATGGATTTTTTAGCTGGTCGCGATTTGCCGTCAGCTTTTCATTTATTTTTTACCTGCTGGCTGCTTATTGTCTGGTTATTCTTCCTTTCCCGACCACTCGTAACACATGTGCGCAGCAGGCAGCGGATACCGTATATTACAACCTTGTTCCATTCACCTTTGTGAAAGATATTATGAAAGAAACACCGATCGTGTGGTCTCAGCCTGCCAGCTATATTGGAATGATTCAGGGCAGAGCTTTTCTGCAGGTTCTGTTCAACGTCATGCTTCTCATGCCACTTGGCGTGTATATCCGGTATTTTTGGCAAAAAAGATCCTACTGGAAACAGGCTTTGTTAAGCGGATTTGGCTTGTCCCTGTTCTTTGAGGTTACCCAAATCACCGGCTTCTACGGTTATTACGATTGCCCGTATCGGCTGTTTGACGTGGATGACCTGCTGCTGAATACTTCAGGAACGGTACTTGGATTTTTCGCGGCACCCATCATACTTGCCTTATTCCCATCTCGTGCGAGCATTCAGGCGAAGAGCGAGCAGATCTTGGAACAAAACAAGGTCTATCCTGTACCTCAATTGATTGCGCTTATCATTGATGGTGTAGTTGTCGTGTTCCTATCCAATCTGATGTCTACTTTCAATTGGAGCAATACGAATGCCATCATCAGCACGCTAAATACGATGATCGCCATGCTGTTTGTATTTTTCTTTATTCCCTCATTGCGAGATGGCAAGACTCCAGGGTCAGCTCTGATGCGATTCAGATATGTTAACCGGAAAACTGGCGAACCTTCCAGCACATCCCTTTTCAAAAGGTTACTTGCACTTTACGTCCCTTGGCTTTTTTTCACCTTTGCTCAACTCATAACGAATTATGCCTTTCTGAACGAAAACGCGATGCTGGAACCTTATAAGGTATGGATCTCTGTCGGAATCTTTGGTCTGCATGGACTTATTCTCTTGGTATTGTTCGTTCATGTCATGCTGGTGCTGTTCTCTCGAGGAAAGCGAGCCTTCTATTGTGATGATGTATCCAATACAAGAGCATCTCGAAAATAAACTCTGGACTCACACCACTTACAACACAGCAGGTAATGGCGAAAAATAGTACCATAGCAAATCGCCGTTAAAGTCGGCAGGTTCGATTCATCTTAAAAAAAGGTGTAGCTTCGTCATCCAATGACGAGCCACACCTTTTAATTGTTGAATAATGAAGATCCGATGGGATTAAACTATAGCCCTAGCAGCTCACGTTTGGAAGCTTCCGGGTCATGGACCAACTGCACTTCATGATTGAAAATAAGCGTAGCACGACCGTCTTCGTAGGCAGGCCAATTCACTCCCGCCGTTTCAGGCTTGCCCTGCTTGGCGAATGAAATCCAGGCATCCTGCACCTTACCCGCAAGTTTTGCTGCTGCGGCATCTGGTTCCGCATTCATAAATTTCAGCACAGGCAATGTATTAAAAGCAAAGAAAATATCAATGCTATGAATCGATTTTTGCAGCAGTGGATGCTCCGGCATGACCCAATCGAACCGATACATCCATACAGGTGCATGCTTCTGCTGCGCAGCCGCATATTGCACTGCCGAGCGCCAGAAGAACAGATCAGTCATCACTTGGGCTTGACCATCTGCAGTCTTGGGATAACTGTCCGCAATCGCAGCCCGGTTCTCCAGATCAGGTGTCATAAAATCAACAGCCTTCACCATGTTGATCTCTTCAGAGTAAGGCACATGAGGCTGAATGAACAACGAGCCTTCATGTAAAGTGGTTCCGATAAGTACAGGGATGTCCTGTGCCGCACCCTCTTCTACCGCCTGAAGTGGTGCCTTCGGAAGTGTAACTCCATCCAGTACCGGCTGGAACAACAAGGCCATGCCTGCTCCGCTTTGTTGTTTGACCGTCTCGCCAGCAGCAATGATTTGCTCTACGGGAATGGTTTTGAGTTTTTGCAGCTCGTCTGCCGATATACCCAGAACCTTCAGCATGCCATCACGAATGGCCGAAGCCTGCTCTGCTGGCACAACTTGTGAAGCTCCACTTTGCATAATGGCCCGATGGAACAATCCCTTGGCAGCCGGCATCGCCATCAAAGCCGCAATACTCATACTGCCCGCAGATTCTCCGAAAACAGTGATATTACGCGAGTCACCGCCAAAAGCCTCTATGTTGTCCTGCACCCATTGCAGTGCAGCAATCTGATCCAGTAAACCTACATTGGATGCAAAACCCTCTCCCAGCGGAGCCATATGCAAGAAACCAAGTGGCCCCAGGCGGTAATTGATCGTTATGACGATAACGTTTCCCCGGAGAACGAGTTGAGTTCCATCGTACATCGGCTGGCTGCCAGCACCTGATACGAATGATCCGCCATGAATCCATACCATAACTGGAAGTGGGTCCCTGCTTTCTTGTTCAGGAGCCCAGATATTCAGGTAAAGGCTATCTTCCGATTCCACCGGAGGCTGTCCGGATATCGCCTCAGTTTGGGGATTTCTTGGCTGTATATTTTCAGGACCGAATTGCTTCGCCTCTCTGACTCCATCCCAAGTCTCAGGTGGAACGGGAGCCTGGAAGCGCAATTCACCCACAGGGGGCTTGGCATAAGGGATACCTTTCCATACGCTCGCTCCATGCAGAAGCTCTCCTTGAACCGTACCGAATCGGGTGTTCACTTGAAGTTCTCTCATGCGTTCTATACATCCTCTCTACTGATCGATAGTTCCAGCTTACGACTGGTGTTGCTCAGATCCGAATGTAACTTTCACGAAAAATAACTTGTACTGCTTCAACGCCTTTTTGTTACGTAATGGTAGGCGCATTTCCACTTATTTGAGTATAAATCCCAGCAAGACCCATTTACAAGTTTGTCCAAATTCACCCGCCACAGCTACGTTTCACGTGGAACTTTTACAGCCATAATAAAGACTCCGCTTCAATTAACGAGCGAAGTCTATTATTCTGCCGTGTATAAAATATCCAACGCTGAAAAGAAAAGATGACATTTCACTTTGCTCCCTGTATCCCATCAATACTTTTCCCGATGTCAGGATCAATCAGCGCCGTTTACTTTTACCGGATAATGAACCGTATATTCTGCCCCTTCAATCCAGCTGCCCGTCACATGATTACGACCCTTAACGACAACGCGGTCACGGTACACATCTACATGTAAACTCTCACTGCCCTCCAGATGCTCATCCTCATCTGTCCAGAGATAAGCCACAGAGGAGGCATTAAACATCGTTGGCATCTGCCCGCCACCTTCGTATATGGTGCGCTGTGCCTCCAATTGCCAATGGGTGTGCCCGGAGAAGAGGATTGCCTGCGGATAACGACTCAGAATAGCCTTTAATGCGGTGTCCTGATTCACGCCATACCAGCCCTGTTCCTTCATGGAACCCGCCACTGTATCCATCAATGGTTGATGGAGAAAGACGAAAATGGGCTGCTCAGAAGAAGCTTGTTCAGACAGTGTCGTTTCCAACCAATCCAGTTGTTCGGCAGACATATCACAATCTTTCGGATGAGGCTGCTCCGTACCCAGGAAGATATAATGATAACCGTTGATCCAGTGGTCGTGGTACGATCCGCTCATACCTGTGATTGCTGTAAAATCGTTTAACCGCTTCTGCCATAACTCCTCAATTGAAACTGATTCCTGTTTCTCGATATCTTGAGCTTCTCTTTGACCCGTATCCTCTGAATGCCCCAACACCTCACCCACCTCATGCTGGGTCATTGTGGTCAAGTTCAACGGTGGATCTCCCCATAGAATCGCTCCAATATCATGATTGCCTACGGTGTAACGTATTTGAGGCAGTGAATTGCCTTGAGCCTCCAATATACGCTGTAACTCCTGATATTCTTGCGGTAGACCACGATCGGTAACATCGCCTACATGCATGATTCCGCTGCTGCCATGGCTATATGTTGCCATGTCTTCCAGCGCTTTCTCCAGATGACGGTTATGGATATGGTCCGCCTGATCCCGTACATGTGTGTCTGTAATCACCTGGAAGCTGACTATCGGCTGTTCAAATTTATTTTCACTTTGCATCAGGAATCACTCCATTTCAGTCCAATAATGCCAATCAGAATAAAGCCCATCCAGACGATCGACATCGCCTTCAGACGTTCTCCCAAAAAGTAATGTCCCACGATACCAATCAAAGTAATACCTACGCCCGACCAGATGGCATAAGCAACACCCAGTGGCATATACTTCACAGCAAAATTCAACAGGGTAAAGCTCGCTCCATAACAAAGAAACATAAAAAGGGAAGGCCACAATCGGGTAAAACCATCCGACACCCTCATCAGAATCGTACCGCTCAGCTCTAATCCAATCGCTAGGGCAAGCAATATCCATCCGGTATACGAATGATTCGTCATCGGGTTACCTCGACTTCCAACAATTCATGAAACGAACGCACCGTTAGATCCGCAAGCTTGATATGAGCAGGGTCACCGACAGCAATCTTCCAGGCAGCCCCCGCAGCGCGAGCCATCTCCATATCACCATCCGTATCGCCGATTACGACAACTCTTGCAGCAGGTACACCCAGACGCTCACACGCCAGCAACAACATGTCAGGAAACGGCTTTCCCCTTCCAACCTGATCTGTTCCTACAACTACGGAGAAAAAGGATTCAATACCCATCCACTTTAGATGGCTTAGAGCATTTTCCGTCTCATCTGCTGTGACGACACCCATTTTCAGTCCCTTGTTGCGACACTGCTCAAGAAAGGCAAGGACGCCGGGGAGAGGCTGAGCAGGGCGTTCCTTATTCATCGCGTATTCTGCTTGTAGCAAACATTCCCTCACGATAATTTTCGCTTCCGCCCAGCTTAATCCTGCACGATAGCCATGCCAAGTTAATACGGCGTAGACTTCCTCCATCGTCCCCATGGCGAGGGGCCCCCGCACATCATAGCCGTTCATTCGCCCCTGCTCATCATGGAATGTTCCCCAGATATGAGGGATGTCTGCAGCATTGAACTGAAGGCCACGGGCAGCAAGCTCCTCCCGAAAATTATCCATCACACAATGGGTCCAGAAACCCCACATGGCCGTAAAATCAAGCAAAGTTCCATCCTTATCGAACAAAATAGCCTCTATCGGGGTAGACAGGCTCCCCAGGTTCAATTCAGGCATCGGTTACGCTCCTTGTCTGCTGAATTACTATGTCAGAAAAGCGGTACATGACTGCACCGCTTCTCCAAGTTCAGCTTGTTTCACTTGTTATTTCACGCGATCCAATTCTTTTTGGGCTTTTTCTTTGGCTTCTTTCAGCGCTTGTGCCGCTGGAATGTTATTAATCTGTACCTGATCTGCTGCATCCTTCAGCGCATCATTGATTTTGCCTCCAGTCGGATCCTGGAATGGAGCCGACGCATGGGAAGCCTGCTGCAGTGGAACCGTGATCTGAGGGTTCTTTTCACTGAACGTTTTGAATGCAGGATCTTCCTGAGCAGATTGCCGAACCGCAATGTAACCTGTGTTCATGGACCAAGCTGCTGTGTTCGCAGTTTCTGAGAAATACGTCAGCCACTTATAGGCTGCTTGCTGCTGTTCCGGGCTCGCTTCAGCAGGGATACCTGCCATAATTGCGCTCGCTACAGGTTTGCCTTCACCGACGCCTTCCCAACCAGGCTGTTGCATCGCTGCGACAATACTAAAGTCCAGATCGCCCTGGTCACCGCTCGAACCGGTGTATCCAGCTGCTTTATTTTTCATGACATCATCAATTGTTTTATACCAGTACTCCCAACCTTGACCGCCAAAATGAATACCCATGGTCTTGTCCTCATTAATCCACTTGCGGAACAATTCCCATGTCTCTACCCATTCCGGTGAATCAATCGTTACGGTCTTACCATCATCGCTCAGGATCTTCCCGCCTTTACCAAGCACGGCGTCGATCATGTTATCGCTACCCCACATTGGCTCCCAGCCATAGAAGGTTGTTTTGCCGTTTTCCTGCTTGCTCATCTTCGCTGCCGCTTCAGCAAGTGCCTCCCATGTCGTCAGAGTAGCAGGATCGATATTATTCTCTTTAAGGGCATCCATACGGTAATACATGATCTGAGTTGTTCCGTACATTGGCAAGAAATACTGCTTGCCGTCTACTTTTCCCTGCTCCAGGAAGGTCTGAACGTAATCTGCCTGATTAAAGTCCTGATCCGCAGCGATCAGCTCATCGAGCGGTGCATAATACCCTTTGCGCGCCCAGTCGATATTGGAGCTTAATACAGCGGCTGGTACTTTTTTCGAGGCAATGGCTGCCTGCAGTTTCTGTTCGGTTTCCGTGTAATCGGCTTGTACAATCCCTTTCACAACAACTTCGCTCTGGGATGCATTGAAGGCATCAATCGTTTTCTTCATGTTATCTCCCAGATTCCCACCCAGGCCATACCAGAATTCAATTTCAACTGGACTACTTGGCGCAGAACCAGATCCATTGGCTGCAGCTGCGTCTGAACCTGTGCCTGAGCCGCTATCTGCTGAGGAACCACACGCTGTGATCAGGGCAAAACTTGCGGCCAGTACCAGTGACATGCCGCCTCTCCACCTAAGCTTTAATTTGTTCCGCCATTTCATACTCGCTTGACTCAATTTCATTTTGATTCCTCCCATATAAAGTGTGTTGTAAAAATTAGTTTTTGTTTACGCCTGCAGTAATGTTTACACTCTGCATAATTGTCTTCTGCGTAAACAGGAATAGAATGAGCAGCGGTGCGATGGTAAATGCACTGGCGGCCATAATCTGCGGCCATGCCAGACCATAGGCTCCACCTTCCACGAAAAAGCTGCGCAGGCCTGCCGATACCAATTGCAGATTCGGGTCTTTGGTAATGAGCATCGGCCAGAAATAGTTGTTGTACTGGTCGATGAATGTAATCAGCACCATCACGGCAAAAGATGATCGAACCAGCGGCGTCATAATGGTCCACAGAATGCGGAAATGTGACGCTCCATCCAATTGCCCAGCCTCCACCAGCTCGTGAGACACCTGCATGAATGCCTGACGGATCAGGAAGATGGAGAACACACTGACACAGTTGGACACGATTAGTCCGGTATAGGAATCCAGTAATTTAAGCTCGCTGAGCACCAAATAACTGGGCAGATAAACGGCGGTACTCGGAATCATGTAGCCTACCAGGATCAATCCGGTGAGCACCCCTTTCATACGAAAACGCATATGGGTAAGTGCATAAGCCATCATGCTGGAGTTGATGACCTGGATCAGACAGATTGCTGCCGCTACCCCTGTACTGTTCAAAATGTAGCGGAAAAATGGTGCAGACTGCCACGCATCCACATAGTTGCTCCAGCGGAACGTTTTGGGCCAGAAGGTTGGCGGAAACTGCCAAATCTCGTCATTGGTCTTGAAACCGCTGATAACCATCCAATAGAACGGAAATGCCATTGTCAAACTGATCAGGGCAAGCAGCAGATATCGGAGCGCGGTACCAAATCCTTTTCCTCCACCAGGGAACTTCCGTTTTTGTGCTTGCTCACGACTATTATCTTTTCTTGTTTGTTTACTTAAAGCGGTCATATTCATCAGTAGTGCACCAGGCGTCGGCCGAGCAGGAAGGATACCCCTGACAGCAGAACGCAGATCAGAATAATAACAACGGCGATGGAAGAAGCCTCGCCCACATTGAAGGATTCAAATGCAGACTGATAATACATATAGAGCAGCGTCCTTGTTGATCCAGCCGGTCCCCCCTGGGTCATCACGTTGATCTGGTCATAGGCCTGAAGCGACTGAATCGTCAGGATAATGGACAGGAAGAACGTGGTTGGTGAGATCAACGGCAGCGTAATACTCCGGAACTTGTCCCAACTGCCTGCACCATCAATGGATGCTGCTTCAAGCAGGTCGGATGGCAGGTTGCGCAAGGCAACCAGGTAGAATACCATGGACCAGCCAATCGATTTCCACAGCGTAACGATGAGAACAGCCACAAGTGCCCAGTTTGCATCTCTCAGCCAGCCAATCGGGGATATCCCAGCCCAGCCAAGCAACAGATTGGCAAGCCCCACTTCCGGCTCGAAAATCCAGGACCATGCAATGGAGACAGCAACCGTCGGTGTGACCCATGGTGAGAACAGCAATGTCCGAAACAAACCAGACGATTTAATCTTGCTGTTCATGAGCAGCGCCAGCGCCAATCCACCAACAATCGTGGGCACGACACTTCCAAGACCGAACAGTAGTGTAACTTTCAATGAACGGTAAAATTCCGAGTTAGTTAGCAGATAGCTGTAGTTGTCCAAACCAACAAACAATTTGTCAGGACTCATGAAGTCCCAATCCGTAAAACTCAGATATACAATGTATCCCAAGGGACCCAACCAGAAAATGAGTAATGGGATAAGGGCAGGTAGGGTGAACAGAACTGCTTCTGTCTCCCTCCATAGTTTCACACGCAATTCGCACACTCCTCATTGTTCAATTTTTTTTTAACGATAGTGCATAATCCCCTTAAATCTATTTGTTTTTCACTTCCGTACAAAAATGATTGTATAATACATTTGAAAAAACTAATTCCGGGTTATGTTAAAATAACGGGATGTCATGTAAAATATGAAACAGAGAGTCCCATCCATATACTAGAGGTGAGATTGTGGGAAAAGAAGCTGCCGAGGACCAAAATCGTTCTTCGTTGTCCTATCGGCCTGAGCTGAGGGAGAAAGTAATTGACGCGATTGCCAATACAATGGACTTATACGGGGTCAATCATTCATTTGGCCAACTGTATGGCATTATGTATTTCGAGGATCAACCCATGACGCTGGAAGAGATGAAAACGTCCATGAACATGAGCAAAAGTAATATGAGTTACGCCGTACGTTCTCTTACCGAATCTCAGATGATTTATAAATTGGAGGAAAAGCGGGAACGCCAGGATCTGTATTTGGCAGAAACCAACTTTTTCACTACGTTTCAGAACTTCTTCGGGGCTAAACTCCAACGGGAGATTGATGTGATGCAAGAAAGCCTTCGCGAGGTCATTCCGGAGTTATCGGAGATCATTCTTGCCAAAACAACTCCGCCGGAAGAGAGGGAGGAAGCTTTGCGTGATCTGCATAAGCTTCAGCATGCCGACCAGTATTATGAGTGGTTGCAGGGATTTGTAGACCAACTGCGGGATGGTGTATTTTACAAAGATGCCCCACATGAGAGTGATTAACGCATCGCACGTTTGCGAGGCTGTAAAGGGATTTTCACTTTAACACTTATATTCTTATGTTCAGCTCGTTAAGAAATCATATACGTCTTATTATGAATAGTATTCACTACGTTCGTTAAACTAAAAAAGCCAGCTCAGCGAGCGACGATGGTTGCAGGACTTGTGCTGATTTTAGAGACCAAAAAGGGGAGCCCCACCATGTTTTCATGGTTGGGGCTCCCCTTTGTTGTTATAGATACTGTTATCTTATTTCTGTGCCGCAGCTTCAATGTCTGCATAAGCCCAGTGTGTTGCAGGTACGTCTGTAAAAAATGGCGTGGTTACGCCTGTTAATGGAGCGCGATTAAACAATATGTTCAGTACTTTCACGGCTTCAGCACGAGTCAGTTTGCTGTCCGGTTTGAACGTTCCGTCATTGTATCCGGTCATCAGACCAGCGGATTGCATGTAGGCAATTGCATCGGAAGCCCATTGGTCAGAAGATACATCAGTAAATACAGCACCAACCGTTGATTGCGATGTGTTGTTGCTTGTCACGTCTGCGTTTTGCTGCTGCATCCAGCGGTACGCAATGGTTGCCATTTGTGCTCGCGTAATCGAACCCTCTGGTGCAAATTGAGTGGCGCTCATGCCATTCATGATGCCTGCGGATTGCGCTTTTTGAATATCGCTTACTGCCCAATGGGTTGCAGATACGTCGGCGTAGCTGACGCCATTTGCGGAGTCGGTTCCCGCTTCATCAGTCAGATTACGAGCCAGCATCGCTGCCATTTGCGCACGGGTTACGAATGCATCCGGGCGGAAATCTGCACCGAAGCCGTTAATATAGGGGTTGTGCGAGCTTTGCGATGCTTTCAGTCCATCCACTACAACGAGGGTGAACGTGCTGAATTTGTTGACTGTAAACTCGATGCTTTCACTGGAGTCGCTAAGCTTCACGAGTTTACCTTGAATCAACTCTTTTGTGCCATCACTGTGTTCAATGTAAACAGCCAAGTTATCCAATGCTTGCTGGCGGGCAGCAGGATCGGTTGGAAGGCTGTCACGCAGCGGCAATGTCAGTGTGACTTCATGGCTTTGCATATTTGTTTCGATTTCAACTGGACGAGCCAGTACTTTTACGTTGGTATTTGGAGCAATTTGTTGGATAAGTTGCTCCTTCTTCGCACGTTCTTCCACTTCCTTGCGCTCCGACTCCTGCTTCATTGGTACGATGCGGAAGTACAAGTCTTGGTCGAATCCGGCAATCGACTTCGTTGGAACCGAGATGACTGCGTTCTCTGTAGAAATTTCAAGATTAAGCTCACCATCATTCAGCTGTTTCACCGCTGCTTTTGGCAACTCAATGCGCGTCTCTGACACGGCATCTTTAGCATCCGGGATGATAATACGTGCCGTATTCAGACCCAGTTGTTTTGCTTTTTCCACCGATTCCTTGGCTATTGCCTCAGACATCTTCACCAGATCTTTAATCGTACCATTCGCCTCGGTTGTACGTGTAATTGGCGTTTTGGTCAGATTAGTTCCATTAACCCCGTTCACATCCACGACGATTTGTTCCTGCTTGGTTGTTGGTGTAGTCGTAACAGGTGTAGTCACTGACGATCCACCCCCTGTGCTTCCACCCGGGTTAGGAGTTGAACCATTGCCGTTGTTGCTATCGCCATTTGCTGTAAAAACAATCTTCACGGCGCGTCCTGGCAATTCATCACTAATCGCTTTATAACGAACCCATACGGTTTTGTCACCGCTAAAATCAAGACGCTGAATGGAGGCAACATCAAGCCAGTTCAGTTTACCATCAAAGGAGATCTCCATCGTATCATCCAAGCCGGTTATAGTGTTGTTGATGTCATTTCCCGTTACATTCGGGGCCGTGAAGAATTGGTTGATTACATATTGTAGATTTCCAACATCTTCATAGCTGTCTTGTTCATTAAGCACCCATTCAGCTAGTTCCTTGCGGCCTTCCGGGTTGAGTTCTGCTCTTTTGGACAAATCAAGGGCACCTGAAAGATTGAATTTGTATTGGTCAAAGAAATTGTGTCCGTTAAACTGTTCATTCATAGTTGTCTCAAGCCACTGATCCATTTGATCTATAGTGGTGGCTTCCTCAAGAGGCTGGAAAGGCATTGATAGCAGTCCCAGAAGAAAGCGCGGATCGGCAATCTCTACTTGAGCCTGTTTTGCAATTCGTTCCACTCCCAATAAATGCAGGTACTTAAAAGCGAAAATTGGTTTATTTACCTCGCTTAATTGTAGATGATGATCTCCAACTTGACGAAGCATATCTGTCTCAGGGTCTTTAAAATGATCGGGTCCTTCAGACAGTTTCTGAGCAAATAGGTCCAGCTTGCCCTGAAGTACGCCCAGCTCCCTTTGCTCCCAGATCAACTGAGCCTGGACAGCAAGCTCAATCATATATTGAACCTGTTCCTTACTTTCATAGTTCTTCTTGATATTATCAATCAGGAACCCAGCCACATAATCTTTGACGTTTTTAGATAAAGAACCGTATTCATTTGGGAAATCAATGCCTAATTCCTGGTTCTCCATAGCCAGACGCATAGCGTCTATATTTTTGTCAACCCTTGCAGCATTTACAGCAGCCAACGCATCAACTTCATTACCAGAGAAAAATTTGTTAAATGCAGTCTGAATGTCTTCCAAACTTGCATATCCACCAATCGGTCTTTCAGTAAGCATATGATCAGCCAACTGCTCCTTCTGTTCTGGCGTCAAGTTATCCATTTTGCTGATATCTAGAGACAAGCTCTCCATTGGGTTTTCCGAGTTAGCCGTATTGTATGACTTGATATCCCCCTGAAGCTTAAGCAGATTCTCCAACGATGACAACATTTCTTCTGTCGTCTCCGCCTTTTTATTAATTAAAGGTGTGTCCATTACTGCTGTATCCATATAAGACAGAACACGTGAAATAGAAGGGCTTCTTTTGAGTCTAAACTCATATAAATAAGCTGTCATACGTTTTTCAATTGCGGATGATTCAAGATACAAATCAACCAATTGATAGAATTGGCTTCCAGCGGCTGGATACTCAAAAAACTGCACTCGTTCTGCTTGCTTCGCATATAGGTCATCAAGCGTAGCTAATGCATTTTGTCCTCCGATTTGGCGAGTCACTTCAAGGGCTTTGAGAGCTAATTGCACCAGAAATTGAATTTGTTTCTTGTCCTCATATCCATCGGTTTTCGGTGGATCTATACGCAGCAAATATGCTGCGATGTCCGACTGATCTTCTTCAGACAACGATTTGAAATTAGGCTCAGCTATGAATTGTTCATTACTAAGCAACTCAATCACTGCCGGTATGAAATTAGTGTTCTCGCCCTGCTCATTTCTTTTTTTAATATCGTTGAACTGATCCAGCTCACTCAGCTGCACAGTAAATTCAATAGATTGCATTTGATACGCAGTTTCCAAGTATTTATCTTTAACTACTACATTGAAATAGTACGTATCTCCTTCGATAAGATCCGTGATTATTTCTGAAAATGTACCATTTGAAGCTTCTAAACCATTAATCGGATCACCGTAGGGATGACCTGATGTTCCGCTGATTTGTTGCATGTCTGCAATATCAGGAGCATTGGATATGTAAATTTGGTAATTTACATCAGGTGGGGAAGAGGACTCGGATTGTGCGTACACCCATTGTAATTCAATTGATTTCTCGTCCACATACTTTATTGTTAATAGACCATTATTTCCCGGTACTGGATACGATGCCCCTGCATTTACCTTTCCTGCTGGTGCTGCCAACCAAGGACCTACCAACACCAAAATGAGCAACATGCTAATTAATTTCCTGTATTGCATTAACCTTTCCTCCCTCATCTAGCTTCTCGAAATATAGGCCTAGTGTATTACGCAACTCTGAACGAATTCTGAACAATCGCTCTATAAAATGGAAAAAGACCCTTCCTGTAGGTGAAAAACAGGCCGGATCTCAAATTTTTTTCGTCATAATTCATCATTTTTACATGTACGAGTAATTATAGAGACCTACATTTTACAAAATTCAAGATAGATACCTATACCTTCGCTTCACTCTTTCACCATTCTCCTTGGATGGCATCTGTTGCTGGGGCAAGGCGCATCTGGAATACTTGAACGGAACCAAGCAGATGAATAATGTGGATAAGTTAATAGAGGAATTCCATAACTAAGCGAAAGCAAAATACAACAATACGGCAACCCCTCCACCCTTTAGTTAACAAACTTGTTTAAGAGAGGCGCGTCAGCTATAATTTCGTTCAGATGCACAATGGATAGACAAGACTGAACAGACATATTAGACCAAAATACTTGCACCTTGTTGAAACAGCCGAAGAAGGAGGACCTCTAATGCTGCAGCTTTCGGAAAAACAGGCACAGGATATTGTCGATAAAATGATGCAGGACATTCCCTACAACATCAACATCATGAACGAGCAGGGCGTTATCATTGGAAGTGGACAGAAGGAACGCGTAGGTACGGTACATCAGGGAGCAGTCCGTGCCCTGACCACCGGGGACCGCGTCGAAGTCTGGCAGGATGGCAGACTGGAGAAGATGGGCACCAACGAGCCGATCAGGATCAATCATCAGCATGTCGGAGTCATCGGTATATCCGGGCATCCGGATGAAGTTCGTCCGTTCTGCAACATTGTAAGCACAACCGTATCTCTCCTGATCGAACAACGCAATCAATTGGAAAATCTGGCGCATGAGGCTTCTCGAAAAAAAGCCTTTTTGGAACGGCTGCTTGCCCACTCCGGTTCCTATTCACAGAAGATCAGGAAGGAAGCGGCGCAGTACCATATCGATCTGCAGCTGCCGGCGGTTCTTCTATACATCCGCTTTCCCCATGAATCCCCTGAATTCAGCCCTGAGACTAGCCGGTTATTACTACAGCTGCCTTCTTTCTCTGTAGAGGAGGATGGTCTTGCGCAGATCATTCTGATTCAAAGCGAATCGGACGTTGATTCAATAGCTCAGCTTGTACATCAGGAGCAGCCTCAAGCTTTCATCTCTGTTAGCAAACGTGAAGCCAGCATTGCCGTCTGTTATGAACAGGCGAGATCTGCGATGAACATCTTGCTCGCGCTCCGCCCTGCTGCACCACTGATCCATTATGATGATGTCCAGTTTCTGGTGCGCTTCAGCACTACCAACCTTACCCGTCATAACAACATCGTCAGTAAGTTGGAGGACACAGCAGATCTGCTGGACACCCTTCGCAGCTTCATTCAACACAATGGCAGCATGTCAACGACTGCTGAAGAGCTCAACATCCATCGCAATACGCTGCAATATCGGCTCAAACGGATCCAAACCCTTACAGGCAAGGACCCACACAATTGGCTGGAGCTCATTGAACTTACCCACGGACTACTCGCATCATATCAGTAGACCCCAATACAAAAAGAGACTGCACAGGAATGCCCCTATCCATGCGGACGGCGTCCCATTCAGTCTCTTTATGCTGCGGATTCCCTCATCATCGGATCAACAGAATTTTAAGAAATCAGACCCAATTTCAGCACTCTTGCAATATTCTCGGTTGTACGTTCCACATTCTGTGGACCTTCGTCCAGAAGTCGTTCCAGTTCAGCCGCACCCGGTACAATCCCGAACACCGCATCAATGCCTTCCGTGTACAACGTATCTATTCCTTCACCAACGCACCCCGCGATGGCGATAACCGGTTTACCTGCTTCCTTGGCTGCCCGCGCCACTCCGTATGGTGTCTTTCCAAATTTTGTCTGAAAATCAATACCACCTTCGCCTGTAAACACTACATCCGCATGTTCGAGCTTGTCACGCAGACCTGTATATTCAATGACAATTTCAATGCCTTTGCGCAACACAGCCTGTGTAAAAATCAAAAGCCCTGCGCCCAGACCACCTGCTGCACCTGCCCCCGGCACATCACGTATATCCTTGTGCAGCTGCTGCTTCACCACATCCGCATAATGGAATAGATTCGCATCCAGTAGCTGCACCGTCTCCGGTGTAGCTCCCTTCTGCGGCCCAAACACCCGTGAGGCGCCATGCTCTCCGCATAATGGATTCGTTACATCACAGGCCACAATGAGCTCTACGTCCTGCAATCGTTCATCCAGGCTGGAGACATCAATATGAGCCAACTGATTAAGCGCTCCGCCTCCACGTGCAAGTGGTTGGCCGTCTGCATCCAGAAACTTTGCACCAAGGGCCTCGGCCATGCCTGCACCCCCATCATTGGTCGCACTGCCGCCGATTCCGATAATGATTTTGCGAATGCCCTGATCCAGACACGCCCGAATCAGCTCTCCCGTACCATAGGTTGTCGTACGAAGCGGATCTCTGGTTTCCTTCGTCACCAAATGAATGCCGCTCGCCGATGCCATCTCAATTGCCGCCGTTACCCCATCACCCAGAATGCCATATTGAGCAATTACGGGCTGCCCCAGCGGCCCACTCACTTCTTTCTGGTGAATCACACCGCCAGAAGCATCCACCAGCGATTGCACGGTACCTTCGCCTCCGTCAGCCATCGGTACATGAATATAGCTCGCGGTAGGGTAGATTTTGCGTAATCCTTTTTCCATAGCTACACATACTTCTTTCGCTGTCATGCTCTCTTTAAATGAATCCGGTGCCAGTACAAATGTCGTCTCTCTCATCTTCTCCCACCCCATCCGTGTTATTAAAGGATAAATCCATAGATTAACGTTGCTACAATTGCCATCGTTCCACCCACAATCGCTTCATACGGAATAACGCCCATCCGCTGCTTGATCGTCATCTTCATGCTATCTGCTGAAACGTGGAAGTAGTTGCCTTGTGGCAGGGAATCAATAACTGTCGCACCCGTGTGCACCATGACAGCCGCTGCGAGTGGCGCAGTCCCCATGTTCAGAATTGCATCGCCAAATGAACCAGTAGCAAGGATAACCCCTGTCGAGGTGGAAGCCGTCGCTGCTGCCATTAAAATCCCGGCAATCGGTGCCAGGAAGGTGCCGGATATCCCGGACGCTTCAATAAGTCCAACAACTTGACCAGACAGATCGGATGCAGAGATTAGTCCTGCAATGCCTCCGGCACCGATCAGAATGAGCACGGTGGCAGTCATTTTATTTAATCCGGAAGTCGTGTATTTCACAATGTTTTTGCCCTGGCCCATTGCCAGCATGCCGATAATACCTGCAATCGGGAGAATGTACATCGCATCCACTTTGAATGTGGACAATGCCTCGATACCTGTAATAGAGCCGATCGGATTAATCATCAGCAGGATGATCGCAACCAACGGTGCCACAATCGCCTTCTTCAGTGGTGGGTATAGTGACGTGTCCACTTCACCCTGCTCTGCTTCCTGATCGGTTACCATTACACCCTTGTTTTTGAGCATTGAAGCTACGATAACGGTTACAATTAATCCGCAGATGGCTGGAATCACACCAGCCAGCATGACATTGCTGAGATCCAGCTCGAACCCCCGCGCCGCAGCAATCGTATTCGGATTCGGGGATATAATATTGCCCGCCTTGCCTCCACCTGATAAAGCTAATAAAAGAGCCAGCTTGGATATGCCCATTTTGTTACCGACAGACAGCGCAATTGGCGCTACGATCAGGACGGCCACGGGAATAAATACCCCAACGGCTGTAATAATCATCGTTGCCAGCGCCAAAGCCAGAATGGCCTTGCTGCCGCCAAATTTTCGCACAATGGCCTGGGCAATCGTCTCTGCCGCCCCCGACTCCATCATGACACCGGCCAGTACCCCGGCAGCCAATACGCGGAGCACGGTACCCATGACACTTTGCGTGCCGTTCACCAGTATATTTACGGTCTCTTCCAGGTTAGCTCCGCCAATTAAAGCGCCTACAATTGCGCCCAGAAATAAAGAGTAGACCGGATTCAGCTTCTTCAGAATCAGTATAATCGCAATTGCGAGTCCTGCCAGTGCGCCGATCCAGCTAATTGTTAAAGGTTCCATTGTCCATTGCCCCCCATGCACTTGTTGAACACGCTTTCATTATAGTTGCTGGCGAGCTAAATAAATATTGATGAACAGACGAAATTCATTGTGCATATGCATAACCTTATGTTCAGCCCGATTGGATCTCACTTGGTGAGCCTCTGCTCCAGGTTCGAAATGCGGTAGTGCATAGTCCGAATGGTGAAGTAATCGAATTTCTTGAAGAGGTTAATTTGGACCGTTCATCCACTCCGTTGATCTAACAATACACAAACAGAACAGCCTGTTGCTCGGAAATCCGTGGCAGCAGGCTGCTTCATGGTTTTATTTCTTGAGATCCAAACCAGGGCCAAGAGAGGTCTCAGACGCCTCTTACTTTTACTCTTCTTTCTGCCCTTCAATTTCTGGCTTATACGCACTTAACTTCCCTTCATACACCAGCTGTAGCTGTTCACTTTGACGAAAATCATCCGGGGTCACCAGCGCAGGCAGCTTGTTCCACAGCTTAATACCTGAGCGTTGCAGAATCTCGGCAACAAATTGTGAGCAAAAGTAGGAGTTGCTGAACTCCACTGGCTCCTTCAACGTAATGCCAATCACACCAAGCAGATTGTACATATATTTCTGGCGGCTGCGGATGAAGATATGCAGCACCCGTTTCATTTTTTCCACTTCACGCTCCGTCACCTGAAGCTCATAAATGACACATGTGGTATTTGGATATTTACTGTATGTACCTGTCTGAATATCTTCCTTCACGAACCCGCCGTTCAGCGGATTACTCGGATGCTTGCGACCAAAGCTGTACAGCTCGGATAGTTCCCGGTCAAATGAGATGGAGGCATGATTGTATGGCGCTCTGGTGTAACTCTGAATAACCTTAGTAAACAATGTTCCTGTGTTCGTAAGCAGGATGTAGATCGAGCGTTCAGCTGTCATAACGAAATTTCCCCTTATCAAGTTCGCACTATTCCTTCATAATAACATAGGTACCCTATATTGAAATCTCACTTCTAGATAAGCAGGTGGTCTGTACATGAGCAGTTCGCTCTTTACTTTAACACTGATTTTCATCGCCTTACTGGTCATACATATCGTATATAAAATCATTACGAAGCTTCAGCCGGACAAGGATTATTCGGGCATTGGCAACAAAATCAAAACCTGGTGGGGCATGCTTGTCATCTTCTGTCTCGCCACTCTCTTCAATCCGGTTGTCTCCCTGATCTCCCTCATGGTACTTACCTTTTTCGCGCTGAAGGAGTACTTCTCCATGATCCGCAGCACCCGCAAAGCAGACCGCAGGCTGTTTCTATGGGCATATCTGGCGATTCCGGTCCAGTTCTACTGGATCTATATTGGATGGTATGGGATGTTTATCGTGTTTATTCCGCTATATGTCTTCCTTGTACTACCTCTGCCACGCTTGATTAATAAAGGCACGGTCGGTTTCCTGCGCAGTGTCAGCTCGACGCAGTGGGGCTTGATGCTGATGGTATTTGGACTTAGTCATCTGGCCTACTTTCCGTTTGCAACACCGGAATATGGCGCCAAGCTGGTCCTGTTCCTTGTCGTATTAACCCAGTTGAATGATGTCGTGCATTATCTGGCCTCGCTCTATCTGGGCAAACGCAAAGTGGTGCCGACCGCTAATCCTTTTTTGACATGGGAAGGGTTCGCCTGTGCATTCGTTGTCACCACCGCTGCCTCTTATTACATTCATCCCTACCTGACCCCGTTTGATGCACGTTTCGCGCTGTTCATCGGTGTGTTAATCGCTCTGGCTGGGTTCTTCGGGAGCCTTACGGTTTCTGTTCTGAAACGGGATTTGTTAATCGGAGATGACAATAAGTTCGATGCGCTGAAAAAAAGCTACCTGAGCCGAGTCGACAGCCTGACGTACACCTCTCCGGTTATGTTCCATGTGGTACGTTATTTCTTCGACTTTATGTAGGAGGAGCACCCGCTAAGACACAAAGTTGAACGCCGCACGATCGACCAGTATGTGGTATGACATTACGGAATCACTAAAAAGCAGCCATGAAGGCTGCTTTTTATCTTCAGGGCTGAATTGAAGACGCACGCACAGTGCGCCGGTTCCATTCTCCATTTGATCAACAGAAGAAGAAGAAGAAGAAGAAGAAGAAGTGGCACACAGCAATAATTCGCCTGCTTATTTTAATTTAATTTCTTTTTCCGAGGTGACTTCCTTCCCCTCATCATTGGTAAAGACAAACGTCGCTTTGCCGCGTTCACCCTTCATCTCATCCGAATAAATAAATCCGGAGAATTGCCCATCACCACTGATATAAAATCCTTCTTTCCCATTCGCGCCATGTTCGATTGCTTCCTTATAAGAATTCACAATCGTTACCGTGTTGGACGTCCAACGCATCTCGGTTAAAGCGTAACCCTCAGGAATTTGTTTGATCGCAAAATCAAAGCTGTTGCCTTCGGACGGCTTGTCCGTCTGGTCAATCACGATCATGACCTGTCCTTCCGCATCAGCAGAGGATTCCGATTGGGCGGTAGGATTGCCCTCATTCCCACTCTCGTTCGCTTGACCGTTGTTATTCTTCGCCTCTATATTAGGAACGGAACTCTTTCCCGCTTCTTCTATGGGCTGCTTCGATTGCGGATAGGCGTGTTCCTGTACGGATTCATTGTTATTTTTGGCCCCACATGCGCTGGTCAGCAGCAGAATACACAGAGCAGACACCCAGAGTATAGATTTATTTTTATTGATATTCATCATTGGAACTCCCTCCACGTTCATCTAAATTAACAAGCATGATGCATTCACCCCAAGAGATCTTTCCAATCAGCATCTTCTATAGTAATTACTACACCATATCGTCTCACATTAAGCTCCATATTATGTAAATCAGTTATAAATCCTATTCGTTATTACACTTCGATGAACCCTGAAACGTTGGCGTGATACCCTGAAAGGGTCAAAAAATACGCTATATTCGGGGAGGAAAAAAAGTTGAATCGTTTTGCTTTTATGATGCTCGTTATACTCGCCACCTCGCTTATGGGTTCATCCTTTGCTGTGGGCAAAATTGGGCTGGCTTATCTTTCTCCCATTCTGCTGGTCGGCATTCGATTTACTCTGGCTGGAGGACTAATGGCGCTATGGGTGCGAAATAAAAACCTTCCGACCACTGTGCCTGACTGGCTCCGGTTATTCGTCATCGGTCTGTTCCAGACGACTGGCGTGATGGCCTGTATTTTCCTGAGCATGCGCACCATTCCTTCCGGGCAGACATCCATTCTCACGTTTACGAATCCGCTATTGGTAGTTCTTCTTGGAAGTGTCTTTGTGGGTCTACGATATCGGGCATATCAGTGGCTTGGGGTACTTATCGGAATAACGGGGGTCTTCATCACGCTTGGATTACATCTTCAATTCTCGGAAGGAACGCTGCTGGGTATAGGCTCCGCCTTGTCCTGGGCCATCGCTACCCTCTTGGTGAAACAATGGGGATCACGCTTCAGCACCTGGGTGTTAACGGCATATCAGATGTTATTCGGCGGGGTGACGCTGTTATTGCTCAGTTTCACCATGGAATCAACAAAACTCATCCTGAATGCCACGTCCATAGGGGTGATTCTGTATCTGGCGATCCTCGGTTCCATGGTGCAGTTCGCTACGTGGTATTACCTGTTAAGCAAAGGCGATCCGGGCAAAACCAGTGCCTTCCTGTTTCTCGCTCCATTCTTCGGTGTCTTATCCGGCTGGCTGCTTCTAGGCGAAGTCATTCAGAAGTACGTATATATCGGTGGATTATGCATATTCCTGGGGATCTTTTTGGTAAACTGGAGTGGACGGACAAGTCAAAAGAAAACATCATCCATATGAGCATGCTTCATGCTGAAATAAAAATATTCATGCCTGATTTTCGGCGATGCCCTGTGCATCGTTTTTTTATAATATCCGTAAGGTTAACTCTACTGAAGTAAGGACGTGCGCCCAATGATTTCTGCTGAACTGAAAGAACAATACTATCAGGCTCTGGTTGCCAAGGATTCGGAATACGAAGGATTATTCTATGTCGGGGTCAAGACCACGGGTGTCTTCTGTCGCCCTACGTGTCCTGCTCGAAAGCCGAAGTTCGAAAACTGTGAATTCTATGAGACGGCGCAGCAGGCATTGCTTGCTGCGTATCGCCCTTGCCAGCGCTGCCGTCCGTTATCCCATCCCAATCAGGTGTCGGATGTCGTTCGTGTTTTGGTGGAAGCCGTAGAGAACCATCCGGAGAAACGATGGAAAGGTCAGGACTTCAAGGCATTATCCATCGACGAATCCACGGCCAGACGTCAGTTCAAAAAGCGATTTGGCATGACTTTCGTGGAGTATGCCCGCGCCCGGCGCATGGGGCTGGCCCTGAAAAATATTCGCTCCGGTCGTACGGTTATTGATGCCCAGCTATCCACCGGTTATGAATCCGGCAGCGGGTTCCGGGATGCCTTCTCGCGAATCATGGGCGCAGCGCCCACACAAGTGGATGAAGAGCATGTATTGAAGGCGTCCTGGATCGATACACGTCTAGGACCCATGATGGCTGTAGCCGATGAGAAAGCATTATATCTGCTCGAATTCGTGGATCGCAGAGGTCTGGAGCGTGAAGTGGAACGATTGCGCAAACGCACGAAGTCAGCCATTGTACCTGGAATAACAGAACCCATTCGTGCAATCGAACAGGAACTTACGCAGTATTTCGAAGGCACATTAACTGTATTCCACACCCCGTTGTTCTGGTTAGGAACACCATTCCAAAAGAGTGTATGGGAGCAATTGATTGCAATTCCGGCGGGAGAGACGAGGTCATATCAGGATATCGCGAATGCACTGGGTAAACCAACAGCATGTCGAGCGGTAGCACAGGCTAACGGAGCCAATCAGCTGGCTATCGTTATTCCCTGTCACCGTGTAATTAATGCCAGTGGTGAACTCGGCGGATACGGCGGTGGGCTGACGCGCAAAAACTGGCTTTTAACTCATGAGAAGCAAGAGACTTGAGCATCTAGTACCCAAGAAGCAAGAAAGAACGAAAGCAAGTATTGTGAAGCGGCTTACAGCAATATAACGAGGAGCGAAACCATATGAATACCCTACAAGAAAAAGCAGCGATATTCCACGAAGCCCATGTGAAAGGCAATCCCTTGGTGCTGGTCAATGTGTGGGATGCCGGAAGCGCACAAGCCATCCAGTCCACCGGCGCCACAGCAATTGCTACCGGAAGCTGGTCTGTAGCTGCCGCGCATGGTGAACCAGATGGAGAAGCAATGCCCTTCCAACTGGTACTCGCCAATCTGGCGCGGATCACCAAGAGCGTCGAACTGCCTGTAACGCTCGATATTGAGGGAGGGTATGGCAGGTCTGCGTCAGCAGTGAAGGAAAATGTGAGCCACGTGATCCATCACGGTGCGGTAGGAATCAATATCGAAGATCAACTTCCGGATGGCGCAGGACTGTACGATGTAGAGGAGCAATGTCTAAGACTATCGGCCGCCCGGGAGGCAGCGGAGCAGGCAGGCATTCCACTGTTCATTAACGCCCGCACAGATATCTTTTTGCAAAATGCACCTGAACGACACAATCATGCTCTCCTGGAAGAAGCGCTTATTCGTTCCAAGGCTTATGCAAAAGCAGGGGCCAGTGGCCTGTTCGTTCCAGGCTTACAGAATCAACTACTGATTCAGGAATTATGTAAGCGTTCGTCGCTTCCGGTCAACGTGATGGTTACATCACATGAGCCTTCACCAAAACAACTTGGCGTGCTGGGTGTGGCGCGCGTAAGCTATGGTCCTTATCCTTATCTGCAAGCGATGGAACACCTGAAAGAACTGGGGCAAAGTATTCTATCAGGAACTATGTTATAATCACCACTACCCAACACTAACAGGAGGAAAATATGCTTAACGTTGAACAAAAGCTTGAAGTGCTACAATCGTATCCCCAACTGCAACGAAAAGATGTTTCTCTCGGTCGTGTTAATTTTCACTACGAAGATAGCGCGTATGATAAAAAGATTGTTGCTTTCCATATTCATCCTAACGGTAACGGTTATATCTATGCAGGGCTGCTGCCCAACTATGAGACCGATGATAAAGGATTCGTCAATATTCGGGATTACTCCGAAGCAGACCTACGGACATTGTTAGATGAAACGATCAAAGCGATGTCTTACAATCCCAACGCAGCAGAATCCAAAGAGCCAGAACAAGTAAAAGCTGCTCCTACATTGGCTACAACCTCTGTTGGTGGCGGAACATGGGTCGATGAAGATGGACATACACTTACCTTAAAATATGAAGATGACATGTGGTATGTGTATTCCGGTCTTAATCTGGATATGGCTTTCGAATCTCGCAGCGAAGCTGGCGAGTATCTCAAAGACGAAGGATTTAAACCACAAGCTCAAGCTTAACTTATACAAAAAAACACGAGGCGTGTTATACTCACTCGTGTTTCTTTGATTTCAATGGATAGTTAGCCTGGATCTCCTTCATCAAAAGCGTCTCTTATCCATCTTTTCTGCCTTTCATTGTAAGCGGCGCATTCTTCATCATGGGGTATGTGCTCAGAAGCAAAGCACCTCCAATGGCCCCCAGAGCAGTGAACAATGCGATGAGATTGACATTCGTAAACCACTGGAACCACACGCTCAGATCTGATAGAACAATTACCAGCGTGACGATTAAGCTAACCCCAAAGAACAGGACGAAAAAATTACGCATCCCCAATCGAATCCAACAGACAGTTGAAAAGATGGATAATCCCAACACCAGGAAACCAATCATCAGATCAAGCCATAGATAGGAAAAAAAATGATACTCACTTGAATACAGCATGCCTGGTTGATAAAAAGTTACTCCAAGCGTTCCATATTCATGGAGAAGATGCATGATGAAATAGATGACATTCAGTATCGTAATTGTTCCTACGACCATCCATACCGAAATGTTATAGAAGGATTTCATGAACTGAATTCGTGTACTGCCCATACCTATCGCAACCGGAAACAAAGTGATGATCCCCGCGATTGCAAAAGCACAGATCCCTCCGTACATTGGACCAAATAATTGCGTCGTATACGACACATCAAATATGAATCCAATAGCTAAATAGACGACTGTAAGCATGAGTGTAATCGACGAGAAAATCATTAAATACCAGCGCATATCATCCAGAATCAGCCGGTTCGTACCTTTCGTTGCGTTCATCGCTTAACCCCCTCTTGATTACGGGTCCTGTTAATCAAATAATCTTGTAGTGTCGCCTTCTCAATGGAAAACCCTTGTTCATGAGCAATGTCCTTCCACACTTTGGAGTACGGCTCATCAATCATCACTCTCATGGTCGATCCCATCTGGGAAGATTCTATAACCTCCACGTCAGCTGTGACACGTTTGATATCATCCATTCCCCCTGTCAGAAGAACTCCTTTTTCACGCATCTCTTCCATGGGCTGATTAAGTAACACTTTTCCCGCTTGTAGAACGATGAGGGACTCACATAGAGGCTGAATCTCCTCAATATGATGGCTTGATATTAGAATTAGACGCGGGTTATCTTCATAAGTCTCCAGTAAAGCATTGTAGAAGTATTTACGTTTCTCAGCATCAAGTCCATTGGTGGGCTCATCAAGAATCGTTACTCTTGCATTACTGGAAAGACCCAATATCATCTGGGCAGCGGTCTTCATGCCTTTTGAGAATTTGGTGATCTTCTTCTTCACGGGTAATTCGAACATATCAATTAATCGCTCCGCAAAGGTCTGATCCCACTGAGGATGGAAGTATTGACCGAATCGAACCATGTCGTTGATCGTCCAATTTCTACCCAGGGGATGATTCTCCTGGATATAACACAGGTTCTCCTGCGCAGCCAAGTTGTTGTATGGGTCCTGGCCCATCACTTGGATGGTCCCAGCATCAGGTCGGTTATGGCCTGCGAGCAGACTCATCAGGGTTGTTTTACCGGCACCGTTTCTTCCCCACATTGCACTAATGGTCGGCTCACTCTCATGTAAAGTCACATTGTTAAGCACGGGCGTCTCTTGATAGCTGTAGGTTACCTGCTCGATCTGAATCATAACTCACTCTCCTTATCCTTCTTGCCTCGGATCAAATCAATAATCATGTCCTCATTCATGTGAATCCGTCTGGCCTCTTCAAGTAAAGGCTTGATATATTCTTCGTAGAAATGCTGTTTTCGCTCAACAAGCAGCGCTTCCCTAGCTCCTTTCGCAACAAACATGCCAACACCCCGCTGTTTATAAATGATACCTTTGTCCACGAGCGTTTGAAGCCCTTTTCGTGCCGTGGCTGGATTAATATTGTAAAAGCGAGAGAGCTCATTGGTTGAAGGGACCTGTTCCTCCACCCTCAATCTGCCGTCTACAATGTCATCCATAATCATCATGGATATCTGATGAAAAATAGGCTGAGATTCATCCAAATTCGATTTCATGCGATTCCAACTTTCATCCATCGTTAATTAGTTAGTCGGTTAGTTACTCATGTGACTAACTATAGTACACAGAAACCAATATGTAAATAGGCGAACCCCTAATTGATCAATTTTTTCATTTTGGCTCGATTGTATTGATTAATAAGACCGTCCAAAACTACAGATTGCTGGATGACTTCAGGATGAAGCAGACTGCCGTATTCCGACTGCAAGCGGTGAAGCTGTTGTCTGGCTTCTTCGATCTGTGACATTAACTCCAGGCAATCCATAGTACCCCTCCTTTTTGTCATATTTTAGTTTATTATGCCAATCGATAGGCCGCAAGGGGTACGACATACTTATTCTTCCACCAGACGCAAAAAAAGACGCCTCTGAATGAATATTCAGAAGCGTCCATTACCCATTTTTAAGTTCCGAATCCGTGGTCAGCAGTTCTCATAATTGTGGGATCTGGAACTTCGTTGCTTGAGACAGGATCCGTAGCAGGAGCTACAATGTAAATAATAATACTACATGTAGCTATCAGCAAAGCCAACTTTCTCTTCATTGAGTTTCTGCACCTCACTAATGATCAATTTGTATTGCTGTTTCGCCGTCTCAGTTGCAAACTCCCTATATTGTTCAAACAGTCCGACACCTCTAAGCATACCTCGTCCACTGCTAATTTCAATAGAGAATCGCAAACTATCCAGAACAAATTGTATCCCTGTGAAATACTCATCTTTCTTTAGATAATACGCACCCAGATCCGCTAATAGACGTAGATATCGATCATCTGTAACCTGTCTGCTGACTTTTCCGATTCGGTTGCTTTGTTCCTGGTACGTAAAGTAAGATTCATACTGTTCGAGTACATCATCAATATTTTTATCATAGCGGTTTGCAGCAGTCACAATATCACAAAGCGCAGGGAAAATCTCATTTTCTTTTGTTGAGATGTAATTCAAATATTCAGGTAACACCTCAAACTGTCCGCTCATTAATTGATATATATAACGGTTGCCCTCAGCCCATTCCTGAAACTGATTCATGACTACCATTTCGTCCTGATCAGGGTTCTTCACCCAGCTGTTATCCGTATATAAAGAAACATATTTAAGGGCGCCTTGATAGTCCTTAAGTTGATAACACGCACTTCCTGAAGCCAAATAGGAATACAAAATGTAGAACACAATAGGTCTCTTTGTTTCTTCCTGTTTCCTTCTCCCATTCAACTCATAATGGATGGTTGCTTTCACCTTTAACTTCTCGGACAGCTCCTGCACTTTATTCCATCTATGCAAGGCCCCAAAGGCATTAATCAATTCGTTGAGCGCATCCAGCTGATAACGTTCATCAAGCCGGTCAACATAGTATTCGAATTGAGCCGCGATAATCAGATTTCGTTGCTGATCATTGGTCAGTCCCAGCCTGAAGAGTCGATACTGACATAGTGCAAGCCGTTCGGAGTGTTGCATTTTCTCACTTTCGGCTATCGTTTCATATAGTAGAACGGCCGGTTCGAAATTACCGGCATGGTAGAATTCTTCAGCCAGATCAAATAGCAAAGGAATATAAGATAGATTATCCATCATCAAGCGGATAACCTCTTCAATACAGTTCAATTTATTCAACTCAGCACATCGATGAAGGAATGGTCCCAGTCTTCGCCAGTCAGGGGCAGCATGGACAAAACACTCATCTATGTACAATTCATAGAAGTAACCTTCTTCAAGTCTCATAGCTGAAGTGATTCGATCCAGCTGCTGCATCGCAATCGGACGATTCTTGTTCAAAATATTGCTCAGCGTACCGGAGTTAATTCCTGACGTTTCCGAAAAAAGACTAATGGACATCTGCTCACGCTTCAGATAACTTTCTAAGTGATCGCGTATCGTGGTTGTCGGCTCCAAACTAACACCACCCTCCAAAATAAAAAACCATAAACAGGATTAACGGTATGCAAAAGTAATTATATGTAATAATTAAGCAAGGGTCAATAAGATAAATTCAACTAATTTGTATTAATTACAAAAAAATCCTTTTGTTAAAATAAAGGCCCTACCCTTATTTTATACCGGGAAAGGACAAGCATCAAATAAAGGATAAAATAAAAACACGAGCAGCATATGCGCTCGTGTTTTACATGCAATATAGCAGAACGATCTGCTATATATTACTCTTGGTTTAAGGCAGCACATTGCCAGCTGCACGATAGATTTCGTACCACTCCTGGCGCGTAAGGTGAACATCGCCAGCTTTGATACAATCTTGCAAACGCTGGATGTTCGTTGTGCCTGTCACTGGCTGCATATGAGCAGGGTGACGCAGCAACCAGGCAATCGCCATGGTCGTGTTGCTCACTTCATATTTTGCAGCAATCTCATCGATCTTCGCATTCAGTTCCGGGAACTTGTCGCTTCCCAGGAATACGCCTTCGAAGAATCCGTATTGGAACGGGGACCATGGTTGAATTGTAATATCATGCAGGCGGCAATAATCAAGAATACCACCATCACGGTTAACCGCGGCATCATTCTCCATATTCACGTTGATTCCGCTGTCAATCATCGTGGTGTTGGTAATACTCAATTGCAACTGGTTCGCTACCAGTGGCTGTTTAACGTATTTTTTCAACAGTTCGATCTGGTTCGGATTCTGGTTGGATACCCCGAAGTGACGCACTTTGCCTTCGCGCTCCAGCTGGTCAAAGGCTTCAGCCACTTCTTCCGGTTCAACCAATGTATCCGGGCGATGCAGCAACAGAACATCCAGATACTCGGTTTTCAAGCGTTGCAGAATGCCATCCACCGAATTCAAGATATGCTCTTTTGAGAAATCAAACATGCCTTTGCGGATACCGCATTTGGACTGAAGAATCATATTTTCACGAATCTGGGGATTCATCTGCACAGCCTCTGCAAAGATCTCCTCACATGCTCCGTTTCCATAAATATCAGCATGATCGAAGAAGTTCGCGCCTGCTTCCATGGCGGAATGAACAAACTGTTCTGCTTCTTTGCTGCTTAATGAATTAATTCGCATGCAGCCAACGGCTACAACCGGTATTTCGAGTGCGCTGCTGCCAAGTTTAATTGTTCTCAAGATGATTTCCCTCCATATTCGAATAGTATCGTACTCTAATGCCCATAATCATTGCCAACTGGTATATACTTGTCTTCCGTCTATGATTGTGACACAGAACTGCAATCGGTTTCAATGGAATTATAGAATTCTTATATGGAATAATGGAGGTTTTTTTCTGCATCATTCATCTGCTTACACTTCTTCCGGGACGATCACTTCAATATGCTGAGGCAATACACGGATTCGAATGGGCAGGGAAGGCCCTTCCTCTCCATCTACATTCGTGCGGATGGCATCCGTGGAACGGACATGAACTTCTTTTGCCGTAAAATAGTCAACATCCTTATGGTTCTTCAGATTGCCAAACAGCAGGGACGTTCCGAGTGTAACTGTATTGAAGACGTTCATGCTACGGATCACAAAACAATGAATTAACCCATCATCTACCGCTGCATCCGGGGACAATTTCTCAAAACCTCCAACCGAATTCGTCAGCGCCGCGAGAAAAAGAGGAGATTCCCCCTCCCAAAACTGCCCGTCATACTCAATGGTTAGCTGCTTGGCGGGTGTGTTCATCAGGTCTTTCAATCCTTCTTTCAAATAAGCAAATGAACCCAGCTTCGACTTTTCTTCCGACGATACTGAGAACAGCGCCTCTGCCAATGAACCGGCTGCCACCACGTTGGCAAACAGACGATCATTAATTTTACCGAGGTCTACCCTATGAACCTGCTCCGATCGTAACTGTCGAATGGCTTCTTCCGGGTCAAGTGAGATATTCAGCGCACGCGCAAAATCATTCACCGTACCCAGCGGCACCACACCCAGTCTGGGACGATGTTCCTGATCCATCATGCCGTTAATCGTCTCATGCAGTGTCCCATCTCCTCCGATGGAAATGACGAGATCACTGCCGTCTTGGCAGGCACTCAGGCAGTAGTTGGTCGCATCGCCCTCCCCGGCCGTTTCATTAATCACCACTTCATACTGCTGTGATTCAAGAATTTCTTTGACTTGGGACACATACTGCTTAGCTTCTTCTTTACCGGACGATGGATTGCTAATGATCATGGCTTGGCGCATACCTGCATCTTCTCCTCCAAATGGCATTCTTTACTTCATCTATACCCTATCTGCCATGGAGTTGAATACGATCTGGGGGAGTTGTACAATTTTTTTTGAAAAAGATGATCGGAAGAGTGCAGTATGGGGCTGGTATCATATAGAATAGAAGTAGATGTTCTGCCTGTCATGAATTTCATGTTCCTTTTGCCTAATGACTGGTTAATAACTATAGATGTGTTTTTATTCGTGCCTGCATAAGTTAAACTGATCCATTTACACTTACCACTCCGAGGGCAGAACAACCTTCAGATCCCTGTTATCCCCGGATTTCTTTGATTCCCTTTACTAAAGGGAGAAATCCCGTGATAAAGGTGACCGCTTCGCTTCTTCTGGTTTTTTCTGCCCTCTCCGTTATCGTGTAAATATTGTACTTACCTTATATATCATCAAAGAACTCAATCTGTTCGGAGTATTTTATAATCTCAAAATCGGAATCGGAGGGAAATCATGCAATGAGAAGAATGACTCTACTATTTCTAGTATTCATCCTGAGTCTCGGGGCGGCTGGGCAAGCGATGGCCTATACTACTGCAGACTTGGGCGAAGGAATCATCGAAGACCCTGCACTGGAGAACGGACTGAAACTGATCTTGAACAAACCGGTAGATTCCCCTCTAACCTCATCCGATCTGGAGCAGCTGAACGTTGTGGATCTGAGCAATGCAGGCATTCAAAGCCTGGCCGGTCTGCAATACGCCACGAATCTGACTCACCTCCGGTTATATGGCAATGAGATTGACGATTTAACACCGCTGGAGCATCTGACTCAGCTTCGCGAGGTTGACGTTCGCAACAATTACATTACATCCATTGATGCACTGGCTGATCTGAAAGACCTGGGACGGCTGTATATCAGCAACAATTCCATTTCTTCCATAGAAGTTGTACGTGGATTCAACCGACTACATACGTTTCACGCCAGCGGTAACCAGATTACGAGTCTCTCCGCACTGGCTGATGCAGATGATCTTCAATGGCTTGAAATCTCGAACAATGAGATCACGGACCTGACACCACTGGCGGATAAAAGAAAGCTTAAACAGCTCAATGTGGCCAACAACCATATTCAGACACTGGATGTACTGGCTGATCTGCCGAATACACTTCAGAAGTTGAATGTGGCAGGCAACGAGATTTCCGATCTGATGCCACTGGAGCATATGACACGTCTACAGACGCTGGACGTCTCCGGGAATCAGGTCCAGCATCTGGCGCCCCTGGAGAGCCTGATTGGGCTTAAAGAACTGAATGCGGAGTCCAATCAGATCTATGACCTGGTGCCGTTACGGCAGCTGTCCAAGCTGGAAGTGCTGAAGCTGTCCAACAACCGAGTGTGGGATCTGACACCCATTGCCGGATTTACTTTTACAAGAAACAGCTCTGCTAATGCCATAACGGATATCTCGACCTCCACCTCCTTGTCCTCGGGTACTCAGACTTCGGTCTCCGAGCCGGAACCTGCCGGATTAACGGTGCAAAACAACTACCTGGACGTCGCTAGCGGCAGCAACACGATGCGCCTTCTAAATCAAATGAACGTACGCGAGCAGAAGCGCACCCCGCAAGGCAGATTCCAGCGACTGGTTGAAGGGTCTACAACCGCCTATGTGGGTGATCAGGCATACGCGCTGGAGGCTGCGCCTTTTATCGAGGATGGACGGACCTATGTGCCGCTTCGCTTTGTCTCGGAGCAATTGAATGCCAGCGTGAACTGGAATCCGGATACACAGGAGGTACAGATTGCGCAAAATGACACGGTACTTAAGTGGACGGTGGGCAACAAACAGGTGAGTATAGATGATACTCTTGCGGTAAACGACGCGCCTCTGTTGATGAGAGATGGCAAGGCGTTTGTCCCGGTACGATTTATTTCGGAGCAATTCCATACGACGGTTGGGTATATCGGAAGCAGCAAAACGATCCTGATCTTTGAAAACAAAGCACAGGACGAGAGTGTACCACAACCTTAATTAACAAAAGTATAATCAAGCACCACGCGCTTATCTCTACTTATCTCAATGCACAATCCATTCATATGCCATCCATGCAGCTTCTTGCATGCACAGCGAAGTCCCCGCCTGAATCGTCAGCGGGGATTTTTGGTGCGCATTAAATTGGATGTGGGCACGCGGGAATTCGGTTTATTCAAAAAAACGGATGCTGCCCATCGTCTGTCTGTATTCACTGGGACTCATGCCAGTCCATCTTCTGAATTGCCGGCTGAAGTGAGCAAGACTGGAATATCCGAGCATGGCGGCAACCCGGGTAAGGTTCAAATCAGGTTGATGGATCAGCTGCTTGGCCTCGTGGAGCTTCAGCTCGGACAAATATCTGCGCGGGGAGATGCCATATACTTTCTGGAACGTCTCCAGTGCATATCCAGGGCTGATTTGCAGTGAAGCAGCGATCTCTTCAATCCGAATCTCCTTATCCCCCAGCCCTTCCCGCTGAATGTTACTGGCACTGAAGCGGCTTTTGATTGCCTCGGCAATCAGTGTTGCATAGTGCGCCACAGTAGGCGATACGGATTCTTGAGAACGGGAGGAGCTTTGCTCTGCCAAGATCGCCAGAATCTCCAGCAAACCAGCCTGCATGCGGAACAGATCTGCCGTTGTATATTCTTCTTTTTGCTGAAGAAGGTTCACCCATTTCATCATCACTTCCGTCAATCGCTGATTATCCTCGCTGCCATTCGGGAACAACAGCTGAACTTGTCGACTCATCCCTTGCCGAAACAAAACCTCGTCCACATTGAAATGGGCAATAAAGTAGGTCAGCCCCTTCTCCTGATTGCATTCATTGGTATGCTTGCACCCGGGTGGGATAAGTAATATATCTCCGTGATGAAGGTCATAACGGATGTTCTCCAGTATTGTCGTTTGTGTGCCTTCCAGAATCAGAATTAATTCAAAGGCCAAATGGGATTCCTGCGGCACATGCCAGCCTTGGTTCACCTTCTGCATGTGAGCACCAAACAGCTTGACGTTCCAATCCGTCGCAGGCAACCACCGGCTCTCGGGAGATAGATAGGAACGAAATGGTTCAGGGATGATCATGAATTACACCACCTTGGTTTAGGGCAAATTTTACACGGTTCAGCGTATCTGCTTTTGAAGCGGGACTTGATATACTGACTGTACTGTACAACATACCTGAGGTTCAAGCGAGGAGGAAATTCCTATGTCTCTTACGTTACACGGCTATTCCACTACACCCAATCTTTCGTGGAAAGAGATTTCTTATACAATCACAAATGAAAGCGCTAATCTAAAGCTCACAGGTGAACAGCATCAGCTTGTAGAAGGATTTGGCGGCTGCTTCAATGAGCTTGGCTATATGGCCCTGTCCCACTTGAATGAGGAGCAGCGACATGAAGTCTTTCATTCCCTCTTTCACCCGGAAGGCGAACACAAATTCAACATCTGCCGCCTGCCAATCGGCGCGAGTGATTATGCAGAACAATGGTACAGCCACAATGAGGTGGACGGCGACGTGGCCATGGAACATTTTTCGATTGAACGTGACTTCAAATACCTAATTCCCTACATCAAAGAGGCCCTGACCTATAATCCAAATCTGCAATTCTTCGCCTCGCCTTGGAGTCCGCCAACCTGGATGAAATCGCCGAAAGCCTATAACTACGGTACGCTGCGCTGGGAGAAGGAGATATTGGAGGCGTATGCACTGTATTTCGTCAAATTCGTACAGGCTTACCGTGAGGCAGGCATCACCATCCATCAGGTTCATGTGCAGAACGAAGTCATCGCGGATCAGAAATTTCCTTCCTGCATGTGGACTGGCGAGCAGCTGCGTGAGTTTATCGCCGATTATCTGGGCCCTGCTTTTGACCAGCATGGTCTGGAGACGGAAATCTGGCTGGGTACGATCAACGCGCCTGACCCATGGGAGGAACTGATCAAGAAAAAAACGAATGATTTTGACGAATACGCCGGACTGGTGCTTAGTGATCCCAAAGCGTACGCCTATATCAAGGGAGTAGGTTATCAGTGGGCAGGCAAAAATGCTATTCAACGCACAGCGGCAAGCTACCCGGAGCTTCGATACATGCAGACCGAGAATGAGTGCGGCGATGGCAACAACTCGTGGAACTACGCCAAGTATGTATTCAACCTGTACCAGCACTATTTCAGCAATGGAGTGAATGCATATATCTACTGGAACATGGTTTTGGAGCCAAAAGGCCGAAGCACGTGGGGTTGGGAGCAAAACTCGATGATTACAGTAGACCCGGATACGAGTGAGGCCATTCGAAATCCCGAGTATTATGTGATGAAGCATTTTGCCCATCATATTGTTCCTGGTGCACGAAGAGTGGGTCTGTCTGGAGCCTGGAGTGGCAAATCGGTAGCATTCCGCAATCCTGACAACAGTCTCGTGATCGTCATCAACAATCCGTTCAAGGATCCTCGTGACTTGTGTTTGTCATACGAGGGGCAGACACTTAAATTTGAGTTGGAGGCTGACTCCTTCAATAGTATTGTTATCTCGGAAGGCTAGAAAGAAGATATAAACAGAATTAGCGCCTTGCTCCGCGGCTTGACTGCGGAACAGGCGCTATTCTGGGATGCAGCTGATAACGTCAGAGCATGATTATGAGAACTTAAGGATTATTGGCAAGATAATTTCTTAGCCATTGCATTGCTGGACGCTCTGTACCATTGCTGTTCACCAGATGGGAACCGTTAACCCAGGTTTGACCCTGATTGTAACCCCACAGTGTCACACCTTTGACAGCAGAATGCTGCCACAGCACAGGGAACTTCTGCTGATAGCGCTGTAACTGCGTGTTATCGTCTCCCGTTATGTCCAGTTCGGATACATAGATCGGCAGACCTGTTGCAGCCAGCTTGTTCAGCACGGTGTTCATCGTGCTTACGGAGACGTTATCCATATTAAAGTGATGCGCCTGAATACCGATGCCGTCAATCAGCCCTCTACTCTTCAAAATATTAATTATCTGTACATATTGATCCGCCGCGTTCGGGTCACCGATAATACCATATTCGTTCAGCAGTAGCTTGGAATTAGGAAAAGCTTGTCTTGCTTGTTGGAAAGACCAAATCACCCAATCCCAGCCTGTTGCTCCATCCCCTCCAATGGCATTGCGATAGGAAGGCTTGGCATGCAGCGGTTCATTAACCACATCGACAAAAGCCGCTTTGGAATAACGCTGGCCAGCAGCCTGAATCCACTGTGTCACTTCAGCTTTCTGATCGGCAGCGGAGAGGCTGTTAATCCACGACGGCTGCTGGCTTCCCCATACAAGGGTATGAAATTTGAATGGAAATCCATTGTTAACCGCATAGTTATACGCCATGTCGGCCTGAGACCAGTTCATGTTATTGCGCGTGCCTTCCACTGCATCCCATTTGGTTGAATTCTCCGGCGTCACCTGATTCCAATATGGACTAAAATTCGAGGGAACACTGCTTGCAATAATATTGCCCAGAAACTTGCTGCCTTTCGCCAAACCTGCACTTACACTTCCGACGGCTACTGATGTGGCAAGCACACCCACTAACGCTAACGCACCCACGGTCTTAAACCATTTGGACTTGAACATGATCTTCCTCCTTTAGTTTTTAATAGTTGAAAATCTAGTAAGCGTTTACATTCATCATTTTACTGGATATATTTGTAATTATCCATGTAGAAAGTATAGCTTGTCCCTAAGAAAGTATAGATATTGGGTACTAGCATAATAACCTAAACAAAGACGTTACACTTTATTATATTTACAAATCTATAAATATAGATATAATGTAATTCTGAGAACTTATTATATCGGCCATAATTTTATACAGAGGCAAGGAGGTAATTTTTCACTTCAATATATCTACTTATCTATATATATAAAAATGAATTTGGAGGTCCACACTTTACCATGAAATCACAACAGGTTAACCCGCTGCTCATCCTCATTCTCGCATTGGGTGTATTCGCCATCATCACTACAGAAGTAGGCATTATTGGAGTGCTGCCCTTGATCACGCAGAAATTCAATATCACCGCTGCACAAGCTGGATGGCTGGTAAGTATTTTCGCGCTAGTCGTTGCCGTGTCTGGCCCTTTCCTGACTTTACTCGTATCTGGTATCAATCGTAAAACCATTTTGTTAATTGCTGTGCTGTTGTTCGCCATTTCGAATGTAGTATATGCCTACACAACCCGCTTCGACATGATGTTAATCTTTCGGATTATCCCGGCCATTTTTCATCCGGTCTTCTTCTCCGTCGCTCTCGTCACGGGTGCCAAGCTGGTCCCACCGGAAAAAAGCAGTCAGGCGGTTGCCAAAGTGTTTACCGGAATCACTGCCGGCTTTGCGTTTGGGGTGCCCCTAACTTCCTATCTTGCCGATCGATTCTCGCTGGAAGCTGCGTTCTGGTTCGGAGCGGCTGTCAGTATCATTGCTTTCATCGGTATATTGATTTGGCTGCCATCCATGCCTGTGCAGGAGAAGATGTCTTATGGCAAACAGATCAGCGTTTTGCGTAAACCTGCGCTGTGGCTTAATATTGCCGCTGTCATTTTTATTTTTGCAGCGATGTTCTCTGTATACAGTTATTTCGCCGAATACCTTGGGCAAGTCACCCGTATGGACGGTTCATGGATTAGTGCGATGCTCTTGGCTTTTGGTGTTATTATGATCGCCGGAAACTTGGTATTCGGACAGCTTCTGCATCGGAATATTCCGAGAACCGTTCTCTTCTTCCCGGTGTTATACATGGCCGCTTATTTACTCGTTTTCTATGCAGGCTCCTATTTCATTCCTATGATTATCATGGTATTCGTCTGGGGTGCGATTCACTCTGGTGGTCTGATTGTCAGCCAAACCTGGCTTACGACGGAATCTCAGGAAGCACCGGAATTCGGAAATAGCCTCTTTGTCTCTTTCTCTAATCTGGGAATTACCCTTGGTACCTCCATTGGCGGCTGGTTCATTGCCCAACTCGGAATCCATCAGGTCATCTGGAGTGGAATCATCTTTGGTTTGCTTGCTTTGGTATCCATCGTTGTCAAAATAAAATGTTCCACCTCTCGTAGTCGTAGTTCAATTGAAACGGTATAAGAGTTAAGGGCACAGTTGGTCTGGAGCAGAGCGCTATCTCTCCTCCATAACGAGAAAACCCTTCTTCATCAGTAACATTTTCATACTGAAGTGCCAAGCTTCATATACAAATAAATATGATTTGGGTGTTGCTGAGGAAGAAGTTTAAACATATAGAAGAAACGTGTAGGGACTGCTCCGATCATTCCTTGAAGTGTTTCCATGAAATGATTAAGAGCAGTCTCTTTCATTTGTCATTTTGTGGTTTACATTTACCAAATGTTTATCTAGTATTAACTCCAATGACACATATCTTTACATAACACTAGATAACAAGGGAGATTACAACATGCGCAAATTTTCACCGAAACGTTATGCCGGGTGGCCCTTATCGTTCCTTTTATGTGCCTCCATCCTCTTTGCACCCTTCGCTGCCACTCCGGTTCAAGCTGCCGAAGCAGCCAAGGAAACCAAGATTACGTTGCTCGGCACATCGGATATTCATGGCCGATTTATGCCATGGGACTACGCTCTGGACGGTCCGAATCCGACGGGCAGCATGACGCAGTTGTATACGATCGTGAAAAAAGTACGTGCTGAGAATCCGAATACAATCCTGCTGGATGCAGGCGACATGATTCAGGACAACTCGGCTGAACTGTTTAACGATCAACCGCAATCTCCCATGATGGTCGCAATGAACGAAATGAAATATGACGCATGGGTGATGGGAAATCATGAATTCAACTTTGGACTGGACGTATTAGAGAAGATTTCCTCACAGTTCAAGGGACAACCCTTGGTAGGTAACATTTTCAAAGAAAACGGCGACCGCTACATGCCAGCCTATACGATTATTGAGAAAGACGGTATCAAAGTTGGTGTCATCGGAATGAACACACCTATGATTACCGAGTTCGAGAAAGGTACGGATCACCTGGACGGCATCATTGTCAAAGATCCGGTGGAAGAGACCAAGAAGGCCATCGCCGAGCTGAAAGGCAAAGTGGATGTCATGGTTGGACTCATGCATATGGGACTGGACAACGAGAACGGAAACCCGGGCACCGGGGTGACCGATATCGCCAACGCCAACCCCGAGCTGGCTGCCATTTTTGCCGGACATATGCATACGCTGATTGAATCCCAGACGGTTAACGGTGTACTGATCTCCGAGCCGAACAAATACGGTTCACACATTTCGCGAATCGATCTGACGTTTGCCAAAGAAGGCGACAAAGTTGTACTGAAAAGCAAGGAAGCTCAAGCACTCGCTGTAAAAGCAGCCGACGGCTCCTATGAAGTGTCCGATCCCGGACTGGAAGATACACTGCATCCGTTCCACGAGTTCGCTCGTGCCGATGCCAACATTGAAGTGGCTGAACTGAAAGGAACCAACCTGGTGCCAGCGGATGAGATCAAAGGCATTCCTGCCGTGCAGATTCAGGAGACACCCCTCTCCGACTTCTTCACCGAAGTTATGCTGCATTTTAGCGATGCCGACGTTGTTGCTCACCAGATCGATAACGATAAGGCCAAGTTGGATGTCGGACCGATCAAAAAGAAGGACATTGCATTCAACTATCAATATGCCTTCGGAGAAGTAACGGTATATGAAGTGACCGGACATGATCTGAAGGACTACATGGAATGGTCTGCGGGTTATTTTAACTCCACACGCCCTGGCGATGTGACGATCAGCTTTGATCCGAAACGGCGCGCTTCCAAATATAGTACCGACGACTTCTTCGGTGGAGTGACGTATGAGATTGACCTGACCAAGCCTTACGGCAGTCGGATTACGAACCTCAAATACAGCAATGGGACAGTGATTAAAGAAGACGATACGCTGAAGCTTGGCATGAACGCCTATCGGATGGAAGCACTAATTGCCAAGGGTGGCGCATTGGAAGGCCGTAAGTTCAAGCAGCTGTGGTCCTCCAAGGATGCTTCCGCATTTGGCGAGATTCAAGGTACGATCCGTAATCTGTCCATTGCTTACTTGAAAGATGTTATGAAAGGCGTCTACGAGCCGAAAATCCAGCACAACTGGAAGATCACCGGCGTAGACCTGACAGCACCTGCACGTGCTGATATTGTAGAGTTGATTAATGATGGCATCATGTCTGTTCCGACAACGGAGGATGGCAAGTATACCAACATTGCGTCCATTAACATTTTGGATGCGGTGACTGAAGAAGAAATGACTGCTCTTGCCGCCAAAGCGAACGTAAGTATCGCGAAATTCTCTGGCGTGAAAACCAAGGGAGAGTTCTATCAAGAGCTGAATAAAGCTCGCAAGGCGTCCACTGGTAGCGGTGAGGAAGAGACTACACCTGAGAAACCAACGACACCAACGGTACCAAAACCGACACCAGACACATCGAAACCCGGCAAACCATCCACTTCACCAAGCACAGGTAAACCGGGTACAGTCGTAAAAGGCAAACAAGCCAAGGTTACTGCTGCCTACCTGAACGTACGCTCCAGCGCTTCATCCAAAGCCAAAGTGGTTACTGCCGTACCAAAAGGCACTGTCCTTGAGGTGATCAGTACAGACAAGTATGGTTGGGTAAAAGTGAAACTGGATGGCCGCGCAGCTTATGTATACGGAAAATATGTAAGTATGCTGAAATAGAATGACAGTTTACGACTCCAGATAATGAATCAATTTGATAAGAAAGGCCTCTCCACAATTCATGTGGAGAGGCCTTTTCTTTTTTTTGATTCTATGGGTCATGCGTATACCTTTACTCCTGCACCAAGCTTCGAACCATTTTTACAAACTGCTCCAGCCTGATTCCATTCGTTTGTTTGGTGAATTCAAGTGCCTTGTTCGAGAACCCCCCATAGGCAGAAAGGACATAATCGCCATCAACGATATAGTACGTACCATAACGAGAGAAGGAATAACCTCCTCGTTGCTCGGCCTCTACTCCCTTTTTGATCGCTGTGACTATTCTCTGTCCAGGTTTAAGTGTTGGCTCAATCCCTGCAAACGCTGCGTTATAGAACAGAAACGTCTCCTTGGCTACATCTCCTCCTGTAATGACTTCCTGCACCTCTATTTCGTAAGAGATGAACTCAGCTTCGTAGGGAGTCATCCCCATACTCTCCTGCTTTTCTGTCATTTTGCGTTCGGGTGTATCTGGTTCGGTGGTCAACACCATACTGAAATTTGGCAGAACACTCACAACCTCTGCCACCACAACTGCATCTGCAAAGTCCATGATCTCTTTAAAGGTCACTTTCTTCATCCATGGAGTCACAAGAGACTGTGGCGATAGTGGATACTCCTCCCTCAGTTCCTGTATCCGATCTTGGGAGAGAACATCTAATTCATCATCTTCCGAGCTGGAAAAAGGGGCCGAGCAACCCAATAGACCGATTGTTAACGTGATTGCAAACAACAAACACACTACACGAAGTTGTGTCACGCGCCCTTCTCCTTACTGGCGTTTTCTCGCCTTCTATTAATCCCGCTTCACATCCCAGCTTGCAAGCATACCTCTTGCCATTTCCATATTGGACTCTTCCCCAGTGATTAGTGCAAACTGTGCAACGATTGCCGGGTATGCCGCCCACTGCTCCCGAATATGCTCCAGCATCCGGGGCCATGTCCTTCCCCCTGCTTTCTCATAGCGATTGAGTAAATCCCGCAACCCTTCCTCTTCAAAGAGCGCATAATAGATGACAAAATCCTTTCCCGGATCGGCAATCTCCGCCTCAGTCCAATCAATCAGCCCGGTTACCCGTTGGGTATCGTCGACGATAATATGCGGCGGATGCAGATCACCGTGATTGAACGTTGAGTGCTCAGGCCAATAGCTGTCCGTTGTCAACCACGCTTCCCACCGCTTAGCCAGTAGATCTGGCACCTCAAAACTCTGTTTTATCTCCTCCATATTGGCTGCAAAAGCTTCACGAGCTTCCGTAGGCGTCTTGCTTCGCACTCCGCCCTTTACCGCCTCATCAGGATCAATGTTGTGCAATGCCGCGAGTGTTGCAGCGAGCGAATCGAAAAAATCATCGGATAAGCTTTCCTGCGGAAATCGCCATGCATATCCTCCCCCTGCCGGATCAACGACCGCAATCGGTTCTCCATCAAGTAAAGGATAAGCGATCAGTTCCGGCGTACAAATCCGCCATTCCGGTACCTCTACTGGCAAATGGCTTTTTATAACCTCGAGCACCTTGCGCTCATTCTCGGCCCGCTCCCATACATCCTCGCGCCGTGGCTGGCGCAGTATCCACTGTTGTCCCTGTTCATCGGTGGCAAACGCTACGCGAAAGTCCATACCTGACTCATTGATTTTCATGGATTCCTCAGCAATCCAAAGCCCATTCTGCTTAGCTAAAGATGTTAATTTCTTTTGAAATTCCAAATGCTCATTCACGTTCGATTTTGTCATATCGGGTAATCCCCTTTTCCTCCATAAAATTAAAAAACACAGACATTCATTCATGCCTGTGCAGTCCATTTCGAAAATTGGGTATACCTGAATGCTCGCGGAAAAATAGTAGTACATAAAAGAACCACTCTAGAAGAGCGATTCTTTCACGACTAGCGGCATACGTGTAAATAGGCAAACCGATCCCGATGAGCTGCACACAGGCAAAAATACAGCAAGCGTAAACAAACGTTTCGCCATACTATCTCACTCGGATAAAATTTGCCACACGTATCCCTCCGTTCTGTAAGTTACCTATATGTTAACATATTCCATTTTCTAGTTCCAGATCAAATCGAAGAATTTCCGTTCTTTTTTCAGCGATGTGCAGGAACTTTGATGGCTTAGAAATCGTCATACGTATAGCTACACTACAAAAAATGAGGTGAGCAACAAATGTCCATTTTACGAAGATTATCTTTATTACCGCTTATTTTGCTTCTCCTAACGTTAGGATGTTCTGAAGAAGATGCGGAAAAGAGGGAGGGGAAGCCAGCTGTAAGTGGGGTAATTACGGATTTTTATGAAGAAAAGGGACAAGTCCTCATCAATAATGAAGTAGATAGCGGTATTGAATCAGGACCCATCTTGATTTCACTTCATCCAAATGCCGAACTCATCATTGAAGGAGAGACCGTCACTGTACCTTTGGATGCAACACTAGTTGGTCGAAGTGCTGATGTATGGATAGGTAACTCCATTGCAACATCACTCCCTCCCCAGGCTGGCGCTATGAGGATGGTCATCCATTAACACAAGATTGAACAGATGATATGTTATAATAACGAAATAATCTTATAAGGAACGGGGAAGGATTCGCATGGACGCTAAGCAACCCCCAGATCAGGAGAATCCCATTTCTCGCGGTCGACCAAGGAGTACAGAAGTTCACAAACGCATACTGGATGCCACGCTAACCTTACTTGGCGAAGTAGGTGTGGAGAAACTGAGTATGGAGTCTGTCGCACAGCTCGCAGGCGTAGGCAAAAGCTCAATTTATCGGCGTTGGAGCAGCAAGGAAGCGCTGGTCGTGGATGCACTGGAACGTGTCAAGCCAGAGTTCAGCACAGCTGTACAAGGCGAACTACATGAAGTGTTGTACAAAATGGCCCTAAGTTTTGCCCATCAGATGAACAATCCGCTTGGGAAGCAGATGCTCTCTTTGCTGATTTCTACCCTATCTGGCAGTTCACAGATTTCAGAGTCGTATTGGGAAAACCATTCACTGCCGAAGACCAAGGAAATCTCCAGTCTACTTGAACGTTATATCCCGAAAGAAAAACTCCGTCAAGATACAGATCTGGATCTGGTGTCTGATTTTATAATCGGTTTTATTATGTACCAGCTCTTGCTCAAACCAACTTCTTCCGATCTGGATAACGAACTGAAACGCGGTATTGATATGATTTTAAACGGAATACAACCCAAATGATTGAGGTCCCGCTAATTAGCAGGACCTTTTTTTATTGACAATTAACGATACGATACAGTATCGTATCTAATATAAATTCATTCAAGGGAGTGTAATCCATGAGTAAACCCAATAAAACAGTGATTATTACAGGCGGTAATACCGGTCTTGGATATGAATGTGCCAAAGTGATCGCTTCATCTCAAAAGTGGCATGTCGTTATTGCTTCTCGCAGCCTAAGTAGAGGAAACGCTGCAGTGCAGACGTTGATCCAATCTACGAGTAACCCCAATATTTCGGCTATGGAGCTAGACTTGGCTTCAACGGCATCCATAAGGAAACTTGCAGCGCAATATATACAAACCGATCTTCCACCCCTCTATGCCATCGTTTGCAATGCCGGGTCTCAATTTGTGCAAAATACACAATCCACTACGGATGGTGTCGAGGCAACCTTTGGAGTGAACCATCTGGGGCATTTCCTGCTCGTCCGCTTGCTGCTTGAGTCGCTTCAGGAACAGGGGCGAATAATCGTTGTATCCAGTGACACGCATGATCCCGGAGCCAAAACCGGTATGCCCGCTCCTCGCTATGCTCATCCCAATATCATGTCTGATCCAGCCCAGTCCGATCAATTACTTTCAGACCTCTCTCCTTCTGCCCGGGGACAACTACGTTATACAACATCGAAGTTATGCAATTTGTATTTCACATATGAACTCGCCCGCCAAGTCCAACAATCTGGAAGAACTGTTGCCGTCGCTGCATTTAATCCTGGGATGATGCCTGGCAAAGGTTCCGCTCTCGCCAGAGAGTATCGCCCGCTCCTTCGTTTCATGTGGAATTATGTAATGCCTCTGATGCGTTTCTTTAATGCTGGCATACGCACCACCAGACAATCAGGAATTGACCTTGCAAGTCTCGTATTACATCAACCTATAAGCGAATTGAAGGGAACGTACTGGGATGGACCGCAGAAAATCCCTTCTTCCGAGGAATCCTACAGCCCCGAACGTGCCTTAGAATTATGGGACTGGAGTTCAGAAAGACTTGGTTTGCATCATACGATTTAAACATCATTGTGAATTACTCCGTTAACCCACCTATATATAGAGTATAATGAAGAGGTATATGATAAGTGTACGGTGCAATGCTTGTATGTAGAGTATTCAAAACTAACGTAAAAGAGGTTAACGATGAGTAAGCAACAATTTAAAGATTATGGACTTGGCGAAGAAATCGTAAAAGCGCTGGATAGCCTGGGTTATGAAACCCCGACGGAGGTTCAAACCAAAGTGATTCCAGTAGCCCTTGATAATAAAGATCTTGTGGTCAAATCCCAAACAGGCAGCGGAAAAACAGCCGCCTACGGCATTCCGCTCTGTGAGCTGGTGGATTGGAACGAAAATAAGCCTCAGGCTTTGATTCTCACACCAACCCGCGAGCTGGCTTTGCAAGTTAACGAAGATATTACCAATATCGGTCGCTTTAAGCGTATTAAAGCAACCGCACTATACGGTCAGTCCCCTTTTCATGTTCAAAAAGCGGAGTTAAAACAAAGAACGCATGTCGCTGTAGGCACACCTGGACGGGTACTGGACCACATCGAACGCGGCACCCTGCCGCTGGATCGCATCTCCTACCTTGTCATTGACGAGGCCGATGAGATGCTGAATATGGGCTTTATCGAGACGGTGCAAGCCATTATTCAGGCACTGCCTAGCGAGCGAGTGACGATGTTATTTTCCGCTACGTTCCCGGAAGATGTAGCCAAGCTATCACGCAAATACATGAACAATCCGGTGGAGATTGAGATCAAGGCAAGTGGTCTTACCACAGCCACGATTGAACATGCTGTGATTCACGTTCCAGAGGTGAACAAAACGGCGCTGCTTCAGGACTTGTTCATTGTCGAGAATCCGGATAGCTGTATCGTGTTCTGTCGTACGCAGGAGAACGTGGATAAGCTGTTCCGTGTCATGGCTGACCTCGATTATCCAGCGGATCGCATCCATGGAGGTATGGAACAAGATGAGCGCATCGAAGTGATGAATGCATTCAGAAGAGGACAATTCCGTTACCTGATTGCGACTGATGTAGCCGCACGAGGTATTGATATCACGAATATTACCCATGTCATCAACTACGATATTCCTTTGGAAAAAGAAGGATATGTGCACCGTACAGGCCGTACGGGTCGCGCAGGGAAAACAGGTAAAGCCTTTACTTTGGTTACACCGAAGGATGGCAGACGTCTGGCTGAGATCGAATCCTATATCGGATTTGAGATCCCTGTCGTTAAAGCTCCTTCCGAGGAAGCTGTTGACCGTCGCCGGGAAGAGTTCGAGAAGCGATTGAAGATTGTGCCTGAACGCAAAAAGGACAAGCGTGAACAGCTGAACCAGCAGATCATGAAGCTGAACTTCAACGGTGGCAAGAAGAAGAAGCTCCGTGCAGTAGACTTCGTGGGTACCATCGCCAAGATTGAAGGCGTTACTGCAGACGACATCGGGATTATTACCATTCTGGATAATGTAACCGATGTGGAGATTCTGAACGGCAAAGGCCCTCTCGTGCTTGAGGTTATGCAAACGACAACGATAAAACGCATGCAGCTCAAGGTTCGCAAAGGTCATAAATAACTCCCGTCACCTAAGGTTAATTCCATCTTATTGGAAGTATAACTGAAGTTTTTCTAGGAAAGGTTCTTTGGTAAAACCATATATGAAATAGACTGGCGAGTCTTGGGACTCCCGGTCTTTTTGTCTTTACAGCCTGAATGTTGGACGGTTACAGTACAAGGCCAAAGCGACAATTCCCGATTGATACAATTCTCGGTGGATAAATGACTCGCTATTGCCGCTCTACACTGGTAAAAGCCCCATTTGTTCATTGGAGTATACATTGTTCACTTGTACTAGAATTGATTTTTATTACAATCAAATTGTAAGCGCTCTATATTAGTTCGAACTTAGGAGGTATATCCAATGGGTAACAGGAAAGCAGTCTGGTTTCTAGTCTTCGCGCTCACGCTAACCATGTTTGGCCTTCACCCCGAACGAACTAGCGCCGCAAGCGTGACCATCACCAATGGTTCCGATTGGCTGGATACCGCTGGCAACCCGATTCAGGCCAATAGCGGAAACATTCTGAAAGTCGGCAGCACATATTATTGGTACGGCGAGCATGCGGTCAGCGGCAAGTTTGACAGCGTTAACGTCTATACTTCAACCGATCTGAAGAACTGGACGTTCAGCAATGCCATCCTGACCAAGGATTCTGCAACTGAGCTGGCCTCCAGCAAAATCGAACGTCCCAAGGTCATCTACAATGCCTCCACGAAGCAATATGTGTTATGGGCTCATTACGAGAACGGCACGGACTACAATCTAGGGCGGGTCGCGGTGGCGACCAGCAGCACACCCAACGGTAAATTCACGTATGAGGGCAGCTTCCGACCATTGGATTATGAGTCACGTGACATGACTGTTTTCGTAGATACGGATGGTACAGGCTATTTGATTACAGCCTCCCGCAAGAATGGCGGGGCCAATGATACGATGGCTATTTTCAAAATGAACGCCAGCTATACCGGTGTGGAATCCTTTGTGGGCTGGCAATTTGAGAATGCCTATCGTGAAGCTCCTGCCGTTGTGAAAAAAGGCAATCGCTACTACCTCTTCACCTCCCAAGCTGCTGGCTGGTATCCGAATCAGGGCGCGTATGCAACCGCATCGTCCATGACAGGCACGTGGTCCGCTCTTACACCTTATGGCAATCCATCGGCCTTCGGCTCTCAAATCCATGATATTGCCACGATTACAGGCAGCAACACCACATCCTATATTTATATGGGCGACCGCTGGAATCCACTCAATCTTGGTGAGCATAAGCACATCTGGCTGCCACTGACCCTGAATGATTCAAACGGCAGTGCCTCAATGGAATGGTACAAAGAGTGGAATATCGATGCTGTAACAGGCACGGTAACGCCACCTTCTCTTGTGAACCACGCCCAAGGCAAAACAGCTACCGCCATCTCCACAGCCTCCGGCTCATCTGCATCCAATGTCAATGATGGCAATTATCAGACCTCATGGGCCGCTTCGTCCAATACTTGGCCCGCCTGGTGGCAGGTCGATTTTGGCGCACCGAAGACCATTACGGAGATCGATATCTCTTGGTTTATGTATAAAGGTTCAGAAGGCTATTATAAATACAAAATTGAAATCAGCAACGACGGCGTCAACTACTCCACGCTGGATCGAACCAGCAACACTACCTATGGGTTTACAACCGACGCTGTTCATTTCACCGCCCGTTATGTACGCATTAATATGGTCAACGCTGTCCTGTGGAACAACCCGGGCAACTGGTACACCCCAACCCTGCATGAGGTCAAAATGTTAGGGCCAGCAGCACCTGATGCGACAAATTACAGCCGTTTCAGCTCCTTCAATTATCCGGATCGGTACATCCGTCATTCCAACTTCACTGCACGGATCGACGCCAATGTCTCACCTGTACTGGATTCCCATTTCCACGTCGTACCCGGCTTGGCCAGCTCTACAGGCATCTCACTGGAGTCCATCAACTTTCCTGGCTACTTCCTGAAGCGCAACGCCAGCAACAAAATCGTACTTGAGGCTTACGCGGATTCAACCGCCTATAAAGGAGATGCCACGTTTCTGAGCAGTCCAGGCTGGACAGATAGCGCCAAAGTCTCGCTTCAGTCATACAGCCAGCCTGGATATTACATCCGGCATTACGACTATGTATTGCAGCTGGACGCCATCAATGCCTCCAGCAGTGCATCGGTGAAGGGCGATGCTACATTTGGGCGAACTGATTTTTAGTTTAAACATTGGGGATGAGCGCTGAGCGTTCTGCATTTCAGGAAAGGGGTCCCTTCTTCAGTTTCATAATTGGAGGCACGGCCCCTTTTATCTGTCCAAAATTTCTAGTAGGGGCTGGATTGGGTTACACGTTACGGAGAACTCAAGAGACGTGTCCCTGGAATTACGTACAAGGTATTAACCTCCCAACTGAATGATCTGGAACGCGATGATGTTGTGAAGAGAGTGGAATATGACCAGACACCACCGAAGGTCGAGTATTCCTTAACACTAAGAGGCAAGAGTCTGATGCCGATTCTTGAGGAAATATGCAAATGGGGAGTACACAACGTACCAGACTCACAGACTCTAAATGAATTACAATGACTTATTGATGATCTCTAAGAATGCCTTCATATTGTATGTGTCGTCCTGAATGCGCCATTCCCCTTGTTCCTGTAAAAAGGTGATTTCACCTGATAACGGAATGGTTTTCATTTCTTTTCCATCCTCATCTGTAAATATCAAATCAAGTGTGTATTCCACCAGTATCCAATCGCTCTTACTCTCTTTGATCTTGGCCTGTATGTCTTCCGGACGCAATAGAGCCTTTTCTTTGTCTGCAACCAGCAGGGGCAGTGTAATATAACGATTAGCCATGTAAGCCTCATAATTCTTTGTAGTCAGGAACGGCTTCATGGTCTCTCCTTTGGCCAATAGCCCTTCCATAGTCAGAGTATCCTCATAGTCTTTATAATCAACGGTGAGTTCTGTTTCTTTGTATTCCAATGCCATTTCGAGAGCCTGCTGCTCATCTTCCGCGGATGCCTTCTGATTAGTCACGATACTCAGCTGTTCTGAAGCAGGTGGCGTCTCTTGTAAAATTTCTGTCGTTTCGGATGAGGTGCACCCCATGATCAAGACGGATGAGAGAAATAATCCGCTCATAACATAAGCTAACTTGCGCATTGTTGATCAAACCCTTTCGTATCTTTATCACTTTAAATTATCACCTTAATATGGATAAAATGTCCAGCTTATGTGGCACACCAGATTAGAATAAACAGTCAATTACACAAGGCCGGACCATCGAATAATTATCAAAATTACAACTGGACCCTGTTTAAAAACTTGCTGGCTACATCGTATTCCGGATGAATAAAGCTTGGGATTGTTACGGGCTAAGTACACAGAAATGCAAATGCAAAAAAGAAGGCTTCTGGATTACTCCTCTGGCCCCTTTCATATAAATTAATAGAGAACTTTAATAATTTGAAAATCTAAAGATTAACTTTTCGCCATCATAGGTTTGATCCTGCAGCTCCGTATAGTTTCCTTGCGTATAATTCGATACGGTCTTTCGCCAAAAGTGTTGACCTACTTTATTGTTCTCTGAAGGATTCGTGAACAACTCCCATCGTCCCCGATATCTCTGGAATACCTCCTTTGCAGCATACTCTGCAATCCCCACACCTCTGAATGGCTGCATCAGAAAGAATTCGTTTATAAAGAAATCCGTATCTGCCGAACAATGAGGCGGGGTAGCTACAAATACAAAACCTGCTGGTACACCATCTACTCTAATTAAAAATGCATAGAGAACGTTCGGTTTTTCCCACCATATGTTCTGGACATCATATTGATCTTGCAACGTTTTGTAATCATTGCTTTCTTCGAAAATCCCATGGTGATTTGGAATGTGCCCTGCATTTAGACCATAATGTCCGGATAAATCATGAAGGTATAGAGGGTACATGTTTTTGATGATGTATGCCTCATTGTTATGCGTTAATTGTACGTCAATTTTCAATTTGGCTCCCCCTACGGCTGACGTAATGTGTTGTTAGTAACAGTCCTATAAACACATTGTATTGCTCTTCTTCTGCACAATATAGGCAACAAATCATTTAAATCAATCCCTACACAAAAAGCCACATTCGATTTCTCGAATGCGGCTCTAACCGTTTAATCACTTTTTGGAATAGACAATTTTCTTGATACTGTCGATCGATAAACAGAATCGTTCTATAAGCTGGTCAATGGACATCCCCGCAGCGAATAGCTGGCGGATCTCATCGTTCCTTTGCTTCAATAGCATTCTGCTTCCAGAACCCTCGCCCCACTTTTGATGAATTTCTTTAGGTTTGGGGATATACACCAATCCGCCAGGGATATGGCGCTGGATTTCCTTCAACAACTCTTCCGGAAAGATGGTGTCTGCGTTAATATATTTCATATTTGCTCCGCTCCTTAAAAGTTAAAATCTTTAAGGCAGCAGAGTCAACCGATGAACAATTCTTAAACCCACAATACTGGTGTGGCGGAAAAGGATTTCAAGCTCTATGCAAACAACCGCCGTTGTTCATCGCATGGACTCTGCATAGAGCGGATCGCGAAACTTCTTATGAATTGAATCATGGTAGCCCCCCATTCGGTGAATCCTATAATAAGTACTTTCATGATACTCTTATATGTTCCATATGAGAACGCGATATCCTTTTATAATATATTGTACTGCTTCAAACTCCGTTCCAGCATCTCTCTCACTTGTTGTTGCAGCTCCAGCGGCTCGATCACCTTTACTTCAGGCCCATAGGAGAGCAGCTTCCGCGCTGTAAAAGGAAACTCCTCAGGCGGAACCAATCCTCGCCATTCATTACCCTCAACCGACTTGAACAGTACATCTGATCCTGCCAGTCTCGCGCCAAAATCCGTGAATTGCAGCACAACTTCCACGCTTTCTCTGTTTTCCTTGAAATTCAACCACTCTTGCAGGCTTGGAACCGACTCGTCGATTGCATTCAGTATAACCAGTTCCTGCATGCGATCTGCCCGATACAACAGTACCCGATCCTTCCTCTGGGCCGGCATATACCAATATCCGTGATCATAATAGATGCCGATGGGAACAGCCTGTACTTTTTTATGTCCCTGCCGGGAATGATATATAAATTCGATCTCTTTTTTATCTACTGCTGCGCCTAATATCTCTGTTGTTAACGCCTCGGCCTGCACAGCATGATGTTGAAGAAACGTAATGTGCTGTCTCATACGTGTAATCAGATCCTGTACATCCTGAGGTAAAGTTGAATAATATTCCTCGGCCAGATGCTCACGAATCGATCCATACGGAAAATCCGGTACATTCTCCAAATATTCAATCATCATAAAAAGACCCAACGCCTCATGCTGTGTAAGTTGAAGGGGTGGCAATATCCGATTAGGAAGCACTCGGTAACCCCCGTTCACCCCAACCTCTGTATACAAAGGAAATCCAAGTTCCTGCAGATCATTCAGATCACGCTGGATCGTACGGATCGACACCTGAAAACGCTCCGCCAATTCTCGGGCCGTAAACTTCTTTCTCGAATCCATGAGTCGCATCAATGCGAGTTTTCGATTATTCATATTCACCCCACCTAACTACGTCAACATTTGTCATAGTTAGAGTGTATCATATATTTTAGAAGGGAGCGGTTAATATGTCTAACAATAAAGTCGTGTTATATATTGCAATGAGTCTGGATGGGTACATTGCAAGACCGGATGGTTCGGTGGATTGGCTGTTCGATGTGGAAGGCGATGGTGGCGATAACGGGTATGGCAAGTTTTATTCAACGATTGGATCGGTAGTGATGGGACGGCTTACGTATGAAGAGGTGCTCAAGCTGTCGGATGAATTCCCCTATGCGGACCGCCCGACGTATGTACTTTCCCGTTCCAAACAAGCCCCTGCGCCACATGTACAATTTACGGACGAGGCAGTGGAGAACCTGATTCCCCAACTGAAACAAGACTCCAACGGTGATATCTGGATTGTAGGTGGTGGCCAGCTGGTCCAAGCCGTTCTGGAACAACAACTGCTCGATGAGGTTGAGATCGCCATTATTCCGATAATCCTTGGCGAGGGCATTCCCCTATTTCCAATAGGAACGGTACCCTCCCATTTCAAAATGATTCTTACGCAGACGCTGGGGCAGATCGTATCGATCCGCTATCAGGTAGAAGGAAAATAAGAGTAGTTTGGTTTAATCATCTCCTCAGATATACAAGAAGCAAAAAAACAGAGCCAGTCCTTTCTTGTTCAAGAGAGGTCTGGCTCTACTTATTTAAAATATAATTAAATTTTTGAATTTCCTTCAGATATGCCGCTAACACATCAGCAGTCCTTCGATGAGACAACTCACCCGGATGACTTCTGGCGCCTACCGTCTCCTCGGTCGTATTGGGTAGCTGTATAACCGAGACCTTCGTATCTCCAGCCTGTTTCGTATAAACGTCAACAGCATGATAGATCGCTGGCATCATCGGGAATCCAAGCATGCCGTATGCCCATACGAGCTGCGCTTCTGGATTGTTTTTTCGAAGTAGGGTCAGGAATCGGGTCACGGCATTCTCGAAGGCAGCAAGATCCTCTTCATGATAAATGCCATCTTCATTCAAGCGTTGCTTGTATACCTTTCCGGTAACGGGATCTTTCCATTCAGGTGTCTGAAAGGCTCCTCCATCATTGCTTCCCAGGTTAACCACCACTACATCCGGCTGCCAGGAATTAAAATCATGCTTGTCCCCTGCGCCGAGTGCTTTGTTTTGATCTCCAGTCACCAATCCACAGACTTGCTCGTAATAATCAGGGATGTTCGCATTCGGATTGTTATCCCAACTCGTTAGCACACCCCAGCCGCTCTGCGAAATCACACGATATTCTGCATTCAACGCGTCTGCCGTCATGGCCGTATAATTATGTATGGCACTGAACCACATTGGAATCCAATCCTCTTCCGTTTTGGCTCCAATCGCGCCTTCTCCTGAGGTAATACTGTCTCCAATGAACTCGATCTTATAAGGCTTTTGCTCTACAGGCATGAACACTCCGTCCGATCTCAACGCATGAATCTGCAAGGAACAGCCCTGATCTCCATTCATGGCTTGTACATCTTTGACGATACGTACATTTTTCACCACATTTTCGTTCATGCCACGGAATACGCAGACCCAGTACCTCCCCTCCGTTAACATCTGTCTGCTCACCGGAACACCGTTGATCAGGATGCTAATCCATGGTTCGTACATGTCGTAATTGGATTCGATCTCTACCCAAAGCTCTGCACCCTGTACATTAAGCTCAACTGCACTTCCTGTCCAAAACAACGTTAAAGGTGCCCGATTTCCGGTTGTTCTTCCGTGTACTTTGAGATTCTCCACATCAGATAGCGCATAAGTTCGTAACTTGGCATTCGGCTTCACGAACCATTCCTCCCTCATGATCATTCCCCACAGAGGGGCAGTATCCTGTGACTATATTGACTGGAACTCTTCAACATGCTTCTGGTATTTATCGAACCAGGCTTTCCATTCAACTTCACGCGACTCCAGTGTGCGGTCATCCAACAACGCTTCAATTACGTCCAGGCACACATGCCATCCGGCAAGATCTTTGGGGGTATGGCTTGTGATCTTAGTTATCTTCTCGATCAGCAGCAACCGACACCCATCCGATTCCGGTTGTAATTCAAATCGAACCTGATCCTCTGCCCATGTAAATTCGAGAATAGAATGCGGTACAAAGTCCAGAATTTGAAGAGTCAGGAACGTACCATCCGGCATATTAAACCTAATCACTCCGCCTTCCCGCAGTTCCTCCACCTGCAATTCGGTGAACCATTTTGCCAGCTTGTCGTTATCCGTTAAATAAGACCATACCTCTTCTACAGAATGCTTCCAATGACGCTCGAAACGGGCAATGCTTCCAGTTGGGGTTTGCTTCAGATCAGCAATCATATCATGTACCTCCTCCATTACGATAGATGGACTACAGAATGTGAATATGTGGGTTAACCGGTGTTATGCAAGGCCTGAAGCGCTTCCTCTTTGTTGTTCAAAAAGAAAACATGCTTGCCATGGTTGCACTCATAGATGAAGTCTCTGAGACTTTTGCTATTGTATCCATCAAACTCTCCGACTATAGCAAGTTTCACCTGGTAATTCACATATTTCTGCAAAATATCACCTGCAAGTTTGGTCTTCAGTTCGAAAAAATCTTCGTTGAGGTTGGATTTATTAATCAGAATTTTATGAGCGTCATCCGTGTAATTCACAGAAGCCATCAAATCCAGTGCATCTTGAACATCGTTAATGATGATATCGCTGCTTTCGATGATGGCAACCTTGGAGCTGCCCTGTTGATCAATGGTTATATTCATTTAATTTCACCTTTCCCCTCGATAATCCCAATTAATGCACCAAAATAAGCAGCATGATCAGTATATATTTATAACGAATGATATGTTCTGTTCGATATGGGTTCCTAGGCTACTACTTTCCAATGATATGGGCACCGGATTTCCAGCTTTGATACCATTCGTTGATATGTTCACTGACGGGCATATCCAAATCCTGTTGCATTCTGGTAGTTAGAAGACGATACTGTTCTTCCACACCGAGAACCTCATTCATCGAATCATAAAGTTTCATGAGTGTAAAGCAGCTCTCCTCTTCGTTAGGAAGCATGTCCTGAATGCATTCAGTAATCTCGATCGCTTTTCTCTGCATCCCCTGCTGCTCGTAGAATTCAGATAGCTGTCTCATATGATACAACCATAAATAGCGAAGTCTTTCCCGTTCATGTTCGGCCCAGATATATTCATAATTCCCGAGATATGTGCCTTTGTACAGACTTAGCACATGTTCATAAGCGTCAGCCGTATTAGCGTCCACGACCTTCCATTGTCGCATCTCGCTTTCCCATAGCTCGGTATCCACTTGCGCATCCCCGGTTTCAAGCTTGTATCCCGCTTCCAGGTGTCCGCTCTGAATCGTGATCATATCCATATTGTTGGCTTTTAGCGTTTGGCGTACATGATAGATTGCCGTGTACAACTGATGTAACGTCTTGGACTCTTCAAGTTCCGGCCAGAGAAGTTCAAGTAACGTGCTGCGATAAACGATCTGATTGCGATGATGAAGTAAATAGACGAACAATTCCTGTGCTTTGCTGGTACGCCATTTGACAGTCTGTGCGTCCATTCCCGGCAGCTTAAATTGCAGCTGATTAAAACAGCAAATTAACGGCAACTTGGAATCCCGCGTTATATTCGCACGCTTTAATTTCAATTTTTCTTTTACCCGTAATAAGGTTTGATGCAGACGCCCTTGTTGGATCGGCTTCATGATATAATCCAACGCATACAACTCAAACGCACGTACAGCATATTGATCATAACTGGTCACAAAAATAATTTCGACTCCCGGTGCAGCTGCCTGAATCTGCCGACCCAGATCCAACCCATCGATTTCCGGCATATGAATATCCAGAAATACAACATCAGGCCGATGAATAAGTACACCTGTCATCACCTCTGTTGGGTCCGAATATGTAGCAACAACTTCAATTTCGTTTACTTCACGCTCTAACGATTTTCTAAGCCCAATCAGTGCCAATCGTTCATCGTCAACCAATATGACTTTCACAGGAGCTTCCTCCTCGACCCAGCTGTCATCAAATTTAATCATCATTATAGCACAGCAGTATACTTAAAAACCCATGGCCTACATGTGAGTTTGACCATGGGCATCCTTAATTAAATTCGCTTTGGGAATGGATACGACAAATGCGGAGCCCTTATCGCCTTGCGGAGCCGGTTCCACACTGATTCGTCCTTCCAGGGACTGAACGATATCACGTACATGGGACAGGCCGATTCCGGTCGCTGCAATGCCCACTTCATTGAATTTGGTCGTATACCCTGGCTCGAAGATCACGTCTCGCTTCGCCTCTGGTACACCTTTTCCAGAATCGATGACTTCAAAATGCACATTTCCATCCTGCTGTAAAACTCGAATCCGGATCGTTCCTTCGTTCTCAATGGCTTCCACGGCATTAGCAATCAGATTGTTCATCACCGTCAAGAGAGGAATGTAGTAAGGGGAGTCGCAATCATATTGCTGCTCCATGTGGAACTCAATTTTTTTGCTCAGCATTTCGCTATATTTCCGGTTTCCTTTGGTCGCAAAATTCAGTACCTCGGCAAGACTCATATTCACTGATTTTTCGCTATCATACAATTTCAACAGACCTGCCAGGATACGTTGGGAATCCTTTTTGACCTCATGAATCTGCTGAGCAATGCCGAGCGTCCGCTGACTATATTGGTTCAAGTCCTGCTCTCTGAGATCCTGATACAGGTCGTAGCTGTCTACGGCTATGCCTTCAATCGTATTCATGGCTTTCTTCAGATAAAAGACTTCACCGTACAGACCTGAGTTAACGCTCAGCATCTGCTCCATCCGCTTCTCCTGCTCAGCATGCAGCAATCGCATCTGCCTCACCGCAAAACTGTTATACAACCCGATGATAAAGTAGCTTCGTAAACCACCGACCACCAGCAGATAAAGCCATTCTTTCATATAAAAGATATTTGTCCCACTCAACACACCGCGAATGAACAGCTCCACAAGATTAGATGAAAAATCAATGCACGTAATTAATCCACCCAGCAGAAGAGGCGGTATCTCATGGAATCTGTTCTTGAACTTGCTGAGGCCATAGGTGAACACGACATAATATATTCCTGCGCCCAGACTATCCTGCATGCTTTCGATGATTGAGATCGAATGGACATGATTCAGTAAATCAGCCGATTGAAATATCAAGTTCGCAATCCCCGCCAAAATCCCAGTCTTCACATAAGACAGATGTGGCATAATCATCAGCAAAAATAAAAGGATACTTACACCCAGACCAATCCGGAAGTAATCCTCCCGAAAAGGATTTATTTTAAAAAGCGCTCCTACAGCTGTAGCAAGAGCAACAGCAAACATTTGCACATTTTCGTTTCGAACCCAATTGCGCATGCTCATAATCCACCTACCATCGGAATATCAAACGAAACTATCGTCCCTTCACCCAGCTTGCTCACAATCACTAATCCCTTGCCGCCGTACAATTGGGTTAACCTGCGATGGGTATTGGCAATACCGATTCCACCAGTTCCATTCAGCCTGGCATCTTGCAACCGGGCAACCTTATCCGGCGCCATACCTATGCCATTATCCCTTACTTCAATACGGGTATACCCTTCTTGTTGAGCAATAGTCAGATACACCGTACCGCCTTTTTTCTTATTTAACAGTCCGTGTCTAACGGCATTTTCGATCAATGGCTGAATAGACAGCGGAGGTAGGGTCAATTGCAGATTCGGCTCCACATTCCATTCAATCGTCAACCGATCTTCAAAGCGTGTCTGTTCAATAAACAGGTAAGCTTGTACCAGTTCCAACTCGTGGGACAACTTCACCAATTCACCGGTATTCAGATAATTGAAGCTGATTCGCAAATAGGATGAGAAGGCTTCGCCCAACTTCCTCATATGTTCGGTATCGATATCACTTAATACCATTAGGGAGTTGAGTGTATTGAACAGAAAATGAGGCTGGATTTGAGCTTGTAAATACGCAGCTTCCATGCGTAATCGTTCCTTAATGGAATGATTTAATGTGATCAGTGCCCGGATTCGATATTTTAATTCAAGTGCATCTACAGGCTTCGTTACATAATCATTGGCCCCGGAAGCAAAGCCCGTATAAATATCGGGCTGCTGGCTCCGTGCGGTCAACAGTAACACAGGTAATTCTGACATTGAAAATAGTTCCCTGACCTTCTGTGTTAACTCATACCCTGACATTTGTGGCATCATCACATCCGCGATAAGCAGATCCCATTGTCGTGTTCCAAGCAGCTCCATAGCCTCCTGTCCCGAGTGGGCAGTAACAATGGTATAGGCTTCGGTGGATAGCATACTTGCGAGGACATCCAAATTAACTGGATCATCATCAACCACAAGAATGGAAGCTGTAGTCTCATGTGAAGGCGGCAGATGCTCCAACCCGGTGGCCACTTCCATCTGTTCATCGGAAGCACGAATGCCCCATTGATCCATGGTGCCGTGATTCGTATTCGCTGCTTCTTCCTCTGTCCGAACAAACTGTGGATGTGAGACACTAACCCCCTGTGCTATTGGCACATCAAAGCTGAACTCGGAACCCTTCCCGGGCTGAGACTTAACGGTCAGTACTCCACCATGTAGTTCCACAAGCTGCTTGCAGATGCTCAATCCAAGACCAATTCCCTGTCCATCATTGATTCCATAAGCCCCTTGCTCGTAAGGAAGGAATATCCGTAGACAGGTGGACTCATCCATGCCAATCCCTGTATCTGCAATGTGTATAAACGCACGTCCCTCATGGATTTCCGCACGTACGGAAACGGTTCCTGCCTCTGTATACTTCATCGCATTATGCAGCAGATTATATAAAATTTGAACAAGTCTCTTCTCATCTGCCCAAATGAAAGGAAAGGACTCCGGCACCTCCATCCTGAGACTGACGGGTTTTCGATCCACCATGAATTGCAGCATTGAAATAACTCCAGGTACAACAGACTGAATGGAAAGTGGCTCCTGCTTGAGCACAATGTGCTGTTCCTTCAAACGGACCACATCAAGCAGGTCTCCCAGCAGATTAGACATCCGCCGGCTGATGGTAATCAATAATTCCATATCCTTCAGACTACGCTGATCGAGTCGATCCTTCTGTTGGGTGACCAGATTTTGCGCAATACTCATTATGCCATGCAGTGGCGTTTGAAGCTCATGTGAAGTATTGGCAAGAAACTGGTCTTTAATTTTGTCTGCCTTCTTCAACTCTGTATACAAATCAATTATTTCCCTGGCATTCCGGAAATACTTCTTGAACCAGTAAGAAGAGAAACCAATAATCGCCAGAACAAGATCAATCGGATAATATACAGTACTGCGACTTTGATTGCTCTCTAGAGCACTCCATAAAACGTTGGACAGAATGCCTGCAGCAGTAAGCAGCAGAAATATAAGGTCATGGTCCTTCTGACTTCGGATCATCATCTGAATCACGAGATACCCAAACCACACAATGGATGCCAGCATAAGTGCATTAATAAGATTGTAGTGAATGAGGGTATAGACTGTCGTGACAGGCAAAACGGCCAAGGTAACACTATAGATGATCGTTATAATCAAATAAAAGCGGAGCCATGTTTTATGCAGATTGACCGCCGATAACCTTTGGAATAATAAGAGAATGCACACATTTTGCCACAATACAGAAATCACTCTTATTTTAATACTCCAGGTAAAATTAATGGGAAGCCAATGCAGCAGTATATTATCATGACCAACTATAATCGTGATGGCTACTGTCAGGGTTAGCATCGCAGCAACAAAAAGAGCCTTTTCCTGGGGATGTAATGCATACAGAATAGCAGCGTAAACCGTATGAAAAATGAGAATAATAAAAATAGCCAGCTGGAAGGCGACAGAATGTCCATGTACGAATTCCACGGCAGCTTGAGAACCAAAACGCACAGGTTTAACGACTCCACCTTTGTAGGGGTGATCATAGTTGGCGACACGAATGACCAAATCCATTGACGTAGCTCCAGCCTGCTCATAGGTGGAAATGTATGAGGTTCTATCTGGCGTGTAGTCTTCCTCATTCGTCGCCACCCGTCCTGCCCCACCAATCGTGTCTCCGTTAAGTTCAATCTCGGATGAACTCTGAATACCCTTAAACCAGAACTCTAGAGGTGTCTGAAGCGGCTCAGTCAAAATACGAAGTCGATACGTCCCATATCCGAATGAACTTCCTTCCTCTTGATGGAGGGAATCTCGCCATGAACCAGGAACAACGATAGTACTCGCTTGTTCCTCTCTTTCCTTAATGTCCCTGAGTGTCAGCAGCTCTCCGGGATAGAAATCCCATTCTCCATTGGCGAACATCGCGGGAGAGTTATCCAGGTCCGCTCCGCGCAGGTCGAGAACGCCTTGCACAGCCATATGGTCATTGGAAACGTAAAAAATGACAGACCAGGCCCATCGCATTGTCAATAAGACACCCAAAAAAATAATAAGGATGGCCATGTGTTTGTAACGTGAGCTGGGTTTATGTTGTAAAGAGTTATGTAAAGATTGCATATGTATTTTTTCTGACTCTCCGCTTGCTTGAGTCTCTCTCCATTCTGGCAGAAAAAAGCCTATACTGCCTATACTGCTTCTACACACCAAAGATCATAATCCCTCTCTCTATATAACAGCATTATATCATAGGGATTCTTATGGTTCTGAAGTCATTTTACTGTCATCGACTGCTTTTAACAGGTATACAAAGAGAGGATGATTCCGCATGTCGGAGGCCAACCAATTATTCGGACAAGCCCTGGTGAAATCACTAGTGGGAGAACGCGGACATATTCGTATCAAACGCGCTCTACCGGACATTAGCGTAGAATTAGCTAATCGCAAACATGAACATATGCCCTACAGTATCTATCAACTGGTGAAACATATGCATTACTGGCAGCAATTCATGCTGGAGCACTTGGAAGGAAGAAAGCCACAACTTCCGGCTAGTGTGATGGAGAGCTGGCCTGAAGAGACAGGCCCTCAGGATGAAGCCGCATGGGAGAAGGATATTCAGGCATTCCTGAATGGGGTGGATCGAGCGGTAACGATTGCCGAAACGGTTCAGCTGGATGACCCCCTGCCGTATTTCCCAGGCGAAACCAAAGCCGGACTTCTGCGCAACATCGCATCTCATAACTCGTACCATCTGGGCGAGATTGTGCTGCTGCGTCGCTTCTACGGTGCATGGCCGCCACCAGGAGGCGGATTCCCTGCCTAATGAACGGAATTTTTCCTGAATAGTTTATGTTATCACACAAAAATAGCCTGGTTCCTTTATGTCAAAGGTCAGGCTATTATTCAATCTTCCCGATTCATCTTCTCAAAAATATTTACTAATTGTGCCCGATCCTCTTTGGTCAATTTCTCGAATAACTCCTTGCGCAGCTTCTGTCCCTCCAGGATGGCTCTTTCAAGGACTTCGGTCCCTTTGTCGGTAATGTTCAAATAGATAATACGGCGGTCCGCTTCATCTACGATCCTGACGGCTAATTTCTTGGCTACCAGCTTATCGGCTAAATAGCTGAGCGTAGGCGGGGTCAGGCCCAACAGTTTTGCAATATCCGAAGGTCGGCTTTTTCCATTTTGATTAAGATGACTGAGTACAAGCACATGAGAAACGCCGAGGTCTTCATTGAACGATTTGTTCCACTGTATAATCAATTTATTGGTGAAATTATCCATATTGTGTATGAGTTCAAAAATATTTTTCTCTTCCATGTGATCCTCCTCGTAAAAATAAACAACAGCCCTCATTCAACTTAAGGGCTGTCATCATTCTACACGCTATTGGGCTGAGTATCCACCATCGATAACCAGCTCAGATCCTGTAATGTACGAGGAATCATCCGAAGCCAGGAACAATGCGGCGTTGGCAATATCGATAGCCTGACCCAGACGTTGTAAAGGCGTTGCCTGAATTAGTCGTTCAAGCAGTTCCTTTGACGTGTTCAAGGATTGAGTCATTGGTGTTTCGATGATCCCAGGGAACAAAGCATTCACCCGAACACCTTGACGACCAAAGGTTGTTGCCGCCGCTTTGGATAATGCGCGTACTGCGCCTTTGGATGCCGAGTAGTGGTTAAAGCCTTGTCCAATCAAAGCGGTGTAGGAAGAAATATTGACGATAGAACCTTTCTTCTGCGCTGCCATATAAGGAGCGACGTGTTTCATGCCAGCAAATGGACCAAAACCATTGATGGAGAGCATTTTTTGCCAATCCTGTGCATCGATTTCCTCAAACGGCTTCTCTGAAGAAATGCCCGCATTGTTGACCAGAATATCGATTTTGCCAAAACGGTCGTTGACTTCTTTGGCCAGTGCCTGCCAATCTTCATCTGATGAGACGTTCAACTTCATTCCGTACACATTTGCTTTTTGGCTTGCTTTCTCCAGTGCTTCCTCATTAATGTCTGCGGCAATAACGATGGCGCCTTCCTTGGCAAAAAGGTCAACCATGCCCTCTCCAATGCCCGATGCCCCGCCAGTGATGATGGCTACTTTATGATCTAATCTTCCCATATGAAACACTCCTAACTATATTTTATTTGGACGAATTCAATTTAGTTGTTCAGCGTATTGTGCATGTTCATAAACTGCTCAAAATCCGGAACGGTTGGATTGGCAATATAATGGCCGCCTTCAACCTGAATGGTCTGTCCGGTAATGAACTTGGACTCATCCGAAGCGAGGAACATGACGGTGTATCCAACATCATCGGGCTCCCCGTGATAGGGCAGCGCGTTATATTTTGCGAACATATCCAATACCTCTGGAGGCATATTATTCTGGGCTGCCGGGGTCAAGATCAAGCCAGGTGCGACAGCATTGCAACGAATGTTATGTTTGCCGTATTGAGTGGCAATATACCTTGTCAGATTCACAACGCCTGCCTTTGAAGCACCATAGGCAACCCGAACTGCATCTCCCGTAAAACCAGCCATCGAAGCTGTATTAATGATGGAGCCTTCACCCGCTTGAATCATATGAGGGATAGCGAATCTGCAACCGAGTAGCACACTTTTTAAATTGACGTTCATCAGCCGATCCCACTCATCCAGATCTACGTTGACGACGTCCAAATCCTTCTTCAGATTGGTCAGGCCAACGTTGTTGAACAGGCATGTGAGTTTACCATATTGTTGAACCGCAAATTCCACAGCTTCCTTAATCGAAGCTTCATCTCCGGCATCAAGAAAAACGGCCACAGCATCTCCGCCTTGAGCCTGAATATTCGCTGCTGCTTCCTTTGCCCCATCAACATTGAAATCAGCAATAACGACTTTTGCTCCTTCTTTCGCCATCAATTGGGCTGCGGACAATCCTATTCCAGAAGCGCCTCCAGTAACAAGGGCTACTTTGTCTTTCATTCTTAACATAATCTCAAGCTCCTTTCGTAAAGAAACCGAAAATATATAACTTATCTATTATTTAGATGACTAAATATTAGATGTCTAAATAATAACAGAGGAATGGTCTTTCTGCAACGCATCCGGCCCTGTATCCTTATTTTGGATGTCTGTGGCGACGTAAATGAAGTGTTTAAAAAAATACAGCCCTCATGGATCTGAGGACTGTATAGAATCAATTCTCTTAATCAGTATTTGTTCCATGTTTCCTGAGAAATTTTGATAATGTCACTTTTCATTCTCCATCCCAGAGTCGGGATAAGGCTTGCCCACAATGTCATCCCGTGTCTGAACGTACCACTGAGCATATGTCGCTTTACCAGAATCGGATTCGGATTTCTCTGGCTTACAAGTAAACTGGTAAGCAGATATATCCTTTCCGCGCAAGGTTATAGTCACGGCAAGCTCTGGATCTCCCCAGCTTGGATATTTCCTACGGTACTGTGCATCAATAATTTCACTTTGAAAAGAAGGGCTAGTCATAAATGCTGCGGTTTGAGTGAAAAGTCGATGAATCTCTTCTTCATCCGGTTCTGTCTTGACCGTATAAGCGACTTCGACCCGAGGTGTGGAATAACGAATCTCGGTCTTGTGAATAGCAGGAAAATCTTGCTCGATATCCTGCCGAAAAGATTTGACTTCTTCTGAAGAGACTTTGGTGTAAGAAGTACATGCCGTCAAGAAAAGAACCAGAGCCAGAATATTCACTACGTGCAATATTCCTGAACAATGTTTGATGCCAAACATATAATCACCGGCTTTATTTGAAATATATGAATCGTACGAAGATAAACCTCCCTCAGCACTCCTATTAAAAAATTAATTCAACAATTCAACACAGTCATATACCCACCCTGCACTTAACCAATTGCCTAAATCGCTAGAGCCGCTGATTGGCGTAATAGTCACTGTGTTGGACCCATTAACGAAATAGGAGGCCGGGATATTCCAGGAAAAGGTAGTATTGTTGCCCCGATAGGTGCCAATCGTAAAGCTGCGAGAGTTCGGTTGTGAAGAGGCGGCAGGATTCGTTAGCGTTTGACCATTTATCGTTACGCTAGGTCTGCCATTGTTGTACGCTGCCGTAATACCGATGTTAAGGACATGCGAAGATGCCGCTTGGGAAGAGTTGAGGCTAAAGGTAACGGTTGTGGGTGAGTTTTGTCCCCTGAACTGAATCGCCGGGAACTTGTTGGTTGCACTTCCGGTCGCATAACTGACAGGGCCCCAGCTTGGATTACGGCTATCGGAAGGATGACGGATCGGAATCGTCTGGCCGTTCAGAAATTCCGACGGTGTACCATCCCAGTTCCCAATGCGCCAGATACTTGATGCTTTACTTGGGTCATTGTTTATTGTACGCGTATTCAGCGTTGTCGTTGATCCTCCAGTGACGTTCACACTTTCGGTATAGACCGCCAGTTCCCCCTTATACACCGTCATGGTATATGTACCAGGGATCATGCTGTATTTGGCAGCCGCTCCGCTCGAAGACGCATTCACCCAATATTGGGCGTTGCTGTTGGCAAAACCGACCGTATACGCATAGTCCGTATCCATGCCAGAGAGCCCGTTAAGCACGACATTACCTCGACTGGATACCCAGCCCGTCAGGTTCAGACCCGACATCCAGCTAAAATCAGGTACACTTGGCGTCACGCCGGTGGTGAAAATCAAGGCATACGGTCCATGCAGGCCCATACGCCAATTTTCGGTCTGGGCATGTCCTGAATTCATGTAATTGTAAACCTCCGTATCTCCACCGCTCTGGAACTGGATATCACGGAAGAACGGACCTCCCGAACTTTTCTCCCGGTCTCCATAGGCCATAAACACACCCACACCGCTGCCCGTAACACCTCGAATGGTCAAATTCTTAGCCTGGTCATTACCGTAATACTTCGAAGTGGTCTGCCCGTTGGCGTAACCAAAAACATCCTGGCTCTCGATTGCACCGGTGTTATTCCGATTGTTTGAATTAGCTGGAACTCCCGTCAATACGCTGCCATTCCCCCGGAAAATATAGCGCAGTTCGCCCACAGACGGTTCTGCTGTGACATACGTCGCCATATAGATAATGTTCTCACCGCCCCGTGATGCGTAATAGTGGGTAAGTGTGCTGGTTGAGACGGTGATCAATACCGTTGATCCTGAAGGAGATGTGTTCCAGGTGACATTGGCAGAGCCCAGACCAGAGCCGATATGGGACCCCTTGCTTGAACCATTCAGCTCCGTTCCGTTCATTTTGGCAGATATAATATCACCATTGGTTTTATTCACCGTGTATACCAGCCCTGCTCCCGTGTTCACTTCAATCCTCGACCCGTTATCCGTAACATTGATGGTGGCTGCGTGTCCGGTGGATGTTGGATATAATACCGCTGCTGCCATCATCACCAGTATTAGAAACGAACTAAAACCCTTCTTCACCAATCGTCTGTTCACGAGCTAATCCCTCCCTGGAATAGTTTTTAACGTTTTCGTAATGGGCCAAAATCAGATTCTAATATTGAATTCTATAAACAATCGTTAGTAAAGCGCTTACATTTTAATGTATGACAAACGAGCTTATGTCTCATCTCGGTACTCTTGTGTGTGTAGCATATCTGTCCGCGTCCATTTTAATCCATATTGTCGTCCTCTTATGCCATCACCTCCGTAACTTAATGCTCTGTAATTCAACTGGTAATATCATTAAAATAATACCATTATATTACATGCTGTTGCAATGAAAATAGCTCTCCTCCTACCCTAATCTCTCTATATTTTTTGTAGCATATTCAGATGAAAAATAGCGACCGATCTCCGTAATCCTACCGGAAATCAATCGCCTCTACTCCTTCTCATAAATTTCTTTCTTTTGACTTGTAACTAAAAACTGCCTATCGCTACGATTACAGCCAATGCAAGAAAGACGATATTCACACCAATTTGCTTATACTCCTTACGGGCTATGTGGAATATAGCTCCTAACAGCACAACGATGGCAAGACCAATGGCCGCCAGTGACGTTAATCCAGGGGCAATATTCGTTGCTTGAGGTACAATAAGTCCAATGACCCCAACCAGTTCCACAATTCCGATAATAAACACCAACCCTCTCGGAACTTCGTTTGCCCACGGCCACGATTTTTTTGCCTTTTCATACTGGAACGCCTTCATCCATCCCGAGAAAATAAATCCTACTCCCAATATGCCTTGAACAATCCATAACGCCATATTCATAACCGGCAAGCCCCTCTTCTTGTATATGATCAACACCTAGGCATATAATATTTTATGGGGTACCTATTTAGAAGTAGGCACTTAAACTAAACATAGTATACAAAAAGAAACCTTAGATAAATAAAGGATTGGAGGCCTTCGTATGAGTACTTATTGCAAGTTTGAAACGGCGTTGGATATCCTTGTTGGAAAATGGAAACCGGTGATTTTACTTCGGCTTTTCGCCAATGGCACCATGAGATTTAGTGAACTCCAAAGGGCAATCCCTGAAATCACCAAGAAAATGCTCACCCAACAATTACGGGAATTGGAGTATCACGACATCATTCATCGCGAAATCTATCAGCAGATTCCGCCCAAAGTCGAGTACTCCATCACGGAATATGGTCAACGAATGACGCCTTTATTACAGGCCATGAATGATTGGGGCGTGAGCCACATCGCTCATTTGAACGAGCTTTACGGGGAAGAATCAACGCGGGAGCTGCCTGAACGCACCTAAACAGAACATACGATGATCTCACCATCAACATTACGTGCATCTTTTACCACATGGACATGGGAGATACTCAACTAAAAAAGCTGCACCCTTTGTTACGGGATGCAGCTTCTTCAATATTGTATATAACAGGAAGCTACAACCCTCTTTACAGTGAACCCTCAAGGTTTGCAGGTTGTTTTTCCTCATTCACCAGACCACGAATAAAGGTTTCAACATTGGGAGCGAGCCAAGTGATCTTGTAGCCTTCTGCTTTATTTACATGAACAACCTCAGGTTCGCCAGCATTACCGGATTCACGATAATCCAGCATCACCACCTCAGACTCGGACGGGCACTCACTCAGGACGACACCGATTTCCGGGTAACCACCCTGCTCGATCATCACCCGGCTGCCTGCTTCTCCACCCAATGAATGTGCCTTCTCACGTCCAACACCCAGGATATTTGAAATTTCAATGTAGATCTTCCCATCATTCCCGGCCTGGCTAACCGGAAAATAACGATAGTAGGGAACACCACCATTATGTAGTTTCATCATGTTTATATAGAATGTCGGCAGCTTGAATACCAGCTGCTCCTCCACGGCTTCAATCTGCTCATCGGTAGGCGGGGACAACACATATTGATCGACGTTTGCGTGACTGTCATTCCAAAAGCTGGTCGAATCGGGATGGATACCAGGTGCAGCTTCGATGTTGATTTCAGTCACAGAGTGGAGTGTTTCCACAGACTCCTCTTCCAATTCCTTTGCTGGCTCCTCAGTTGTTTTATTCCGAATCCATTCAAGGAACTCCTGTGTATCCTCATCTCCCGGCTCCAATCGGTCCGCTGCTTCGAAAGCTTCACGCGCATTCTCATATTGCTCCAAATAATAATACGCCAGACCAATACGGTAATGCCAAAGCGGGTCATTTTGCCCCTCTTCTTCAACCGACAGGAATTGCTCCACTGCCTCCTGGTAACGCTCCATATTATTCAGCGCTCTGCCCAGATGGTTGACCAGAATATAGTCCCGCTCCTCCTCCGGAACCTGTGTAATCGCATCCACAATCTCTTCGTATTCATCCTGTTCATGCCAGGCCTCTAGCCGTTCCAAGAGTTCATCGTTCATTGATCTTACCTCCCTCTCTTATTCGTTGTAGAAATTATAGCATTTTGCTTGCCTTGATTTAAATCAATGCCGATCATGCAACTCCTGATTAAAATAAACATCAACCATACTACACAGGAGGCTATCTTACTATGTCTACATCCATACAAGAACATTCTTACGAACGGAAAGCTGCTGTAACTGTAGGAATAACGCTGATCATCATGGCCCTGGCTGCATTTTTTTCCTATAGTTATATCCATGGCAAACTTGTCGTACCCGGCGATGCCAGCACTACATTCAACTATATCACAGCATCATATGGCTTGTTCAAGGCCGAGATTTTGGGATGGATCATCATCCTGATTAGCGACGTTGTTGTCTCGTGGGCGCTGTATATTTTCCTGAAGCCTGTTCATAAAAACCTCTCGCTGCTTGGAGCTTGCCTGCGTCTTATCTACTCATCGCTGCTGGGCATCGCCATCCTGAACTTGCTCATGGTAATGCTGCTCTCAGGACATTCGAAACCCTCATTTCCAATGGAACAGACGCAAGCGTTAATGATGCTCTGTCTGGAAGCATTCGAACGAATCTGGTCGGTGGGCCTGGTTATTTGGTGCGCATCTGCTGATCGTGGGCTATGTGGCTTTAAAATCAAACTGCATTCCCAAAGCGATCAGCATCTTGGTGCTGCTCGCTGGTATAGGCTATATTATCATTCACCTAAGCAAAACGTTTCTTTCTCAATATGATGCGCTGATTACAGTGCTTCAAGTGGTATTTGCTATACCCATGGTCGCAGGCGAACTGGGCGTAGGCATTTGGATGCTCATTAAAGGAGGAAAGCCATCCCACAGTGCATGATGCCCTTGTTTATTCATGAAACACTTCTTTACCCATCATCACGGCTATGAACACGCTTCTTTATTCTGCTTAATGACTCTGGGGTGATTCCCAGATAACTGGCTAATTGATGTTGGGGTACACGATCGACGAGATGGGGTCGTTTTCGCAATAACGATTGATATCGCTCTTCCGGTGAAGACCCGATAAATGATGTCCATTCATCCTGAACCTGACCCAAGTTCTCCTCTACCATTTTGCGTATCATCGTTTCCAGTGGGGGATATTGGAGAATCATGTCGTCCTCCACTTGAAAGTCACCAACCACCAATACACAGTCCTCCAGGCAGGTTAAAGTATAAGCCGATGGCTTATTGTGCTGATGACGATTGAAAATAGAGACCGCTTGTTCCTCGGTATAGAAATTGGAGGTGACTTCTTTTCCCGTTTCATCTATCGAGTATTGCCGTACGCATCCCTTTAGCACAAAGTAGCATTTGGCGGGAACCTCCCCTTGTCTAAGGAGTACGGTTCCTTTTTTATAATCCTTCACGAGGATATCTTCAACAATAGCCCGCTGTTCCTGCTCGTTAAGAGATGTGAACTGACCCATGTATTTGAACAGTATGTTTTTCATTTTTACCCCTTTCATCAGGCACGGTTCAACGGTTTAATCCAGTCTCTTTTATCCAGGCTAACCTTACAACGATTAACTTCATTTACTCTCAAAATAGCTCTTTTTGCACACCTTGGCAAGATTGTTCCACACAGCTGAAAAAGAAATAAGAGCGCTACCGGAAAGGTAAGCGCCCCTAATATTCAATCCAACTACGTTCATCTTGCCAAAGCTCATTTAAGAAGGCTCATCCGCCATGCGGTTATAGATGCGATCCGCCGCTTGCATCAAGCAATTGTCCCGTTACCCAACGGCTATCCGGTGAAGCCAGAAATGCAGCAATATCTGCAATATCCTCCGGCTCACCCCATCGGCCAAAGGCGGAAAGGCCAGCCGCATATTTTTGCCCCTCTGTATCCTGCAACGTCCCAGCATTCATCTCGGTATTAATAATTCCCGGCTGGATGGCGTTGACCGTAATATTACGGCTCCCTAGTTGCTTCGCGAGAAGCAGCGTAAATGTATCAATCGCTCCTTTGGACATGCTGTACGTAAATACTCCTGGAGAAGCTACCCTGGTTACAAAGGACGAAATATTAATAATTCGCCCCCCGTCATTGATTCGGGACAAAGCCTGCTGCGTCACAAAAAGTGGTGCTTTTACATTAAGATTCATGATCTCTTCGTAAGATGCTTCTGTCGTCTCTTCAATCCCAACAATCTGCCCGATCCCCGCATTATTCACCAGAATATCGAATCCACTGGCCTCCGTCTGATTCTGAATAACCTCATCCAGCTCAGCAAATAAGTGATGAACGCCGTCCATCGTTCTCAGGTCAGCACCCACAGCGCAGGCATTGCCTCCATGTTGCTCAATCTGGCGAACGACTGCTTCCGCCTCATCCTGTCTGTTTCCATAGTGAACCACAACATATGCGCCCTCCTGAGCCAACCGCAGCGCGATGCTTCTGCCGATTCCCCGGCTTGCCCCCGTGACTAAAGCGATTTTACCCTTTAATACGTCCATGTGCTCATCTCCTCTATTCTAATGACAAGAATAGTTATATCACGGTGCCTTTTTTGAGATGTTGCTCTTTAATTCTTCGTCTGGCCCTGAGAACAATATCAAAAAGGGCGAGCCGGTCCGTATTACCGGAACCAGCTCGCCCTTTGAAGTTATATGGTTGCGCTATTCATTGGGGCTGAGCTTTCGGCTCCAGCGAATAGCGCATATATATGCTTTTACAAGCCTTCGATCAGCTCTTTGATTGAGCTGTCGCTCTCCAGTGCGCGAATGATCAACGTCACGGCTTCAGCTCTTGTCGCTTTGCCGTTCGGCGAGAAAACGGAGGATGATAATCCTTGAACAAGGTTGGCAGATGAAGCTTGCGCAATCACATCTGCAGCCCAATTGCTGCTATCCACATCGTTGAAGCTGGTTGGTGTGCTGGTCGCCAGTGCATTCAGATTGAGCATGCGAGCAATGATTGCCACCATTTCGGCACGGGAAATTGTTGCATTTGGCTTGAAGCTGCCGTCCGGATACCCACCGATTACTCCCTTATCAGCCAGAGCATCGATGTAACCCGCAGCCCAGTTCGAGCTAGTATCCTTGAAGCTGGCCGAAGCCGCGCTTTCGCCGAGACCGAATGCCCGAGAGATCATAGCGGTAAATTCCGCTCTGGTAACGGATGCATTAGGCTGGAACTTGCCATTGGCATAACCGTTAATCATGCGCAGCTTCATGGCAGCACTGATGTTTCTGTCGGCCCAGTGACCTGTGATATCACTGAAGGTTTTAGTTTCATTTTTCGTTGCAGCAATGGCTTCGTTAAGTGTCTTCAGAACCGTTTCCTGGCTAACTACACCGGATTTGAACGGATTGACTTGTGTTGCAGGAGGTACCGTTGGTTCCGTTGTAGGAGGCGTTGTAACCGTTCCTGAATCTGTATCAGGATCTGTTGTTGGGTTAGTTGGTGTTGTAGTTGAACCACCACCTGTGCTTGGTGTCGTAGTTGAACCGCCACCTGTACCAGGTGTCGTTGTACCTGGATTTGTTGTATCGGTAATAGACAATGCAATCTGGTTGCTTAGATACACAACTTGAGTGCTATATTTGCTTGGCAGACCCTCTACCTGAACGGAGGCAAATTTTCCACTTTGCTGATTAGCGCCATAGTTTACAAGCGTCACAACACCTGGACCCGGCACATAGCTGTTGGCAAAGTTCACGTGCAGCGTTCCGGAGGTGTTTACCGTACCTTTAACATCGAGTACGTCATTTGCGGAAGCAACGTTCAGCTCTAGCATACCGTCAGCGGCCTGCGTGAAGTTGCCTTCGATGTTCCATTTTCCAGTTACGCTCTCCGTAACCGTACCACCGCTGTTGACCACATCGCCACTCCCGAATGCAGTAGCGGTATCACCTTCCAATGTACCTGCATTAACCTGGGTACCGCCGGAGTAAGTGTTCGCTCCCCGCAGCTTCAAGGTACCGCTGCCTTCTTTCGTCAGCTTGCCCGTACCGGAGATGTTGTTCCGCCAAACGTCCATGGCGTTGAAACCACCCTTGCTGGCATCCATCGTTACCGTTACATCGCTATTGAATGCACCGTATCCGTCTGCTGCCGCAAACAGATTAAGACGTCCCCAGCCTTCCGGATCATCAAGCAAAGGGTAGCCCGATTCTATTGCCGTTGTTGCCAACACAGCACGACGCTGTTGATCTGTCAGATAAGGCTGTCTGGTCTCAGTCAGCACTTCTGCTCCCTTAGGTACCGCTACCGGTTCCGTTGTGGAACTGATCTGCTCAAACCCGTAGGTCAGACGCTGGGTATAATCAGCCTTGTTTTTCTCATAGTCGGTAAAACGATCTTCTGCTGAACCAGTCTCCTTCAACAATACGTTATGCGCCTGATCATACGCCGCTTGCTTCAGGTCTGCATTTTCCGGATCATTCAGAGCACCTGCTGCCAGGGCCGTTGCGAGTACACGTCCACCCATGACATCTAGCGGAGAGTGCATTCCGGCTACAATCCGGTTGTTACCCATCTCCGATGCACGGGTTACCAACTCCTGGAACCGTTCAGGTGTAGCATAAGCTAATGCAAGTGCAGCAAGGTAGGACGCATTGGTGTGTCCGCTCGGGAAGCCGCCGTCAGAGGCTGCATCTTTCTCATCTTTGATTGCCGGTCTCAGCGTTGGCACGACAACCTCATTCGTATTCAGCCAGCGGAAAGGACGCATATAATTGAAGAAATTTTTTGATGGATTCGAAGATGCGGCGTTACCCCGCAAGGCTCCAACCAGATCTACCATTTTGCCCAGCTCGGAATTCGAATCTCCGGCTTTGTTCGTGTTATTGCCATCATCGTACTTCGTTGTCGTAGCGTCTTCCGGAATGCTTGTAATCGTCGTATAAGTGCCTGATTTTTCACGATACACATCAGCCAGCGAACCCAGTCCCTCGGTCGCACCGTAGGTTTGATTCGTACGGTCTGTATAGTAGGCAGCATCCTCTTCCGCTTGGGTACGTGTTGCTGCGATATCGGCTACATATTGAATGTTGTAGTCCAGTACCTTCTCGTTAAGCTTCGTACCATTGTTCCAAGAATCACCCGGTGTCCATAGGTCCAGAAACTTGGACAGTGTACCGATGGCCGAGTTGGTTTCTATTGTTGTGTTGGAGGAACTGTTGCTCTTATACGTATCTACAAAGTACCCCCAGGTCGGCTCGGCCGGCAACGGGATTGTGGTATCATCCGACGCTGCAAGCGCAATGCTTGATGCGAATGAATTGGAGATAAGTGCTACACCCACAGCAGCGGCTAACATTCTCTTTTTGTTTTTGTTGGCTTTCGTTTTCAATTCTTTTCGACTCCCATCGTTTTGTAGTTGGTCTCGAATCGGTCTCAATGTAGCATCAGGCCCCTTCAACCAGCAATAAAACAATTTCGCCATTGTATCAATTTAGGATCAATATCGCCTTTTTTCGACATTTAACATTCCCTTAATAAAAATCATGAACTGATGGTCAATCGTGTAGTGTATAATCGTCGCCGGGAGGAATGCATCATGAAAAAATGGAGCTCCGCATGGGCCGGGCTGGCGGCATCTTATGTATCCATCGTGCTCGTCATTGTCCTGCTCGTATGCTCTTTCTTCTATATCTATTTTTCGCGCAGTTACAATGAAGAATTGCAGATCAAGAATCAGCTGATTCTGGAAAATACAGTCCGTACAATTGAAAATACCGTGCTGAAAAGAGTACAGCAGATCTATCTGGATCTATCGCTCGACAAATCTGCAGACATTCGCCTGTTCGCTGAGCCATCCTATCGGAATGGTCTGGACCACGTCATCGATCTTCAGGAATTGCTCAAGTCCAGGGTAGCCGGCAATAGTGATCTTATTCAGGCGATACACCTCTATTATCCAGGGCAGAACATTATGTTATCGTCTCTATACGGTCTGAAGTATAATGCCGATCAAGGGGAAAGTGCGACACATTATGCCGATTGGCTTAACGGCATGCGAAGCAATAAACAAAACAGCCTGTGGACGCCTACACGACAGGTGCCCCAGGATATTTTCTCCAGCCTTGCAAGCGGCAGCGGTAATGCGCTGTTCACGTATGCACACAGCTATCCCTTTCAGTCCACAGGCGAGACTGGAGATGTCATTGTTGCAATTGACGTAAATGAAAGTGCCATAAGCAGCATCATAGAGAATATGATGCCCTCCCAATACAAGAGTACGTTTGTTGTGAACGCAGCAGGCAGCGCCATCAGCGATGCCAAAATAGACATTCACGAAACGCAGGGAGACTTCCAGTCCAGCATTACGAAGGCACTAAAGTCCGGAAGCACTGTGGGAAGCTTTGACGATACGATTGGTGATACGTCCTATGTTGTGTCTTATCAGGCACTTCCATCTACCGGCTGGACCATCTACAGCGCAATGCCGGCCAGCTTCTACTATGAGCAATCGATTATGGTCCAGAAGCTAATTCTCGGCATCTGCCTCTTCGCCATCCTAATCGGACTTGTGCTATCTGCGCTGCTGACCAAGGCCAACTATAGCCCGATTAAACGCCTCGTCAGCCGAATTAAGGATTTATCCGACCCTGAGCCGAAGCATATTACGAATGAATATCGGCTGATCGACCGAGCCTTCATGCAATTAAGTGATAAAGTGAATAATCTCGAAGAGACGCTTCTGGCGAACAGCCCGGCTATTAAGCACAATGCTGTGCTGAATTTATTACGAGGTGGATATACCCGGGAGCAATGGATGGAGGAGTTGGCTTCTCTGGGCATTTCACAGGAATACAAAGAGTACTGCTGCCTGCTTCTAAATACAGGAGAAGCCTCCGCAAGCCTCAGCTCTGAAAGCCTGTCAGCCATGGTATCCCGAATGATACACGGGCTGGAAACCTTGCCTCTGCCTGACAGCCAGCTCATCGCAGAAGAATTACCGGACAAAAAACTGGTGGTTATCCTGTGCAGCCATATCGCATCTGACCCGCTGCTGGACCAATTCTCCAATTTGCTGCTATCCAAAGCGAGGGAGCAATTCCAGCAGGATATCCAGCTATCGCTGGGCTCCTGGGTGCGGGAACTGGCAGACGTGCATCTAAGCTACAACGAAGCGCAGACACGAATGAAATATGCTTACTTCTTACCGGAACTAGCCATACTGAAAGACCATGCCCTGCTCCTGCGGGAGCATAACCTGGATGAGATACCACAGGCCATGCTCGCAAAGTTCAGGGACAAGCTGCACGCGAGGCAGCCGGAAGAGAGCGCCGCAGCGATCGATCAGATCGTTACCACGATGCGGGAGGGAGCGTACCCCGCTGACTATTGCCATTTTATGCTGGCGAATACGGTATTCATTTACTCGGATGTAGTGAAAAACGTTCGTTATAAGCATCCTCTTCAATTGGGCCATCCTGATCTGTACCATGAATACATCAGTATCCGCAATATCCAGGCGTACCGCGACTGGCTGGTGGAGTCTGTTACCGTGTTCATCAGAGAGACGGAGAAGCGGAACAGCGAACGAGCAGTCTCCACAATTGAACTCGCGAAGCAATATATCGAGGATCATCTTCCGGAAGACTTATCGCTGGATAAGGTAGCTGCACAGGTGTTCATCAGCCCCAAATATATGAGTAAGCTCTTCAAGGAAGAGCTCGGCGTCACCTATACCGATTATGTCACCTCCCGACGCATGGAACGGGCCAAAGAACTGATTGAGAACAACAACATGACCATTGAACGGATCGCAAGCTCCGTCGGTTACGGAACCACTGCCTATTTCATTAAACGGTTTAAGGAAATGTACGGTTGTACGCCAGGCCATTACTTGCGCAATATCGCTTCTGCCGGGCTGACGGAAGCCGGATCTTAAGGTGAGGAAGGAATACAGGATGAAAAAAAAGGGATGGCTACGCGTTACTTCACTTCTCGCCATGCTGATTCCAGTCATCGTGGCCAGCACTCTGAGCGGTTGTGATCTTCAATCCGTTCAGCAGACCTCAACGGAAACACAACAGACCGAGTCGGGCTCCAGTACTCCACGTTACCGAATTTCATGGACCCTGCATCAGAATCTTTCGGTACCCGAAAATGCTGAAATGCTAAAGTACGTGGAGGATAAGTTCAACGTCGATCTGGATGTGTGGAACCTAGAGAACAACCAATATGAAGCACTGCTCGACATGAAGCTGGCCCAAGGCGAAATTCCCGATCTGTTCCGCATCCGTCAGCCGCAGGACCTGCTGAAATACCAGCAGCAAGGACTGCTGGCCGAGCTTCCACTGGATACGCTTAACACGTATGCTCCAAACCTGATGCGAGCCATTCGAGAGAATGCACCCGCTTATCAAAACTCCGGGATAATCGACGGCATATCCTATGGCATCCCTGTCATTAATCCAACCAATATCTATCGGAGCCCAGTCGTTTTTCGGCAGGATTGGCTGGCGAAACTGGGCCTGTCGGTACCGCAAACGTTAGCCGATTTCGAAAAAGTAATCTATGCCTTTACCAACGATGACCCCGACGGTAATGGTATTAAGGATACCTACGGTTTGTCCAGCGAAGGGATGAACGTTGTGTTTGGCGCCTTCGGTCAGATTGTCTTCGCAGATCAGCTCTATTTCAGTGATAAGAACGGGAAGAAGGTCATCGGCGCGCTGCAGCCGGAAATGAAGGAAGCTCTTCACTATTTGCGTAAATGGTATCAGGACGGCGTGATTGATCCTGAGTTCATCACCGGAGAGAATAAGGGTGGCTACAAGCACTTGTCTCACGCCTTTATTAACGGCAGGATTGGCATGACTTCCATGGGCAATTACTACCACTGGATTCAGGAGGCTGATTATCTGGAGTGGAGCTACGATGAATATGGACATGCCGTGGAGACTCCAGTTCAATCCAACTTTAACGTAAAGGAACTGGTAGCCAAGAACCCTAATGCTCGTGTTGTATTGAGCAGGCCTTTCACCGGACCATATGGTCAACGCGGCTCCAGAGCCTACGATATGTTAATGAGCTTCACCGCCATCGGTGCCGATGCCGTCAAGGAGCCGGGCAAGCTGGAAACCATACTGCAGATCCTGGATTACGTTAGCGCGAACCCTGACCCGGATGAAGCAGCCACAATGACCTTCGGCATACAGGGTAAGCATTGGACGAGAGCCAAAACTCATTCGCAGGACATCATCATCCTGCCTCCGTATGACACCATGTTTAGCTATCAGAATCTAATTGGCGCTAATCTAGGTATGACCATCCCGCTAAAACAGACCGCACAGCGCGAACAATGGGCCTCGACTCTTGGGCTGGACAAGGACGGTATCTACAACGAGCTTGAGGTGGCGACACCCTCTCTGATCAAGAGCGGCCCGGAATTGATTAAGCTGAAGAACAAGGCTTACATCGCCTTTATCACTGGCGAGAGACCGTTGAGCGAATTTGATGATTTCGTGGAGGAATTTATGGCCTCAGGCGGAGCAGAAGTGTTGAAAGAAGCGAATCAGTGAAGAACACATGTGTGATTCATTCTCTAGACAGTTTAATTCCGGCAATTGCCACTCATAAAACCAAACAAGAGCAGCTCTCCGCTGCTCTTTTCTGTCTACGCATCCGTATTCACATGTAATCGACTCAAGCCAAATATTCCGCCATAATCTGCTCGATATCGAATGGGGTAATCCCTTGCTCCACCGAATAAATCGTATCCGCCTGTTCTATCGTGTCCACCAGTTCACCTCGGGCCTTGGCATGAAGCGTGAACAAGTCGTACAGGTCCGGTTTACGCAACGTGGTCAGAGCTTTGCCCATCAGGACCATCCCTTTTTGATTGCCCTCGACATTATTATGATAATCCGGGTTTCTGGTGAGCGCCAGATCGGTCCAGATTACCGTACGCTCCACCAGATCCATAATGACGGGAATCGCAATCTGCGTATCCGCAGTAATATCGATTTTGTTAGCCACTGTAGACGGCTCGAAAATCTCCCCGGAATTCGGCTTCTTCCGCATCATCCAGCCCACAAAACATTCCGGCAAATCGCAATACGGATGACTCGTAAAGGAAAGCAGACTCGCCACCACATAACGTCCGCCATAAGCAACGATCGACGGAATATGCAGGTCAATGAACTCACTTGCCCCATGAGGCGCTGTCACGATATCCCCGCTGTGAACGGCCTGGTACTTGGATGAACGCAGATTCGTATAGGAGATATGCTCCACATAGTTCCAGTTCTCATCGTACATCACCGCAGACAGATCGATATCCACGCGCCCCGTTGCTAGACCATTAACGGTCCCTTCCTTCCACCAGTTGAAGAAACGAATCGTATCTCCTTCCGCCATCGGCACCCGGCTTCCCCGTACAATCGTATGAAGAGCCTTGCTCGCCGATCTTTGGGAAAAGGGAACCAGGTAATCATGGAGCTGCGGATCGACATACGTTTTCCCAAGCGAAGGAAGGACGGTAAAACGCTGCACCAGCGCCAGTTCACACATCTGCACAACGTCGAGACAGGTGCCCTCGTCTATCTTCGGAAGCTGATTCGGAACAGCAAAAGCTTTCGCTACATTGCCTTTCGGGAAAAATACACGCAGATCCTGCGGCTCATTACGCTGGGCAAAATGCTGTTTCACCTGCAGCAATACCGGGGTTGATACGTGCTCCAGAATTTCACTGAACGCCAGCAATACATATTCCTTATCCGTGGTAGAGCGCAACAGGTGATCCAGTCTTCTCGCAAACTCACCCGGGCGCTGCTTCAACAGCTCAATCAGACTCCACACATTCTGGTATTGAAAGGCCAGCTCCACACTCCCGTTAAAGGTCGTAAACGGCTTGTTATTACGCAAAATATCAAAAGCTTCATCACATTGCGGGTACCGCAGCTTATATTCCGAAGGATGCAGAATTTCACCCAGACGAATCCAGCGATCCTTGTAACGGAGCATGTCTTCCGTAATTGAACCGCATTGCTCCAGGAGACCAAGCAGCAGGCGTCGCTCACGCCGCTTGAATTTACGGAAAGGCGAAGCCACAGCCAGGCTGACATCGCCATCCGACCAGGCCACGGCTAGACGGAGGACGTCGGTTGCCGTTCTGAAATACGGGCCGATTCGGTCGATATGGGCCTTTTCGTGCTTGAATAAGGAAGCTACCACGAACCCCACATTTTCCTTGAACGGAATCTCCGCTGGCAACAGCGCATCCACTTCATCCGGTTCAGCATGCTCCAGCACCGTATCGATATCTGCTTTGTCTGTCTCCGAGATGGAGCCCTTCGCTTCGATCAGTTGGCGGATGAGCGTCTGAAAGTCTGCCTTGTTGCCGAGGCCAATGACTTTCAGGTTTACTTTGTCCAGCAAAGGCACTCTTTCCACGGGTTTGCGATTCGGATATACCAGGGTCACATAATGAATGATGGCGTTCAGGTAGAGCTCCACCTCATCTTCCTCCATCACCTGCGTTGGAAATCCAGGATACATCGGTTTGTAGTCCACATGCGAGCCGACCATAATTCTCAGATCAGCCACAACCTGGGCAACCAATGCTTCAAACTGTTCCTTGGATAACCTTCGCACGGCTTGAATCAACTCATCCGAGAATGTGTAGCCAAGCGTTTCTATATTTTTAAGGGCGGTCGCCAAATAAACCTTCGGCAGCTGTTTTCCCCCTTGTTCCTGCTCGATCATGAGTTTGTTCGCTCTGCGCAAATAGATGGTATTGTTCATGATAAAAGAGTCCAGGAAAGCCATATCCCTACAATTGGTGGTCGCTGTAGAAGGAAGGAATATGATAGCCTGGACGCCTCCTCTCTGAATTGAGATCTTCAGGAAAGCGGCAACCCTAAGTTCGCCAATGAAGTTAGAAGGAAGGATCGCCATAGCCTGAAGGGCAAAGGTCCGAAGTTCGTGACCCGAACCTTTGATGAACCCATCATCTCAGATTCCACGATCTCCCAACAGGGCGAAAGTATTACGACTGGTTAAATTAAAGGGAAGGCTCTGACTTGCGTGGAGTAGTTCTGAAGAGAAGAGCAGCATACAACTGAAGGTCATTTTAAAAAAAGAGCTAAGCGCGGTTTTTAGCCGGCTTAGCTCTTTTTTACACGCATGGTAATCAAGTTGCATACAGCTCGTTACATCCGAACGACTGATTTCTCAGCCGTCAGCCCGAGCACCCGAGCGGTTGAAGCATGGACTTGGTTTAGAAGATCGAGGTTCTCCACAAGCGATTTACCATAGGAAGGAACCATTTCCTTGATCTTTGGCTCCCACGCATCCATATGCTGCGGGAAACACTTCTGGAGGATCTCCAGCATGACATGAACAGCAGTCGATGCACCCGGTGAAGCACCAAGCAATGCTGCAATCGAGCCATCCGCCGCAGTCACTACCTCCGTGCCGAATTGAAGCGTTCCTTTGCCGCCTTGGGCCGTATCCTTAATCACCTGCACACGCTGGCCCGCCAGCACCATATCCCAATCCTCGCTCTTGGCGTCAGGAACAAAGTCACGCAATTCGGCCATACGTTGTTCCTTCGATAACATGAGCTGTTGGATCAGGTATTTTGTTAATGAAATTTCTTTGACGCCTGCCGCAAGCATCGTGAGTAAGTTATGCAGCTTCACGGACGTAATCAGGTCGGCATTGGAGCCCGTCTTTAAGAATTTTGGCGAGAATCCTGCAAACGGTCCAAATAATAGTGATTTTTGATTCTCAATAAATCGGGTATCCAAATGCGGAACAGACATCGGTGGAGCACCCACCGAAGCTTTTCCATACACTTTGGCATGGTGCTGCTCCACGACTTTCGGGTTTTTGCAAACCATGAAGATGCCGCTCACCGGGAAGCCGCCAATATGTTTGCCTTCTGGAATGCCGGATTTTTGCAGCAAGTGCAAGCTTCCGCCACCCGCACCGATAAAGACGAATTGCGCGGTGTGCCGTTCAACGGTTCCGCTCTTCAGATTTTTCACGGCTAATTCCCAAGATCCATTGCTTGTGCGTTTCATATTCTTCACGCTATGTTGGTAGTGGATATCCACGTTTTGTTTCTTCAAGTGTTCCATTAGCATACGCGTTAAAGCACCAAAGTTAACATCCGTACCGGAGTCAATTTTGGTGGCTGCAATCGGTTCATTGCCCGTGCGGTTTTTCATCATCAGCGGAATCCATTCCGCCAGTTTTTTCTTATTATCCGAGAATTCCATGCCCACGAATAACGGATGTTTTGCTAACGCTTCAAAGCGTCTTTTTAGAAACAGGACATTCTGCTCTCCATGTACATAACTCAGATGAGGAAGCGGCATAATGAAGTCCCGCGGATTACGAATCAGATTGCTTTTGACGAGATAGGACCAAAATTGCCTTGAGATTTGAAAATGCTCATTCACCGTAATGGCTTTGCTAATATCTACGGATCCGTCTGGTCGTTCAACGGTATAGTTAAGTTCGCACAATGCAGAATGCCCGGTTCCGGCATTATTCCATTCGTTGGAGCTTTCCTCCCCCGCACTGGCGAGCTTCTCAAAAACCTTAATATTCCAGTCTGGTGCCAATTGTTTAAGCAAAGTTCCCAAAGTTGCACTCATAATTCCGGCACCAATCAAGATAACATCTGTACTCGTTTGTCCCTGGCTCATGTCTACCGTCCTTATATCCTATATTTGCCAAAAGGATGTAAGCGTTATCGATTTGGCATTGCAGCAAGCCCCATTCTTGAACAGGCCCGCCCCTTCTCTGAATGAATAACCTTGATCTAGTGTATCAATAATATGGGTCAATTTAAATATGCAATTTCAAGATATTTGCTATTCCATCAGTATACGCTAGTTTATGTCAGATAGATAACCCGGTTATAGGGCTGAAAGATTAATTTGTTCAATAAAAAGAGACATTTCTGGTTGCTAAGCCTGAATTGTCTCTGAAAGTTGGTTTTTGGGTCTTAAATTTATATCTATCCTTCGTAGTCATCCTCTATTTTGGGTATAAATGGCGAAAGAAAAGTGTCATGATGCTCCGCGATCTCGCTCCGAATTAATGAATAGACCTTAAATTGATTGGAAAATTCCAAATCATCGCTATCTCTTACATAAAGAACCCTATAAGAACCAGGAGCTATTTCCCCTACCTTTTTCAATACTTCGGCTGGATCATACTTTGACACAGGCTTGTGATTATTGAGACCCGCTATCCAAAGTTGAAAATCACCATTTACTGCTCTTAAGTCCAAAACGCCTGAAGGCCACTCTAACTCTTGCACATATTCTTTAAGCTGTTGAATAACCAATTCATATTGATCCTCATCTTCTTCAAACGAGGCACTTTCTCTAATTGTTGCCCATCCATGATACTCGTACATATTCTGTCCATCCTTTCATAATTAATGGGCAACACAAATAGTCTGAGCCCCTCATTTAAGAAGTTCAGACTACCCAGATAAGTAAAACTAATTTCATTGTTCATAGAGAAAATTCGCTTTATAAACCATTCAATCGTAAATTATATAGACGTTACTTTCATTCGATTTGGCTGCTTCTAAAAACGTTGATATCTGTTGTGCAACTTCTGGCAGAGCAGGAACGATATTCTCTGAATTCTCTATTTGCTCACTAGTTAATTTACTCATATCAAAGGATTTAAATAAATGAATAGCTGCATCAAGGTTCTGTATTTCCCATGGACTTTCTTCATACCAACCTTCATGAGCATAATACTCATGTAAGATACCTTCATTAGAAGGCTCGTACTGACACATAAGATCTAATAATGTCTCAAAATATCCATTCCACATTTTCAGAATATTCTTTTCGGTTGGGTTCTCAAAAAGAATTAATATCTCGGGTTGCCCTTCAAATCCAACATAAAAGGAATCATTAACTAGTTCTTCTTTCATCGTATTACTCCTTCCAATGTCCTTGATCTAAAATCCTGACTTGTTCCGGCGTAGCAGTACCTGCTTTTCGTGCAGCTATTGCATCATACCACTTATATCCCTCAACCCACTCGCTTTCTCCAATCTTGTAAAAAGACTGTGGCCTGTTGCCCCCATTACCCGGAATTGTTCTTTGAATTACCCACGTGTTCCCTTGGTCAATAGGGGCACCAGATGTTCTAGTGTGCCATCTAACTTCATACTTATATGTCTCGTCACTCCATTTATAGGTTATCTGTTCATAGCCATCATTCATTGATTTAGCTTTCATATTCGCACTTTCAGGAATCTCAATTGGAGCAGTTTGAGCATATCGTTTCGATATAGCTAATTGTTCATCTACATTCATATCAGAGAATTTCTTATTAGCTTCTATCTTTCCATTAGAACTTCCGGCAAGGCTTTTACTTGATTTAGCCTTTGCAGCCTCAATATGCTTCTTAATCTTCGCCACAGCTGGATTGGAAGCGGGCAACCGATGAGGCCCTTTAACGCCCGGCATACTCCCACGAACCATCTGAATCGCCATGAAAATCTGACTAAACTTCAGAGTAGCAATCATGGTCTGAGCATATTTATCTGAAACAGGCTCTCCTGTTGTAGGATGAATGCCCATCTCAAACGCCTTGATCTGTAACCCAAAAATATCCTCCCCATGCGGTTCAATATTCACAGCTTGCATTCGATTTACATCCAGATCCCCGTGATCCTTCTCATAAGCCTGAAGGGCAGCCTGATCCGTAACACCTTTCTCGTTCACAGGCATCCATCTTCCAAACATAGAGCCATCCGATAGCCCTTATCACCCGCGCTTGTATCATCTGCTGAATTGGTCATGATAACTGCGGCACCGACAGCTCCAATTACACCACCCAGACTTACCAACTGAGCATCTGCATCCTGGAAGCGCGTGGCGATGTCCTTCAACTCCTTGGATGTGTTCACCATACTCTCCAGCGCTTTATCAAGTATAGGGCGTGATTGCTCAAACTCATAGTAAAACCGCTCCTGCGTCGCACCCATCCACATCATCTGAATGAACATGAGCTGTCTCGTCAGATCACCACGTATATGCTCCAACTGTTGTCTTGCCTGATCCACCTGATTCGATACGTGATGCAGTTGCTCAGGGGTTACTTTGATTGTACTCATATGTTTCTCCGCTCATTTAAAATAGGATTAACCAATGTTAGCAGAAGTTTGTATGACAGACCATCCGGCTAACATCCTGATTTGACCATATTTAAAAACATAAGCTGTATTCATCATCGGTGCTATGGTCCTATATGCATTTACCCATTTCAAAGCACTTATCACCAGCAGATAACGCCATTACCCTATCTCCTCCAAAAACACCCGATACCGCCCAATCTGCTCCTCCGTCGCATTTTCACGCAACGATTCCAATAGTGCCGCGCATTTTTTGAAATACTGATTCATCTCAAGCTCATCCGCTAACCTGAGCGCCTGCAAAATGAACTCCACCGCTTTCTTTTGCCTCCCCATCCCTTGTTCGTATAAAGCCCGGTGAAAACAGTAATGGTACATATCATCATTGTTTGAAGAATCTATTTCTCTGCCACTTCCCTGGACCTGACTCGCGAACATATGTAAAACTCGATCAATCTGCCATCGATACCGGACCGCCGCCCCCACAATCGTTCTCAGACCGGCTATACATTCATCTGGGTGCTCTAGCAGAAAATTCACATACTCCTCCAGTAGCTCTGCATGCCCCGCTTCAATCTCCAGCGCATACCGATTCACCTGTGCTCGATGCCTAAACTCCTGAACTACCTGCATTCCCGTCTCATCCAGCTCTTCCATCCATGCTAGTTCTGCATACTGGTCGATACACGCCCGCGCCTGATCTACCTGTCCCATCTTTTCGTAAGCCATACCCCGCATCTGGAGACTGAACCCGTAATAATAGATCAACGGACGCTCGGTACGGATATAGGGTAAAGGTAATCCTTTGGTTCGATGCTCCTGACGCTCTTCAAGGATGCACTGAACACACTGGTACAAAACGTCCGCTGTCTCCATCACCTTGTTCCAATTCTCAAAAGCAACAGCCATCTCCAACATTTCAACAATGATGTCTGGTTTGAGTGATTTTAGGATAGATTTTCGCAAAGATAATCCTCCTTAATTTGGGATAGGATAAAGAATTGAATTCCATAGTAGTAAACTATCATATTATTGTTTTCCTTTTAGAAACTCCAAAGAAGTAGTACAATAAATAAAATATAGTACTTTATCGCAGCTTTTTCAACACATTTTACCGCCTTTATATCTCTGCTAATTACATCGATACTCTCCTAACCTTTAGGAGAGGTGGTTAATATGACAACATTACGGAATTCAGTTGGAGAACGGATTAGAGAAATTCGAAAGGCGAAGGGTTGGACACAACAACAACTTGCAGAGCACTCGGGACTCGATGATGCATATATAGGTTCTGTGGAGCGTGGGGAAAGAAATTTTTCTATTGATACCTTGGAAAAAATTGTTACAGCTCTAAAAGTCTCAACTTCTGATGTATTCATTGCTATAGATGAGGATGAAGAAATCTCACTACGACGTAATGCAATTGATGAATACTCTGTAGTCATTAGCGAGCTTAAGAAGAGCCAAATTGAAATTATGAAAAAAATCATAAACGAGTTGAAGAATGCTTTTTGAAGCTAAGCTTTAGCTTATGGCTGTTCTTTTTCCAAGTAGATAAATGACCTAAATTAATAAGCCCTTTCCAGGCTTTCAGGAAAGAGCTTAAAAATTCATCTAGATAAAATCGTTTCAATACAACCATCACAAACTTGATACGATTTTGGTTTTTTACTTACTAATTTAACATATCCCTCTTGAACTAAATAATCCATGACTTTGTTAATCATATGTCTGGACATATTAGACAATTCCATTAAATTTTGCACAGACAAGATCATTTTATCCGCTACAAATACATTAATGCTAACGATTAAATATAATATGTTTCGTTCATCTTTATATTCTTCCCATCGATCGCTATTCATATATTCCTTAATTCTCTCCAGTTTCATTAGGTTTATTTCGAGATCTTCAATAATCCCACTCTGTCCACTGGAGAGTAATTCAAGCATATGGATTAAGAAAAACGTCATATCTCCTTGATTCAAAGGAAAAGCTATTTCCTCTAATGCCTTATAATATTTGGGTTTATCCCTATTTACGGCATAAGAAAATGTTATAGCTGTATACTTATCCAAATAATGGGATATATAACTTCCCACTATTAAGCGCCCTGTCCGTCCATTACCATCATAAAATGGATGAATGTACTCATAATAATAATGAGCAACCATGTACCGATATAGTGGAGGATGTGATTCATCTTTTAGATAATTAACGAGTGCTCCCAAGGCTTCAACAATATTTTTCTCAGAACTTACACCAATATGTGTTGTAACAAAGCCATCATTTATTTCGACATGACCTTTACGGAACAAATCACCATCAGGAATGTCCTCGAGTTTAATTTCATCTGCCACTAGATCGTCATATAATGTCCTAAAATCGTGAACATGTTCAAAAGGCTTGATTTGATCCATATAGCGATATGTTTTCATGAGTCCCTGAAATCTCTTGTTTTTAGGCTCCGACTTTCCCACTTCATTTAAAGCCTCTTGTAATTCCTTCTTTGTGCTACGTATTCCTTCAATTTCGTTGTTACTCTGAGCTTCATTAATAATGAGCTTATCAAAATAAGGTTTTACAACAAAATCAGGCAGCTTACTAATAAGCAGAGAAATTTGGGAGCTATTTAATAAGACCTGATTATTCAGAGTCATTAGTTGATGAGTATTTACATAAAACAGCTCGAAAGATTCTGGTAGCTGCTGTCCTTTTCTAAACCCTCTGATCATTAATCCTGTTAGGTAACTACCGTAGCTTTCTTTTCTTTTGTTTAATTCAATCTGATACGACTCATGATCCAATTTATAATATAGCTTAGATAACTTCTCATACTTCATAAAATCACCTTTCTATTTTTAAAAATTGGACGTTTTTTAAATTATATAACCATTATATCCACAATTCAATTAAATATTCTCACAGAACAACCCGCTCAAACTCCGCAAACTCAATCCGATTACGCCCATTCTGCTTCGCCTGATACAACGCCTTGTCTACCGCAGCGAACAACTGAATTAAGTACCCCTCCGGATTGTCCGGTACATGCTCACATTCAAAATCCTCAATAGACAAAATCCCTATGCTAATCGTAATGGACACCTCTTCGATCTCGTGATCCACCATAATGAGGTTCGACTCCACCGCTAATCTCACACGTTCCGCTATTTGTTGAGCTAACTGTCGTTCGGTATGCGGAAGGTAGATCATGAACTCCTCCCCGCCATAACGGGTCAGGATATCGGTACTCCGAATGGATTCTTTGACGGCCTGAGCCGTGCGTTGCAGCACTTCATCCCCGATGACATGTCCGTAGCGATCATTGATCGCTTTGAAGTAATCAATATCCAGGAGTATGAGTGAAAACGGCGTTTTATATTGAATATTGGTGATGACCTCGTGATTCAGGTGTTGAGTCAGATAACGGCGGTTGTAGCAGTTCGTCAGACTGTCCGTTAGAGCGAGTTCCTCCAGCTTGCGATTGGCCTCGGACAACTCCAGACGAATACGATCCAGGGCGTGATTACGCTCCTGAAGCGTCTCATTCTGCCGATTCATTTCTTTGACATAGAAGCGCTCTTGAGAGACATCCTGGAACGTAAGGATATGACCAATAGGTTTACGAGAAGAATCCACAATCGGAGACGATTGGAGAATATAATGACGCATAATGTCGCGCTGCGTGATAATTTCAATTTGAGACAGGATATTGTCCTTTTGCTTATACTGATCCAGAAACGTCTGACTGCTGCCCTCTACACGAACAGAATTCAGAAATGCTGCCATATCAAAAGAATCCCCCACATGCAGATCCATGAAGGATCGCGAGGCTTTGTTCAATTCAATAATCATCTCATTCTCATCCAATACAAGGATGCCGTAAGGAATGGTATTGATCACATCCTCATGGGCGATGGAAACGAGATCGAACACATTGTATCTTTTAATCACATAAACGAAGAAAAGGTCAGACAGGAAAATCCCCAGCGAAGTCAGTCCGGGAATAATGAATGGTAAATACGCTCTTAGAACTACATTGAGCAGAGCGTCGATGGTTGCAAAAACAGCCAGCACGAATATGCCCCATAGCGTAACTTTCACCTGGTTTTTAATCATGGTGGACGTTCGCGAAGAATAAAGTGCCCGGAACAAAATAAAGAGGGAAGTCACAAAGTAGCTCACGAGAATAAACATGACAACCCAGAACCAGGGTCCATATGCCCGCTCAACATAACCGCCTGCCAGCGGAGTTACAAACCAGCTCCACGGGTTCAGGACCACGCCTACAGCGCCAATAACCGCGGGAATAAATAGCAGGAAGGATCTTATTTTGCCTAATCGCTCCGCCTCACCAGTAATAAAGATGGTAAGCAGCAGCCAACCTCCCCCGAGCAAGGAAACCGCGACAAAAGATAACGTTACATAGAACAACTGCAAGCCGGGATCATCCGTCAACGTACTCGCAAACTGACAGAATGGCCACAGCATCATCAACCCATGAAACAAAAAGTAAACCTTATGTAAGTTCGTAATTCTAACTGTAGCAAAAACATATACGTATACAACAAACAATAGGACGAATAGAAAGAGATCATACCATACTAATGGGCTCACGAATCTTCTCCTTTTTGCATGCGACAACGAGGATAGTATTGAACTGGGGTATTTCATAACGCTGCTTACGCTAATGTGAATCTTCGATAAACCTATAAAAGATATCCTATACTACTGCTATTGGTTAAATTAACCACATCTTATCATACCGCTACTGGACTGAGTAGCCCATACAATGGCAATCCAGCCAACCTCTGATTGAATTTTGCGCTATTTTTGCGTTTTCGTGAAAGAATTTGAACGTTTGCATGCAAACCGGGAGGGAAGAAGACCTTGTTAGCTGTCGTAGGAGGTACGGAAATGCGTATATAGAGCCCTCCGTCACCGGACGGCCCACTCCTCATTCGTACATCGCTTCCAAAGGTAAATTGTCCGAGAACAAATCCGGATTATCTTCCAGCATATCCGTGATTACTTCTGTCAACATCGCCGCATCGCATACTCTGACGACTGCATCACCAAGCTGCCCCTTACGCATTGCTCCTTTACGCTCAAGAACGTCATCCACTTTCCAAAAGTGCTCCGACCACGACAATCCGCAATGTCTACGTGAAGGTACCGAAATCTCGGTTCCATCGGGTAAAACTGTGTTTAACATCTCAGGCTCATCGGTTAACCTGCCTGGGATGTCCACCCATTCTTCGATACCATGGATAAACGTGTTCCTCTTCAGATCAACGCCGACCAAAAGGATGGTGGCCTTCCGATCAAGCAGCTTACCCCAGGCGGAGCCTCTCGCGCACGGTGTATCAAAAAGATGATCGTCCTTCGTAAATGCTTCGGCATCCCGTCCCAGAGCAGCTACCGAATGTGTAGGGTGCCAAGAACGTACTACGTCAGGACGTTTGCGAAACAGCTCAGGCAGAATACCGACGCAGCAGGGTGAAGATTCCACGTGGAACATCGGATTGTCCGCATTGATGGTGGACCATGTGTGCGTTGGCAGCACCAGCAGTCCTTCCTTCATATACTCGGTCAATGCATCCAACACTGTATCCGCGCCGCCTTCGACTTCGCCCATGCTTTTCATGGAAGAGTGAACAAGCAGCGTTCCTTGGTCATCGATACCGAGCTGGCGCAGTTGGTGGAGTAGACTTTCTTGGGTATGCATCATTATGGATAACCTCCTTTGGGCTATTATAGCAAAATAGAACGTAGACGACGGTACTAACATTATCCTTTGTCTTGGCGTGAGCACAAGATCCGTTTCTGACCAAATACCATGCGTCTCTGAGCAAGATAAAGGGCCGGGGAACCCCCCGGCCCTAAGGAAAGAATTTGTATGAGTTCATGAATAACAAAACTTATTTAATCACAACGTACTCCAGGTTCACCAATTTAGCATAAGTAACAATCTGGTCTGTTGTCAGGTTCAAGGAAACTACGGTATGGTGACCGCCGCCATTCTCGATCCAAGCTCTGACCCCATCCTGGAAGTTGGGCTTCACATTCCACAGTACACGGGCTACCGGCAGATTAGGCGCTGGAACCGTCGGTTCGAATGCGGATACTTCGTTGATTAACAATTTGTAATGCGTTCCGAAGTCTGCCATGGATACCACGACACCTTCTCCTGCTTTGCCATCGAATACGAGACGTGCAGGATCTTCGCGATCGCCGATACCCAGTGGGGACACGATGATTTTAGGTTTGTTGCTGGCGAGTGTCGGGTCTACTTCAAGCATATGGGATTGAAGGATCGCCTCTTGACCAGCCGCCATTTCGTACGTGTAATCCTCCATGAAGCCCGTGTTTTCGTTATGGGCCATAACTTTAAGCAGGCGGTCGAGTGCAGCCGTTTTCCAATCTCCTTCACCTGCGAAACCATACCCTTGGGCCATCAGGCGTTGTACAGCCAGACCCGGAAGCTGCTTCATACCATGCAGATCTTCGAAGTTAGTGGTGAAGGCACTGTACCCACCTTCGTCCAGGAAACGTTTAATCGCAATTTCATAACTTGCTTGTACACGTACGCTAGCTTCCCAAGCTTCTTTGTTGTTCGTGCCATAATCGAATTCATACAGTTCCGCATACTGAGCGATCAGATCATCGATTTCTTGCTCTGTTACGGCATTCACGTATTGTACGAGGTCGCCGATACCGAAATAATCAACTGTCCATCCGAATTGAATCTGCGCTTCCACTTTATCCCCTTCGGTCACGCCTACATTACGCATGTTGTCGCCGAAACGGGCAACCTTGATGTTGAAGCTTTCGTTGTAGGCAACCGCTACGTCCATCCAATCCGCAACCTGCTGCTGCACTTCAGGACGCTCCCAGTAGCCAACAACGATTTTGTTTTGTTTTCTCAGGCGTGCATTGATGAAACCATATTCTCGGTCACCGTGAGCCGCTTGGTTCAAGTTCATGAAGTCCATGTCGATGGTCGCCCAAGGAATGCTTTCATTAAATTGTGTCGCGAGATGAAGCAACGGTTTTTGCAGCAATTTCGTACCCCGAATCCACATTTTTGCAGGTGAGAACGTATGCATCCAGGTGATCACACCCGCCACTTCGTCGCGATAGTTCACTTCTTTCATGATGCTAGTGATTTTATCTGCGCTTACCGCCAAATCCTGCAATACGAGCGGGTATGGCAGCACGCCACTTGCATTGAGAGCATCCGTGATTTTCTGTGCGTTGGCTTTAACCTCGCCCAGTGCTTCTTCCCCGTACAGATGCTGTGAACCCACGACGAACCAAAACTGTTTAGCTGCTGTTGTTGACATGTAATCATCCTCTTTTCTTTTAATGTATTTCTAACTCATTTACACTAGCCACTCCGATTGCAGTACCATCTTCCGATCGCTGGTTATCCCCGGATTTTTTGAACCCTTTTTTAAAGGGAAAATCCTGTGATAAACGCGAGCGCTCCGCTTCTCCAGATTGGTTCTGCACTCTCCGTTACCGTGTAAAAATCAGGCACTACATAAGGTCAGACTAATTACTTCTGCCCGTAGTACGCGTCTTTTCCGTGTTTCCGCAAATAGTGTTTATCCAAAATGCCTTGTGGCAGTTCTTTGGCAAAGTTATTCAATTGCCGTGCATACAGGTTCATTTTGCATACTTCCTCCAGCACGACGCTGTTCACCACCGCCGACTTGGCGTCTTTGCCCCATGTGAACGGTGCATGACCATGAAGCAGGACTGCCGGGATCGCCATCACATCCAGTCCGCGCTGTTCGAACGTCTCGATAATGACATGGCCTGTCTCCGCTTCGTAGCCGCGATCGATCTCTCCCTGGTTCAAGAAACGGGCACAAGGTACGGCACCATAGAACGTGTCTGCATGTGTCGTTCCCATAACGGGTACGTCCAATCCGGCTTGCGCCCAGATAGTCGCCCAAGTGGAATGAGTGTGCACGATACCGCCGATTTCCGGAAAATGTTTGTACAGCACCGCGTGAGTTGCGGTATCCGAGGAGGGTCTCATTTCGCCCTCTACCACATTGCCGTCCAGATCGACCACAACCATGTCGCTTGGTTTCATCTTGTCATAGCTGACACCGCTCGGTTTGATGACAAACAGACCGCTATCCCTATCCATCGCGCTGACATTACCCCATGTGAACTTCACCAGTCCGTGCTTAGGAAGCTCCAGATTCGCCTCATAGACCTCTTCTTTCAGTTGTTCTAACATGTGTTAGTCCCTCCCGTTCTCTACCAGATGATCTACCGCCGCCTGCTCAATCGCGAGGCCCTTCCGATAACGTTCGATAAATGCTTCAAATCCTTTGACATCCGATGCATCCGGTGCAACTTCCTCACCCTCAACATCATGGAAGACCTTCTGCTCAAGGAACACATCCAGGCTCTCCTGCTGATCCTTGTTGATCATGTACGAGGCCAGAAGCGCCATTCCCCATGCACCGCCTTCACCCGCTGTAGACATAACTGACACCGGCACGTTCATCGCTGCAGCTACGATCCGCTGTCCGACAACAGGGGTCTTGAACAGACCTCCATGAGCCAAAATGCTGTCAATTGCCACATGCTCGTTCTTCGTCAAAATGTCCATGCCAAGCTTGAGTGCACCGAAAGCAGTGAATAGATGCGTGCGCATGAAATTCGCCAGATTAAAGTTACTTTCCGGGGAACGGACGAACAAAGGACGGCCTTTTTCGATGCCTGTAATGTTTTCACCCGAGTAATAACCGTAGCTCAGCAAACCGCCACCATCCGGGTCAGCTTCCAACGCCTTATTGAACATCACGCCGAACAACTTGCCGGTATCCACTTCGTAGCCCATCGCCTCTGAAAATTCACGGAACAATCCAAGCCAGGCATTGATGTCGCTGGAGCAGTTATTGGCGTGAACCATGCCCACAGGGCTACCGTCCGGCGTCGTAACCATATCGATCTCAGGATAGACTTTGGATAATTCCTTTTCCAATACGATCATCGCGAACACGGACGTGCCGACGGAGATGTTCCCCGTACGCTTTCTCACGCTATTCGTTGCCACCATGCCCGTTCCGGCATCACCTTCCGGCGGACAGAGCGGAATGCCTGACTGCAAATCATTCGAAGGGTCCAGTAGCTTGGCTCCCGCTTCGGTTAACTCACCAGCGTTCTCACCTGCGAGATACACCTTGGGAAGAAGGTCCTCGACTTTCCACGGATAGCCTTTGTCTGTGATTCGTTCATCGAACTGCTTGATCATGGATGGGTGATAATTATGCGTAGACTCGTCGATTGGGAAAATGCCCGAGGCATCGCCGATACCGATGGCTTTATTACCCGTCAGCAGCAAATGTATGTAGCCAGCCAACGTTGTCAGGTGGTCGATGCGAGGCACATGAGCCTCTTCGTCCAAGATCGCTTGGTACAAGTGGGCGATGCTCCAGCGTTCCGGGATATTGAACTGAAGAAGATCCGTAAGCTCTCTCGCAGCCTTCCCTGTAGTCGCGTTACGCCACGTCCGGAACGGTACCAGCAGTTCTCCCGCACCATCCAATGCGATATATCCATGCATCATAGCGGAAAATCCGATGGAACCTACCGTTTGCAACGTGATTCCGTATTTCCGTTCTACGTCTTGCTTCATTTCACGATACGCGGTCTGAAGACCTGTGATAATATCCTCCTGGTTGTACGTCCAATATCCGTCTTTCAGGAGGTTTTCCCATTCAAAACTGCCTGACGCGATGGTCTCAAAACGTTCGTCGATCAGCACCGCCTTGATCCGCGTCGATCCAAATTCGATGCCTAGTGAAGTGGCTCCCTTGGTAATCGCTTCTTTCATATCCACATGACTCATGATCACGTAGTCCCCTCTCTGACCACAGTAGGTAAAAGTAAAAATAGTTTTGGCTTAGGATGATTGAAATGAATTCATATTCCGGTTTATTGAAAAGAATGCGCTTTCCTTTTCTGACAGCCTTAGTATATTTTTTGTACGTACATTTGTCAATAATTTATAATAGTTATACTTACATTAATTGAAATATACCGTCTAAATGATCTAATTCCTGTACTCAACAGGCTTTGTTGTAAGGTACATATCTCTGTTTTTTAATAGGAGTTGTACGTTTTAATTCAAAAAACCTGCTGTTGCATTTCCATTGCATTCGAATCATGATAAAATATGTACGTACAACTATGAATATGACGATGTTTTTTTATAGATAAGTAACGATGAAAGAAGTGGACTGTGTGAAGCCAAAGTATCAGGTCATCATTGATGATATTAAGAGCAATATCCTGTCGGGGACCTATAGTGTGGGCGAACAAATCCCTACCGAGTCCGCATTGCAGGACAGCTATAACGTGAGTCGCCAGACGGTGCGGAAGGCCATTTTGGAACTATCGAACGAGGGGTTTTTGAGAAGCGGGAAAGGTTCCGGCACCTATGTAAGCAATCTGTATCGATCCAGAACCGGCGGGAACACGATGAAAAAAACAATCGGCGTCATCACGACTTACATCTCCGATTACATCTTCCCCTCCATCATCCGCGGCATTGAAGGCCGATTGAATGAAGATAATTACTCGTTGCTGTTAGCCAGCACGAATAACGACGTTGCCCAAGAGAAAAAAGCGCTCGAAATGATGCTGGCTTACGGCGTCGATGGGCTGATTGTTGAACCGACCAAAAGCAATCTGTACAATCCCAACATTGCTTATTACCTTTCCTTTAAAGAGCAGGACGTTCCGTTCACGATGATCAATGCCTTTTATGAAGAGCTGGAGGTGCCTTTCTTCTGTCTGGATGACGTGCAGTCCAGTTATCTTGCTACCCGGGAGTTGATCGCCAAAGGACACAGCCAGATCGGCATTATCGCGAAAATGGATGACTTGCAAGGGAAGTATCGGATGAAGGGATACATCAAAGCGCTGGGCGAAGCCAAGCTGCGATTTCATCCCGAACAGGTACTTTCGTTCGATACGGCATCGAAGCCGGATCTCTCCACCAATCTGGAGGTGTTCCTGGAGGAAAACAGAGATGCGCTGACATCCCTTGTCTGTTACAACGACGAAGTGGGGCTGGAGGTCGTACATGCATGTAGGAAGCTGGGGATTTCGATCCCGGACGAGTTATCCATTATTGGTCAGGACAATTCGTACATCGCCAAGAACGCCAACATCAAACTTACGACGTTAACCCACCCCCAAGAGCAAATGGGCCGTGATGCAGCGGATTGGGTCATCAAGAAACTGCAAGGCAAAAAGGATCTGCCCACCAACACCTATTACCAACCCGTGCTGGTTGAGGGTGAGACAGTGAAAGAGATTGAGTTGGAATAGTATTGGGAGTGAGGTTTGGTTGACGTGGGTTGGTTGAATTGCGGCATACAAAGGGACATCCCTGCCTGCATCACCCACTATTTGACCGTGGTCGCGATGTTCATGCTTAAATATGAAAAGGCTGCCGTAATGGCAGCCTTTTCATATTTTGCAGATGCCTTGCTTTAGTCATTCTTTTTAGTTAAAAGGGAACTACGCACACCCTCAAGGCGTGACTCTCCCAATGGAGAATCCTCCATTATTTTGTGATGCCATTCCAGAACGTCAGCTCGTCAATCGGCAGTCGAGTGGTCGGATGTCCCGGTTGTGAGGCTTTGCCGATGGAAATGAGAATGGTTGGAACATAACGTTCGGGAATATCGAACGCTTCAATGAATTTATTTTTATCGTATCCAGCCATTGGAACAGTATCATAACCTCGCGCTTTGGCGGCAAGCATGAACTGCATTGATAATAAACCACAGTCAAATATGACGCCATCTTTGATATATTGAGCATCCATGCTTCCCAGCATACCCTTCATATTGGTAACCAATGATTCCTTAATTTCTTTAGTCATATAACCTGCTTCTACAGAAGCATCATAAACGGAGTCAACCTGTTTGATGTATTCCAAGTCCCCCAACACCGCAATAACGGCCGAGGAGTCTACCACCTGCTGTTGGTTGTTCGCGATGGGAAGTAATTGTTCTTTCAGAGCCTGATCATTAAAGACAATGAATTTCCATGGCTGCATATTCGCGCCAGATGGAGCAAGGGCTGCTTCAGTCAGAATATCTTTCAATTCCTGCTCTGACATCTTGAATGCAGGATCGTAATTCCGTACAGAACGTCTTTCCTTCACCACTTCCATAAAGCTTTGCTCTTGTTTTACGCTCTCCATCCCGTTTTGCCTCCCATATATTATACTGTGTATTATTTAACACAGTTAAAGATAAAAAAATATACCACTAACTGTGCTAATATAAGCACAGTATATATGTGGGATAGGGATGTTGTCAATTCTCCATTATCGGACTCATCCTGTTAGCCATGTCGGCTATGGTGTATTTTCGCAGGATTTCCAAAACGCTATCATTGATTTCTTCCGTAATATCGTTGAACATATCATGCATCTGCATACCAAAAGCGTGTTCACCCGTGGAATCCAACATTCCTTCACACAGCGATGCCTCGGTCTGAAGCGACATATATATATCTGCCAGTGTCACCAATTCCGGCGGCTGCTTCATGCGATAACCTCCATCGCGTCCTTCACGAACCTCCAGAATATTCTCTTGAGCGAGTTTGGCTAATATTCGACGTATCAATGTGGCTTCTGAGCATAAATGATCGGCGATATTGTTACTTGGATAGCGGTTAGGACTATCCGACATGAATACAAGGGCCTGCAATGCCAAGCCAAATGCCTTGCTATTGGAGGGACAGGTATGTTTGGCCTTTTTCATCGTACCGGGCTCCCTTCTTCGTTGCGTCCTGTGTGCATTATAGCAAACCCCAAACAGTCGTTCAACACGGCATGGAGGTTTGCAGACTGTAGCTTGCTACTATATAAACCAGAAGGTATACGCCGAAGAGATATAAGAAGGGAACCTTCCAAAACAATCATATCTTCTAATCCTTGGATGGTAGTCTAGTTATATAGCTATTCTATTCAAAGAAAGTTCAAAACATCATATAATAACCACTTAACAAACTATCAAAACTGGTATATTATACAATTGTAGCAAAAATTTATTATATCCAGAGGAGGTTTTAACCTTGAAAAAGACGCTGTCTATGGTTGTCGTCGTAAATCTGCTTTTCAGTTTTGCCTTTGGCTTTCAAGCGTTTGCTGACGATGACATGGCCGAATCGGGAGTTCACCCTGATGCCCATGTCGCAGAACAGGTACTGCAGCCAAGTGAAGAAATCATATCCGAACTTACCAAGGCTGCTTCTGAGCTCGATTCATCCAAACTAAAGAAGCATCGGGTAAAGGCATCTGTCAATTTGGAATCGGCTACCGCGTCTTCAGAATTACAAAAGGGACTCATTTCGGCTCCGCAATCGGTTATCGCTACAGCCACAGCAGAGACTAATACATACACGGGCTACATCCAACAAGAAGGTACCTCCAGCTTTTTATACCCTATCTATGTACAACCGGGAAGCATACTACAGGTACAAATGGATAATCCTGCATCAGCGCAGCTAGATTACGATCTATATCTCTACGAATTTGACATGGCCACTGGTGATTTGAACCCAACTCCAATTGATTATTCCATCTATGGGACGTATCTCAATAACTACGGAAATGGATCCAGAACCTTGTCTGAAAATGTCGGCACGAAAAATAGCACGGCCAGTTCCAAAGCCTATTTAATTGAAGCCTACGGCACAGTTGGAGGCAGCATCAATGAACCATTTACTCTAACTGTCTCAACTAGCTCAACCTATGATGCGTACGAGACGGATGAGAATGCGCTTCATGCTTATCCTTTCACGGTAGCCACTGGTGGCTCTACTCTTTCAAGCCGTTCCATTAATTCAGAGGTCGATCAGGATTGGTATAAGATCACGGTTCCCGAAAGCAGAAATTACGATGCCATGCATATCGATCTGGATCAAGCCTCTGTAGGCAATGGCTATAAAGCGGAATTGTATGGTGCATTGAGCAATAATCGGATGGCACTGGTTCCCTCCACCAATGGCAATATGTCGCTAGGCACGGGCACATATTATTTGCGGGTGTATACAACAAGCAATTATTCGGATAACAACTATTCATTACACCTCCAGCCCGTATTAAGAGCCGATAAAGTCGTGATCACAGGTTATAACTCCAATGGTGGTCCGAATGACTACCCCACATATACTTATGGACGCTACTACCGTATAACAGGAACCAGTTTTACGGTGACTGGCGTTGCCGCGACATCAGATAACTATGCGGTAGCCAATGCAGAAGTAGAAGTCATTTGGGAGAATGATTATTGGACCGAAGGCAGCAACAACAGATATCGGAGTGCAAAGGTTATGACAAACAGCAGCGGTCAATTCACTGCTACCTTATCCCTGCCTCCTTCAACCGGGAGCATAAGTCAATACTTGCCGGGAGCCATAAGCTTCACGCATTATTATGATATTTGTGGTGTGCTGGCGAAGGTAACGAGTCGTCCGAGTACAAATGATACGGATATTGTGTATCACTTTGCCTACAGTATTTACGGAGGTTAATCAGAGCGAGAAAAAGCAATGGGCGATTCCAACATGCCTGTTGCTTTTTTTGTCCAATCATATTAAAAATATGGAATAATATTCCGATAGTATGAAGAGAAGTGAATTCTTGGAATACATCAAACGAATAGGGGTGTTTTTATTATGAAGGTTCAAAGTACGACTCCGTTTGACCTCAATGCCTACATTCAATCGAAACAACGCGCGGATAAGCCGTCCTTAGTCACAGGCACGATACCCGAACTGTCACATAACAACGACACAGTGGAAATCAGTCCGGCTTCCAGACAGTTAGCAGCATCCGATATTGTGAATCATTCCGCTACATATTTTGGAACCGTTCAAATCAATGATTCCTTGAATCGCTTACTCACAGATCAACCCTCGGAGGTGAAGGAAGCTGTCTATGGCATCATTCAATCCAATCTCATTACTAACGTAACCGGGGAAGAGGACAGATCAGCATTGCTGGAATTGGGTCTCACTCAAGCAAAGTATATCGCGGATAACTATATGAAAGGGGATAAAGCGACGGAATTCATGAATACGATTCGTCAAATCGCCGCCATCTCGACAACCAGAACCGTAGATCCTGAGACGAAAGAGATCCATTACGAGACACCGCCTCAGAGACCTGTGGGGGCTCCAGATGATTATATCGATCTAACCTATATGATGAAGAAATTCGAACCGAAAACGCTGGACAAGCTCCAGGACGCGATTGTGAACGGAAAAGACTGGAACAGCATTCTGCAGAGCTTCGCGAAAAATGTATCAACTAACCAGGACTGGTTGAAGGAATACCAAGAGGACGTAGCCAAATCAACCGTAAATATCGCTCGGGAGAACAGATTCGAAAACGCCTCTACTACCAGCTTGTCTGAGTTTGTCGAGGATATCAAGAACATGATCGCCCATGCTGGATTAGAAAATAGCGATTTTCTGACAGACAATATAGAAGCATTTAAGCGAACTTTGGCAATCCCGAAATCCAATGGGTAATAGATAAGATTTACCAAAACTCCTGATCGGCATGCCACTGAGAGTCAAAACAAAAATACTATATATGCCTAAATTGACTCTCAGTGAAGTCATGCTCTAAATCGCTTTTCTCCTATTTGAATTTAATGTCAGCCACTTGACCAGTTTCAATAAAACCTATATTTTGATAAACCTTATTCGCATCAGGATTCTTCAAATCTGCATAAAGCATCGGATCTAACCCCTTTGATTTAAGGATAGAACATAATTCTGCCACAACTGCACTAGCATATCCTTTCTTACGAAAGGCATACGGCGTATACACTGCATTAATTCTTGCATGTCTTGGAGAACGATGTGCAATATTAGCCATGGATACAGGGTGTCCATCTACTAGCCAGAGATACAAATTACCTGTCTCTATGATCGACTCCGCTGCTTGAATTTGACTAGATGGCTCAACCTTGACTCCATAAGCTCCTTCCGAGAAACCAGCTAAAAATTCAGCAACCGTCTCCAAATGATGTCTAGTAGCTAGGTGCAAATTACCTTCTACATGAACTGGCTTCCTTACCTCTGAACAAACGTAGGATTCCATCATCATATAAGGAACGTATTGGAGCCCATTAGACTCTGAATATACGTCAGCAAAGTGATCAACAGTCGTTCGGTCACCTGATATACCAGGAAGCTCCGTTCCCTTGATAACTTCTAAAAGTTCTTGCAGGAGCTTGTTCTTTTCCTCAGCTGCAAGTTCCTTGGAAATCCATAACCAAGCGTTGTGCCCTTCTGACTGGGCAAAGATCATTGTTTCATTAGATGCTTTTAGGCAGGTTGAACGCTCTGACTCGCAAATACGATGAATAAGATTGTACTGGACTTCGTCAGCCATAAACATATTCTGACGCAGTACTCGATCTTTTACACCAAACTTTTGCCACATACCCATTCCTCCTCGATCATTAAAAAAACACAAAAAACTCCATCCCATTAGGGACGGAGTCTATTCCGCGTTACCACCCTGATTGGTGTATGAATGAATACACCCTCTCTGTCATCGTCCAACAACGATGCTTCTATATAACGGTAGAATACCGGGCCCGTCTACTATTATTTCGAAGGCCTGCTCTGAGGTGATTTTGGATTCGGATACCTACTGCCTCGCACCAACCGCCAGTTCTCTGAATGGTTTATCCGCATCTACTTGTCCTCTTCGTAGCATTTAATTACAAAGTAATTAGATACACTATATTGGTAAAGGGATATTATGTCAATTATTTCAAGTCCTAATACCGCAATTCTCCATCATATTAGCTTGGTTATGAAGAAGCATATCCTTACATGGAGGCTATCCTTGCAAGCCCCAATGCGGATCTGAAATGGCTTCACTCCCCATCCGTCGCCAGGAAGCGAATCGTAACGGTTGTTCCCACACCTTTCACACTCTCATAATTAATTTCCCCGTCATATTTTTCTACAATATTAAAACAAATCATTAATCCTAGTCCCGTTCCATTACTTTTTAATGAATAAAACGGCGTCCCCAGCGACTTCACCTCATCCTCTGACATCCCGTTCCCTTCATCAATGATCCTGATCTCGATATAATGATGATTTCTTTTGGCAATCACAGTCACAGGTTTTCCCATATTTGAAGCTTCCAAAGCATTTTTAATTAAATTCATCAGCAACTGCTTAAACTCAATGGGATTAATAAAAATGAAGCAATCCTCCTCTGCCTCGATATCCATCTGGTTGTCAGATAACATCGCATAGGAACGGACCAGACCTGTTACGCTCTGTAGAGCATCTTTCACATCCACTTTTTCCGGCTTCTGATCTTTATTAGGTTTGGAGAGGGTTAGAAATTGGGAGGTAATCTGTTCAACGGTATTTAGCTCATCAATCATTAATTTGAACTTGTTTTTGATTGGATCATCAAATGCAGGATCTTCTCTGTATAGCTGCAAAAAACCTCGAACAACGGTGACTGGATTTCTAATCTCATGCGCTACAGCTGCCGTCAAATGGGCTATCATCTTTAGACGCTCCGATTGTTGTAATTGCTCATGATAGAGCTGCTGCTTTTTCATACGACTAAAGGATAGATGGAAGATGAGAAATAATAATACCTGGCTAGCAATAATATTAATGACGTTGCCTAAGATATCATGATGTAAGTATGAATATACATTCCCTTGATCAATCAGAATGATATAACCAAACGTAATCAATATTAAAAATCCATTCACAATGATGGAGAAATAGAACAATTTTAATTCAAAAAACAGAATGGCAAGAGAAGGAATCAGACAAATAAGGATATAGGTAGTCCATGTCTCTGGATATAAGAAAAACAGGGTATAGAAATAAGCAAAGCCAAATAAAATGATGACCTTTCTGAAAAAATAGGTTTCATGCTTGGGGTAAATCAACAAACAAACCGCTAGAATGGCCACACATGAAAAATGGATCACATACCCCAAGGTAATCCCGTTTAATTCTGTCGTCGATAGTATTAATCCGGCTAGCATAAGAGCAATGAGCGTTAACATGGAAATATAATAGGTTTTTCGGTTGACCTGACTGTACAATTCTTTCATCCACTCACCACTTTAAATTAATGTCGACACTTTCGGTGTGTATGTACCCTTTTCATTGCTATATTTAAAGGCATCCAAGTGGATGCCCTTACCTATAATAGCATTGTATTTCATTTAAGTAGCTATACAATATGAAAATCTGATAATAAAAGAGTCCCTTTACCCGTGAGACTGATCCAATCCAAAAAATAAATGATTTTACCTTATTGACTTAAACCATGGTTTAAGTCGTATGCTATACCTGTCGACAGAGTTAACATCCATTTGGAGGTCTCCACCATGAAGTATTTTTCCATTAGTGAAGCTTCAGCCAAATTGAATATTCCAGATTCAACATTACGTTTTTATGAGAAAAAGGGACTTCTGCCCATGATTGAGCGTGATGATGCTGGCAGACGATTATTTTCAGAAGATCAGATGGCTTTATTGGAAACCCTTGTTCGCTTAAAAAACACGCATATGCCCATTAATCAAATTAAGCAATATATGGACTGGATCATAGAAGGGAATTGTACGCTTGAGGCCAGGCTTGAAATGATGCAAAACCACAAGCAAGCGGTGCTGGATGAAATTTCATTAATGCAGGAATCCCTAAAGGGAATTGATTTTAAAATTAATCGTTATACCCATCAGATACAGGAAAGAAACGAAGAAAAAGAAACCTAAGAGGAGCGAAACCATAATGAAACTTTCAGGAAATACAGTACTCATTACCGGCGGAAGTGCTGGCATTGGATTAGCGTTTGCAGAGCGCTTCTTAAAAGCCGGGAATACAGTCATTGTTACTGGACGACGCGAAGCTGCACTTCAACATGCAAAAGAAACATACCCGGACCTTATTACGTATGTGAATGATCTGAATATTGAATCTGAGCGTGTGGCATTATTTGATTGGGTAACCGCGAACTATCCGGAAGTAAATGTATTAGTCAATAACGCCGGAATTCAACAGCGGTTTAATGTACTCAAGTCAGATTCGAAGAACGATTGGAGTTACTTCAATAAAGAAATTACAACGAATATTGAGGCACCTTTGCATCTATCCATGCTGTTCGCTCCTTATCTTGCAGCCAAAGAAGAGGCCACGATCATTAATGTCACTTCTGGTTTAGCTTTTACGCCTTTTGCGATTGCTCCGATATATTCAGCTACCAAGGCGGCCCTTCACTCCTTTACAATCAGCCTGAGACACCAGCTTTCGGATACGTCTGTAGAGGTCATTGAAGTTGCTCCTCCGGCAGTAAGTACAGATCTGGGTGGAGCAGGGCTGCATACGCATGGAGAACCTTTGGATGCCTTCGCAGACGGAATTTTCAAGGGATTAGAAGAGGGGCACAAGGAAATTGGATACGGTACCTCTGTTGATCGCTTACGCATGTCTCGGGATGAAATCGACAAGTATGCAGAGCAGATGTATAACACAACGAAAAATCTAATTGATTAACTCGCTGACGAGCCACGTCTGGCTAAATCAATATCGATATCGCTGTATATTGACAAAAAGACCATTCCAACTATGGAATGGCCTTTTTGAATAAGTTCTTATATAAAACTCATCTAGCCCTTTTCTTATACCAATTGGAACATGACATCAATCTGATATTAACTTTGAATACATATGGAGATCGTTAAAAGTCCCTTCTACACGTTCATATTCTCTAAGTGTTCCTTCAAATGTGAAAAAGAGCTTTTCTAAGAGCTTTATTGAACTCACATTTTCGGGATCAACCTTGGCTTTGACTCGGTTCAGTTTTAAAGATGAGAATGCGTGATCCACCAAAGAAGAGACCGCCTCTGAAGCATATCCTCTTCCCCAAGATGATTTAGCAAGATCATATCCAATTTCTGCTTTAAAGTTGTCAAAGTCCAAAGCATTATAACCGCATGAACCTATAATTTCGTTGGACTCTTTTTTAATTATGGTGAAACGAATAGCCTTACGATCCCGAGAAAGATCATCCAGAAGGTTGATCATATCTTTCGCTTGCTCTACGTCAGTAAAACAACGAACATTCATAAATTTAGTAACATCCGGATCAGACCAAACCGTAAACAAGCTCGGAGAATCCGATACCTTCATTTTTCTCAAATGTAAACGTTCTGTGTGTAACTCTGTAATCAATACTTTTTCCTCCCATTAGATTTAATAGTTAGGTTTAAAATATTGATATCTGCGCATAGTTCAGTCCCTTCATTTCCAGGCTAGTTACATTATACATAAGCCATGAACCGAATCAAAGTCCACTGAAATGATCTCAAGTTAGCGTAAGAACGATCTTTTCCCCGGATCGGATAATTTTGTAGATCCCTTCCTGCATGTCAACGCCATAGTGCTTTTTCAGCAACCACTTTGCGTTACGATCCGTCTCCACAACAACCAGATAGTCGTAACCGCTCAGAAGATTGTCCATATTATCCTCATAGAACAATACGATTCCGTCCACATGCGGAGCATACAAGAAATACTTCCCGACATATTGCATGTAATAATTCGTGACCTGCTGGTCCCTGTCCGAGGCGTAGAACAGATATCTGTTGTTGTCCTCCTGACCCCCTTTATACCAGCGATCACCGGTTACTGCATGGATCTTATAAGGGAGTGTCGTGTCGTAGGTTTTGGCAATCGAGACGATCCCATTGTATTCCGATAAAAGGATGGTCGCCGCAATCGCCATACAGCCGATAATTCCTTTTTGATAATGACCCTTCGTCTCGACCGTCTTGAAGGCTTGATAATCAGGCACTTCACCAATCCGATAGTGGAAAGAACGCTCCAGGTCAATCGCAGCGCACAGCACCAGTCCACCCGCGAACAGTACCACGATACTCGACGCATAACGTTCAAAACCGGCCAACCTGATGGCCTCATCCAGCGGCATGGAGAAGAGATACAACGCCAGAATCCCTGCATAATACAGCAACAATACGACATCCAGCGCAATCAGTGCTTTCCACAAATTCCATTTCTTCTTAAGCACTACATAGGCAAATACCGAAGCCGCAATTGCTACAAGCTGGAAAATGACAATACCGATGACCGGCCGTGTCGTAATATCCGTACTCGATTTTATGAACAGCCACAGAATCTCATGCATCTGCTCTGCCGTTTTGCCGGATTGAATCCCGGAAGCAGCAACATCGAACTTGTTATCTACCCCTTGGAATACGGTCGCCATTCGCCAGCTCCAGCCGAAGTAAGGAATCAGCACCCCGCAGATCGTTCCCACCACAGCGAGTACATTTTTCCAACCGGACTTTTGTCCTTGAGTCAGCCATGTGTACACCAGGAAGATCAGGCCGACGGCCGCAAAAATAATACCGGTGCTTTTGATGATTGTCAGCAAACCCGCAAGCGGAAGAACGACAATACATGCTCGCTTGATATTATGACGATACTGGTAGACCACTGCCAGGATGGCCAGCGCATAGATAGGGAGCAAGAAATCGACGAGTAGGTTGGTGATCCGAATCGTAAGGTTGAAGAAGGACAGTGTAGATAACCCGAGTCCGAGAAACGCGTACAGCAGAAAACGTTTCTTCTCGGAAACGATGCCGAACATGGCGTAAAAACAGGAAAAGATCAGCAGACCTTGTGCCAGAAGCATCACGGACTGGGAATGTCCCATAAAGCGACAGACATAATAAATAAATGACGAGGTCCCTAGCGGATAATTTTTAAAATCAATCAGATTCGAATCCGGTGTCGGAAAAGCATCGGTGCTGAGCATCTGCTTCAAGACAATCGCCCAATGGGAAAAATTATCGTAGTGCGTCAATTGGTTCTGGAAGAGTACCAGCAAGAAAATAAAAGTCCCTGCCAAAAATGAAAATTGGAATAAGGAAAAAGAAATGCGAAAGGATGCCCCTCGGCGCATTCCGAGAAACACCATTCTTCCATACAATAGTAATCCGACGAGAAGCAGGACAAGGCTGCCAACGTAGAGCTGCCCTACCAAGCCGCTAAGAAAGACAATACATGCTATGGAGGAAAACACAAATACAGGGATGAACTCCCAACGTATAGATAGTATCTTTCGCACAAACTGCATGTAACCAATAAAGGAGAATATCAATAAAACTCCCATCACAAGTTGAAGCATATACAGCATCTCTATCTCTCCTAACCCTCTCTGGTGAAACGATCGGCATGTGGATGGGTCAAATCACTCAGCAATTGATCTATCAAACCGCGCTCCACGATATCATCAATATTCTCCACCGAGAGAAGCACTTCGCGACGATTGGCTGTTGTTTTCCCGGTATGCTGCAAAATGACTTCAATATTACTCTTCGTGTAAAAAGTAACGATCGCCCCTGCCGCAATATCACCATGGAGACCCGTGGCGGAAAAGAAACGATAATTGAAGCTGCGCAGTGTACAGCCCGCGTGATTGGTGAAATGGACTGGAAGCTGCAAGGAAAGCCGCGGCATTTTTCGCTGATCTGATCTCGGCTGAACAATACGTTTTTTCACATTACGCAGCATATCGTCGTAAGCGGTATCCCACAGATTCATCTGCTCTGGCAATGAGTGTTTACGGTCATAGATGATTTGCATATATTGGCGGTTATCCGTCTCGTCGATTGGCTGAACCTTTGCAGAATAGCGCCAGCCCTCTCCATCCTGCTTTACATAGACAATGACCGCATTGAGATTCGCCTCATATCGCTCGGATTTTACGACCAAAGAGATCGTCTTCTTTTCAGGTAAATAGATGGGATACGGGACATAGAAGGCAATACCTTGTTCGGATACATCTACCGTCTTGGCCTGATAACGCAGATTCGTGTCCTGATCATGGATCGTAACATCCTCTTGTGCCCGAATCCGCTCAGTCTCCCGATACGCACGACGGCCGATCATGAAGAACAGTGCATAACACAGTGCAATCATATTATGAATGAGCCAGAAAATAATGATACTGCTGAAGAACAGCGCGATGCCGTACTTGCCATTAACATACCGAATTACAGCCGCAATCGACAGCAGGAGCAGGAAGATATGCGGAAGTGCATATAACAGAGCAGACATCCATTTCCGACCGCTCGCCCTGCTTTTGTTCGTAACCTTGAATTTCTTCTCGCGAATACCCAGGGTTTCGAGGAGAACCGGCCAGATCAGATAAGGCATAAATATGGTGTCTATGACCTGACTCCAGCGCTGATTCCGAATATTGCTGGACAGATAACGCATCGATACGCTGTAGAAGAAATAGGACGGAAGCCAGAATATTAAGATCTGCCAGAAGGTTGTGTTTACAATCTTGAAATCGAATAAAGCAAACAAAATTGGAGCCAAAATGAAAATCAACCGGTTAAAGAAAGACCACCAGTATAGGAAACTGCTTAAATAGGTCACCCTCGTCCAGAAAGGAAGCTTCTCGGATAGGGGAGCACGCGTATTCTGAAGGCTCTGAATAATACCCCTTGCCCAGCGAATTCGCTGCTTAATCATGCTCGGAACTGTTGTTGTTGTCTGTCCGGCAGCTTGAACCTCCTGAGTCGCATAGGTAATATAGCCTTCCTGCTGTAAACGAATACTTGTCTCAAAGTCCTCGGTGATCGTATTCAGTGGAAAACCGCCGATGTCTTCCATACCTTGCCGGGAAATAATCGTGTTGCTTCCTGTATAGGCTACCGCATTGGAGGCATTACGCAGGATGTTAACTTCTCTGGAGAAGAAATCCTGTTCATTCGGAATTCCTTGCTCTGCATAGAGGTTGAACTGAAATAGATCCGGATTGTAGAAGCTCTGAGGGGTCTGTACCAGCCCTAACTTGAACTTTTTGTCCATTTCATCCTCACGGCGAAGCCGCCATTGCCCGTTCTCTTCTATAAATGTGGAGAGCAGGAAATACGGGACGGTTTTCATTAGAAAGGTGTGTTGCGGAATCATATCTGCATCAAAGGTTGCAATGAGTGGGGAAGAGGTTTTACTCAGGGCATTATTCAGGTTACCTGATTTGGCATCCTTGTTGCCGGCGAACCCCAGATATCCAACGCCAAACTGCTTTGCAAGCTCCTCCACCTCAGGTCTTCCGCCATCGTCACATATATAGATATGGACCTTTTGCTTGTCCGGATAATCCATGAACGTACAGGCATTTACCGTTTTATACAACAGATCGACCGGCTCGTTATGCGTGGCAATGAACACATCCACATCCGGATAATATTCTGGAGGAACGATGGGAAAGTCGAGCTGCGTACGTTCCTTTTGCATCTTCTGGAAGAACAATTCAAAGGTGGTTAGTACGGTTACCGTCTCAGCCACAATGAGCAGAATGCCGAAGATAACATTCAGTACACCTTCTCCCCATGGCAATGTAAAGAACATCCGCCATAACAAATAAATCGACATCAGGATCATGGTGATGACAAAGAAAATATGTTGCCTTTTTTCGTTTTGCACTATAGCTGCTTCCTCCTTGCTGCAAATACCCATCTTCGCTGCAATTGAAAACTGAGCAGGAACAGCAAGGCATCACAGACAAATTTCGCAATTTTCTCATCCACGAAGAAAATCGTATGGAACAAATATACCCCTGTACTGGAAAGCACAATCACCACTCCGCACAACGTCAAATAGCGCCATAGGCTGCCCTGACTATCTTCTTTGCGGAATACAAAGTGCCTGTTCAGTACATAGTTGACGACAATGGAAATAACTCTCGCAATCACGGTTGCGAGCAAAATTCGTAGATAATCCTGCTGACCCAAAATGGGCCGCAAAAAGTCGATCAAAAACCATGCAATTCCCAAATCGACAACAGAACTCACAACTGACGAGGAAATAAATCGCAGGAAGTTGGAGAACAAGACACCCATTACCCGAGCACTGTCTTGAATCGCTTTGAAGTGGGTTCCGGCATTTCCATTTTCATAAATGACTTGAATCGGCACCGTATGAATCGGGATACCGGATTGAATACACGAGATGAGCATCTGCAGCTCGTATTCGAACCGGGTGCCACGAACATTTTGCATAAACGCAAGCAGCCCGGGGCCAAAGGCACGAAGCCCGGTCTGGGTATCTGATAGTTTTTTCCCGTAAAGCATAGCAAAAATAAAGGACGTCATCCGATTACCCAGCAAAGACTTCGGCGGTATTCCTCCCTCGCTGAAGTTCCTTACTCCAAGAAACAACGCATCAGGATCGCGCCTGGCTTCTTTGGCGAGCCTATATACATCCTCTGCAGCGTGCTGTCCATCTGAGTCAGCAGTGACAATGAAGGAAAAGGACGCATCGAACTGCTGTCCGATATATTGAAATCCCGTCTTAAGTGCGGCTCCCTTCCCCCGATTTTCCGTATGGCGCAGCAGGACACACCCGCTCTCACGCAGCTCATCGAAAATCGACTGATATGCCTCGCCAGATCCGTCGTCCACAATAACAATATGGGTCAAACCATATTTTCGCAATTGTCGTACATAGGACAGAAGTCTCTCATCTGGCTCAAGCGATGGAATGAGGATAATCGTTTCGCCGTCCTTATGTTTATCCATAATCATCCTATTAAGCCTCAATTCGACATATTTTCACAAATTCTTTTTGAATAGTGTGAGTATAACACCGAAATGGTAGACAGTAAACGAGCAACTTGTATATATTTTGGTAAAAAAGTTGTATTCGCATTTGTGCTAAATATAGGTGAAAAACACTAGAAATAGGACTGAGGTATACACAACGAAAAAACTCGCCATAGTTATGACGAGTGAGTGTTCAAGAAGCTTATAGGATTGTTAATCTATTCTAATGGCCTCGATATAAAGCTCGATGCTTACTTCATTTCCGACGACAATTCCACCCGCTTCCAGAGGCGAGTTGAAGCTCAAACCAAATTGATTGCGTTCGATACTGGCTGTTGAATGAAATCCCACACGTTCTCGGCCACGAGGATCTTTGTTAAGTCCTTCAAAAACGGTATGGAAAATGACGGGTTTTGTTACTCCATGCAGAGTTAGATTGCCCATTAGTTCATACTGCCGTTCGCCAGTATGGGCGCAGCTGATGCTCTGAAATGTAATGGCTGGATACTGGGCAGTATGAAAGAAGTCTTCGCTCCTCAGATGTTCATCTCGTTGCCGCTGGCGAGTTGTGATACTATTTGTGTCGATAGAAGCCTGAATACTCAGGGTTGTTACATCGTTAGGGTCGAAACTTAAGATCGCTTCGAATTGCTCAAAGACTCCTTTGATTTGATTAATCATTAAATGCGTCACCGAAAACTCAACGGAGCTGTGATCCGGATCTACTTCCCATTTAACATTGCTCATGAAAACTTCCACCTCTATGATAAGATTTTGAAGAAAGGTTTCCCTATCTCCAATGCACTGCGCTCTTCGCATGCTCCTAATATACAAAAACGCTACTGACAACGTAATGTCAGTAGCGTTACGAACACTGGTTTCAAACAGGGCCGCCAACTCTTCGGCGTGTACCACTTCTCTGCTTTGTAATTCCAGCAAGGTAGTCTTTGAGTCGCTATGAATAACGGATCGAATACCTTGTAAACTGTGTAAACATTGCTCATAATAGAATTGAGGTGAATTGTCTTGCATCTGAACAAAAAAAAAAATACGGTCACTCCGTCGGCATTTGGCTTGGCCATTCAAGGACTTGTCTTTCTTTCGATGTCAGATAACGTGCGTTCAAGCAAAGAAATTGCGAATATGATGAATTCCGGAACGACGTTTATGCGCCGGGTGATAGGTCAACTGGTTCGTGCAAATCTTGTCGAGGCCAGAGAAGGTAGAGATGGCGGCTACTTGCTGGCCAAACCTGCAAGCTCGATTACAGTGGCGGACGTTTACCAGGCTCTGCAAATGCACAATCCTTTGGGAACCGGGATGGCTGATTCCACACTCGACTGTGAACGCGGGGCGTCAGTAAGAGGTCTTTTCCAGGAAATGTCTTCTCAAGTGGAAGAGAGTACACTTCACATTTTTAAGCAATATACTATAGAGCGCATTGCTGCAGAAGTTTTTAAAAACGAAGAATAAACTGTGCTTAACAAGAGCATAGTTTTGTGATATACTGTGCTCATACAGGGTTCAGTATAAAAAGAGTTTAACGCGACACGCATTAGAAGCCCTAGTATGAGGTTAACTGTGCTTAAATTAGGTTCAGTAAGGAGGTGAAACTGTTGCACATCGTAACGATTATACTTGAGATTATTTTGGGTATTGGCTATTTGATCGTCGGATTTATGAAGTTTGGGGCTAAAGAGCCCGTGGAATCATTCAAACAATACGGCTATTCGGATGGATTTCGCATGCTAGTCGGTATTTCGGAAATTCTAGGCGGGATCGGTATGCTAATCGGCATTTGGTCGCAACTGGCAGGCACGCTGGCAGGTTTATGGATTGCAGTCATCATGCTGGGTGCTCTTGTAACCCAAATTCGCGCGAAAAGCCATGTTAATGAAGTGATGCTGCCCGTATATTTTTTGGTCTTGGCCCTGGCGGTGCCTTTGCTTAATTGGATTGGTTAATTACACATCGGGCATTTAAAGTCTTTAAGCAACGCGTTACACCTATCTAAGGTGTGCCTAATATACACATAGTTCCGCGATATACTGTGCTCGTACAGAGTTCAGTTTCATTAGAACCTTCAACTCGTACCAGAAACCAGGTGTACAGTTAACTGTGCTTGAATTAAGCTCAGTAAAAAGGGAGCGGATAGCGCGATCAGCTGTAAACGAAATGACCCCATCGTAGTGTATGGCGAGCATGAACTGATCATTTCACTAAGACGTTAGAATCATCCCCTTCCATCCCAGCGGTGGCAAGGGGTTTTTGCTGTTTCTCGGCAAAGCTTGCGCAATCGGAAGACACCGCGGGGAATCCCCTTCGCCACTTTGGGTTCGACTACCTTTTCAGTAGACCTCTGCCAATGAGGAATGCTAAGGAGGGTCAGCAGAGCATGGGCAGCAAGAACATATCGAGACGCTGCCGCTATTCTCCGCCACGGATACGATCGGCCCAATGACTATGCCACTCTTGCCAGAACGCCGTATCGGATGCGCGGCTCCGCTGATGCCGAGGGGTGGCGGCTTGCGGCTTGCACACAGCCGCTGCACTGTGGGCGCTCACAGGCCCGGTGACGTTCGAGCGGTATGCTCCGTATGGGGCCGACTAAAAAAGACTTACAGATAGATATTGATTAATCAATTACTTTGATGTAAAAATAAATAACCTCGGACGGTTATTTATTTTCGTTGAACTCAAATAGCTCGGGAAGATCCAAAAAGTACGAAATGTTGCACATCATGCCCATGGCGATAAAAATCGTTGCGTTTCTTTCTGCATCGGGCATGCCTGCTGCTTTAAACTCTTTCAGGACATAAGTTCTGATGCGGGATAACCCCTCTTTGGTTGCCACCTGAATTGCTTCTTCGGTGATGCCAATACCGATCACCAGTAAAGCAATCTCATTGGGATATTGGGCCGACAATTCTTCATAAGCTTTGAGCATGTCGTTGTCCAACTGATCCGGACTCGACTCGACATTTTTAAACGTTTGGAGTATCCGGTCGAACGCCCGATTCAAAACGGTGATGAACAGTTCCTCCTTCGTCGGAAAGAAACGAAACACATAAGGCTGAGAGATCCCGGCCTTTTCTGCGATGTGGGCAGTCGTGGTGTTATAGTATCCCCGTTGGGCAAATAACTCCAAACCTGCTTCTAGGATTTCCTGCTTGCGATCCTGTCCTTTTGACCTAATCATAGCAAACCTCTTTCGTTAGTAATTGATCAATCACATTATATCCGTCATTTATCCCCGACGCAAGGGGAAGCCCTATACCCAGAATCGGTACAATGTCTTCTCCCTTGGAATCTGGAATCTGGAAAAGCTGTGTCTAATAGTCTTCAATCAAATCCTCGGGTCGCTGAATTAATGCTCTTTTTTCTTTCCCATTAAAATAGAAATCACTGTGAATACAGTCGCAAGTACGACGATTAAACCACCAACCCAGCCGATCGACGACAAGGTTAACCGCTCTACAACGACTCCGCCCAAGCCTGCACCTAGGGCAACACCAAGGTGGAAGGCGGATGAGTTCAAGCTCAATATAATTTCGGCTGATTTAGGAGCCATAGTTACCAGATAGAACTGTTGTGCAGGAGCAGTTGTCCAAGCTCCAAGCATCCAGAGTGCGAGAATAAACATGGCACCTCCAAAGGTAACTGCAGCCAAAGGGAGGAAGAACAAGGCGATAGCATGAATCAACAGACTGACAATCAGTGTTCGAGCAATCCCCCATTTATCAGCGCCGTAGCCTCCAACACGCGCCCCAACAACAGCCATTAAACCCATGCCAAGCAAGACGAGACTAATTGTATTGCTATTGAGGCCAGCGTTTTCGCGTAGTAACGGCGCAATGTACGTGGAAACAACAGAGTAGCCGGTAATAAAGAATAAGGAAGCTAATATACCGCTGATTACTTTGAAATCTTTGAGAATAGCCAATTGCTTGGATAAAGGAATCGTTTCTTGTCCAGACATTTTAGGTATCGCTTTTACAATCGCAATAATAGGAATGATCGTGATAATTCCAAGAATTGCGAAGATCCAGCGCCACCCCATATATTCACCGATTAACGTTCCTAAAGGAAGGCCGACAACGAGCGCAAGACTCGTACCCATCAAGATCGTGCCAATCGCACTTCCTCTTTTCTCTGGAGGAGCAATTTGTGCTGCAATTCCCAGAGCCACTACTGCGAATACCCCAGCGCTCACGCCCAAAATAACACGGGATATCATCAATATCGTAAAGTTAGGGCTCAGAACAGCGGTGATATTACCGATAATGAACGTAAGAAGTGCTATGAACAGCAGCTTTTTTCGATCTGTTTTTGAAGTGATCGCAATCAGTATTGGCGTTCCTACCGCGTAGGCTATAGAATACATGGACACCAATTGTCCAGCCAAGCCAATAGAGACATTTATATCCGTGGCAACCATGTCTAGAATACCTGTAATAATTGATTCGGCCGTACCGACCACGGTTGCGCCTAATGCCAGCAAATAAATAATCCATTTGTAGTTTTTCATGAAAAAATTGGTCCCCTAATCTATTGTTTTATTGTTTGAAATAATACCCTTTCTTCTTTTGGATCACTTCTCACCTATGGGAATCCATGCCTTAAACATTCGACGGAAAAAATGAATATCACCCCCTTCTTGTATATTTATCGAACGATCGATCAAAAACATTCAAAAAAAATATATTGAACGATCGATCAATTTAGAGTAAAAAAAGAGCTGATTATACTTTGATAGCATCCCAGCTCATTTGAATCATTTTATCAATATTTGTTGGACTGAACTCATACGCCCCATTTAGATACTCTTTTCCCATTTCGACAAAAGGTAAACAGGAGTATGTAACCAATAGATTCGTTTCCAAATCCTTAAACAAGCCTTCCTCAATTCCCCTTTCGAACAAAGGGTACATCGGTTTAAACACACCGCCATTTTGATCCTTACACTTTTTAAGTATAAAGGGTGAGCCAATAAACTGTTCCATTAACAAAAAGCTGTCCTTATTATTCAAGATGTAATTTGAATAATTTCGCAGAATTTTCTCAAACCCCACTTTTACGGGTGTACTCTCTGTTACACCATGAAACATGAGCTGGTGCATTTGATCCTTGAGCAAAAAATACAACTTGATCAGCATATCCTCTTTGCTTTCAAAATAAAAATAAATGATCGAGGAAGAGATCTTCGCCCTTTTAGCAATTTTTGAAATGGATATTTCAGAAAGGCCGCTTTCATTGAGAAGTTCGATCGTAGCCTGATAAATAAGGTTCACTTTGCTTTCGGATTTAGTTTTCATACCCAAAATATAATCGAACGATCGATCAATGTCAATAAACGATTCGACTTTTTCAATCGTATCCTTAAGCTCAAGTTTATATAAGACACCACAATCAATCGTTATATCGTATATACCTTTCAAAGCAACCAATCCTCATTCTGTAGCCTTCTCAGCTTAAAATTTCGCCCTACTTATGATACGGTTCATTCCGATTGATCTTCACTGCACGATAAATCTGCTCCAGGAGCACTAGCCGCATCTCTCCTATTTCCCAGTCGCAAAGCTTCCAATATTCGTAATAACGGGCTTTTGATACATGTATTCCCCCTTTCTCCTCCACCAACAACAAAGTTTAAATCAGATTACATCTCTAACATCTTTCATATCTGCTGCTGCCATGCTCCTTCATAACGTCTAATCCCTTCCGTTCCGTTCGTATCCTAGCCGGAACAGAAACTCGCGAAATTCACAACAGTCATCCACTTGGCCATGACAGTGTAATATAAAAGGCAAGACAAAAACCCCTTCTTGTGGAAAGGGGTTATCATACAAACCACCGGATGTTATCCAAGTCAGTGCTCAGCATTTTCACCCACGATCTCAGGAGGTTTCAGTTCAGGATTACTCCTTGTTCGCTATTTGCTCCTGAGCGAGACGGACCAATTCCCTAACCATGGAACCGCCAATTTTGCCGCCGACATGGCCTGCTGATTCCGTTGTCAATTGACCATTGTTTCCTGGGTACAGAGGTATACCAAGCTCCTTCGCCACTTCGTATTTTACGTCGTCTGGTTGATTCGGATTTACGGTATATCCTTCGCGCTTCATTACATCTGCTTTGAAAGCCTGCATTCCCTGTTCGACCCCTGGCACCACATATTTTCTCCTTCTTCTTGCCATCATACAGCACTCCCCTCGATGTTATTCCCTAACATGCCCGGAAGCACAAAATTTTATCCCTATTCCTCTTCGGTGAGAGTTCACGATCACAGAGGAGAGAATCCTGATGGGAATCATCATCACCTCTTAATCTCCCGATTAAAGAACTTTTGATTATTTTACTAAAGACGAAGAATCTGTTTTTGCTCTCAATTTAGCCAGGTTCTCCCCATGAAATCCCTTCACAATTAACCAGACTGCCAAGCTCATCTCGTAAACGCCCACAGGAAGCGCCATCAATCCTTTTACCGCCGAATAGGGTCCGATGATCCCAAACATTTGCAATAAACCCGCTAAAAATACCATAACCGCTGTAATCATTCCGAAAATCGCTAACGGTTTAGGCACATAGCCTGTTCGATAAAGCAAATAACTATACAGACTCGTATTAATGCCCAACATGAAATTTGGACCCAACATAGCCGTCCAGCGATAAATCGACTGCATCAACAGCCCTATGGGTTCAAAATTGGTTTTACTTGCTAAGTTGGTTGTATCATAATATGAACTAAGTTGTAACAAACCCAATATACTTACAAGACCAATCGCAATAAAAACAGCTTCCATAAACCGGAAACAAAGATACCCTAGTGCAAGATGCTCATTCCAATGTCGAACGTAGGGAAACAGCATGACTGCTGTACCAACAGCCGTTACTATAAGCAAGAGGTCATTTAATACACCGATTAAAACCTTTGTTTCCGATCCATTTGCCACGGCCATCTGCCATTGTTCTGACAAAACTGGCCCATACAAAACAACTGCTATGATTGACGTCACTGCAGCAAGGATATAAAAAATCCCCAGTATCATTGCATTCCTTCGGTCTCGCATCATCTTTTGTGCCTCCTAAGACAATAAATATATTTGCTGATGGACGCATGGTATACTTGCCTCAAAACTTGATATAAGGAGTCATTATGGACCATAACGAAGTCATTGAACGTGCTTTGATCCATATCGAGGGTCATTTACAACAGTCTTTAACCGTAGAATCCGTTGCCAATACCTTCAACATGTCTAAATACTATTTTCATCGGCTGTTTTCTGCTATGATGAGCTGTTCGTTAAACCAATACATTCTGTCCCGAAGATTGAATGCATCTTTGACCTTTATTCAAAACAAAAACAGTTCTCTAACCGATATTGCTTATCAGATGGGCTTCGGTACGCAAGCCTCATTCACTCGTGCTTTCAAACGACAATACGGCGTAGCCCCAAGTTCCTTAAAAACAGGACTTACAACCATCTCTCCTGTCCCCATACCTACAGTGGTGAAGAGACCCATAAAAAACATTAACGGTGATATCGTCACGGATTTCACCCTGACCGAGTTCAAGGAGAACCGAATCAGTGGGATCGCCTTTGAAGTGGATTTAGCCCATGATGATTACAAGGAGAAGATTCGCGCACATTCCGAAATGCTGTTGAGTCATATTGATGAAACCATAAATGGTCCCTGTTATGTCATTTATTCAAACTGTCAACCCGATTCAACTCGGTTTAAGGTTCTGTTTGGGATTCCAAGCAGCATTGAAATTGATAAACCTTATTTTTTCACGGTTGATGTACCGCAGATTTTTTGTTCCAGATTCAACTATAGCGGTGACCTTCTTGATATTGGGGATGTACTGAAAAGCGACTATGCTCGTTTTTTAAAAATCTCCAGGCAGGAAACGGACGAAATAGATATTGAACTCATTCAAGCTTTTAAGGACGTCCATCATCTGGATTCGACCTACCATATCTATGCGCCAATCAAAAGACTCCCTACCGATTCTGATTTGTAAGATCGCGGCTCACTTGTCATTCTGTCTGCTCCTTTCTTTGCTCGAATGTGATCATTCCTTTTCTTCAAATAAAATAACATAACGGGTTTCGCTCGACTTTCCACATCTTGCTGTAATTCGGAACGAAAAAATGCATCTCTCTCGAGATGCACCCTGTTTTGGCTCTTATCTATTACTTTCGGCATTAAGCCACGAATTTGAAAACGTTGGAACTCAGAATGGTTTGTATGTTCAGACCCTGGGCGGACCCACTCCTTTGGCGGAGTGGGTTTGTGTTTATACTTTATTCTTTTATGGAACTATCGTTCCGCTAAATCAAGGGAGAGTAGTATTTCTAACATATTTCATTCCAACTCTAAAACTGATTCGCCACTAATTATCGTACCGTTATTCTTACCTTCACAAATTTCTTTCATCGAGCTTGGTTTATCGAAGTTAAACACATGCATTGGCAGATTGTAGTCTCTTGCTAAAATGAAAGCTGATTGGTCCATTACCTTTAAGTTGTGTTTTAAAACGTCGTTGTAATGAAGCGAACGAAATTTCCTTGCATCTTTATCAAATTTGGGGTCTGCATTAAGAACACCATCAACACCTTGCTTTGCAACTAATAAAGCGTCACAATTAACCTCGATGGCTCTTTGTACTGAAGGATAGTCTGTTGTAACGTAAGGTTGACCGTTCCCCCCTGCAAAAATTACAATATAGCCTTTTTCTAGATGGTGGATTGCTCTTAGGCGGATGTATGGTTCTGCAACTGAAGTAATAGGTATTGCCGTCATTACTCGTACTTCCTTTTTGGTCTTAGCTTTAAGAACTCCACGAAGCATTAAACTATTTACTACAGTCGCAAGCGTCCCAATGTTATCAGCTTCTGCCCTTTCTATCCCCCAGCTTTCCGCCATATTACCTCTGAAAATGTTACCCCCACCTATAACTAATGATACTTCAACGCCTAAGTTTACTACTGACATAATTTCATCCGCAATTTGGTCTAACCTTTCTGGCTCAAAACCAAATTCAGAGTTTCCTGCTACTGCTCCACCACTTAGCTTAACGAGAACCCTTTTGTACCTTGACAATTATTACACCCCCATAAAATAAAAACACTAAAGCAATAAATGCTTTAGTGTCCTAATGGAATGGAAATATGAAATTACGCAAGTCGACTGAATGTAAGCCTTCCGTTTCCACCTCATGCTCCCACTCCTTCATGTTTTTTCCATCAAATAATTTTACATTACGTGAAGGTAAATTGCAATTACCGTAACCTACAGCTTATTATGATGAAAAAGAAGCCACCCTTGTGATTACATACAAAAACAAGCGGCCTTCATCCTGTTGCCCTTGCAAAAACATGAATTGGTCAATGTGATTTTTAAGCTAACCAATCGGCTTTAATGAAGTAGTTTAGCCAGGTTCGTGCTATAATGGTGTTTACCTGATTAACATTCATCATTCTGCCGAGATGGCGATGATTAAGGAGATTGAACTTTGACGAACAACCATGATATTGGAGCAGTTAACGAACTACCGGAAAACTTTGAAGAGCTCAAACGAGCGGCTAATCGGTCGGCAAGCTGGAGAGAAAGACTGAATGCGGTGAACGAATTGGGGAACTGGGATACAGCCCCTACTATTAAGTTGCTGCAGCATGTTTTGACAAGTGATCAAGTGTTCCAGGTACGCGAAGCCGCATATCGCAAGCTCAAGCAGTTGGATGAAGATGTACAAATGCCTGCCAAAAACAAAGGTGAGCTGTTTAAAGGTCTTAACAAAATTTTGCTACGGATTAAAAAAAGCCTTCCTGAAGGTCACACATTTGAGCAATTTAAGGAAAAACTGCAAAAGACACGTCTGGATATTTATGATACTTACGAGGGCGACAAAGATGCTGAGTTCGACTCCTGGCTCCATGGAATTTGGGAGACACTAGGTAGAAGATAGCCGCCGTTCACCGTATAATAGCTGAGTAGAAAGCCACTCCAAAAAAATGGAGTGGCTTCTTTATTTCTTCAGGGTCACCTCCATCAGATATGAGTTATTTTTATCTGACAAAAAACGCCCTGTCTACTGATTCTTAAAGATCAGTAAACAAAGCGTAAAGTTAGAGCCTACATTCAATTTCACATGTACATTCCCTGTACGATGCGAAGTTGTGTGCTATAAGATTTATTCTGGTATATAAGGAAGATCCAGTGTCTTCGGAACGTTGATGACATGCTTTTCTGTATAAGTGCGGATACCTTCCGCGCCATATTCACGGCCAATACCACATTGCTTGAAGCCACCGAAAGGGAACCGAACATCGAGACCCTGCAAAGCAGCTGTATTGTTCATTGTCGTTCCAGCTTACTTATGATAAGGTTCATTCCTATTTATCTTCACTGCGCGATAAATCTGCTCCACCAGCACCAGCCGCATGAGCTGATGCGGCTGGGTCATGCGGCCGAAGCTCAAGCGCTGCTTCGCGCGGCGCAGTACCTCATCGGAGAGCCCATGGCTTCCTCCGATGACAAATACGACATGGCTCGTCCCATAGGTGCCGAGCTTGTCGATCTCCATAGCCAGCTCCTCGGAACTCCAGAGCTGGCCATCCAACGCGAGCGCAACGACATGCGCCTCGCTCTTCACATGCGCGAGAATGCGTTCGCCCTCGCGCTCCTTCACCGCCCGCACCTCAGCTTCGCTCAGGGTGTCGGGCGCCTTTTCGTCTGCGACCTCGATCATCTGAAACTTGATGTACGGGGCGAGCCGCTTAGCATATTCCTGAATGCCCAGCGTCAAATATTTTTCCTTCAGTTTGCCTACGCCAATAATCTGAATCAACATGAAGATCCATTCCTCCTAATCGTCCTGCGAGATAATCTATAAGTAAGATGCTTCAACACATCGTTTGTTCCAATAATTAAAGCTAACAAACTCCACACACCTTAGCTAGCCCCATTTCGGCTCCTTTAAAATCTAAAGAATCTGAGACACGCTATTACAGCCAAAACACGCCAAAAACACAAAAAGAGCGCTCCGACACGCTCTCTTTGCTCCTTACCTGTGATGTTCATACCGGATGGCAGGCGAGCGAGTGCATCCATGACAGACGCACCAACTGCGGATGCCTACACAGTACGCTAGACGACCAGATACTCGGCCTTTTGTTCGCACTCGGCGCACTTCGCAGGCGGGTCCCAATCGGCAAATTCCGTCTCCTTCAGATCAACGATATCTGGAGCGTCCTCATACTCATCAACAAACATGTCGATGGCGATGTCCACGTGTTCTTTGCATACAACGTACATCCGTTCAAGCATCCTTTCTGTATCCAGCTATGCTCCCGATTCACAACCGCTTATCCATACAGGATAGCCACTTCTCAGTTCTATCACACCTGCCGCGGAAAAGAAACCCCTAGTCCGCATTTATCGTGTCCAACTTCAACCAACCCTCTCATTTCAGCAAAATCCAACCCAAAAAAGCGTCACTTCTCGGACACCCCGAGGGGATCCCAAAGTAACACTTCACTAATTTCCGAGCTTACCTATTCCGTTCATTTGCATCTATTCAGATTACTGCACATACGAAATCCATCTCATTGGAATCCATCCTCAACCGATATCAATCTTACTCCAGCCCCGACTGAGCCTTCGTTAACAGCTTGCCTCCCTGGATGGCGATGACTGCATTGGCTCCGGTGCTTCCGGTGCCCTTATAGTTATAGACCACCATATTTTCTGCTTCGCTCAATGCCTCACCTTCTCCGCCAAGGATCTCGATAACTTCCTCAACCGACATGCCAACCTCAAGCTTTTCATACTGGGCAAATGTAATCAGCACCCCATCGCCCTTCCCGGCCGATCCGTTGCTTCCTGGGGAAGCAGGCGCTTTGCCACCAGCCTCATTTACCGCAATCACGGTAGTATTCAGTTCCTCCAACTTTTTCTCAAGTTCGGCGATCTTCTTGTTCTGCTCACTATTCTTCTCACTCTGGTCCGCAAGCTTCTTCTCCAGACCTGTAATCTTCTCCTGTAAACCATTAACATCAACAGACCCTGATGGAGGCACTTCGGAAGTACATGCAGACAAAACAAAAAGGGCAGATACTAGACCGGTTCCCCCCAGCATGGTTTTCGTCAAACGTTTCATTAAAATAACCCCTTCCACTCCGGATTGAGAAAGCAGATCGACAAACAGATGTTACTCGCATAACCCGACATCACCAACACATTCCCAACAGTGTATCATAACCGGATTCCTCTATAACAGAGACTTTGGCTCTGGTCCTAGCCTGTCATTGCGAAACGACAAAACTTCCCATTTAACCCCATGAATTTAGCTTATAATCAACTCAAGAATCGGTGCAATAAAAAAGAGCTGACCAACGAGTTGATCGACTCTCTCTTATTATCCTATTTCTATGTGTGCCAAGCACATCAAAGCCATTCTCTTTATTCCGGTTTATCCGTCAGCTTCACCGACACCTTCTCGGCGTTGCCATCCCGGTAAAAGGTAATCTCTATTGTATCGCCGATCTTCTTCTTATCGTACAGATATTTCCGCAGATCAAGCGTAGAGGTAATTTTTTGCCCATCAAATTCCGTAATGACGTCATTCAGTTTCATGCCCGCATCAGATGCCGGACCGGACGCTTCCAGAACAACCACACCGCTATCTACGTGGGATGGAAGCTTCAGATCCTTACGCTGCTCATCATCCAGTGGGGCATACGGATTGCTGAGATCGACAGTATACACGCCCAGATATGGACGTGACACTTTGCCGTTCAGCAGCAGGGAATCGACTGTTTTCATCACTTCGTTCATCGGAATCGCAAAGCCGAGGCCTTCAACACCTGTATCCGAGATCTTCATCGTATTGATGCCGACCAATTTGCCGTTCAGATCGGCCAGTGCACCGCCACTGTTGCCTTCATTAATCGCTGCATCCGTCTGAATTACGTTTTGTTCCCAGTCGTACACACCGTCCTGATTAATGGATACCGGAAGGATCCGATCTGTATAACTGACAATACCGGATGTCAACGTACCGCCCAGGCCGAGCGGATTTCCGATCGCCAGTACCGTTTGACCTCGCTGAAGCTTGCTGGAATCGCCAAGCTCTGCGGCTGGACCGATGCCCTTATCATCTTGTACGGACAATACGGCAATGTCACTCACCCGGTCTTTGCCCACCAGCTTCGCCTTGTGCGTTTCCCCGTCTACTGTCACAATCTCCAGATCACTCGCACCTTCCACGACGTGATGGTTGGTCATGATGTAGGCTTTGCCATCTTCCTTCTTGAAAATGACCCCTGATCCCAGTGCGGAGTCTTCCATCGACAGACTGCTGCCCGTTTTATGGTTCACGATGCTCACCACGGAAGGTCGAACCTTCGCCGCAGCTTGAATAATCCGATCGTACGGATCTGCAGCCTGCGCTGTCTGTGTACCTCCTCCGCCGCTGCCTGCAGCGTTCGCCAGAGGTAACGCTGAGGGCTGCATGATGAAGCTGAACAGCGTAACGGTCACGATGGAGCTAACTACCGAACTGATCACGGCTACCTTGACCGTGGAACTAAAGCCCGAGCGAGACTTGCGTGGATTCTGCCAGCGGTCACGTCCCCTGCCCCTGCCACCAGGGCGAATGATCTGAAGTTTGCCTTTCTGTTCAGGTTCGGCGCGTCTTGATACTTTGGTTGAATAAAAATCGTCTCCAAACAATCCCATCGTGATCCTCTCCCCTTCGTTGTCACGCATCAAGACCCTGACTGCCGCCTAATCGTTGTCGCATGGCCAACGATGGTGTTCTCACATAGCCCACTCCGCCGGCAGACGAACCTTCCGATCGCTGTTACTCACAAATTTTCTTGATCACCCTCTAATAAGGTAAAAATTTGTTCATAAAGGCGAGCACTCCGTTTCTTCAGGTTCCTTCTGCCGTCTCCGTTACGTGAAGACCCCAACGGTTTTCCATGCTTTCTTGCAAATTTTTAAAATCTTTTTGCATATCGCTGCCATCCCTGCTAACTCGAAATGAAGCGTCTATGTACAACAGAACGAACATCTCATCCTGTCTGTGACTCTATCAGAAATGCTCTCGCATTCTACGACATGCTTTTTTGCGCGCAAATCAGCCTCTTTTTATAAAGCTCCCTATATACTAAACACGTCAAATCCCAAAAAGTTGCATAATTACGAAGATTAACGGAAATTTCCGCTATAACGCGCTTAACAATAAAGGTCTCTAGTATCTATCACCACAAAATCCGGTTCGCTAAGCGCAATTTTGCCTATTTCCGTGAACTTTTTCATCTTCTCAAGCAAAATGCGGCCCCTGGTTCAGCATACACGTCCCTTACGTGTAATTATAGCGGCAAAAAGAGGAATGTTTTCCACTCAGCCTGACTACAATAATAGTAAAAGACAATTCGAAGCTTCATAGAAGGAGGATTCACACTATGGATCGCACGCGTACACTCACAGCCATGGATGAAGTTCATATGGCGGCCAAGCTGGCCGATCTCAAGGAAGAACACTACCGCAACACCCTTGCACTAAGCACGATTATTGAACTGCTCATCGACAAAGGCATTCTGACTCGTGAGGAAGTGGAGCGCAAAGCCACCGAACTCGACAGCTTTATGGCTCACCCACCCTATCCCATGGCGTAGGCCGGTCGTAATACGTATCACAGAGCTTGAACTCATGATCCCGATAAAAGCATCCACGGCTCTCCATCGCATCACGCACGGTCATTTTTGCCAAATCCATCATATTATGATCCCGACTCAAATGTGCCAGATACGTGCGCTTGATGCGTCCGTTCATCAATTCACTCAGTGCAGCTCCCGCCGCTTCGTTCGACAAATGGCCGATGTCGCTCAGAATGCGGCGCTTGGTGTTCCATGGATACCGCCCCATACGCAGTAATTCGACATCATGATTCGCCTCCAGCACGAGAACATCCGAATCCGAGATCGCATCGCGAACCTTGTCACTCATATACCCGAGATCCGTCGCAACGGACAGCTTCTCACTACCATCATCGAACGTGTACCCTACCGGTTCCGCCGCATCATGGGAGATGCCGAAGGATTCCACGCGCAGGGAGCCAAAATCATGCTTTTCACCCGTCTCAAATACCCTTCGGTTTTCCTCTGGAATCGCCCCAACGGACTTCTCGAGTGCCGCCCACGTACTCGTATTTGCATAGATTGGTAAATTATATTTCCGAGACATCGCGCCTAGTCCTTTAATGTGATCGGAATGTTCATGTGTAACCAGAATCCCGTCCAGCTCCGTTCCCGAAATCTCCCGTTCCAGGAACAAGGCCTCCAGCCGCTTCGCACTGAGACCTGCATCAATCATGAGGGACGTGCCCCCATGCTGTATAACCGTGGCATTCCCTGTCGAACCGCTGGATAACACGGTAAAATAAATCCCCATAACGCATTACTCCCCTGGTTTGTCTGTCTTGGGACTGAATACATCCCCGCTGATGCCCTGCACATACAACACTTCGCCACTTTCCAGCACGAACCGCCATGCCGGCATCGCTACCTGCATATCTGAATTGAACAATTGGCCGTAATAGCCCAACTGAATATCTTTGACAATCGCATCATTCGGCAAAAAGTTCTCGATCAGCGTACCCAGCGCCTTCGACGCCGGAAGCACCTGCTGATCGCTCTCCTCCGCTGTCGTAATCCGCACCGGAGTCTGACGGTAACCCGTAATTTTCTGGTCGCTGTAGAATAGCTCCAGACTGACATTGAAGAGCGGCCATTTGCCATCCACCAACGGATGAAGCACAAATGCCCCATCCTCTGCCATCAGCTGATCCCATCGGTACGTACCGATCTGGGGAATTTCGTCCTGCAGTGCATCCTCCAGCTCGCTTTGCGAGAAGATCAGCTTGCTGTCCACAGGTTTTTCCAGCCCAACCTCAATGCCTGCCTTGTTATCTTCGATAAACTCATACGACAGCTTCGGCAGCTTCGGTGTTTCATTTGGAATAGGAGCCAATACCTGAATGCCCTTCTCCTCCATCGCCTGCTGTGTATTATCCGCCAGCGAGGTGAAGTCCAGATTGGCTCCGGCCGTCTCCCGCGCATCCATCCAGATCTGGTATCCCAGCACCAGATTAAGCAGCAGGAAGGCATAGATCAATACATTTTTCGCCCGTCCCCAATCCAAAACATTCACCTCCTCCATTTGATAAAAACGACTATTATCACACTTTTCACTCCGCAGTCAGAACAACCTTCCGATCGCTGTTATCCCCAGATTTCTTGATTCCCTTTTCCTAAGGGAGAAATCCGGTGATAAAGGCGAGCGCTTCGCTTCTTCAGGTTTTTTCTGCCCCCTCCGTTAACGTGTGATCTTAAACCTCGCCCGAATATCAAATGGCTTCATATCCTATAACCCATCAAGAAACGGTGGTTTCCTCCCCGCTTCCGAAACGGATTACCCATACCGGGATCAGCTTCAGCCCGTCCTCAATGCTGGATGGACGATACGCTGGATACACGTCTACAACCTTACGGTTGGCACCCGCCACCTTTTGGATGAGAGCCTTCAGCTTGTCCCCACCGGGCAGCTTGACCGATTTCTTCGACTCCGCACCTTCGTTCAGATATTCGAGTGAACGTTCATAGCTAGATACCGTCTCCTGCTGCATTTCCATGCTGATCGTGCCGAACCGGAACTGCATCGAGTCCATAATCGGGAAGCTGCTGTAATATTGCTGGAATTGGAGCTTTGTCTTCGTATCGGTCGTATCCAGCATCATGCGTGATCGACCTTTCCAGCCGCCATGCTGATTGACAAAATCAACCGCGGACAACGCATCCTTCGCTGCATCAATCTGTCCCGCAGGCGGTGCCGCCGGGTCGGTGTAGCTAATCCAGCGTTGTTCCTGTTTGACTTGCAGACTGCGTTTGCTATCCGTATAGATCTCCGAACCGTCTTTTTCCCGAATGTTTCGGGTCATGCTTGGATCAAAGAACAGGCTGCGCTGCATCTGCTCGACAGTGAATTGGCCTGTAGGCACGTCGGCCTCAATGGTTTCCAGTGCCTCCGCCGGGATATAATATCCACCATCCATCAGCGTATAAGGTGTCCAGTTGCTTCCGAAGTCGACGTGCTGCTGTACGTCCTGTACCGTCAAATCCGCCTGCGTTGCCTCGTAGACCACATCGCCTTTGGCGCTAAAGAACAGTGCGTGAGCCTTCGTCTCATTTTTTGCTGTATATATCGAAATCCGGTTAATCGTTTCCCCCTGGAAGAGAGAGTCTGTCCCGAGCCGCATCACGCGCTGTAATAACGCTACAGGGATGCCTTCCTTGAACGACAGCTCAAAGCCAGGATTCTCCTTGCGAATCTGATCCCAGTTGATGGACTGTACGCTGCGACGCTGGAAATCATCAAACGTACGACCCTGCAACCGTGAGTAAATCAACTGGTAGAACGTATTGCCCGGATAAAACACCGTATGTTTGTCCTCTCCCAGATGAATAACCATCTGATCAGGAAAAATTAACTCTTCAATATTGCGCTCCTGACCCATATTCTCGGTCTTCACATAGTTCGTCTCTGACGTGACAATCGAATCTCCCCCACCGGGCAAACGATAGATCAGGAAGTAACTTTGTACCAAGCTGGCAACGACGAGGGAAGCAAGCACCAGAGATTTAATCCGCTCTTTCAAGGTGCTCACCCCCTTCCTCGCGCATCGGAAGTGTGAACGTTACCGTTGTCCCCACGTCCACCTCGGACTCCAGTGAGATATGACCATCATGAGCCTTCACAATTTCCCGGGCAATGGACAAACCAAGTCCTGTACCGCCCATACTGCGGGAACGTGCCTTGTCTACCCGATAAAACCGTTCAAAAATGCGATCCAGATCCCGCTGTGGAATCCCCATCCCCGTATCGGTCACCGATATAGCGAGAGTATGATCTTCATTGCGTCTGGCTGCAATGGTAATCGTGCCACCTTCGAGCGTGTATTTCAGCGCGTTGGACACGACATTATCAAGTACCTGATCAATTTGGTCCCGATCCAGCGGAACCGCTGGAATCCCGTTCTCCACAGAAAGCACTGGTTGAATATCCTTCTGATGCATCTGGAATGAAAAACGGTCTGACACTTCTTCCAGCATCTCCATGATGTCCGTTGGCTGTTTACGCAGCAAAGCTTCCTTGGAATCCAGACGTGACAAGTGCAGCAGATCCGTAACCAATCGAATCATGCGCTCCGTCTCATTCTGAATGACCCCAACGAATCGTCCCGCGAGCTGCGGATCTTCCAGAGCGCCATCATCCAGCGCTTCCGCGTAGCTCTTAATGGTAGTCAGCGGTGTACGCAGCTCATGGGATACATTCGCCACGAATTCACGCCGCGATGCTTCCAGTTCTTCCTGCTCCGTAACGTCCTGAAGCACAGCAATTGTACCCGTAATGCCCAGCTCACGGCGATGAACCGGTGTAAACGTCATACGGATGACAACGGGATCTTCCTGTCCAGCAGGCGCAATCTGGAGAAGCGTCGAACCCGTGAAGCCACTGGCTAACGCTTCAGCATCTTCCGGATCAATGCCGAGCAGTACGGCAAAGTGTCGTCCCTCAATGTCCGCCGGACGCATGCCCAGAATGCTGCTGGCACGCCGATTCACCAGAATGACTTTGCCATATTCATCCGTTGCGACCACGCCATCACTCATATTCGTCAGAATGGACGTCAGCTTCTCCTTCTCCTCTTCGTTCTGGGAGAGTGCATCCCGGAGCCTGCTGGTCATATAGTTGAACGCCCGACTGAGCTGTCCAATCTCATCCGTTCCGAATACAGGGGTCTGCTGATCGAAGTTGCCTTCCGCGACCGCCGTTGCCCTTCGGGTGACTTCCTTGATGGGCTGCGTAATCGTATGTGACAGAATAACACCAAGCACTGCGGTTAATACCAAGGCGATCAAAATGCCGGAAATAAAAATCTTGTTAATGCCCTCCATTGTGGCATATAACTCATTCATCGAGGCGGCGATGTACACCGCGCCGATAATCTTGCCGCCGGATAGCACTGGCTTGGCAACGACCTTTTTGCGAACATTATCCTCGTCTACGATATATTCCTCATTGTCCCGAATGCCTTGCAGCGCACGGCTGACAACGGTTTGAGTATTTTTGCGCCCAACATAGTCCGAATGGGAACTTAGCGAAGTGGTCAGCACTTTGCCGCTGGCATCCAGCACCTGAATCTCGGCCCCGTTAATGTTGAACAGATTGTTTACCAACACACGCAGATTTTCCGTTTTGTCCTCGCCAGCCTCGGCTTCTCCACCAGCCATCGTCTCACCCACAAGCACAGACAGCATCTCGGCCCGCGCCTGCAAATCCTCCGTGAAGTTGCTGGTCAGCGAGTTCTTCATCGCACTGACAAAATAAACGCCGATCAATTGCATCGCAATCAGAATCAGCAGTACATAGATAATAATCAGTTTCGCCTGAATCGTTCGAAAGAACGAAAATCGCGAGAATCGCCCCATTATATCCCCACGCTTTTGGGACTGCGCACGAGATAACCCAGCCCGCGGCGAGTCAGAATCGTTTCCGGTTTGCTCGGGTTCTCCTCAATCTTCTCACGCAGACGACGAATCGTAACATCCACGGTACGTACATCCCCGAAATATTCATATCCCCATACAGCCTGCAGCAGATGTTCACGGGTCATGACCTTACCCGAATGCTTCGCCATGTAATAGAGAAGCTCATACTCACGGTGGGTCAGATCCAGCGGTTCTCCACCTTTGTAAGCTGTATACATATCCATATCGAATGCCAGATCAAATAAACGCATGACCTGCTTCTCCTCGTCTTCCGGCGCCTCAGCCGTGATGGCAAGCTTCTGCCGTCTGCGCATCTGTGCTTTCACCCGTGCGAGCAGCTCGCGTGTACTGAAAGGTTTTGTTACGTAATCATCCGCACCCAGCTCCAGACCGAGCACCTTGTCGATCTCGCCATCCTTGGCGGTCAGCATAATGATCGGCATCTCCAGATGGGCACGCACCTCGCGGCACACATCCATACCGTCCTTACCTGGCAGCATCAGATCCAGCAGCATCAGATCCGGCTTCTCGGATAACGCCAGTTCAACCGCACGAATGCCATCAAAAGCGCAGATGACCTCGTACCCCTCTTTTTCCAAATTAAATTTCAGAATGTCCGCAATGGGCTGTTCATCGTCCACCACCAAAATCTTCCCCTGCATTGGCTGTCTTCACCCCTATATCCTGCTTGATCCGCGTAAGCGGTCTATCTCTCTTATATTTAGCTTGTATCAAAGCCTCGTTGAACTTGTTACTAGCTCGTTCTTTGACTATTGTCCATATCATATGGCTTGTGGCCTATAGTCTATAGTTTACCATACCTGAAGCACCGTCACATCCCGTTCAGGGCCAATGTGTACTCCAAAATGAAAAATTTTTACAGCAGCAAAAAAACAAGGCCAGCATCAACTGCCAACCTTGCTCTGGATTGCGATATAACTAGTTCAAGTATGTCATCGGATTTTCAACCGTTCCGTTCTTGATGATCTCAAAATGCAGATGCGTTCCGGTCGAACGGCCCGTGTTGCCCATTACGCCGATGCTCTCGCCTTTTTCGACGACTTGTCCAACCTTGACACCGATGCTGTTCAAGTGTCCATAAAGTGTTTCGTACCCATTACGATGGTTAATAATAATAACATTGCCATAGCCACTCTTCTGTCCTGCAAAAGTAATCACGCCTTCATCAGACGCTTTCACATCACGGTTACCAACCAGATCGACACCTTTGTGCTGACGACCCCAGCGTTGTCCAAAACTGCTGCTCATCGTAGCGTTGGATACCGGCCAGGCAAATTCGCCTGAACCTTCACCGACTACTTTGGTTCCACTCAGGACCACTTCAGTAACCGCTGCTTTGATGACTTCCTGGCCAAGCCATTCTTCCTGAACGACTTCACCGTTTTCCTTCGTTATCCGATATTGCATGCTTTTCAGACCGCTTTGACCTGGACGCACCACTTTCGTTGTGCCTGCTTTGAGCTCAGCACTTTTGCGTACTTCCACCTGTGGTTTAATCTCGATCTGTTCAACAACCTGCTCCACCGATTTAACGGTAACCGCTGGCTTTGGCACCGTCAGCGTAAGCTCGTCCCCAATTTGCAGCGACGTTTCCTTGATGCCCGGATTATGTTGGCGAATCTCGCTTTGTGTAATTTCGTATTTCGCAGCGATGGAAGAGATCGTATCTCCTTCACGCACGACATAGGTTACAGGCGCGTCTTTACCAACGGTTAAAGCTTTAACCGCCTCGGACACATCCCATAATTTGTTTGGATCAGCCTTCACCACATCTGTTGCCACATCTTCCTTGATGCCAACGGACTTCAGCGTTGTGCTTGGCCCTTCTGCTTTCTTCGATGAGTTTGCCGATACCGACTTCGTCTTGAGCGAACTGCGCACAGCCGATGCCGATATGTACTTGTTCTGCACTTGTTCCAGAATCGCATCAGCTGTTGCCTGATCCTTCACAATGCCGATCACTTCACCGTCTACCTTGAGCTCTACACCCTTGGCATAGGCAGTCAGCATGTCACCGAGCTTGTCCAGCGTCTCATCGCTGTTCACTACGGGCTTGTATGCTTTAATGGTTTCGGTCGTGATACCGTCTGTGTTCAGCACCATTTCCGCTTCTGGATATTTATTTTGGAATTCCTCAGTTTTGTCTGCAAATAATTTCTGTAATTGCGCCTCATCCGTGATGGTGCCAATCTCATTGCCTTTGACCATCACTTTGTAATATGGAACGGTGTTTGCAGCAACGTATTGTTTGCCTGCGAATCCGATCGATGCAGCGATGAATAAACCGCATGCTGCTGTAATGATCCATTTGCGCGAGGCCAGAACGCGCTTTTTGTTACCACTGAAGTTGGACATGCTCATGTTGTTTTTGTCTTCGGCCGTCCGGTGTTCCCCGGATTGTTCGTGTTCCCGGTTCTTGCCCGGTTGGCGTATGCCTCTGAAACCTTTCATGATTCTCTCCTTTTCAGCACTTCTTAGTTCGCATTTCTGTCAAGACATCACCCATTGTGTCTGTCCCATGCTTGTCGATATTTGGATTCGGGTGTCCGCAAATCAGGACTTTAGCTGCGCACATAAAAGTGTCAAAATTTTAACCTTTTATCACACCCGTATACTTTAACACAGGTTTTACACTCATTTCAACTGTACTCGTCACAGCGCAAAGCCGCGCCACGCATGGTTTTCCTGTATTATCCATAAGATGGAAGATGGCTTTCGCTCCCCATATTGCCCTTTTTTCAGGTATACTATGTACTTTTGATCTTTTTTTAAGACTAGGTTCTAAGACCCACTATAATGTGTTTTCTTTTTCATAAAAATACAAGTGGAAAATCCCTTGCCAGATCATCTCTGGTAAGGGATTTCATGAAAGTCATGCTATAGGATGCCCGAATTGGTAGGATTATATGCTAACCATTTTTTAGCATTTTATTACTGGAAACCAAACTTGCTTCAGCCTCAATTCCCCGAATTCGATCTGTTCGATTTCTATGGAATATATATCTAGCAAGGGATTGCCGAACTGCTCCTAGAACCTTTTGATTTATTCCGCCTGAAGGACTTCCATCAGGTTATCGTATTCTTCACTGGTCAGATACTTGGAAATCACCTGCTCAATATCACGCAGCTCCTGTTCGGTCAGGCCACCTTCCATGGCACTTGAAATCTGCTGCATTTCTTTCTGAGGCAGCTTGTTCATCAGCAGACTGAAAATCTTTTCTTTTTCCTCCAACGGGAGCTTATCCTTCTTGCCTGTAATGTCATCCGGGGATACTACAATCTCATCATTCCCTGAAGAAGCCGTACCATCGGAACTCGTACCTGTTCCGTTTCCCGATGCTGTACTATTGCCAGCTGCTGTTCCTGAATCGGTACCCGTGTTTGTGCCAGCATCTGCATCTGCGTCTGTTCCCGTACCAGTGCCGCCCCCTGAGCTAGACCCCGTAGCGGAAGAGTCTGTTCCTGAAGTTGTCCCTTGATCCCCGTCTGAGCCTGTATCCTGTCCTGTGCTGTTGTTGCCTGTGCTGGCGCCGGACTCTCCGCTCCCTGTCCCATTGCCCATGACAGATATCGCATCTTCCGGAACATGTTCCTTTTCCGCTCCTGCCGGCTGGTCTGTCGTGCCCGTTCCGGGCTTCTTCTCTTCAACAGCTTTACCTCCCAGTGCCCCCTGAAACATAGCCGTTAACCCCATAGACTGGCCTTCCCACTGAATATTGAAACTCGCCAGCAGCGATTTTACGTAAGACTGAACAATTAATCCGGTTGTCAGCAAAGTCAACGAACTGACCAGCATCACGGTAAGTACAACTTTAATAAACCATTGAAGCAACTTCATTCCCGTTCTCTCCCTCCGTTTTCCGACCCCATATCACATTTAATATTCAGGATCTATGAGTCTACTGTTACCCAGTATTGACGGAAATTCGGGGATTATATCAGGAAGGCACGCGAAAAACCCCAGCCATCGCTAAAATCAAGCGATAACTGGGGCTCTATGGTGCCCGTTTAGGCAAATTAATTAATAAATGTCTACCTTAGCGTTGCCGGGTTAGCCTAACTGCTTATTCGTAGATAGGAAGAACCTGATTCGTTTGTTCACGATTACGGCCTACAGAGAAGATCGCAATTGGAATACCTGTCAATTCGGAAACACGTTTCACATAGTTCTGTGTGTTCACAGGCAGATCTTCCAGCTTCTTCGCCGTAGTGATATCTTCACTCCAGCCTGGAAGCTCTTCGTATACTGCTTCACATTCTGCCAGCATTTTCAGGCTTGCCGGATAGTGAGTGATAACCTCGCCGCGGAATTTGTATCCTGTGCAGATTTTCACCGTTTCCAGACCTGTCATTACATCCAGGGAATTCAGGGAAAGACCTGTAATGCCACTAACACGACGTGCGTGACGAACAACGACACTGTCGAACCAGCCGACACGACGCGGACGTCCCGTTACCGTTCCGTACTCATGTCCCGTCTCACGGATTTGGTCACCAATTGCATCATGCAGCTCTGTAGGGAAAGGACCATCTCCTACACGTGTTGTGTAGGCTTTAGCCACACCGATAACTTGCTGAATACGAGCTGGGCCAACGCCAGAACCGATACATACCCCGCCTGCAGACGGATTGGATGAAGTAACAAATGGATAAGTTCCTTGATCAAGATCCAACATAACGCCTTGTGCACCTTCGAACAATACTTTTTTGTCCTCATCGATGTATTCATTGAGCACTACTGATGTATCACGAACATAAGGACGCAGAATTTCGGCATATCCGAGGTAATCTTTCAAAATTTCTTCTACATCTACAGGCTCGCCGCCATAAACTTGCTCGATTACGCGGTTCTTTTCTTTGACCAAATGACGCAGTTTCAGCTCGAACTCTTCCGCATCAAGCAGATCAACCATACGAATACCGATACGAGCTGATTTGTCCATGTAACATGGGCCAATTCCTTTGCCTGTTGTACCGATTTTGTTCGGGCCTTTGCTCTCTTCTTCCAATGCATCCAATACCATGTGATATGGCAGGATGATGTGTGCGCGTTCGCTGATAGACAAGTTTTTCGTAGTAAAGTCATTGTCATGAATATAGTTAATTTCTTCAATGAGTGCTTTCGGGTTGATAACCATACCGTTACCAATTACACATGCTTTATCCGTGTAGAAGATACCCGATGGGATCATCGTCAATTTATATTTTTTGTTATCGATCAGAATCGTGTGTCCTGCATTGTTACCGCCTTGGTAACGAGCAACCACATCTGCGGATTCCGCCAAATAATCCGTAATCTTGCCTTTTCCTTCGTCTCCCCATTGCGTTCCCACTACAACTACCGTTGACATAGTACATACCTCCGTGGGTGCCTTGCGCACCTTTGTATTGGTCTGTCCGTCCTCTATCTCGGCAGGAATTTGAAGTGAAATTACCGGCGGAGAAGCGTGCTAACGGACAGTGAAAATCCCCCTCTATTTACATCCAAGGGAAGGTTTTCGCTGCTTTAACGCAGCAGTACTAGTGTACCAGTCCCTTTTTTCAAAGTCAAATCAAATGGCGAACAATTAGATATAGTCACACCCTAATGTTCGGAATTGACTCGATATTCCGCCACAAAAAACCGGCGAAGCCAGTCAAAACTTGCTTGACGGCTAACCCCGGTTAACAATACGTATTCCCATCCAACGCTTATGTCGTATTCACCACGTATTTATGAGTTCATAGAATCTAATGGTTGATGTCGGGACAGACGATTTCACTTCCCTATCGAAGCAGTCTGTGCCTGTCCCCTACATGGCAAAGGCATCATTATGTGCCCGCTCGTAGTTAACGAATTTATTAAAGTTCTTCAGGAAGACCAGTTCTACCGTACCTACCGGACCATTACGCTGTTTGGCGATAATAATCTCGATAATGTTTTTCTTCTCGGTCTCCTGGTTATAGTAGTCATCCCGGTACAGGAACGCTACGATGTCAGCATCTTGCTCGATCGATCCTGATTCCCGCAAGTCACTCATCATCGGACGTTTATCCTGACGTTGCTCTACACCCCGGCTCAGCTGAGACAAGGCAATAACCGGAACTTCCAATTCCCGGCCAATCTGTTTTAGTGTACGTGAAATCTCGGATACCTCTTGTTGACGGTTCTCCCCGGCTTTACCGCGTCCACTAATCAGTTGAAGGTAGTCGATCAGAATCATGCCAAGGCCTTTCTCTTTCTTGAGACGACGGCATTTGGCACGAATATCAGCTACGGTAATCCCTGGCGTATCATCGATGTAGATGTTTGCTTCGTTCAAAGCTGCAATACCCATCGTGAGCTTCTGCCAATCTTCATCACCTTTGAAATCACCCATACGCATGACACCTGCATCCAGATTAGCCTCTGCACAGATCATACGCTGCACGAGCTGTGCGGCTGACATCTCCAGACTGAATATAGCAACCGTCTCCTGGGCCCGAATGGCTACATTCTGAGCGATATTCAAGGCAAAGGCGGTTTTACCTACAGATGGACGTGCCGCTACAATGATCAAGTCACTCCGTTGGAATCCGGCGGTCATTTTGTCCAGATCGATGAACCCAGACGGAATGCCCGTTGTGGTGCCCTTGTTCTGATGCAGCGTCTCCACACGATCGAATACTTCCATCAGTACATCCTGAATGGCTATAAAACCACTGCTGGAACGTCGGTTGGAAATCTCCAGAATGCGCCGCTCTGCTTCTCCAAGCATAGCCGCAACATCCTCGCCGCCCGTGTATCCTTCACTTACAATCTGCGTAGCCGTACGAATCAGGCGACGCAGCATGGATTTCTCTTCAATAATCTGAGCGTAATAATCCACGTTCGCGGCAGTCGGTACACCATGAGCCAGCTTCGCCAGATAACTGACGCCGCCAATGTCCTCAAGCTCGCCTTTATCCTTCAGAAGCGAAGTCAGAGTCACGAGGTCAATCGGTTGATTTCCCTCGCCAAGCTGGATCATCGCTTCAAAGATTAATTGATGGGGTTTATCATAGAAATCCTCGGTTTGCACCCGTTCCATCGCTGTAATCAGGGCCTCGCCCTGCAACAGGATTGCACCCAGCACGGCCTGTTCGGCTTCCAGGTTCTGTGGGGGAATCCGGTCGAATAACATTTCGCCGCCCATCTTACTCCTCCGTTACCTGTACCTTCAAGGTAGCCTTCACTTCAGGGTGAACCTTGACGGTGACTTGCGTTACGCCGAGTGTGCGAATAGGCTCGTCCAGTTCGATTTTGCGTTTGTCGACTTTCAGACCTTTCGCTGCCAGAGCTTCAGCGATTTGTTTGCTCGTGATTGCACCGAACAGACGGCCGCCTTCGCCGGATTTTGCTTTTAGTTCAGTCACTTCAGCTTCCAGCTTTTTAGCCAGAGCTTCCGCTTCTGCTTTCTCTTCCTGTTTACGTCTGTCTTCCGCTGCCTTCTGGTTGTCCAGTGTTTTCATGTTTCCGTCTGTTGCTGGACGTGCGATTCCCCGTGGCAGAAGGAAGTTCTGTGCGTATCCCTCGGACACTTCCTTCACTTGCCCTTTTTTCCCTTGACCCTTCATATCTTTTATAAAAATGACTTTCATTCGAACAGCCCCTCTTCCTTTTCGATTTCAGCCAGTACGTTCGTCAGCCGTTTTTCTGCCTCTCCAAGCGTTCCTTCAAGCTGCACGGCAGCATTTGTCAAATGTCCGCCACCGCCCAGTCGTTCCATAACCACCTGAACATTCATGCGCCCCAGCGATCTCGCGCTGATGCCAATCAGTCCATCCGGACGTTCACTAATGACAAATGAAGCGACCACGTCGGTCATATTGAGCAATGTGTCCGCCACTTGAGCGATCATCATCTGTGGAATCTTGTTGCCAGGGTCCGTGACCGCCAGCGCAATGTTCCCGTATACCATTTTAGCATGCTTTATGATTTCTGCCTTAGCAATATATTCTGACAGATCTTCCTTCATGAGCCGCTGAATCATGATCGTGTCTGCACCACTACGACGCAGGAAGCCTGCCGCTTCAAACGTTCTCGAACCTGTGTGGAGTGCAAAATGCTTCGTATCCACTGTAATTCCGGCTAATAACGCCGTCGCTTCCAGCGGAGTGAATTGTACCTTGTCATGAATATACTGAAGAAGCTCAGTCACCAGTTCCGCAGCCGAGGAAGCATATGGCTCAAGATAGATTAGCACTGCATCGTTAATGAATTCTTCACCCCGACGGTGGTGATCCACAACCACGACACGTGTAGCGGATTGCACCAGCTTCGGCTCCATGGTCATGGATGCCTTATGCGTATCCACTACAACAAGCAGCGTATGTTCTGTCATCATCTGAGTAGCCTGTTCCGGTAACACAAAAGCTTTGGACAATTTCTCATCCTTGTTCACCTGTTCCATCATGCGTTCAATGGATGGGTTGGGCCCGTCCAGCACAATTCGTGCCTCTACATTGTAGAGACTCGCCGCTTTCCATACCCCAATAGACGCGCCAATCGCATCCATGTCGGGCATTTTGTGGCCCATGATAATTACCCGGTCGCTCTCCTGCATCAGATCACGTAATGCATGGGCGATAACCCGGGCTCTTACCCGTGTTCGTTTCTCCACCGCGTTGGACTTTCCACCGTAAAAGGACAACCGTTGTCCAGATTTTACGGCAGCCTGATCGCCACCACGACCAAGTGCCATATCCAGACTGGACTGAGCCAGTTCTCCCATCTCACTGATGGTATCCGAACCAAATGCCAGTCCAACACTTAGCGTCATCGGTACTTTAAGATCAGCGGTCATCTCCCGGACTTCATCCAGAATGACGAATCGGCTCTGCTCCAGCTCCTGCAAAGACTTATAATTCAGCATCATGAGATAACGATCAGAGGAGAGGCGGCGCAGGTAAACCTCATACCGTTTCGCCCAGGACGTAATCTCACTGGTTACACGAGCAATCAGCGCAGTCCGCTGTTGGTCGTCCATGCCTTGAGAAGCCTCGTCCAGATTATCGAGAACCAGAATGCCCAGTGCAATGCGTTCATTCTCATATTTATCACGTAGAATGGCTAGCTCCGTAATTTCGTAGACATATACATACCGCTCCTGCGGATTATGAATGACTCCATAATAACGGTCATCCAGTTGGAACTCGTCATGAAGTTCCTTGGACGACTCCTTGTTCCCATCCTTCTTCTCCTTCGGTTGAGGAAGTTTGGGAAACAAATTTTGCAGCGGATTGCCCACCATCGTCTTTTCCTGGAACATGTCCGCGACGAAGCGGTTATGCCACTCTACCGTACGATCCTCACTGTACAGCACAATACCGAATGGAAGCATGCTGACCGCTTCCCCCTCCATCCGCTTAATCCGAATGGACAGGCCATTAATGTAGTCGTTAAGCTCACGACGGAACGCGAGCTCCGCCTTAATCATGACGATTCCCAGCGCCGAAGCCAGTATCAGACTAATCAAACCAAGCGTCCAGTTATAGATGGTCACGGACATAACAAGCAGAAGCAGCAGTATGAACGCCCATACGGTATAGTAGCCGTGCCAGCGTTTCTTCAGAAATTTAGGCATGACTCATCACCCTATCGTTTTGGTTTCGATATTGCCTCGCGAAGCGGGAACGCCAGATCGATAATCCCGATAATCCGCAGCGGTCCAATGAAGAAGACTGCTGCCGCCAGCAAATACGGTACAACCGGATTCCATTTCTTTGCATGTGAGAGAAAGAAGAAGAAGCCGATAGCCTGAATCATGAAGCCCAGATTAATCAGAGGCGACAGGTTCATGGCAATCATGGTCCAGTATGTTCCATCACTTTGTCTGGATATCACCTCGAACAACAATGCCAGGAAGTAATACCAGATTAGTGCACGCGGCATACGCCATTCACGCGCAGGTGGAAATTTCGGTACAACCACGCCCATAACGTTCAGAATCGGACGTGCAATGAGATGTGTAATTAGAGCCATGACCAGAGACGTGACCACCAGGGCGAACGGAATCATAAGCTGCGTCTGCCTAGCAACATCCTGAGTCATTTCAGGTGTCCATACAAACCCATTTACCATCTGACTGGATGTATTCGTCAAGGGTTCAATCGTCAATCTAACCACATCATCAATATAACTCGACAAATCAAATTGGAAGATTACACTACCAATCAACAAAAGCAATAGATATTCGGCCAGCATGGTTCCACTTCCAACCATTAGGGCGAACAGGGCCGATTTCTTTTTCTTATACGCATTGCCCATAACAATCGCGGGCAGGGTGAACAAAAGCAGTAATAACAGATAAATTGGGCTAAACACGACCAAAATAATCGCCACTGGGACGAGATGCCATATAAATGATTTTACAGGTAATGAAGCAAACAAAATAACTCCTGGTATCATCATGAAAAATATGGCCAAAACCGATAAAGGAGTTAACAGCGAAAGTAGCAAGAGCAGATAGACTACGCTCCAGACAGCTGATTTAAAGCTAAATTTCAACAAATTCACCTCTTACGCATGTGATCTTCTAGCGCGGAAATATCCTGGTACCAGTCTTCCAGCTGGTGACCTTCCTGTTTATGCTTTTTCAATTTCTCAACAAGCAGTGCATCCAGATCCTTGAAAGGAATACCGAGCCTGCGGCCCAATATGTAACTACTCATCATCAAACTGGCGAGACTGTCCCCGATTCGGGTTGTGCTGCCTTCCCATAACGCTTTGAACAATCGGGATACCTGATCAAGCACTTCGGTTTTAAGCCATTCAATCACTTTAGCGCGTTTGGCTACATCCAGTTCTTTAGGCATATTGGCGAAAGTCACTCTCCCCGAAAAAGCTTTATTCTCCATTATAGCATAAAAAGGGGGGCCGCAAAATTACCCCAAAAAGCGGAGAAGTCCTCCGAAACTCATTTTAGGAACTTTGCGGGGACCCCATACAACGAATTCGCATTTTAACTTGTAGAAATTCATTTAAGTTCGATCTTGTTCAGCTCTTCTTAAGTTTAACATGATACCGGACGGCTGTGATTATCCACGCTGTTGCAACAATATTGAAATTTGTTTTCGGCTTACTTCACTTTCATGGATTCCTTCGCTACAATGCCTTCGCAATATTCAATAATCTGACTCCGTCTTACGATCCCAATGAAGCGCTCCATATCATCGACAACCGGCACAAAGTTCTGAACCTTGGCCAGATTAATCAAGTCCTCCATATTGGCTTCAATGGATACTGGCTTGATATCCAGGCGAAGTGGGACGTCTTTAAGCAAAAATTTTGAAGCGTTTTCAAATGAGATCTTTCCCTCGGAGTTCTTCATATACCACAACAGGTCACCCTCGGTTACCGTGCCAATATACTTGCCTTCCTTATTCAAAATGGGCACCGCCGTGAACCGATGATATTCCATTCGTTCCAGCGTTTGCCGCAGAGTAGAATCCGACGTTACACATGTAACTTCCTGTTTGGGCAGCAAAAAAAATGCGATGTTCATACCCGTACGTATCCTCCTTGTGAATTTCATCATTCAGCTTATCTCACTCAACTTATATCATACGAATCAGAACGCCAGATGTTCCAAAAGGACAACATTCAATTCCTTCTACAAAGAAAAAAAACAGCAGTCCGCCAATAAACGCACTGCTGATCATTCTCTGAAACATAACGTCTGTATGGAATTGGTTATTCGATCTTCTGCCGGTCAGGAATCATCACTTCACCGGCTGGGGTCGATTCATCCATCCAGTTGTTAATCAGCTCTTTGGCATATTGGACGTCTTTCTCATCTGCCTTGCCGTAATAAATTCCGTCTTTCCGCATCCCTTCGCCCAAGATAGTGAAGCTTGAGATTTGCGGTTTTTCCTGCGTCAGTACCTGTTTGGCCAGATCAATAATGAAGGAAGGCTGCATATCCGTCTGGAAGCTGTCTCCCATAATCTGAATCAATTCCGGAATTTTGCTGATGGCATTCAGATTAAGCATCTCATTCGCCATCGCATTCAGGAAAATTTGCTGCCGCTTGGTCCGATTAAAATCGCTATCCTCGCGGTATCTTACATAGTAAAGTGCTTCCTGTCCGTCATAGATCGGCTTGCCGCCTTCTATCGTGAACTGTACATGATCCGGGTTCTTGTTCACAATGTCCTCATCGATCGGCAGCTTCACGCCACCAAGTGCATCAACGACTTTTTTGATCCCGTCAAAGTTAATCGTTGCATAGTAGCCTACATCCGCATCGAGAAACTTCTCCACCGTATTGATAGACATATTCTCCCCACCGAAGGCGTAGGCATGCGCAAGCTTGTCATAATCATCCTCGCCATCCTTGTTGGCATCACGTCCAACAATCTGAACATAGGTATCGCGCGGAATGGATACCAGAAGTACACGGGATTCTTTCGGACGAACAACGGCATAGATGACCGTGTCAGAGCGTCCACGTGTTTTCTCATAAGCACGTTTGTCCGAACCCAGCAGCAGCACCGAGAACGGTTCTTTGCGATATACGGTTGGATCTGGCGTATTGTTACCCTCCTGGGGAACATAGGAACGGGACAACTGATCTTCAACTGAACCAGCGAGAAACAGATCGAAGGCTGCTACAGCAAGCTGCTGACGAAACAAATAGCCCCCGATTAACAAAACAACGAGCGAAACGAGCGTTATATATAGACCTTTTCTTCTTTTCTTCTTCTTATCTTTAGTTCTGCTTTTCATCCATCGATTCCTTCTTCACTGTCAAAATGAAATTCGATACTGCCTGCTATATAAGCTGAATATAACTTGTCCTGACCCCGCAATGGTCCAGTTTTAATTATTCATTCAACTTATATAATTACCATTAAACGTGCGGAATGGCTTGTGACACGGTGTTCTCTGAAGTTTTCTCTATCTGAAAAGAAAGCGCCGCTCACGCTCGTTCTATTGTAATCATTGCTGGATGATGAAAAGTTACAATACGGTTAAATTGAAAAGAACAGCCCCCTTTTTTACTGGCAAAAGGAGCACTGCTCTCTTGATGTGGAATGTCCAACCATTCAGTTTGTTGATGCGGTCTCTACAAGATTCTGTTTCTCTTTATGACGCTGACGTCCTGTAATAAGCGCAGCCACCAGCGTGAGCACACTGAAAATGACCGCAGACCAGAACAGCCCACTATACCCCTCACCGGTTGTCTGATGAAGAGCCTGTAGCAGCACATCTCGAATGCCCGAATCCGGAATTTGAGAGAGTCCTTCGGTTATGCTGGAAATATCGCTTCCTGAAGCTGCGCTGCCACCAGATGCATATTGTTGAAGCGCTTCGGGTGGCACCTGAATGCTCTGATCTGCGAGTCCTTGTTGAATATTGGATCCCAGGTTGGAGAAGGAACGAGCCAGAAAGCCGGCAAAAATGGTTGGCGCGATTGCCATAGCCATCTGACGGAACAAGGAACTGGTCGCCACCGCAATACCTTTGTTGTTCTCACCCGCCTGTTCGGTAACGAGCACGTTCACCGGAGCTCCCAGCATCATACCGAAGCCGATCCCCACGAGCACACTCGCAATTACGAATTGCCAGATATGCTCTACCCACAGCGGGAAGAGCAGGAAGCCGATAGCCGACAGTACTCCTGCCACGGATAAGGTCCAGATTGGCCCTTTGCGGTCAACCAGATAACCCCCACCCCCTGCACCAATTCCTGAAGCCAATGCAAGCGGCGTAAACCAGTAGCCGGAGGCTGTGTTGGATACCCCGAGGTATTGCTCAACAAAGCCTGGAATGAAGATCACGGATGCCAGAATGGCTCCGGAGAAAAAGGCAATCAGCAGCGTCCAACGAAAGGACGCAATGCCCAGAAGTTGTGTAGATACAACAGGTTCACGTTGTGATCCTTCAAGCCTTTTTTCAAGAAAGTAGAAGAGGGCCAGAATGACCACACCTGCCAGAAAAAAGCCATAGAACATCGGCGAGCCAAGACTTTGCAGCATATTTACGCCATCCAGATTGCTGAAGCTGTACATCAGACAGAGCACACCCAACGTCAGGACCGCGATACCGCTCCAGTCCACCGCCTTACGGCTCAACTCCTGTTCTTCATGAATATAACGAATACCTGCAATAAACAGCAAAATGGCGATCGGTACATTGATCAAAAACAACCAATGCCAATTCCCCGTGATATCGAGGATAAAGGCACCAATATTCGGCCCAAGAATCGCGGCAACCCCGTTCATCCCTCCCAGAAGACCCAAGGCTGTGCCCTGACGCTCCGCTGGGAACTTGCTTAATACGTAAGAGCTCGCAATGATAAATATCCCGCCACCGCCCAACGCTTGGATGACACGAGCCATCAGGAAGAAGGTAAAAGATGTGCTTAGCGCAACGAGTAAAGACCCGATTCCGAACAAAGCTACTTCAATCAGAAACAGCTTCTTGCGTCCATAACGGTCGGAAAGCTTGCCTGCAATCGGCACACTCACCGCGAGTCCAAGCGTATAGAGCGTAATTGTCCATGCTCCCCACGTCGGCGACACGCCAAACGATGCATTTAGAGTGGTTAGAGACGAGGTGATAATTCCGTTATCCAGCGCAGCCATAAACACCCCGATAGCAAATAGGATAAGCGGCCATTTCATTTGTTTTTGCATCACATGTTTCCTCCCCGATCAGATTGCAATCCAGTAGTGTAAGGCTGTAATGATACATATATATTAAACTAAACCGAATAATAATGACTCATTGGTCATTTTAAAATGCAATTATCCCATATGTCAATTTGTTGATATGTTTGGAACCCATTTTGGACACCACGTTCATTCACCACCCTACTCCACAACAAAAAGCCGTCCCTCGGGTTAATTAGAACCTGTGGGACGGCCTTCTTGTTGAACTAGACTACGATTGCTGCATCAGATGGCGGTTCAGGAATTTCTCAATCGCACGATATAAATCCAATTGATTTTCAACATTGCCGAAACCATGTCCTTCATTTGCTTTTAACATATAAGGCACATCCACGCCACGCTTGCGCAGAGCCTCCACGATCTGATCAGACTCGGCCTGTTTGACACGTGGATCATTTGCGCCCTGAACCACGAACAATGGGGCTTTCATCTGATCAATATGGAACAGTGGTGAAACAGCTGTCAGCAGCTCCTTGTCTTTCACCGGATCACCCATCCGTTCATAGAACATGCTGCGCTCCGATTCCCAGTAAGGTGGCAGTGAATCCAGCAGCGTGAACAGATTGGAAGGTCCAACATAGCTAATTCCTGCCGCATACACTTCCGGTGTGAATGCCAGTCCTGCCAGGGCTGCATAACCACCATAAGATCCACCATAGATGGCTACACGCTTCGCATCAACCGTTCCCTCTTCTACCAGCCAATTCACGCCGTCTGTGAGGTCGTTCTGCATCGCTTTACCCCACTCTTTGTTCCCGGCATCCAGGAATTCCTTGCCGTATCCAGTAGACCCGCGGAAGTTCACCTGTAGTACGGCGTAGCCCCGGCTTGCGAGAAATTGAATTTCCGGATTAAAGCCCCACGAGTCCCGGGCCCAAGGTCCACCATGTGGAACAACAACCAGTGGCAATTGGGAAGCCTCGGCCCCTTGGGGGAGCGTCAGATAACCATGAAGCGTTAAGCCATCACGAGATTTGTACGTAATGGGTTTTACATCCGACATTTTACTCTCATCAATCCAAGGTGCCGCGTCAGCTAATTTATCGAGCTTACCCGTCTTGGAATCATAGAAGTAATTCGTACCCATCGTTCTATCGCTATACGCAACGAACAAAACCTGGCCTTCTTCACTTATGTTTGAAATGCTTACTTCTTTACCCGGAACCTTTGCCTGAATATCCTGCATCAATTTTTTGAAATCATTGTCGAAGTATTCATAGTTAACCTTGTCCGTCTCATAGACAGCTGCAAGGATTGTGCCTTTTTCTTTAGAAGGAACGAAACTGGATACATCCACGTCTTTGTTTTGATAGATGGTTTTCGTTACTTTTTTGCTGCTTGGGCTGTATTCTACGATAGCTGTTTTATCCCGATCCAGATTGGATACGGCATAGATGTTTTTGTTATCATACGTGAACATCACCGGAGCAAATGTTTCTCCGAGCTTGGTGGTCATCAAGTTTTCGAATGGCTTATCTTCCGTTTCACGATACATCAACGAAGAGACATTACCATCACTGGATATGGCCACACGGATTTTACCCTCATGGTCCGTAAGCCAGCCCGTAATATTGCCCGGGTTCTCCGCAGCAAGCACCGCCTCACCTGTCTTGATGTTAATCCGGTACACGTCAAAGATCCGAGGATCACGTTTGTTCATGCCCACTAGAATCTCATCCGGGATATTCTCCAGAGAGTCTACCAGGATCGCTCTTGTATTCGGATAGGGCGTCAGATCCTTACTGTTCTTACCATCGATATCCGTTACATAAATATGATAGTTCTCATCTCCCGCCTCATCCTTGACATACAGCAGCTTATCCTTTGTTTTCCATACGAATGCAGCTATACTGCGCTCAGTCTCACTTGTGATACGTGCCGACTTGTCCTGACCATTCTCTTTCACCACAATATTCATTCGGTTGTTCCAAGGCTCCATGTAGGCCAGATGTTTACCATCCGGAGACATTTGGAATCCTGCTTGAGCCGGCTGTTTGAAGAAGTCTTCCAGCGGTGTGAGACCTTCTGACTGCACATCAAGTCCAAGAGCGAGGTACAGCGCATCAGCAAACTCGCCATGGGTTACCGAATTTTTGGCGTTAAACGCGCTGCCTTCGATAATAAAATGCTGCTTCAAACGAATGGCATCCTCCGTATGTACCTTCGGAATCTGCGCCATATCACTGTATACAACCTGAATGCCATTATCTTTCAGTTCGAACGCCCGAGTAAACAACGATGCCATCTGGGCTCTTGTTAGTGGTGCATCTGGTGCGTATCCTTTGGCTTGTCCTTGTATAAGACCACTTTGCTTCAGGGCGTAAATGGCAGGAGCAGCTTCATCCTTAGCCAATACATCTGCGAAACCTGTAAGAGTGGCTGGAGCAACCAGTTGAAGTACACGCTGCAGGATGATAGCCGCTTGAGCACGAGTAATTGGTGTTTGTGGCTCTTTCATTCCATCTGTTATGCCATCTATGTATCCCAGTTGCTGTAGGGTCTGTGCTGCCTTCGAAGCAATGGATTCAGCGACTGACGCCGTAGGCTTCACCGCTTCTGCTGCCTGGACCGCTGGTTGAATCAATGCGATTGACATCGCCATGCTAAGGGTGAGAGCATATACCTTTTTACTTATTGCTTTCAAATCATTTCCCCCTTTAAAGTAAATTACATAATAATTTGGAACTATACGTAAATTATTTTACCATGATCAACCATAGGTTAACAGCGTAGCCCTCCGAAGTTCCATTCCCCCTTACTTTGAACCGGAAAATCCATAATTGAACAGCTTTCGTGTCTCGTTAAAACGTCCCTCACGACTATCTGAACCTAATACAACGGAAATTAGCCGCTTGCCATTTCGCTCAGCCGTACCCACGAAGTGATAGCCAGAATCCTCATCATATCCGGTCTTCAATCCATCGTTTCCGTCGTAGGCGTATGTCCCGCCGATCGAGGATAACATCCAGTTGGTGTTGCTCATGTACATTCCTTTTTGGTGGATCGACACCTGCATTTGGCTGGAAACTCTCAATATTTCGGGATAGTTATTCAGCAAATAACGTGCAAGCTTGCATGCATCTACAGCGGTCATTACAGTCTGCCCTTGTATGTCCTTCGGCCGATTCGGACCAAGTAGTTTTTCGCTTAAACCTGTTGCATTGGTAAACACCGTCTTGTCAGACAGTCCAATCTCGGCAGCCTTCTGATTCATCTTTTGTGCAAAAGTCTGCTCTGTCCCACTAATATGTTCAGCCAGAGCTATAGCAGCGTCATTTGCGGAATAGACGGCTACAATCTGGAATAGCTCCTGTACTGTAAATTGCTCCCCTTGTTTCAAACCCAGATGACTGCCACCTACTGAACTTGCATACAGGCTGATATTAACAGGGTCATCCCAGCGTAATTCTCCGTTAATGACAGCTTCCATGACCAACAGTTCTGTCATCAATTTACTGATCCCTGCAGGGGCAATTTCCTCTGAACCATTAAAATTGATCAAAATCTGTTCCGAGTTCATATCCATTAATACAGCAGACTCAGCTTTAATTCCCGGTTTACCCACCAGCATGTCCGGTTTTAAACCCAAATATATAATGACCAGTAGAGCCAGCAGCATTCCTGCCCGTTTCCACCATCTTTTCATCAAAAATCACCTCTTACAGTTATAGACGAAGTGAAGAGGCATTTTGTCTGCAATTTTTATAAAAAAAGTTAAATTTTTTTTATTTATTTGTTACCAAAAAAAACATGAACCCCATACCCCCATGCCAGAGTGTACGGAATCCATGTTTTTCAAGAATTTTTCTATTCATACCTAGGAGAATCTTATCCATTAGATCTAGCAACCGAACGCTTTAAAGGACCCCAATCCTTATTGCTGCTGATGCTTTTTTATTACTCAGCTGCAACTGCTTTATCTGCATTAACTTGAATGTCATTCAGATATAAACCTGTTCCGTCACCAATCGCATAGTTCATTACACGTTTGTTAACTGGTACTACTTCTGCACGGTACAGTGTCGGGAATACAGGAACTTCATCAACCATGTACTGCTGCCATTGATTGTAGATCTCTTTACGTTTTTCTACGTCAAACGCTTCAGCAGATACACCTTGTGCCAGCAATTTGTCGTTTTCTTCGCTAGAGAATCTGGAGAAGTTATACAGTGCATCACGGCCATACAGACCAGCTGGATCTACGTCAATACCTACGCCCCAAGCAGCTTGATACACATCAATATTCGGATCATCTTTACCTGTGTTACCTACGCGATCATAGAAATTGTTGAACTCAACCATTTCCAGGTTTACTTTCAGACCAATTGCTGCCCAGGATTGAACGTAGTAACGTGCCAGTGGTTCAGCGGTGTCGCCACCTGTCATGGATACGAAGTTGATTTCAAGTGGGGAACCGTCCGGTTTCGTACGGAATTCTCCATCCAGTTTGTAACCTGCTTCGTCGAGCAACTTCTTCGCTGCTTCTGGATCATAAGTTACACCCGGATTGTTGGAATCATGGAATTCTGGGTGAGACGGTGGAATCAGCGTTGTTGCATTCCAACGCAGACCGTTATAGAAACGTTTACCAACTTGGTCGTTATCTACAGCCTGCCACATTGCTTTACGCAGGATTTTGTCAGCCATTTTGGCATCTGGGTTTGTTACAACTTTGCCGTTGTCGGCGTCCCATGTGCCCAGTTTGAAACCGATGTAGGTGTAAGCACGATCGATTGCACCCAGGAACTCAACGTTGGACATATTGGCATTGTCTTTATATTGATCTGTCGGGAATGAATCCACGAGGTCTACCCCGCCAGATTTCAATTCTTGAACAACCGTTGTTGGGTTGATTACTTTCAAAGTCACTTTGTCCAGTTTTGGAGCTCCACGCCAGTAGTCATCATTTTTAACGAAAGTTACAGACTCACCTGGAGTGATTGTTTCCACTTTGAATGGACCGAAACCGATCGGTTTCTCACGTACTTCTTTGGAAGAAGACATTTTTGCTACATCCATATCACCGAAGATATGTTTAGCCAGCGGATATGTCCATACGCCACCTGTCAGCAGGGAAGGTGTAGATTCCTTGTACGTAATGCTGATTTGTTTTTCGCTGAGAACCTTGATCCCAGAGATCGTTTTTGCTTTTCCAGCGTGATAATCATCCATACCTACTACACTTGTAAAGTTGGAATCATAGCGTGGGCCATCATAAGCCTTGTTACCGATCACTTCATAAGCAAACTGTAAATCTTCAGCCGTTACCGGCTTACCATCATGCCAGTTAACATTATCATGAATGGTCAGTGTGAACGTTTTGCCATCTTCCGATGTTTCATACGTTGCTGCACCATCGTTAGTATATACATAGTCTTTATCCCAAGTCAGCAAACCTTCATCAAACCATTGCAGAACCATTGCATCCGGGTTACCGGAGTAGAAGTTAAAGTTCAAAGTTCCTTCAAATGCAGTATCGGATACAAGTCCGTATGTTATGGATCCACCCTCAATTGCAGTGCCTTCATTCGTTTTGACATTGCTAAAATCTTCGATAGAGTAAACGCCCTCTTCTTTAGCAGGCTTCTCCTCTGTCTTTGTTTCCCCTGTGTTCGTAGAAGGCGTCGGTGTTGCCGCCTCTTTCTCCGAGCACGCCGCAAGCGCCAGTACAAAGACCAACATCATCGTGAAAAATAGTCCCCGTGAAAATAATCCCTTTTTCATGAACCTTTCCTCCCTTTTATTAACCTCTTCTTTGTCTTGCATCAGTCGCACGCTTCAGGGCTTGTCCGACATTATTTATACTCAACATCAATAACAGAATTAGTATTGACGCAGGTAGCCATATCCACCATCTGAATTCCAGTGTTTGCGGATTACGAGCATAGCTTACGAGTGTTCCAAGACTGGGTGTACTTTCCGGGAATCCAAACCCTAGGAAGGACAGTCCCGATTCGAGGCCAATGTTGGCAGCGAGATTCAACGTCATCGTGACGATGATGATGGAGCTGAGATTAGGAAGTACCTGTGAGAGCATAATCTTCAGATGGGATGATCCCAACGTTTTTGAAGCATTGACATAATCGAGTTCACGCTCCTGCAATGCCTTAGAACGGATCAGTCTGGCGATTCCCATCCAGAGAAAGGCTGTCATGATTAAAGAGAACGAGATGATATTATATTTGGGTACTGCTGTAACAAACGCGATTACGATCATCAAGAACGGAAGAATCATGAAGAAATCAACAACCCGCATAAACATGTTATCGATCATTCCACCGAAGTAACCGGATAACAAACCCACCAGGATACCTATACAACCAGTCATTAGCGTGACGATAATACCAATGGTTAGAGAGTTACGCGTACCGATGATCAGTTGTCCGAACACATCACGACCGCCGTAATCAGTTCCCAGCCAATACTGCGCGGAAGGGGGTTCATACAAGGCGAACAAATCTACCTTTACAATCTCAGCTTGATCCAGGATCAAAGAAGTACCGTAAACCAGCAATATGATCAGTCCCAAAAATATGAGCGAGATTAGTGCCACCTTATCTCTGACAAGCTCCCGCCATAAAATACTCAAGCTGGAGGGGCTCTTATCAATCTTCTGTGAAGTTATAACGACATCATTGGTCTTGCTCATCTTATTTTCACCCCGAAATCTTCAAGTTCTTACTTGATCCGTATACGCGGATCAACAATACCCAGAATAATGTCAGACAGCAACGATCCCAGGATTGTAGCTATGCCATATAACAAGACGAGCGCAGTTACTACACTGAAATCCCGAAGAGAAATGGAATTCAGGAACAACTGTCCCATACCTGGATAACTGAATATACTCTCAATGAAGATGGTACCTCCGATAAGTCCCGTAATCTCATAACCGAAAAATGCGGCGATCGGCAACAGGGAATTTCTTAAAATATGCCTGTTGTAGATTCGAGATTCCGAGGCGCCCTTGGCTCTCGCAGTAAGAACGAATTCCTTGTGCTTGATATCAATAATTTCACTACGTAAGTATTGGACGGTAGATACCGTTGCAATTAATGCCATGGATAGTGATGGTAATAACAGATGATAGAACTTGCTTGTTATATAGCTGAATGTACCTGGTGTAAGTCCAGGTTCCACGCTGCCCCCGGTTGGGAACCAGCCAAAATGAAATCCAAATATCCATAACATCACCAGTGCGAATATAAACAACGGGGCTGCAAAGCCCAAGTAGGTGTAACCTGTGATCAACCGATCAGACCAAGTATCGTTGTAACGACCACTGATAATGCCAAGTGGAATGGCAATCAGATACGTAAAGATGAGTGTTGCCAGTGCAAGCCAAAATGTATTAGCAACACGCTGACCAATTAAATCGGATACAGGCATTTTGAATCGGAAAGATTGTCCGAAATCGCCTTGTGCAGCATTTTTGATCCAATCCCAATACTGTACATACCATGGATTATTTAATCCCAGTCGTTCACGCTGTTCCTCCAACGCTTTTGGATCAATACTCGGATCGAGTAGTCCGGTGAGTGCATCCCCAGGCATCGCCTTAGCCATTAGAAAAACCAACAGGCTAAGCAAAAAGATCTGAGGAATCATAATGATAATTCTGCGTACTATCGTTTTCCACATATGGTCTTCAACCTTTCTGAGGTAGAGCTACTCGGTGAGTATCGGAAATGGATTGGAGCGAGTATGCCAGCCCTTCCTCATCAAAGAAATTTCGGTATGAATGTTCATACTCGGATTTGACCTGCTGACGGAAGGCTACCATTTCTTCACGTTTGGTTGGGTCCATATCCGGAATGGCTGCAAGTAAACGCTTGGTATAGATATGTTGTGGATTCTCAAAAATATCATCCGTTGTGCCTTGCTCCACATATCGGCCTTTGTACATAATTCCGATCTGATCACACATATGACGGATAATGCCGAGATCGTGACTGATGAACAGATAAGTCAGATTCAACTCTTTTTGTATTTCCTGCATGAAGTTGAGCACCTGAGCTTGTACGGATACGTCGAGTGCGGATACTGGCTCATCTGCGATGATCAGCTTAGGCTTTAATGCAATCGCACGAGCGATGCCAATCCGTTGCCGCTGTCCTCCGGAAAACTCATGAGGGTACTTATAGATCGACTCTGGACTCAAACCGACCTTCTCCAGGAGGTCTCGAACCTGGCGTTTCTCTTCCGTAGCCGTCATTCGTTCATAATTGCGGAATGGTTCAGCAATAATGTCGATAACCCGTTTCTTGGGGTTCAACGAAGAGTACGGATCTTGGAAGATCATTTGCACATCCCGCTGTAGCTGACGGTCTTTACGCCGCTCGGTAGCCAAATCTTTTCCATTGAAAAGAACTTTACCAGCCGTCACATGGTTGAGACCAATAATGGCTCGCCCCGTTGTCGTTTTGCCTGAGCCTGACTCCCCTACAAGTCCGTACGTTTTCCCTTGCTCAATGGAGAAGCTCACATCATCAACCGCTTTGATGTTGCCAATCTCACGCTTGAGCAACCCTCCGCGAATCGGAAAGTGTATTTTTAGTCCTTCTACTTCGAGTAATGCCATTATGTTATTCCTCCTCAGCTTGATCAGGGAAATGAAAGTGCTGATAACAGGTACACCTTACAAAGTGACCTGGTGCAATTTCATGCATCTGTGGGTTTTCTTCATGAGCCGAATCACTTATCCATGGAATTCGAGCCTTGAATCGGCACCCTTGGCGAGGAAGATTTTTCAGTGAAGGAACTATGCCTTGAATGACATGAAGCTTCGATTTTTCTTCAGAAATGGTAGGAATAGAGTTTAGTAGAGACCGTGTATATGGATGCTTGGCATTCGTCATTAGAGTATAGATATCTGCGATCTCAACAATTTCACCTGCATACATAACTGCCACGCGATCAGCCATCTCGGCAACGACTCCCAGATCATGCGTGATCAGGATGATTCCTGCGTTAATCTCGTTCTTCAATTCGCGGATAAGCTCCAGAATTTGCAGTTGGATCGTAACGTCAAGCGCTGTCGTTGGTTCATCGGCAATCAGCAATTCAGGTTTATTGGCAATCGCAATCGCGATAACAACTCTCTGTCTCATACCACCCGATAGTTCGTGAGGATATTGCTTGTATAATTGTTCGGGACGCGGAATCCCTACTTGGTTGAGTAAATCAATTACTTTGTCTTTCTTTTCTTTCGAAGATAGCTTGGGTTGATGCAGTGTCAGAATCTCTTCGATCTGTTCACCGATCACCATCAGAGGATTTAGTGCGGAAAGTGGGTCCTGAAAGATCATTCCCATTTCTTTACCGCGGAGTTTGTTTAATTTGTTGGGAGATATATTCGCTATATTCTGCCCTTTGTACAAAATCTCACCATCAATTTTGGCTTTGTTATGCAGTCCCATAATTGAAAATGCAAAGGCACTTTTGCCTGAGCCTGACTCTCCCACAATAGCCAATACTTCATTTTTTTTAACCGTTAGGTTAACGTGATCAACTGCTGCATAATAGTCATCTTCAATTCTGAATGATGTAGTTAGATTTCTGACTTCCAATAGCTCTGTATTCAAATCAATCACCCTAACCCCATAATTTCTATTTCTGCAGACTGTATTCAGTGTAGAAGAATGCATCCACTGTATATTTCCATGTTCTTTAAGATAACGAACGAAAGTGTATACAAAATACCAAATCATTAGGAGAATCCATTTTTCATACTGCTATTTAGACCGATGGTCAATTAATGCTGATAATTCCTAGCGGAATAATAAAGCCAAATAATTAATGTAATCATACGTGTAAATTTAGATGACGTCAATGTTTATTTTGAGATTTATGGTATAAATGTTTTTTATACTACAGTTTTGGGTATTAGTTATACTTTAAAGGGAATGTATCAACGAATTCTAGAGCTAGTTGGATGCTTTGAAAGGCAGAGTTTAAATTTTAGAAAAACCAGATATCCAAATATGTGACATTAATATTACACGGAATGTGTAGTTAAATGTTAGAAATATAGATATAACCAACTATTATGTTAGGTTTGAGGGATTTGTAGAGGAAATCTTCAATTTGGAAGTGAAATTAATTTCTAACCATAATTTGTACGGTTAGAGGCATAATTTAGATATTGCTATAGGATTGAAGTTAAAATTCTAGTTATTATAGTATAGTTTCATTTATTCGCTTATGTAAAGAACAAATTGTCATCTTTTATCATTTATTTTACAAAAGCAAGCAAAAAGCCCTGCAAAATGCAAGGATTTTCTAATAATTATACATATAGATGTATATATAATACCGTATTTACTGTGTTTCTGGAGGCCTTTTACCACGCTTCAAATCGTTGATGCTTAACCCAAAATCCATCTGCAGATGAGGGTAATCCGGAAAGTTAGCCCAGTCTCCGCCCCAAGTGAACCCTAGTTCTTTGGCAAGCTCTACAACTTCCATCCAGTCCGCCTGCCCATTGCCGTTATCATCACGTTCCATATCCCAGACCACATCTCCTTCAGGCGTCCGCAAAGCAAAATCAATGGCCAAACCGTAATTGTGATAGGACTCTCCCCCTTGGGCATTGGTCACAATATTACCGGCAATCGAACGTCCTTGATCAAACAGAGCATCCTGTTCTTCATTGCTGCGAAAACCATGCGTAATCACGATTTCAATCCCTCGTCTAGCCGCCTTTCGAACCAACAGCTTCTCACTTTCAGCTACTACCGGGTGAAGCCCTGTAATCGGCACCAATTCTTGCACGTTCGTTCGTGGCCATATATCATAGGTGTCTCCTTTTTGCTGTAACCACACATATATAATGGATAGTAACAACGTAGCTACGATCCAAAATCTCAGATTACTCTTTCGTCTCTGTTTTACTTTACGTTTAGATGTATTCATGCTCTCTCCTGATGGTGGAATCTGTATTCATTCATATTTACGCTACCTGAGATACCAGCAATATAATAGACTCTATTATAAATCATTTACGCCTTAATTGCTTCCATCGTTGCAGCTCATTATTAAACCCAGGCATCAGGCTCTAATATTTTTTGAATGCAAAAAAGCAGCCGGCTATAAGCCGACCGCTTTGTATCCAAGCTGAGTAAGACTACTCAGTTGTGTATGGCAGTAATGCGATTTGACGGGAGCGTTTGATGGCAATCGTCAGCATGCGTTGATATTTAGCGCTAGTACCTGTTACACGGCGTGGCAAAATTTTTCCACGTTCGCTGATAAATTTACGAAGCAAGTCCGTATCTTTATAATCGATGTGAGTAATTTTGTTGGCTGTGAAGAAGCACACTTTACGACGTTTATTACGGCCGCCACGACGTGCCGGTCTTTTATCGTTGTCTCCGCCTTCTCTTTGCTTGAAGCCCATGCTTTTCAGTCCTTTCCTATCGTTTAACCAATCACTCTAAGAGTGTCGGTTCACGTTAAAATGGCAAATCATCATCCGATATATCAATCGGTTTTCCGTCATCGGAAAAAGGATCCTGATTGTTGCTACGCGAATTATTGTTATTGTTCGCGCGCCCGCCGCCTCCGTAAGAAGGCTCTTCACGCATCGGTTGCCCACCGCCACCACCGTTATTATCACGGTTAGCTGACTCCAAGAAACGGACGTTATCGGCAATGACTTCGGTCACGTATACACGTTTTCCTTCGTTATTTTCGTAGTTCCGTACTTGAATGCGTCCTTCGACTGCAGCTAGGCGTCCTTTGCGCAAATAGTTTGCACAAGTCTCAGCAAGCTGTCTCCAGGTTACGACCGGAATGAAATCCGCTTCCCGTTCTCCCCCTTGGCTTGTAAACGGTCTGTCCACTGCCAAAGTAAATTGCGTAACTGCTACTCCAGCTGGAGTATAACGCAACTCAGGATCCCGGGTTAACCGGCCGATCAGAATGACACGGTTCAACAATGTAATCCCCTCCTTCAGAGCGTATTGGTGCGTTGATCACGAGTCGTCTTAAGCAGACTTAACGTCGTTTGTAATGAGATAACGAATGACTTCGTCAGAAATCTTCATGAGACGCTCAAGCTCAGTAACTACTGCTGGTTCAGCAGTGAAGTGTACCAGAACATAAACACCATCACGGAATTTCTTGATCTCATACGCAAGACGGCGTTTACCCATAACGTCGTGAGCTGTAACTTCACCACCGCCGTTGGAGATGATGCCTTGGAATTTATCGACTGTAGCTTGAACAACTTCTTGCTCAACATCAGGACGAATAATGTACATCACTTCATATTTGCGCATAATTTTCACCTCCTTATGGACTCTGGCCCTCAATCTACGTTGAGAGCAAGGAACGAGCACAAACTCGAACTATATTAATATAACAAAAATGACGTCTCAATGCAAGCAAACGTTCCCTCTTCTTATTACACATGATCATAACTCCAATGGAGCACACTACAGAAGCAACATTGAAATCCATTATGCCAAGGAGGTCTTATCATGGGTGAAAAAACCGAGTTTGAACCAGGAGACAAAGCTCCAAACGATGGTGAATACAACGAAGTTGGTGAGAAAAGCTTTCATACGGAGATTAACAATCCGAAACGGGTAACCCTGCAAAAGGGTGAAGCTTTCCCTGAAACAAGCAACCAGAATCGTAAGTGGAAGAAGCTTACCAAAGCCCGCGTTCACTAATCGTAAAGATTTTTTCAGACTGCTGTATATAAAACGAACTAATGCACATAATACAATCAGGCGGTGCACGAGAGAGGTGTGGTTCCGTTGGACAACGAAGCCGAACATTTAATGTTGGAGATTCATCACGTAATTTAAGAAGCACGATGGTTGTGTGTAAGGCCTATGTCTGAAGCACGAGTATTGTTAATCGCAATACGCCTGGTTTCTGATTGTTACGACCGATTGTTTCCTAACAAACCGAATGCATCGCCGAATGGAGAGCCCTTAGGGGCTCTTTGTTTTTTTCAATTACAAATTGTTCGACAACAACATCGAAAATGAAAAGACCTTCCATGTTGGAAGGTCTTTTTGCATGTATAGAACTCAACACACGTTGAGTAAATTGTGAATTTCATTAATTAGGCAAAATCTGTGAGTGGCGGAAAGGGTGGGATTCGAACCCACGCACGCTGTGACACGCCTAACTGATTTCGAGTCAGCCCCCTTGGGCCTCTTGGGTACCTTTCCGCAGCAATAATGATTATAGCATGATCATTTACAGAACGCAATACCCAAGCCACACCTACATGTAAACGGTGTTACAGGCAAGAGAACAAGTAAAAATGGCCCTGTTATTGCATTAGGATTCGGTCGAATCCTCTGTTGAACGAAGTACCTTTTTCATGTTTTTCTCGAATTTTGCTCTGGGAATTAGTACGCTGTGTTTACACCCTACACACTTGATGCGAATATCCATGCCCATTCGGATAATCTCCATCTCGTTGCTGCCACATGGATGCTGCTTCTTCATCTGCACAATGTCCCCAAGCTGGAAAATTTTACGCTCCACCTGTGCCATCCCCCTCATCCTTCTGCTGAGCTGCTGCTTGCTCTAACGCTGCCTGATTGCTCATCTCATGATACTCCAGTGTTTTCTTCACATCACCCTGAATTTGGCGCTCTACAGAGGCTCTGGAGTTCGGCAGGCACTCGGCAACAATGCGAACCACATATTCCGAGGTAGACATCGACTGAATACCAAGCACGTCAGGTATTTTAACGATGTTCAGATCGCGATCCTCAATCCCAGCCAACGCTCGTTTCACCAAGTGTACAGACTCGTCCAGGCTCTGTTCACCCTTCATGGGAATGTCCACTACCGCAAGGGAATTCGACATCGAGAAATTGGTGACACTTGCAATCGTACCATTTGGAATAATGTGCACCTCACCTTGCCAGCTAACCAGCTTGGTCGTTCTCAGGCCAATGACCTCAACCGTTCCTTTATAGGTACCTGTTTGAATAACATCGCCTACTGCGAACTGATCCTCCAATATAATGAAGAAACCGGTAATAACATCCTTCACCAAGCCTTGGGCACCAAAACCGATCGCCAGTCCGAGCACACCCGCACTTGCTAGCAATGGTCCGACTTTTACATTGATCTCAGATAACAGTAACAGAATCATAATGAAATTACATGTTATGGAGGTCGCATTTTTCATCAACTCTCCTACCGTTATAAATCGCCGCGGATCGACGCGAATCTTGCCTTCCTGCTTTCGTGCCATCGTACGATCTATGATACGTGATACAATCTTGATCACAATACGCGTAATAATGAAAATAATAATGATGCGGATCGAGCTAAACAGTATATTAAACCACATGTCTGCATCGGCGACTTTATTCCATAATCGATCTGTCCATCGAATGGCTCCCTCTATAGTCTTCACTGGATCAGTCGGAGCCTCAGCAAACTTAAATGGCAACATAGATCAAACCTCCTCTACATGGGTATGTTATCATAGCTGTCAGCGGTTTTGAAATAGAGGCCACGGATCTCCACAAATTCGTTACGAATGATCTGTTTTACTCTCTGCAGATCTTCTTTTGGAAACTGAATACATAGAGCACAACCCGCTGTGATCTCTTTCGGGGTAGGAAATAAGTCGATCTCAATCTCGGCAAACTCCAGCAGCATTTCTGCACGCAGCGCCTGCTGGGTGGAATCAAAAGCAATCAGCATCCAATCATCTATCCACTCGTCCATGTGCGGCTCCTTTCACGATACATTCATCCCTTTGAAAAAGCTTGTCCTCACGAAGTATAAAACGTTCTATCCTTCCATATACTGTTACTACTATTCCAAGGGAAAGGATAGATCCTATGAATCCCATTTCGCATTCCTTCTCATCTCAAGACATGGCCAGCCTGAAAATCCCACATACAGATCCAGGCATTCACTCTGCCATCATTCATCGTTTAATGTTCCATCTCTATAAAGCCCATTCTTTGCAAAATGTAGTTGTAGTCTGTATCGGTACAGATCGCTCTACCGGAGACTGCCTTGGCCCGCTCGTTGGCTCGTCACTTGCTAAGTGGGACAGCCCTCTATTCCATCTCTATGGCACATTGGATGAACCCGTACACGCAATGAACCTGCAGGACACTCTTCACAAAATACACACCACACATCACAACCCTTATGTGATCGGGATTGACGCCTGTCTCGGACAGTCTTCAAGTGTTGGATGTATCCAGGTCGTGAATGGACCGCTCAAACCAGGAGCAGGTGTAAATAAAGAATTACCGCCGGTCGGCGATATCCATCTTACAGGTATCGTTAACGTCGGCGGCTTTATGGAATACTTTGTTTTGCAAAACACACGTCTCAGTCTCGTCATGCGCATGTCCGAGATTATATCCAGCAGTCTTTACTCCGCCATTCGCGAATGGCATACACGCTCTACTCTGCTTGCTGTGCCAGAGTAATGGCTTCTTTTTCCTCAGGGGAAAGTGTATACGTGGACTCTCCCCCTTTAAGAGGTTTGGCATATACATAGGAACCATCACGGTTATAAATGCCCGTAAGCACCATACCATCCTGGCTATCGTTAACCATCGCCATTGAGAAGCTCAGGTCGCTGCCATTTTCTCCGTAGGCGTTATACCTTTTCACACCCACTTTACCCTGAATGCGGGTCAGCTTCTGCATCACAACCTGTAACTGATTCGTTTGCAGCATGTGTTCATCCTCGATGCTGTCCATCTGGATTTTCAGATTGATCAACAGCGACTCCAGATCCTCCACTCCACTGCCAGCCATCATGGCCTCATATTTCCGTTTAAACTTCCGTAGCTTTGCGCCTTGAGCAATACTTATAATAAGCAAAATCACCATAAGTACTGCCATGCCGCCAATAATCCATATCAGCTGTTCCAGAATCAGCCCATTTAATTCAGCCATGTAGTGCAACTACCCCTCTGTTGGTTTGTTCAGGTTAACGTTTGTAGCATCAAACGTGTTCCAAATCATCGATCCATTCAGCCAAGTTAAACCATCCAACGTTCTAATATAACCCTCAAGCTTACTCCTATTATTCACCAGATAACTCTTAGGGCTAATCATTCGTTTGGGCTACTTGCCTCTTTTGCAATTTGCTTATTCAAGCGATTATAATTCATGTTTTATCAGGGATGTTTCATACAGAATTGGACGCTGTTAATTCGCTGTTAATTCAATAACTGCTTCAATCAGGGCATTAACATCATTTATGGATGTGTTATATCCCACGCTCGCTCTGACAGCCCCACTTGCCGTTGTCCCAGCCGACTCATGGGCAAGAGGTGTGCAATGAAAGCCCGAACGCACAGCGATGCCATAATTTCGGTCTAATTGAAAAGCGAGCTGTGCCGAATCATATCCTTCAACAGTAAAAGATAACAATCCGGTACGCGGCTGTCCAAGCTCAGGACCAAGCATTCGAATCCCCTGTACTGATGATAACCCCTCCATCATATGCTGAGTCAAATCCCACTCTTGTTTATATATGATTTCAGGTGTCAATTCAAGCACATGCTGCACTCCGGCTGCCAGACCTGCTATACCCACTGTATTTGGCGTACCCGCTTCATAGCGATCAGGACGAACATGCGGCTGTTCAATCGCCTCAGACTGGCTTCCTGTTCCTCCGTGAAGCAATGGCTGTACATCCAGTTCAGGAGCGATGTAAAGACCACCCGTTCCCTGCGGACCCAACAGTCCTTTATGCCCTGGGAAGGCCAGCATATCAATGCCGAGCTGCTTCACATCCACAGGCAGAATCCCAGCACTTTGAGCAGCGTCAACAAGCAAAGTCACCTGATGTTTTTGACACATCAGCGCAATTTCACCAATGGGCAGAATACTACCCAACAGGTTAGAACTATGTGTGCAGACAACTAATCTTGTATTGGGCCGAAACAACCGTGCAAATTGGGCCAGATCGATCTGCCCGGCAGCATTAACAGCCACATAATCAACCTCTACATTACGAGATCGACGCATGTACTCCAGGGGCCGTCTTACTGAATTATGTTCAGCCATTGTAGCAATAACGTGATCGCCTTCTCTTAACCATCCTTGAATAGCCAAATTCAAAGCTTCTGTCGTATTCGACCCCAAAGCGATATCGTTGGCATTACGAACACCCAACAGAGTGGATATCGCTTTTCTGGCACCAAATAAAACTCGGCTTGCCTGTACTGCCATCCGATGACTGCCTCTGCCTGGGTTGGCCCCTGCAACATCCAGAGCCTTCATCATGGCTTCCCCGACAGCAGGTGGTTTAGGCCAAGATGTCGCTGCATGATCCAGATAGATAACTCCCTCCACCTCATAACCACCTCTGTCCTAATTGATTGTTCTGTTTCAATAGATTCCCTAAAAACAAACAATGACATATCGTTTCTCCATGGTACAGAGGCGATATGTCATCACATGAAAAAGCCCCGCATGTTGTTCATCAATCATGGAATCACAACTGTTACTGCAACAGTTCCAACAGTCGCTCCAGATCTTGTTTGCTGTAGTAGTTGAGCTCGATTTTGCCTTTATCTTTGTTATGCTTAATTTTCACCGTTGTTTTGAATCTTTCACGCAAAGACTCTTCCAATGTATCAATGAATGGATCTTTTTTCTTCAACTTGGATTTGGCTTTCGCTTCACCCGTTTTAGAACGATCCAATTGTTGAACAGCCTCTTCCAGCTCACGTACACTCCATTGCTGATCAATGGTTTGTTTTGCCAGCTGTTTCACAAGGCTCTCATCTTTAACACCGACGATAGCACGTGCATGCCCCATTGACAATGTTCCACGTGAAACATGATCCTTCACTTCTTCCGGCAATGATAACAAACGCAGGAAGTTTGCGATGTGAGAACGTGATTTGCCCACTTTTACGGAGAGCTCTTCCTGTGTTAATCCGAATTGGTCCATCAGCCCCTGATAAGCAACTGCAACCTCCATCGCATTCAGATTCTCCCGCTGCAGGTTCTCGATTAAAGCAATCTCCATAACCTGCTGATCACTGAAATTACGAACTACGGCAGGTACAGTGGCATTACCGCAATATTGGGAAGCTCTGAAACGCCGTTCACCAGCAATGATCTCATACCCTCTCAAAACAGGACGTACAATAATAGGCTGAATGACACCATGTTGGCGAATTGATTCGGCTAGTTCATGTATTGCATCTTCATCAAATACTTTACGAGGTTGGTAAGGGTTCGCCCGCAGCTGACTAATCGGGATTTCTACGACTTTATCATCGTCATTAATTGAAAGCGAAGGAATGAGGGCATCAAGACCTTTTCCAAGCCGCTTACTCATAAGAAATCACTTCCTTTGCGAGCTCTAAATACACTTCAGCCCCTCGGGATCGAGGATCATACGTAATGATGGACTGACCATGTGATGGTGCTTCACTAAGCCGCACATTGCGCGGAATAATCGTTTGATACACCTTTTGTTGAAAATACTTCTTCACTTCTTCAATCACTTGAATGCCCAGATTCGTACGTGCATCAAACATCGTCAATAAAACCCCTTCAATCTGCAACGAGGTATTCAAATGTTTCTGCACCAAACGAACGGTGTTGAGCAATTGGCTCAATCCTTCGAGCGCATAATACTCACACTGAATCGGAATGATCACCGAATCGGAAGCTGTCAACGAGTTGATCGTCAACATACCAAGGGAGGGTGGGCAATCGATCAGTATGTAGTCATAGTTTTTTTTCACCATGGCGAGTGATTTTTTCAGGCGAACTTCCCGTGATATCGTGGATACCAGCTCAATCTCGGCTCCGGCAAGCTGAATCGTTGCAGGTATGATATGAAGGCCTTCAATCTGAGTTTCCACAATGGCTTCCTGTGGAGGAACCTCGTTAATGATGACATCATATATACAATTGGCCACGTCTGCTTTGTTGATTCCGACTCCGCTGGTTGTGTTCCCCTGGGGGTCAATATCGACAAGCAATACTCTTTTCCCGAGCGAAGCCAGTCCTGCACCCAAGTTAACAGATGTCGTCGTTTTCCCCACACCGCCCTTTTGATTTGCTACGGCCATAATCTTAGACAATACCTTCACCTCAAATAAAATAGGAGTCTTTTCTTGTAGGTTGTAAGCTACAGTTAACAAAAAGCAGGTGGCTACCATCCACAAAACCTCAACTACCGTTCCTTCTTATGCTGCTATATTCTACGCTGTTCATGCCACACTCAACTTTATAGACAGAAAAAGCGGCCCATTGCCGCCTGAAGCTTCAATTATTTGCGTTTCGGAATATGGATAACGATCTCGTAATGGTCCTCATGGTCTGCTTCCTTGGTTTTGATGTCCAGACCGGAGCCCGATACCATATCAATGGATTGACGAATCGTATTAAGTGCGAGTCTGACATCCTTCGTGAATGAGATACGTTTGGATTTTTTGATCTTCGAGGATTCCTTGTAAAAGGCAACTCTCGCTTCCGTTTGTTTTACATTCAACTCTTTATCGATAATCTCGCCGAGCAATTTCATTTGCAACTCTTCCGTATCCAATGAAAGTAACGCCCTGGCATGGCGCTCCGAAATTTTACGTTCCATCAGCGCTGTCTTAATACCATCCGGAAGCTGTAACAACCGGATTTTGTTGGCGATCGTCGATTGGCTTTTGCCTAATCGCTGCGCAAGACTTTCCTGTGTAAGTTGGTGCAGGTCAATCAATTTCTGATAAGCAACAGCCTCTTCAATTGAAGTGAGTCCCTCACGTTGCAGGTTTTCAATCAATGCGATGGATGCTGCCTGAGAGTCGTTGAATTCACGTACAATGGCCGGAATGTGATCCAAGCCAAGTTTCCGAACTGCACGCCAGCGACGCTCCCCGGCGATAATCTCATATGATCCATTTCGTACGCGGACGACAATCGGTTGTATAACTCCATGTGTCTTGATCGTCTGCAACAACTCATCAATTTTATCATCATCAAAGATAGTACGGGGCTGATATGGGCTGCTCACAATTTCGTTGACCGGAATTTGTTTAATCTCATCTCCGTTATTGCGCTCCGCCAAACCAAACAACTTCGAAAATTGTTCTTTCATTCCGTATATTACCACCTAGTTTCGTAATAGCTCCCGCAGAGTTGCAGGTGCTTCTTATTCAAAATGCGACCCTTTCAAATGCTGTCGTTCTTCGAATAAGTTTTGCCTTTCATGACGCTTTCTGTATCCAAGTCCGTATTGCTAGAAAATCTATCTATACATATAATCTATGATCTCTGTAATTCAGGATCGGCTACTTCTATTCTATCATCTTTTCTTCCATAATCCTATGTTTACCTATTCTTTAAACTCTTCTAATTCTCCTGCTTTTTCTTCATGAACATTAGCAATATGACTGCTTATACACAATAAGATATGGAAGATCTCAACACACTGCACCTGCTTCTAGTAGCTACAATTGTGTACTGGTTTAATACCATTTGAAATTGAATTTTCAAAAGACAGCTTCCGCGGCAGAACAAGTTTGCGCTTGCTTGCTCCCCTGTACAATCCTCTGCCTTTCTCCTACAAGCAGCCCTTTATCCAACAAATCATATCTTTACTAGAAGATAGCTATAACAAAATAACTTTCAAACCCGAAATGAATCTTTAATTTACTTTTCTCTAATTATGTAATGGAAATGGAGATGTAGAACCGATCTACTCATAGATTAATAAATCAAAACACAAAAAGAGGATGTTTCACGTGAAACATCCTCTTTCCCTTATCTACATTCTTCGTTAAGAAACCGAGCAAATATCATCTTACCTTTTACACACAAACGATGTTGCATAAAGAACTTTTCCAACTAAAAACAGTTGAACCTATAACAAAACTATACCAAAGGTGTTTTTAGTGGTGTTCCTGGTTTACGCGGATATTTAAATGGTGTCTTATCAAACTTCTGAATCAGAATGATATGACGTGCCGATTCTTCAACAGGTAGCTGGAACGGATGAACTGCTTTTACCCGTCCTTTCAGCTGGTTAAAGCTGAACTCGGCTTCCTTCATTTCTTCGCGCGGGTCTCCACCCTTCATAGCAGCGAATAATCCACTTTTGCGAACAAATGGCAGACAGAATTCGTTAAGCACCGCTAGCTTAGCAACTGCACGAGCAGTAACAAGGTCGTAGCTGTCACGATATCCTTCTTTGCGTCCAAGCTCCTCCGCACGCCCGTGAATCAGTTCCACATTCGTTAAGCCAAGCGTATCCACAACATGCTGCAGAAAGCCAATACGTTTATTCAGCGAATCAATGATGGTCAGCTTGATATGCGGAAAACAAATTTTAAGCGGTAGTCCAGGGAACCCTGCCCCTGAACCAATGTCAGCAAGTTTGTTTACCTTTGACATATCTGTATAAAACGCCAGCGATACCGAATCATAGAAATGCTTGGTATATACTTGCTCACGTTCGGTAATACCGGTTAGATTCATCTTTTCATTCCAAGCTACCAGCTCCTGAAAATACAACTCGAATTGCTCCAGCTGGCGTTCATCCAGCTCCAACCCATGTTTCTTCAGGCGTCGTTGTAGCTGCTGTTGAATATCGTCCATTATTGTCCCCTTGCTGCGGTTACACGGTTATAATGCTCCAGGTAAACCAGCAGAATGGAGATATCCGCAGGAGTAACCCCGGCAATACGGGATGCCTGCCCGATCGAGATTGGACGAATTGTAGCGAGCTTCTGCTTTGCTTCCATCGCAAGGCCATGAATTTCGTCATATATAATCGTATCCGGAATTTTCTTTTTCTCCATTTTTTGCAAACGTTCCACGTGGATCAATTGTTTCTCAATATAACCCGCATATTTAATTTGAATTTCCACTTGCTCTTTCATGTCAGCAGTCAGCTCCACCTTGGACGGTGAGATCTGCTCAATCCAGTCATACCCGATCTCTGGGCGACGCATCAATGTCAGAAGTGTACTGCCATCCTGAATTGGTGTAGAGCCGATCTCTTCCAGCTTCGGATTCACTTCGACAGGACGAACTTTGGCTGCCTTCAGACGAGCCACTTCCTGCTCTACCTTAGCTTTTTTGTCCAGGAATTTGGCGTAACGCTCTTCAGGAATCAATCCAATATCATGGCCCATTTCCGTCAAACGCATATCTGCATTATCATGACGAAGCAACAAACGGTATTCTGCGCGGGAAGTCAGCAGACGATAAGGTTCATTCGTACCTTTGGTTACGAGATCATCAATCAGTACACCAATGTACCCTTGGGAGCGATCAAGTACGACAGGCTCTTTACCCTGTACTTTACGTGCAGCATTGATACCAGCCATTACGCCTTGTCCTGCCGCTTCTTCATACCCGGAGGTACCATTAATTTGCCCTGCTGTGAACAAACCTGGCAGACGTTTTGTTTCCAGTGAAGGCCACAGCTGTGTAGGCACCATCGCATCATATTCAATGGCGTAACCGTTACGCATCATTTCTACTTTTTCCATACCCGGGATAGAACGCAGAACCGCTAATTGAACATCCTCAGGCAGACTCGTGGACAGACCCTGTACGTAGTATTCTGATGTATTTTTGCCTTCTGGCTCCAGGAAAATCTGATGCTTCGGCTTATCGCTGAAACGCACAATTTTATCCTCGATCGATGGACAATAACGTGGTCCGGTACCTTCAATAACTCCCGAAAACATAGGTGCACGGTGAAGGTTATCGTTAATGATTTGGTGTGTTTCCACAGACGTATATGTCAGCCAGCAAGGCAGCTGCTCGTTATCGGAAGATTCCGTTTCATAGGAAAAGAATTTTGGCTTGTCATCGCCAGGCTGAATTTCCGTTTTGCTAAAATCAATCGTATCCTTATGCACACGTGGTGGAGTACCTGTTTTAAAACGAACCAGGTCGAAACCAAGCTCACGCAGATGTTCGGATAACTTAAGTGAAGGCTGTTGATTGTTCGGACCACTCTCGTACATCAATTCACCCATAATTACTTTACCGCGCAGATACGTACCTGTTGTCAGAACAACAGCTTTGGCCCGATACTCTGTACCCGTCTGAGTAACTACACCTACGCACTGTCCGTCTTCAACGATCAGGCGATCAACCATGCCTTGACGCATTGTCAGGTTGCGTTCATTCTCCATCGTTTCTTTCATCGTATGCTGATAAGAGAATTTATCGGCCTGAGCACGAAGCGCATGAACAGCAGGTCCTTTACCTGTGTTGAGCATTCGCATCTGAATAAAGGTCTTATCAATATTCCGTCCCATCTCTCCACCGAGTGCATCAATCTCACGTACCACATGTCCTTTTGCCGGTCCCCCAATAGATGGGTTACAAGGCATGAAGGCCACCATATCCAGATTGATTGTAATCATTAGCGTTTTAGAGCCCATACGAGCTGCAGCCAGTGCCGATTCCACACCAGCGTGTCCTGCCCCAACGACGATTACATCATAACTTCCGCCATCAAAAGCCATTCCAGTTTACCTCCTTTTTGCCGCTGCACGCCTAAATTCATGCATACGATCAATTTTTTGTAAAAATCACGAAACACGATCCATACGCCACGGAATGCATTTCGATCTATATTAAGCCATCAAGTCTATACGTACTTCAGACATTTTCGCGGATTCTTTGACCACCCACAGATGGACTTTATTATCATACTACTTTTCAGAGCCGGTATGTTTACCCCGGGTTATTTTCCAAGGCAGAATTGAGAGAAAATCTGATCAATTAATGCATCATGCGCTGTATCGCCCACGATTTCACCCAACTGCTCCCATGCCAGACGAACATCAATCTGAATCATATCAATGGGTATCAGCTGCTCTGCCGCCTCATAAGCATCAATGAGCGACTGCTTCGCTTTTTTGAGCAAAGCAATATGACGCACATTGCTGACATATGTCAGATCGGCCGATTCCAGCTTGCCACTGAAGAACAACGTTGAGATGGCATCTTCCAATCGGTCCACGCCCAGATCATCTTTCACCGACATCGGAACAATCCGTTCCTCGGGGATATAACGAAGCAGCACATCGCGGTCCGCCTGCGGCGCTAAGTCCATTTTATTCATAATAATAATGGATTGTCTACCGCGTATTTGTTCCAATAATTCAATCTCGTCCGGGTGCAGCGGCTCGGCAGCATTGATAACCATCAATAACAGATCCGCCTCGTTCACAGCAGACCGGGAACGCTCCACGCCGATCTTCTCCACGACATCCATCGTTTCCCGAATACCTGCCGTATCGAGCAGCTTGAGCGGTATATTGTTAATCGTAACAAACTCCTCAATAACGTCACGCGTGGTACCCGGAATATCCGTTACAATTGCGCGATTGTCCTGGGCCAACGTATTGAGCAAAGAAGATTTCCCTACGTTTGGACGGCCTACGATAGCGGTTGTAATCCCTTCCCGCAGTATCTTACCTTGCTCTGCAGTTACCAGCAATTTATCAATTTCAGTCATCACTTGACTGGATTTTTCTTTAATAAATTCAGATGTTAGTGACTCTACATCATGCTCGGGATAGTCGATATTGACTTCAATGTGAGCAAGCGTCTCGACTAATGTGTATCTTAGATCACGCAGCTTGGATGACAATTTGCCCTCCACTTGCTTGAGTGCAACCGAGAAGGCCCGATCGGATTTGGAACGAATGAGATCCATGACCCCTTCCGCCTGGGACAGATCAATCCGTCCATTGAGAAAAGCACGCTTCGTGAACTCGCCGGGTTCAGCAAGACGAATATCGAGCTGCAACAACAGATCCATGACGCGCTTAACCGAAACCACTCCGCCATGGGCGCTAATCTCCACGACATCTTCTGTTGTGAATGAACGTGGCGCCCGCATCACCGTAACCAATACTTCCTCAATCTTCTCGCTGGTGCCTGGATCTATAATATGACCGTAATGAACCGTGTGGGATGCTGCCTGCGTTAGTGGGGTTTTGCTGCGAAAAATCTTCTCCGTCTCCGTCACTGCATCCGGGCCGCTTACCCGGATTACAGCGATACCCGCTTCTCCGACAGCTGTTGATATCGCTGTAATCGTATCACTAATCATGGTTATCTCTCCTTGCTCTATTTTAAAATTGCGCCCCTCGGGACGCCATATTAATTTCAATATAAGTTCAGTTCACAATGCTTCTAACCGCATCATTCAATCTTTAAATGACTTTATTAAAGCCGCTTTTTGGTTCTGTAAAATATACTTCTGTACGAAAAAAGCAATGGCTTCTGCACCGAGCAGGAAGCCATTGCGTCTTCAATTTCATGTTATTTCGTCGTAATGACCACGCGCCGATTGGGCTCCTCGCCCTTGCTGTATGTCTTAATCTGCGAGTGATTTTGCAGTTTCGCATGAATGACTTTGCGTTCGAGCGGGGGCATAGGCTCCAGCACAACTTCCTTGCCGGTGCGAATGGCCTGTCCAGCCAAACGCTCAGCCAGATCCTCCAGCGTCTTGCGTCGACGTTGGCGGAAGTTCTCAGCATCGAGAACGATGCGAACGAAGCTTTCCGAATAACGGTTGGCTACAATGTTTGTTAAATATTGAAGGGCATCCAGTGTCTGTCCACGTCTGCCAATAATCATGCCCAGGTCTTCACCGGCAATATTGAAGATATGTCCATCACGCTGTTTTTTGATATGCACTTCAACATCCAGTCCCATACCTGCTGCCACTTCTTTTAAGAAAGCAGCCGCTTCCTCATAGGGATTTTTAGCAGCCACACCCTCAAGTGTTGCTTCAACCTGAGGTATCTGTGCGGCCGGCTTGATCGGCTGTGGAACAGGTTCAGGCACAGACATAAGTTTCACTTCCACTTTAGCGGCCTTTACCCCGATCAAACCCAGGAATCCTTTTGACGGCTGCTCTAACACTTGTATCTCGACCTTGTCCCGGCTCACGCCAAGCTCAGCCAATCCTTGGTTTACAGCATCTTCAACGGTTTTTCCTGACGCAATGACTTTGGTCATTTCGATTTTTTGGCCCCTTTCGACCCTTTTCCAGAGACAGTTGCCTTGCCACCGTTTTTGCGTTTAGCTCCATTTCCATTTCTGGAAGAGCTGCTCTGCTTCACGTTGACCTCAGCCACGACTTTATCATTATTCCGGTAAAGGAAATAGTTTTGCACGATCGTGTAGATGTTACTGTAGAACCAGTACAACGGCAATGCAGCCGGGAATTGATACGACATGACGAAGATCAATATCGGATACACCCACAGCATGAACTGCATCGGTCCAACCTGCTGTGCAGGATTCATGCGCATCATCATCCACGTTTGCACGAATGTTGTGATGGCAGCCAGCACTGGAAGAATAAACAGGTGATCCGGCGATCCGAGTTGAAGCCACAAGAAATCATGGGTTCTCAGACTCGAGTTTCCGTAAATTGAGTTATAAAGTGCGATGTAAATCGGCATCTGAATCAGAAGTGGTAAACAACCCGCCATCGGATTAACTTTGTTCTCCTGAAACAACTTCATTGTTTCTTGCTGAACTTTCTCAGGTGTATCTTTATACTTGGCTTGAATTTCTTTCAATTTCGGTTGAATAGCCTGCATCGCCTTGGAACTGCGTACCTGCTTCATTGTCAGCGGCAAGATTAACGTCCGTACAATCAACACCATCACAAGGACGGCTAGTCCATATTCACCGTTAAACCAGTTGGCAAATGTATCGAGCGCCAGGGAGAACCAGTAAATAACATTGCTTTGCCAGAATGATCCGTTTCTTAGATCTTCCGTAGTGACCCCGGCCCCTTGCGGAGTACATCCGGCGAGCACGGTGACCATTGCAATGACTGCAATGAGGAGAATCCACTTCCCCTTTGATGTCTTCAATCGCGACACTTCATAACCCCTCTCTTAACCATTCCATTCCACCGTAAATCATACCATAATTAGGAGGACAAATAAACCGAAGCTTACCGCTTGCCCGACTTCAAAAGAGAGCCCTTGCGCATCGCATGCAGCAGGCTTTTTTCCATATCCTTATAGGACATGTCCAATGCACCTTTTCTGACGATAAAGATCAGATCCATCTGCGTGACAATCTCTTTCTCATGATGACGTACAATTTCCTTAATCATGCGTCTCATCCGGTTGCGTACGACAGCGTTTCCGATTTTCTTGCTGCAAGATACACCCACTCGGAATTGTTCTGTATCTTTACGACGACAGCCATACACCACAAACTGATGATTGGCAAACGATTTCCCATACCGGTATACGCGGCTAAAGTCCGCCCGGTTTCGTAAACGCAGTCTTTTATACACGGCGCTTCTCCTTGCTGTTTTCCACCAACATTATTGACGAAGCCCTCATTACTGATTTAGTATAGGCTTTCTTGAATAACGATAAACCGTCTTGGCGGCAACTTCATTATATAAGGAACGTTTTCGAAAAAACGGACATCTCATTCATTGAACATCAATATGCACTTATGCTTTTGCGCAGCCAATTCAGACCTGACCTATACCAGCATCCAGTCTGAAATGACCTATTTAAGAAAAAAAAGACCACCTCGGTGGTCTTCACATGCATTAAGCACTCAGGACTTTACGGCCTTTAAGGCGACGTGCAGCCAGAACTTTACGTCCGTTGCTCGTGCTCATTCTTTTCCGGAAACCATGAACTTTTTTACGTTTACTAACGTTCGGTTTGAATGTAGGTCTCAATGTATTGCACCTCCTTACAAGGAAATACTTATGTGATGAATCACTTTCATCTTCACAGAAAACACCTTTATACATTTAACCACGAACAACTGGAAAAGTCAACTGCGAGCCTCTTGCCTCCTTTCTCCTTTTAATGCCTATTCCACCCTGTTTTAACGGCCATGGATACGTCCCCCTGTTTACAACCTTCTTACAGCAGCATGTAGAAGCTTCAAAAGTTATCCCCAAGTCCCGTTTCATTCACCAAAAATCGATTTATACGGTTATCCACACCCTTTAAACCCCTTCATTCTAAGTTTGATTATTATTTCCAAGTTATTCACATGTGGATAAGGATTATTTGCCGATTCACAGGTTTGTTTCACTGGCTCTACTTTCGGTTAATATAGATACGTTTCTAAAGACTGTAGTCGTTAGCTATAGATAGTTATAACTTAAGAGACCAATGAATTATGGCTTTAGAAAATGATATTCTTAAAATTTAATGTATCCGCTTTATTATTATGGTTTACAAGTTTTCAAGAAAGGTGTAGGATAAAAAAATCACATCTTGTATACAAGTATACTCATCCAAAATGAAGTGAATATCTAGCCTTATCTAAGGGAATACATTACGTCCTCAAGCTCTTTGAAAAATCCATTGGAAACAGTATGACGTTCCTATATTCTGCACGCGCACAGAGAAGCTGCCATTTATTCTCGTTATAAGGATTGATTCAATATGCTCAATCCACAAAATAGTTGTGCTATGATCAGTATTGAACTGATTACTTATAATAGGAGCGTTAGCCATTATGCTGTTTCCATCATCCTGGCTTCAGGGAGCTTCCCGCGGGGAAGCCATTGCCTGCGAATTAAGGCTGCGGATCATCAGCGGAACCCTTCGCCCTGGCGAAATTTTGTCAGAAAATCGGATTGCCGCTGATTTTGACAGCAGTCGATCGCCTGTACGTGAAGCATTAAGAACATTGTCGAATGAAGGACTTATTCGGCTGGAGCGTATGGGTGTCGTTGTCATTGGATTGAAAATTAAAGATGTCGAGGAATTGTATGACGTCCGTTTCCTGATTGAAAGTTTTGTACAGCAGCGACTTGCCGGGGATGTGCCAGAACAATTGATTACCCAGCTTCGTAATGTAATAGACAAAATGGATTTGGCTGGACGCCACCAAGATGCAGTTGAATTTGCTTATCAGGATTTGGTCTTTCACGAGACCATAATTGAAGCCGCCCAGCATTCCCGTATTTTACATCTATGGAGAAGCATTCGTTATGTTGTCATGACAGTCATGCTGCTCACCACCCGCAGGGTATTTATTCAGGGCGAACAGAAAGTAAGCGCTGTTATTGATAAACACCGTCTGCTAATTGAGGCCCTTGAATCAGGTGACCAGGCACGGATTCAATCTGGAGTCCGCACGTATTTCCAGGATTCAGGCCAGACGCTGCACGAAAGCTTTGATTCCTAATGACACGGTGGTGAAATTTCATTCACTTGATGGCATATCGTGCAGGGAGTTTGCAATCATATCCATTGTGAATGATTGCTCTCCAACTTGTCGACAAGTATACAAAATGCGATTTGTTTCAATTTTTTGGGGCATATTAAGGAGGATTAAGCATCCCACGCTACATGAAACGTAGAGCAAATTCCCTCCACCTGATCCTAGATCAGTTGTAAGCGCTATATATCATAAAAAAAGGAGCAAACCTCATGAGCACTCTTTTTGGGCTATCCCACAATGCAACATTATTGGTATGGACATTGATTGCAATTGTATTTCTAATCGTATTGATCTCCAAATATAAATGGAATCCTTTCATTACTCTTTTGTTATCAGCATTAATGCTTGGTTTACTCGCGGGTATGAAGCCTGCCGATGTAATTACTTCTATTACTGGCGGACTTGGCGGCACACTTGGAACGATCGCCATCGTTATCGGTCTGGGCACCATGCTTGGTAAGATGATGGCTGAATCCGGCGGAGCCGAGCGTATAGCTACCACACTTGTGGATCGTTTCGGTGTGAAACGTGTGCACTGGGCGATGATGATTGTCGGTTTTATCGTCGGTATTCCTGTATTCTTCGAAGTTGGCGTCATTCTGCTGATCCCGATCATTTTCACCGTTGCACGTAAAACCAATATGTCGCTGCTGCAGATCGGTATTCCGATTTTGGCAGGTCTCTCTACTGTACATGGTCTGGTTCCACCTCATCCGGCACCCATGATTGCCATCGAAGCGTTCAGCGCCGATTTGGGTAAAACGATCTTGTACTCTCTTATTGTAGGTATCCCTACTGCTATTATCGCTGGACCTCTGTTCGGTAAATTTATCGGTAAAAGAATACATACCGAACCGCCTGCAGAGCTGGCTGAACAATTCGCTACGAAAAAAAGTAACGACTTGCCCGGTTTCGGAATAACCTTGTTTACCATCTTGCTGCCGGTCATTCTGATGCTCATTGGCTCCATCGCCAATATCGTAGACCCGGACGCCACAAGCGGATTTACCGTTTTCTGTGAATTTATCGGCCATGAAATTATAGCTTTGCTGATCTCTGTCGTGTTCGCCCTCTTTTCACTCGGATTCTCACGCGGGTTCAACAAACATGACATCTCCCGCTTCACCAGTGAATGTCTGGCGCCTACGGCGACCATCATTCTCATTATTGGCGGGGGCGGTGCGTTCAAACAGGTGTTAATTAACAGTGGTGTAGGTAATGCCATTGCTGAGGTCGCAACACATGCCAATATTAATGTAATCCTGTTCGCCTGGCTTGTAGCCGCACTCATTCGGGTTGCTACCGGTTCAGCAACTGTGGCAATGACGACAGCTGCTGGTATTGTAGCTCCGGTTCTTGCACTAACACCAGGTGCCAATATTGAGTTGGTTGTACTCGCTACCGGTGCAGGTTCACTTGTTCTCTCCCACGTGAATGACGCAGGCTTCTGGATGATCAAGGAATTCTTCAATATGAGCGTCTCACAGACGTTGAAGACGTGGACCGTTATGGAAACACTACTATCTGTCGTTGGACTGATCTTTATTTTGCTGCTAAATACAGTCCTGTAAATTGAATATCTATATAGAAGAAGAATTTAAATTCACACACTTAGAGTTTTAATTTTACGGGTTCAAAAGAAAGAAGGTTTATGTAATATGAACAACTATATGATTGGTATGGATATTGGTACAACCAGTACCAAATCCGTACTATTTACGGAGCAGGGTGAAGTGGTAAGCACATCAACTCAGGAATATCCTTTATACACCCCAGCTCCGGATGTGGCTGAGCAGGATCCAGAACAAATTGTGCAAGCTGCCCTTCGCTCCGTACGCGGCGTGATGGATAATAGTGGCGTAACTGCGGAACAAATTATGTTCGTGTCCTGCAGCTCTGCCATGCACAGTCTAATTGCGATGGGGAAGGATGATACTCCCCTCACCCGCTGCATCACTTGGGCTGATAACCGGAGTGCAGCTTGGGCTGCCAAGCTGCAGGAGAATGGACTGGGACATCGGATCTATTCGCGAACAGGTACACCGATTCATCCCATGTCGCCACTGACCAAATTAATGTGGCTGCGCCATGACGAACCTGAACTTTTTCAACGCACGGCCAAATTTGTTTCTATTAAAGAATATTTGTTCTTCCGACTGTTTGGTCAATATGTCGTGGATCACTCCATCGCCTCCTGTACCGGCCTGCTCAATCTGGAACAGCTGGATTGGGATGCCGAAGCCCTTGAGGTTGCAGGCATTACAGCTGACCATCTATCGAAGCTCGTCCCGACCACACATACTATAGAAGGAATGGATCGGACATGGGCTGAAAAAATGGCTCTCTCCCCCTCTACACCCTTCGTCATCGGTGCAAGTGACGGGGTTTTGTCCAATCTGGGCGTGAATGCCATTGAGCCTGGCGTTGTGGCAGCAACGATCGGCACCAGCGGTGCCATCCGCACCGTTGTGGACCGTCCCGTTACCGATCCGAAAGGCAGAACCTTTTGTTACGCCCTCACCGAGAATCTTTGGGTCATCGGAGGACCTGTGAATAACGGTGGCATGCTTTTCCGCTGGGTACGAGACGAATTCGCTGCCTCGGAAGTGGAAACAGCCAAACGGCTCGGCATCAATTCCTATGATGTACTCACCAAAATTGCTGAACGCGTCAGCCCCGGTTCGGAAGGACTTCTATTCCATCCGTACCTTTCAGGGGAACGTGCCCCTTTATGGAATCCGGACGCCCGCGGTTCCTTCTTTGGTTTGACCCTTCATCATCAGAAAGAGCATATGATCCGTGCTGTGCTGGAAGGGGTTATTTTCAACCTGTATACGGTACTGCTGGCCATGGAAGAACAGATCGGACAACCAACCTCCATTCAGGCAACCGGTGGTTTCGCTCGTTCCCCACTGTGGCGTCAGATGATGTCCGATATATTCAACCAAGAAGTCATTGTGCCCGAGAGCTTCGAGAGTTCCTGTCTGGGGGCCGTTGTGCTCGGTCTCTATGCTACAGGGCGAATTAAGTCCCTTCATGCCGTTTCATCTATGGTAGGTACAACGCACAAGCATACCCCTATCAAAGAACATGCATCGATCTACCAGGAGCTGCTCCCCATCTTTATTCGCATTTCGCGAAAATTGGAAGAAGAATATGCAGACATCGCGGAATTCCAGCGTAAATTTTCTGCTCATATCGAGTAAATCCTCCTCTTATAACCACCTAAAAGAGGTTGTTCTCTTTGACCACCATTCGGTCTTAAAGAACAACCTCTTTTAGGCATAAACCAATCTGCTGCAATGGAGTCACATCCATCTTCAATGTTTGCGTGCATATCTAGTATCCTACCTCTTTTAGGTATAAATTCTTCATTCAGATCATACAAATTAGTAAACGCTCCTCACGTACTATCAGGCTTCTCCTTGATCTCCCATACCATTCATTTTGTCGTTCCTCCATTCCGCTTTTCGAAAAAAGGAAGACGAGCATGAAGAGGCACCCTCCTGTAAATCCCCAATACGACCATTTTCACTTTACGGTTATCCACAGAGAGGTTATTCACAAATCGAGAATACTTTTACACACAATTCGGCATCATTTGACGAATAACCTGTGTATAAAATAATTTGGGTTTTTGGGTCATCTTGTCGAAAGTTAAACAATTTATAAACAATATATTGTGTTGTGATTAAAAATTATACACAAGTTATTGAATTTGTGGATAAAATCACGTGATACATTGAAATGCCGGGCTTCTTTTGCTATGATTGTATTACTTTTGGATGTGAATATGTGATCTGACCCATAATATTATCAACAGCCTGTGGATAAAGTTGTGAACAATTTTCCGTTGTTCATTCTTTTTTTGTTTTCGACCTGCGGGGGTTTGGGGATAAATTCAACAATATATCTCGTATTTCGACACTGCATCATGGCTTAAGCCACACTTGGAACATGTAAAAGGAGTGACAGTCTGTGGACAGCCATACTTCTGATTTATGGCAGCAAATTTTATCAATTATACAAAACAAGCTCAGCAAACCCAGCTTTGACACTTGGTTCAAAGCAACCAAAGCAACCAAGCTGAATGATCGTTCGATCGTCATATCCGCACCAACCACGTTTGCCGTCGAATGGCTGGAGAGCCGTTACACCAAACTGGTCGGATCGACGGTATATGAGCTGCTTGGCAAACAGGTCGATGTGAAATTTGTCATCGAGGAGAACAAGCCTGCTGAACCGGATCCTCAACTGCCAGCGCCAACGCCTACAGTTGTTCAGGAAGAAGCGGTACTCAGCATGCTGAATCCAAAATATACATTCGATACATTTGTCATTGGGCCGGGCAACCGTTTTGCCCACGCGGCATCGCTGGCGGTCGCTGAAGCGCCCGCCAAAGCATACAATCCTCTGTTTCTCTATGGAGGGGTAGGTCTCGGCAAAACTCACTTGATGCATGCAATCGGGCATTACGTCCTGGAGCATGATCCGGGCAGCAAAGTTGTTTATTTGTCATCTGAGAAATTCACGAACGAATTCATTAACTCGATCCGTGACAACCGCGGGGAGAGCTTCCGTAACAAATACCGTAGTGTCGATATTCTGCTCATTGATGATATTCAGTTCTTGGCGGGAAAAGAATCGACGCAAGAGGAATTTTTCCATACGTTTAATGCGCTGCATGAGGAACGGAAACAGATCATCATCTCCAGCGACAGACCGCCGAAGGAAATTCCGACTCTGGAAGAACGGCTTCGTTCCCGTTTTGAGTGGGGGCTAATTACGGATATCCAGCCTCCAGATCTGGAGACACGGATTGCTATTTTGCGTAAAAAAGCGCGTGCGGAAAATCTGGATATTCCGAATGAGGCGATGATGTACATCGCCAACCAGATTGATACCAATATTCGCGAACTGGAAGGTGCCTTGATTCGGGTTGTTGCCTATTCTTCGTTGACGAATCAAGATGTAACCACTCATCTGGCAGCTGAAGCACTGAAGGATATTATTCCTTCCAGTCGTCCGAAAATGATCACTATTCACGACATCCAACAAAAGGTCGGCGAGTATTACAGCCTTAAACTTGAAGATTTCAAAGCACGGAAGCGGACCAAGGCTGTTGCCTTTCCAAGACAGATCGCCATGTATCTCTCTCGTGAGCTAACTGACTTCTCTCTGCCCAAGATTGGGGAAGCATTCGGAGGCCGAGATCACACCACGGTCATACATGCGCATGAAAAGATCTCCCAGGCGATTAAAGTCGATCAAGATCTCTATAAAGTTATCAACAACTTAACCGAAAAAATCAAGAATCCAACCTGAATAAGTCCCAAGCCTGTGCACAACGTATACACATGTGGATAGGCTTGGGCTTATGGGTTTATACCCACTTATCCACATATTCAGTGCCCCTATTACTATTATTACTATAAAGATCTAAAAGATATCATCTCCAAATAAGCGATTTTGAAGCTCGGCCTCCGGCCTTTTGAAAAACACATTTCAACACCTCAACACCCAAAAAACCCGCTAGGAGTGAAACCATGAAAATCAGCATAATGAAAAACTACTTGAACGAATCCATCCAGCAAGTTTCCAAAGCCATCTCAAGCCGTACGACAATTCCGATTCTGAGCGGTATCAAATTCGACGTTAATCATCAAGGGGTGACGTTGACAGCAAGCGACACCGATATTTCAATTCAATCCTTCATCCCGCTTGAAGATGGAGATAAAAGTGTGGTTCAGGTAGAACAACCAGGTAGTGTTGTACTGCCAGCCAAGTTTTTTGTCGAGATCATCAAAAAGCTGCCTTCGCAAGAAGTGCACATGGAGGTAAAAGAAAACTTCAACACCTTTATCTCCGCAGGAGCTACCGAAATTCAACTGGTTGGTCTTGATCCGGAAGAATTCCCAGTATTGCCAAGCATCGAAGAAAACCAAACCGTCTCCATCCCAGGAGATTTGCTCAAAAATATGATCAAACAAACCGTATTCTCCATTTCCACCCATGAAACCACGCCGATTCTGACAGGTGTACTCTGGAGTTTGGGTGACAATGAACTGAAATTTGTGGCAACGGACCGTCACCGTCTTGCTACTCGTTCAGCAATGCTGGATAATGCAGAAGGTGTGCGATTCAACAATGTCGTGATCTCGGGTAAAACGCTGAACGAACTCAGCAAAATTGTGCCGGATCAAAATACACTTGTGGATATCGTTGTCGCTGACAATCAAGTCCTGTTCAAAATCGACCGTGTTCTGTTCTATTCGCGTATTTTGGACGGAACTTATCCGGATACTTCTAGAATTATTCCGACTTCGTACAAAACAGAACTTGTTTTGGATACCAGAAAATTAAGCGAATCTATCGACCGGGCTTATTTGCTGTCGCGTGAAGAAAAAACAAACATTGTGCGGATGCAAACGATGGATTCGGGATCGATCGAAATTTCATCAAGCTCTTCCGAACTGGGAAAAGTAAGAGAAGAGATCGAACCTGCCGACTTTAACGGCGAACCGCTGAAAATCTCGTTCAACTCCAAATATATGCTGGATGTGCTGAAAGTGGTGGAGAGTGAGCAGCTGATGATCGCTTTTACTGGCGTCATGAGCCCGATCATCCTTAAACCGCTGGACGACAGTCACAGCTTGTACGTCATATTGCCTTACCGGACGACCAACTAACGAGAGGAAGATCATAGTGAACCAAGTAGCGATACGTACGGAATATATTAAGCTTGACCAATTTTTGAAACTGGCCGATTGCATCCCAACCGGAGGCATGGCCAAAGCTCTGCTTCAGGACGGACTTGTACGTGTGAATAAAGAGCCTGAGGAACGCCGGGGACGCAAGTTATACCCTGGGGATATCGTTGAGGTGGACGGAGAAGGTTCGTTCGAAGTTGTCGCACAATAAGAAGACCAGTTAGATCCTGCTGCCTCCTGACGGACGGGATAAAAGGGAGGTTACCGCGTGTTTGTGAACAGCATAGATCTGCAGCAATTCCGCAATTATGAACATCTGAGACTGGATTCTTTTGGTCCTGTGAATCTATTAATCGGGCAAAATGCCCAAGGCAAGACCAATCTTGCAGAAGCCATTTTTGTGCTTGCACTCACCAAGAGCCACCGTACATCCCGCGACAAGGAACTGATTCGTTTCGGTGAAGAACGTGCCAGGCTTGCAGCAGAGGTCGACAAAAAGTACGGATCAGTCAAGCTCGAGCTATCTTTGTCGCAACAAGGCAAAAAAGCAAAAATCAACGGACTGGAACAGCGCAAGCTGAGTGATTTTGTCGGAGCGCTCAATGTGGTGATGTTTGCACCGGAAGATCTTGAGATTGTCAAAGGCACACCGGGGGTCCGCCGTCGGTTTCTTGACATGGAGATTGGCCAGGTGGCTCCGGGCTACCTGTATCATTTGCAGCAATATCAAAAAGTGCTCGTCCAGCGTAACAATCTGCTCAAGCAATTATGGGGACAGAATGCTTCAGCCCAGACCATGCTTGAGGTGTGGAATGAACAGCTGGTGGAGCACGGTGTTAAAATCGTCAAAAAAAGGAAACAATTCATAAAGAAACTGCAAAAGTGGGCTGAAACGATTCATCAGGGCATCACCGGAGGCGGAGAAGTCCTGCGCCTGGCCTACCTTCCTTCCTTCAGCGAAGCCGCTGAGGAAGATGAAGCTGTCTTAATGGACCAATTTATGATAAAATTATCACAAATGAAAGAGCAGGAGATTCGCCGAGGCACAACGCTTAGTGGGCCGCATCGGGATGACCTGTCCTTTTTCATTAACGATCGGGAAGTACAAACGTATGGCTCGCAGGGGCAGCAGCGCACAACGGCGTTGTCCCTTAAACTTGCGGAAATTGAACTGATTCACGAAGAAATCGGAGAATATCCGGTCCTGCTACTGGACGATGTACTGTCTGAACTGGATCCTTTTCGTCAGACGCAGCTGATCGAAACTTTCCAGAGCAAGGTGCAAACCTTTATTACGGCTACCGGTATCGAGAGTCTGAACGTTGACAAACTCAAGGATGCCAGTATTTATCACGTTCATGCCGGACAGGTTGAACGCTAAGGAGTGAGGGCTTATGTACATTCATCTGGGCGGTGAGAAGATCATCCGTTCTTCCGAATTGGTTGCTATTTTTGATATATCGATTGAAAAATCCTCAAAAATCTCCAAGCAGTATGTCACGCATGCCGAGCAGGAAAAAACAGTGGAGCATATCGGTGAAGAGGAAGCCAAGTCCATTGTTGTGACCAAAAACATTGTGTACTACTCGCCTATTTCCTCAGCTACGCTCAAGAAGCGAGCTCACATTTTTCCTGATCTCTAGCCTATCGGCGGTACGAGTTATTGTACCTTTTGCTGCTTGTTTTTATTTAGATTGCTTACTGGAATTAAGGGGATTTGTTCGTTTCAGCATGCATTCTTAGTTAACGCATATTTACGATATTGAATCTATAGAAGTAGGTGAAAGGCATGTCTATGAATCAACCGTCATATGGTGCAGATGAAATTCAGGTACTTGAAGGGCTGGAAGCCGTACGTAAACGACCGGGGATGTATATTGGTTCCACCAGTGCCAAAGGTCTGCATCATCTCGTTTGGGAAGTAGTGGACAACAGTATTGACGAAGCACTCGCAGGTTATTGTGATCATATCGAAGTTACTATTCATGAAGATAACAGCGTCACTGTAGTCGATAATGGGCGGGGAATTCCTGTCGGCGAACATGCCAAAATGAAACGTCCTGCGCTTGAGGTTGTAATGACTGTTCTGCATGCGGGCGGTAAATTTGGCGGTGGCGGGTACAAAGTATCCGGTGGTCTACATGGGGTAGGTGTATCCGTCGTCAATGCTCTATCAGCAAAAGTTGTTGTTACAGTTAAGGTTGACGGCCACGTGTATCAACAGGAATACCGTCGCGGTGCTCCTCAGTACGATCTGAAAACGATCGGTACAACGGAGGAAACGGGAACAACAGTTACGTTCCATCCGGATCCGGAGATTTTCACGGAAACAAGAGTGTATGACTATGAAATTTTGCTGACTCGTATTCGTGAGCTCGCGTTCCTGAACAAGGGAATTGGCATGACTTTAACCGATGAACGTACAGGTGTAACCAACTCTTTCCTGTATGAGGGCGGTATTATCGAGTATGTCTCCTTCCTGAACCAGAAGCGTGAAGTGATGCACGAAAACCCGATTTACGTGGAAGGATCAAGAGACAACATCCAAGTGGAAGTGGCGTTGCAATACAATGACAGCTACACCGAGAATATTTATTCTTTTGCGAACAACATCAACACACATGAGGGCGGAACGCATGAATCTGGCTTCAAGAGCGCTCTTACCCGGATTATCAATGATTATGCGCGCAAAGCGGGCGTAATCAAAGACAGCACAGGCAACCTGTCCGGGGATGATGTACGTGAAGGTCTAACAGCGATCATCTCAGTCAAGATCCCTGAACCGCAATTTGAGGGACAGACGAAGACCAAGTTGGGTAACAGTGAAGTGCGCGGAATTGTCGAATCCCTGTTTGCTGAGAAGCTGCAGGAATTCCTGGAAGAGAACCCTTCCGTATCCCGTCGCATTTTGGAAAAAGGACTGCAAGCTGCCCGTGCACGTGAAGCAGCACGTAAAGCCCGTGAACTGACACGTCGTAAAGGTGCACTCGAAGTCAGCTCTTTGCCAGGTAAATTGGCCGACTGTTCATCCAAGGATGCTTCAATCAGTGAATTGTACATCGTCGAGGGTGACTCCGCCGGTGGATCAGCGAAGCAAGGACGAGATCGTCACTTCCAGGCGATTTTGCCGCTGCGTGGTAAGATTCTGAACGTGGAAAAAGCACGTCTTGACCGGATTTTGGGCAATGCGGAGATCAGAGCGATCATTACCGCAATGGGTACCGGAATTGGTGATGACTTCGATATTGCCAAAGCACGTTATCACAAAATTATTTTGATGACGGATGCCGACGTCGATGGCGCCCACATCCGGACATTGCTTCTGACATTCCTCTATCGCTATATGCGCAAAATCATTGAGGCAGGTTATGTATACATTGCCCAACCGCCATTGTTCAAGATTGAGCGCAATAAAGTGATTCGTTATGCTGGCTCCGAGAAGGAACGCGATGAAATCATTGCAACGCTCGGCGAAAATGCGAAGTTTAACATCCAGCGTTATAAAGGTCTCGGTGAGATGAATGCCGGACAATTGTGGGAAACGACGATGGACCCTGAGAGCCGGACGATGCTGCAAGTATCCATCAGCGATGCGATGCTGGCTGATGCCATGTTCGATACCCTGATGGGAGATAATGTTGAACCTCGTCGTGACTTCATTCAGGAAAATGCAAAATACGTGAAAAACCTCGACATCTAACGATATTCGATAAGGCGCCTGCGAGGGCGCCTTTTTACATTATGGGATCATAGTCTAGAGAATCTTAGTCTGGACATTGGCGTGGCTGTTATCGGTGTATACGGCTTTTGGCAGAGGGGGCCTGGGCTTTGGGGGAGGTACGAGATGTTTTCCCTTTTTTGGAGGGTAATCTGCCGTACGCCCTCGCGTAACGTTTGATCTTCCGGTACGTTTCCTTATCAGGCAACAGGCCAAAAGCATAGATGCCTGGCAAGGTGTTGACTTCAATAATCCATGGCCGTCCATCTTCATCCAGTGCAATATCAATCCCGATCTCTTTGAGCCTTGGAAATGACTTCTGCAGTTGTACCGCTGTATGAATGCCTAAACGATATAGCTCACTGCGCAGTTGCTGAAACCGATCCTTGTCAAAATGAGGGCGTACCAACTCATCAAAGGTGGCCAATCGTCCGCCGCCATGAATGTTGGTAATGATCTTGCCTGGTGCAGCAATCCTTCCCAGAATGCCTGTCGTTTCCCAGTTGCGCTGTAGATTTTTCTGGGTTAATACCCGCAGGTCAAAAGGCAATTCATCATGCTTCATCAGTGGAATACCTTGTTGAATGATGTAGTCACGCTTCTGAATACGTTTAGTGAGCGCCAAGTCCAGTTCATCTAGGGAATGGAAGTATCTCTTGTCGGTCCCATATCGAAGCTCATATGTTGTCATGGGGATTGCAGCAGAGATTTCAGCGCTAATTTCATCGCTTGAAGCAGATAGTTGCTCGTCAACGTTTTCGGATCGTGTTTCCTCGATGGTGGATACGGCTGAAGGGATTGCCAGTGGAAATTTACGGATTTTTTTTACCCGCATGACGCCATTGCCATAAGTTCCCCGATCCGGTTTGATATAGTTTGACTCAAATAGTTCAGTCATTCGTTCAAGGGCTTGGCGGCTATACTGTCGTGTTACCGGTATATATCCATTCACATTACGGCTGCGTTGTAACACAGCTGTCTTGGTCCATTTGCTGGAGACACGCTGGATACCCAAGAGCCATCAGTCCTTTCCTGTTATGATGGGGTTTCTAAGAGTGACAGACGCGGAGAAATCAAAGGACAAGAGATGATTTCAGTGGTATAATAGAGAAATATGGCGTTTTGTGCGGTTTTGTTGCACAGATGTAGTTTGATCGTAGAACGGGAACAGCTTCAGCCTGAATATACACAGTACATTTGCCGCTTTTTTTAGCATTGTATGTGCAAATGGAGAGGAAGGCAGGGCGAACCCCCAGACTCTCTGAAGTTCCCGGAAGAAAGGCTATTGCCCAGCGGACGTTTAATTGTTTACCTTTTGTGAAAGTAATATAATAAAGAGTAGCGTCCTTGTGCGGTTTTAGCCTTGTTAGGCTCTTCACATATAATCGATTTTTGAATGACCGAATGGAATGTTTGTTGAAGGACAAGAAGGAGGTCCAGCATGGCGGAAGAAATGAACTCGCAGATTAAAGATCGGGATATTGGCGTCGAGATGCGTGAATCGTTTATGGATTATGCGATGAGCATTATTGTGAGCCGTGCCTTACCTGACGTGCGTGACGGATTGAAGCCGGTTCACCGGCGTATTCTGTACGCAATGTCCGAGCTAGGCATGACACCCGATAAACCACATAAAAAATCAGCCAGAATCGTCGGCGAAGTTATCGGTAAGTATCACCCACACGGTGACTCTGCTGTATACGAAACAATGGTACGGATGGCACAGGATTTCTCCCTGCGCTACATGCACGTAGATGGGCATGGTAACTTTGGATCGGTGGATGGCGATATGGCAGCAGCCATGCGTTATACGGAAGCTCGGTTGTCCAAGATTGCAATGGAAATGCTCAGAGACATCAACAAGGATACAATTGACTTCCAGCCGAACTATGACGGTGAAGAAAGTGAACCTATCGTTCTTCCAGCTCGTTTTCCTAACTTGCTTGTCAATGGTGTTGGCGGGATTGCGGTAGGTATGGCGACAAATATTCCTCCTCATAACTTGGGAGAGGTCATTGACGGCGTACAGGCCATGATCAAAAATCCGGACATCACTTCCATGGAATTGATGGATTACATTCAAGGACCAGACTTCCCAACCTCCGGTTACATTTTGGGACGCTCCGGAATTCGTCAAGCGTATCAAACCGGACGTGGTTCAGTAACGATGCGGGCCAAAACCAACATCGAAGAGAACAACAACAAGGCACGGATTATCGTTACGGAACTTCCTTATCAGGTGAACAAGGCAAGACTCGTTGAGAAAATTGCTGAGTTGGTACGTGATAAAAAGATTGATGGCATTACGGATCTTCGTGATGAGTCTGACCGTAACGGTATGCGGATTGTGATTGAGCTTCGCAGAGACGTGAATCCGGGTGTTGTGCTGAACAACCTGTACAAGCATACAGCGATGCAGTCCACCTTTGGGATTAACATGCTCGCGATTGTAAATAAAGAACCTAAAATTCTGAACCTGCGTGAAGTGTTGTATCACTACTTGCAGCATCAGATTGAGGTTATACGCAGACGTACGCAGTTTGAACTGAAAAAAGCCGAAGCACGCGCACACATTCTGGAAGGCTTGCGTATCGCGTTGGATCATATCGACGAGATTATTGCGTTGATTCGTTCTTCCAGCAATACCGATGCAGCCAGAGAAGGTCTGATCGAGCGTTTCTCACTCAGTCACGATCAGGCTCAAGCTATTCTCGATATGCGTCTGCAACGCCTTACAGGTTTGGAACGCGAACGTATCGAAAATGAATACAACGAACTGATGGTCAAAATTAAGGAGTATCGCGAAATTCTGGCCAACGAGCACCTGGTGCTTGAAATTATCAGCACGGAGCTGCAAGAAATCCGTGATCGCTTCAGCGATGATCGTCGTACCGAGATTACTGTAGGTGAAGAGAGCATTCTGGACGAGGATCTGATTCCACGTGAAGAGGTTATCATCACGATTACCCATACAGGCTATGTGAAACGTCTGCCGGTATCCACATACCGCAGTCAGAAGCGTGGCGGACGTGGGGTAGTGGGTATGGACACCAAAGATACCGACTTTGTTGAGCATCTGTTTGTGACCAACTCTCACAATTACCTCATGTTCTTTACCGACAAAGGTAAAGTGTACCGTCTTAAAGCTTATGAGATTCCAGAGCTTGGACGTACAGCACGGGGAACCCCGATTATCAACCTGATTCAGATCGAGCAGGGTGAATCGGTCAATGCCGTGATTCCAGTTCAGGAATTCGAAAGTGACAAGTATCTGTTCTTTGCTACCCGTCAAGGGGTTGTGAAGAAGACGCCACTTGAGGATTACACCAATATTCGCAAAGGCGGTCTGATCGGGATTTCCCTGCGTGATGATGATGCCCTTATTGATGTTAAGCTGACAGATGGACAGCAAGAGATCATTATGGGTACAGCTCACGGGATGTCGATCCGATTCTCGGAAGGAAATGTCCGTTCCATGGGACGGAGTGCGACCGGGGTTAAAGGGATCACGTTGGATGAGCAGGATGTCGTAATCGGCATGGACGTTGTAGATCAGGAGCTGGATGTACTGATTGTTACAGCCAAAGGTTACGGTAAACGTACCCCTGTCAGCGATTATCGGATGCAGACTCGTGGCGGTAAAGGGATTAAAACCATTAACGTCACAGATAAAAATGGTGCAGTAGTCAGCCTGAAAATGGTTAAGACGGAAGAGGATCTGATGATCATCACTTCCAGCGGTACGCTCATTCGGATGAGTATGGAAGGCATATCCACCATGGGTCGATACACGCAAGGTGTGAAGCTGATTCATATTCGCGATGAAGATTCCGTAGCTACAGTCAGCCGAATTGACAAGAATGAGGAAGAACCTGAAGACGAAGAATGGATTGAAGGTGCGGAATCCTCTGATTCTGAAGGTCAAGAGTCAACTCTGGATGAGGGCTCGGTTTCCGATGCTGAAGTTGAGGGCGATGATTCAGGTTCCGAAGCATAGGATCCATTTTTCTATAACGAAAATCATTTTATGATTGCAATGAAGTTGGAGGGCTCCCATATGGGGGCCCTTTGTTATTTTCACAGCTTCAGGACCTCTCTCCTGGAAATATAGGATGTACAGCCTGATTCTTGAGTAATATAATGGGAATTAACGTGAAAAACCGGGACTATGGTCTTGTTTCATCATAGAAGAACGAGGAGTGGGGGGAATTTACATGGGATTAATCACCCTGTCAGAAGTCAAACCAGGACTTAAACTGGGAAATGACGTGCAAACGCTTCGTGGAAATGTTTTGTTTCAGAAAGGCAAAGTCATTTTGCCCAAAGATGTGGAAGTGCTCAGAGCTTTTATGATTCATCAAGTAGACATCGAGCAAGAGAGAACGGGGACAAGCAGCACAGGTTCCAAGGCTTCATCCACGTCTTCAGGCCATGCAGGTAATGAGAAGAACGGAGAACGGGTAGGCAAAGGCGGCAGCGCAGTCTCAACCCCGGTATTAACGTCCCTTCACGAAGAGTATGAAAAGATGGTTGGATTGACCAAAAAGGCTTTCCTGTCCTCCTTGGCGGCTGAATTACCTGTATATGAGCTGCGTACACAGCTTGAGGCATTGTTTGTTCATCTCAAACAATATAATGTGCTTACTTTTAGTCCACGAGTTATTCAAGAACATGATTATGTATATCACCATGCCGTATTGAGTGCCATGACATCCTATCAATTGGCCCAGTGGATGGATTTGCCGTCTAAGGACTGGATGCAGGTAGCTTTTGCAGGATTGTTCCATGATATCGGTAATAGCAAAGTAGACCCACAGATCCTCCATAAACCATCAACGTTAACGGCCTCAGAGCAGGCAGAGATCCGGCAGCATACGAAATATGGCTATCAGGTGCTGAAACAGGCAAAGGCCATCAATGAAGGAGCCAGACTCGCAGCGTTGCAGCATCATGAAAAAGTGGATGGATCAGGTTACCCGCTGCAGCTCAGCGGCACGCAAATTCATATCTATGCCAAGATTGTAGCCATCGCTGATATCTTTCACGCCATGACTCTGGAGAAGATCTATCGTAAGGCGCAGTCACCATACCTGGTTCTGGAACAAATTCAGAGTGAGGCATTTGGCAAATTAGACCCTGCTATCGTGAATGTATTTATTCAGCGTTCTACACAGATCCATAATGGTATCCGAGTGAAACTCAGCAATAATCAAATTGGTGAAATCATTTTCTCGGATCGGGATCATCCTACAAGGCCAATGGTATCGGTAGAGGGAACGATTATTAATTTGATGCAGCAAAGACAGCTCCACATCCAGGAAGTCATCGGCTAATCCATTAAAAAAAGCCTTTCCGAATAGGAATGGCTTTTTTTAATGGATGTCCATAAGTAAAGGATGAGAAGCAAGCGGATAGCAGGAATTAGAAGGGGAAAGATTTTCAATCTTGATATAAAGAGCTAGTTAATATAGAGATGAATAACCAATTAAGGGCATCTATATTAAATAGAGCGTAGAAGAGATAAATTAATTGAAAATAAAGCTTGCGTTTCGAATCTGTACATGGTATATTCTAATTCCGGCCAAGAAAACACGAGAAACACGGTGCGGCAAGCGAAACAAATAAGCTTCGAAAGAAACTTAAAAAAACAGCTTGCAAAGTTGGTTCGGATGTGATAAGATATAAAAGTTGCTGAGTTGAACGAAACTTAGTAGCGAAACAAGTTTGATCTTTGAAAACTGAACAACGAGTGAGTAAACATTCTGCTTGCAGAATGAACGCGAAAGTATGAAACAAGCCTTGGCTTGAATCGACTGGAGCACAAATGAGATTTTTAATCTCGTCAGATTCAAAATGAGCATATCGCTCTTTTCAATACTTTATTGGAGAGTTTGATCCTGGCTCAGGACGAACGCTGGCGGCATGCCTAATACATGCAAGTCGAGCGGACTTGAAGAGAAGCTTGCTTCTCCGATGGTTAGCGGCGGACGGGTGAGTAACACGTAGGCAACCTGCCCTCAAGTTTGGGACAACTACCGGAAACGGTAGCTAATACCGAATAGTTGTTTTCTTCTCCTGAAGGAAACTGGAAAGACGGAGCAATCTGTCACTTGGGGATGGGCCTGCGGCGCATTAGCTAGTTGGTGGGGTAACGGCTCA